>NZ_JCALDM010000011.1:0-202046 GCF_059812845.1 Mycobacterium sp. NGS34
GATCGTTTTGTGTACATATCCCCCACACCCGACGCAGTTTCGATTTGCGCCGATCACTCGGTCGACCGAAGGACTTCCGGACCGATCGGCCCGATCAGAGATCGGCGGGGAAGGGGTCGTTCTGCCCGCTCGAGTACGGGTCCGCATCGGCCTTCTTGCGGCGCGTCACCAGCTCCTTGAGCATGCCGAGCCGGCCACCCTTGTCCTCGAGGTGGAAGTGCTTGAGCATGGTGCGGGCGGCGTTCTGTCCGGGCATGCCGCTGATGCCGGCGACGGGGTGGGTGCCCGACCCGGTGAGGTAGAGGCCCTCGACCGGGGTCTTGTAGCCGGCAAAACCGGCCACCGGCTTGTTCGGGCCGAACCGGCTGATGGTGGGGTCGACGTGGTAGACCGAACCGTCGATGGCCCAGAACCGTTCCTCGATGTCGGGCAGTACCAACGGGCGGACGGCGACTTGCAGGTCCTCGACGCCCTTGTAGTACATGTCCGCGTCTTTGAGGACGCTGTCGGTGATCTTCTTGCGCGCCACATCCCAGCCGTCCTCGGGGAAGGACGGGGTCAGGCCGGTCCAGAACCACCACAGGTCTTTGCCGGGGGGCGACATCGACGGATCGAACGAGTTGGTCACTTGGGCCAGACCGGGAATCGCGTCGGGCACCTTGCCGCGCACACACGCCCGCGCCGCCTCTAGCGCCTGCTCATAGGTGTGATAGCAGTTGCACGCTTGCCGCATGTCGATGCCGTCGCCGCGCCACTTTTCATGCTTTGACATGTCCACCCGCCCCGACAGCGCGACGTTCACCTTGGCGTCGGCAATACCGCGCTTGCGGGTCGGAATGTGGTCGGCGGCGTTCTGCTTCTTGGGCTCGAGCACACCGCGGGGCAGCAGCCTGGTCAATGTGGTTTTCGGGCTGCACGCCGTCAAAACCGCACGGCGAGCCCGGATTTCGGCGCCACCCTTGATCCGGACACCGGTGCAGCGGTTGTTGGTGACGATCAGCTCCTCGACCGGCGAACTGGTGATCACGTCGCCGTGGTTGTCCTTGATGACACCGATCAACGCCTTGGGCAGCGATCCGGTGCCGCCGTGGAACATCGCCACGCCATACTTGCTCAGCACGCCGAGGTAGATCAGCGACCAGCCCGACATGTCGGCATCGAACGGCATGAACGGCAGACTGGCCAGCATCGGCGCGCGGATCATGTCGTGCTCGAAGCTTTCCTCGACCGCTTCGGCCTGCGAACTCGACATCCAGCGGCCGAGAGCGGCCATTTGCTTACGGTTTTTGACGACCGCGCGCGCCGACTTGAGGATGTTCTTGATCTCGGGCTCCACCACATTGGTCTGCATCATCGGCAGGCCGATTTCCACCGCGGCGTCGATCACTTCGTAGAGCTCGAGCAGCGCGCGGGCGTCCTTCTTGGAGAAGTACTCCAGCTCGGCGGCGGTCTTGCGCGGGTCACGCCACAGGCCGAGGGACGCGCCGTCGGCGGCGAGCTGGAAGTGGGCGGGGTCGATGACCGTCTGGCGCAGCCCGTAGTGACGCGACAGCCCGAGGTCGCGGTCGATCGTGGTCGTTCGGAACAGCGACGCCTGGATCGACGCCTCGTTGATCTTGTACTCCGGTGCCTCGGGCGCAAAGGAATTCGTCGACGTCATGCCACCGGCGGTCGGGGAAGCCTCGACCACGAGCACGTCGAGCCCGGCCTTGGCCAAATAGGCAGCTGCGACCAGCCCGTTGTGTCCGGATCCGACGACGACGACGTCGGCTTCACGCGGCGGGGAAGCGACCTTCATGACCAGCCCTTCGAGCACGCGAGCGAGCGCCGCTCGCCTGGGATTAATCTAACTGTCGTTAAAATCCTATCGGAACGAATCGGCAATGTCGATGATCCTGTGGCCAAACTCGGTCGCTCGGCGACGCCTGGAACCGCGCAGACCACCCGCCCGTCTTACTTGTGCAGTATTTAACGTCAATTAGATTTAGCTCGCTCACCTCGTGATGCGGTCGCCTGCGGCGCGTGCCCACCGGCGATGACCCGAGTTCGATCTCCTCACGCGGCTAAACAGCCCCGGCCGATACCAGCGTCTCGCGGGGGTCGGAGTAGGCCGAGGCCATCACCTGAAGGAAGCGGGCGTCGGCGAATGCATGCGAGACGGGGTATTCACGCATGTAGCCGTATCCACCATGCAGCTGCAGGGACTGGTCGACGGCCTGCTCGCAGACCCGGCCGGCGGTGAGGCGGGCGGCCGCCGCGTCGGCGACCTCGAGCGCGCCGCTGCCGCGCGCGTGCACGCAGGAATCGACGAACGCGGTCAGGCCGGCCAGCTCGGCCCAGAGCTCGGCCAGCCGGAACCGGGTGTTTTCGAACTCTGCCAGCGGACGGCCGAACACCTTCCTGGCGTGCACGTAGTCGACCGCCAAGCCCATCGCGTTGTGCGCGCTGGCCAGCGCCAGCACGGCGAACCACAGATCGAGGTCGCGACGCAAGGCCGGGGAGGCCACGGCGGTATCCGCGTCGACCCCGCCGAGTGATACGTCGGCCAGGCCGGCGTCGCGTCCGGCCAGGTTCTGATCGATCGGTGTGACGGTGACGCCCGATTGGTCGAGCGGCACCAGGGCAAAACCGTCGCTGTCGGGCACCAGCAGCGCATCGGCGATGCGCGCGGCGGCGACGTTCGACAAGGTGGCGGGTGCGGGGACGGCAATCAACTCACCGGCGCTGAGCCCGGGTAGCCACTGCTGTTTTTGCGCCGCCGTGCCGTGTTCTAGCAAGAACGGGATTGTGACACCGGCCTGCAGCGCCCAGATCAGCGCGAGGCCGGTCGCCCCGGCCGCGATCGTCTCCTCGATCAGGACGGCGAGGAAGCCGAGATCGTCGGTGCCCCCGCCGCCATACTCTTCGGGAACCGCGGCGCCGAGGAACCCGGCGCCGCCGGCGGCCACGATGATGCCGCGCGGCACGCCATCCGCGCGCCGCCATTCGTCAAGGTTCGGCGCGACTTCCGTCGCGATGAATCGCCTGACGCTGTCGCGGAAGGCGTCGTGGTCGTCGCCGTAGATACGCCGACGGCTCGAAATCACCTGGGTGCCATCCTGATTGCGCCGTCGAGCCGAATCGTCTCGCCGTTGAGCATGCCGTTGTCGATGATGGACAGTGCCAGCCGGGCGAACTCGTCTGGCAGGCCCAGCCGGCTCGGGTGCGGCACGGTCTTCGCCAATGACGCCCGCACCTCGTCGGAAACCTTTGCCAGCAACGGTGTGTCGAACGTGCCGGGGGCGATGGTGCACACGCGGATCGCCTTGGACGCGAGATCCCGCGCGGCGACGATGGTCATGCCGACGATGCCGGCTTTGGATGACGCGTAAGGGATCTGACCGATCTGGCCCTCGAATGCGGCCACCGACGCGGTCAGGATCACCACGCCGCGGTCGCCGTCCAGCGGCTCGTTGGTGGCCATCTGCGCGGCGGCCAGCCGCAGCACGTTGAACGAGCCGATCAGGTTGATACCGATGACCTCGGAATAGGTCTCCAGCGAGCCGGGTGAGCCGTCCTTGTTGACCACGCGGACCGGTCCGCCGCGCCCGGCGCAGTGCACCACCGCCCGAAGCGGCCCAGACTCGGTGGCGGCGTTGATCGCCGCGGTGACATCCTCGGGGCTGCGAACGTCGGCGGCGACGAACTGCACG
Source organism: Mycobacterium sp. NGS34 (assembly GCF_059812845.1). Lineage (NCBI taxonomy): Bacteria > Bacillati > Actinomycetota > Actinomycetes > Mycobacteriales > Mycobacteriaceae > Mycobacterium > Mycobacterium sp. NGS34. The sequence goes on from NZ_JCALDM010000011.1 coordinate 3,693, forward strand.
GTGTCGCCGAGTTCCTTGGCCACCGTCTCGCCGTCGGAGGACGGCAGGTCGGCGATGACCACCTTGGCGGCGCCCCCTCCGACCAGGCGTTCGACCGTCGCGCGCCCGAGTCCGGACGCACCTCCGGTAACGACCGCAGTGATTCCCTCAATCTGCATGCGCTGCTTATCCTTTCGCGGGCTTCATAGCCGTTCGATGATGGTGGCGTTGGCCATCCCGCCGGCCTCGCACATGGTCTGCAGCCCGTAGCGACCCCCGGTTGCCTCCAGTGCGTACAACATCGTGGTGAGCAGCCGGGCGCCCGAGGCCCCCAGCGGATGGCCGAGTGCGATGGCGCCGCCGCGAGGGTTGAGCCTGGCCGGATCGGCCCCGAAATGCTGCGCCCAGGCCATCGGCACCGGGGCGAAGGCCTCGTTGACCTCATAGTGGTCGATGTCGGCCAGCGAAAGTCGCGATCGCCGAAGGACCCGCTCGGTCGCCGGGATCGGACCGGTCAGCATCGTGATCGGATCATCGGCGGCCAGGCCGAACGCGTGGAAGCGCGCCCGCGGGGTCAGGCCCAGCTCGTCGGCGACATCGTCCGCCATGATCAACACCGCCGCCGCGCCGTCGGCGAGTTGCGACGAATTGCCCGCGGTGATGTGCCAGTCGGCGATCTCGGGGAACCGCGCCGCCATCTCGGGGGAGTAGAACGATGACTTGAGCGAGCCCAGTCCCTCGACCGTGGTGGACGGCCGGACGGTCTCATCGGTGATCATAACCGCGCCGTCCGGCGTGGTGATCGGCACGATCTCGGGGGTGAAGTCGGCACGGGCGGCGTTCGTGTGTGACCGGGCGGAGAACTCGTCGATGGACTCGCGGTCGAGTTTCCACCGGGCGGCCACCAATTCGGCCGAGACACCCTGGGGCACAAGCCCGGGCGCATACCGTTCGGTCACCGACGGCCCGTAGGGGTCCTGGCCGATCCGCGCGGTGAACATCGGGATGCGGCTCATCGATTCGACACCGGCCGCCACGACGATGTCGCACGCACCCGCAATAACCGCCTGTGCGGCGAAGTCGGCGGCCTGCTGGCTGGACCCGCAGGCACGATGCACCGCTACGGACGGCACGCTCTCGGGCAGCCCCGCTGACAGCCATGCCCAGCGCCCAACCGGGCCGGACTGCTCGCCGACCTGACTCACGCAGCCGGCGATCACATCGTCGACCCGAGCGGGGTCAACGTCGTTGCGGGCCATCAGCTGGGCGATTACCTGGCCCAGCAGCTCCACCGGATGCACGCCACTCAGGGCGCCGCCGGGGCGCCCGTCCTTGGGTGGCTTGCCCTTCGCCATCGGCGAGCGAACGGCATCGATAATGACTGCGCTGCGCGACATTTGGGTTCTCCTCGAGGCTTCTTGTGGCGTCAGGCCTGCTGCGGCTGAGTGATCGCCGCGGCATCCCAATAGAACGCGCGGATTTCGTGTACCAGACCGTCGGCGAACGACCACACCTCTAGGGCGGAGTTGGGAACGACGTCGTCGGAGCCGGGGTTCTTCCAATCAAAGGTGATCCAGGCGACCACGTGATCGCCGTCGCCGATCGTCCGCAACAGCTTCAGGTTCGTGGCGCCGGCCTGGTTACCCGCCTTAGCGATCCCCGTGAACAGCCCGCGCAGCCGACGGCTTCCTTCGACCCGCCCGCCGTGTGGCAGCGAGGGCGGCCACTCGATCGCGACGTCTTCGGCGAAGTGGGCGTCGATGGCCGCCGCCACCGCATCGGGGTCGGCGCCGGCGAGCGCGGCATAGAAGTCGGCGACGATCTGGGCATTCGGGCGCTGCGACATCGGGCACCTCACTGTTCGGGGTCGGGGAACAATTTAGAACCTTATCGTCTCATTAAGTGCTCGGCAACGGCGGTCCCGACGAGCCGCCGGCGATCATCGTGCCCTGGCTCGTGGCGCAGCGATCGCCGTTGCGGTCCTCAACGACCACTTCGACGAACTTGGTCCGCCGGCCACCGCCCAGCACGGTGGCGCGGAACGTGAGAGGGGCCCCGGCGGGCCGGTGAAACTGGATGTGTAGCGAGCCGGTCGCGGGCAACAGGCCCTTGTCGCTCTGCCGCATGGTAAGCGCGCCCATGATCTGGTCGGCCGCGGCGGCCACGGTACCGCCGTTCACGGCGCCGTTCGGGTTGGGCGTCAGGGTCGAACGTTCCATCCGGAAGGTCGCCGAATCCGCATTCAACTCGACACACACGAGGCCGAGGTCCCGGCAGTATGGCAGGGAGTTGGCCCAGGTCAGCCAGTCGAGCTCCGCGTCAGAGGCTGGGTGCCACCACGCCGTCTCGGGCGCGGTACCGTCGTGGGACATGGTCGGCTCCAATTCCTCGGGTTTCCTTTGCAAATGTAAACGATCGTTTATGCAGCGATGACCGCCGCCCCGGGTGGATGTGACCATTGACACAAATGCGCCGATCGGCAATTATGAGACGTTGAACCTTAAAAAGGTGACCCGTCGGCAGAACGTCCGTTCGGGAGGGACTGAAGACAAGGACAGCTGGGTTATGGGACTCGCCGACAACAAGGTCGCCTTCATTTCCGGGGTGGCGCGGGGTCAGGGCCGTTCGCACGCGGTGCGGCTCGCCGAGGAAGGCGCCGACATCATCGGCTTCGACATCTGCGCCAACGACGACGCGGTTGAATACCCTCTTGCCACCCGCGACGATCTCGATGAGACGGGCAAGCTGATCGAGAAGTTCGGGCGCAAGGCGCTGCTGTCGGTTGTCGACGTTCGTGATTTCGAGGCCGTCAAGCGGGTCGTCGACGACGGCGTGGCCGAATTGGGTCGGTTGGACATCGTCTTGGCGAATGCCGGCGTCATGGCCATCACCGGCCAGCAGCGGCTGCAGCGCGAGGCCTTCCTGGCCGGGATCGACATCATGCTCGTCGGCGTGTTCAACACGGTCATGCCCGCGATCCCGCACCTGCGGGCCGGCGGGCGCGGTGGGTCGATCGTGATCACCAGCTCCACCGCGGGCTTGGTCGGCGGGCTTGGGGACGGGTCGCCGGGCGTGCTGGGTTACACCGCCTCCAAACACGGCGTGGTCGGCCTGATGCGGGCCTGGGCCAATGTGCTGGCGCCGGAGAACATTCGGGTCAACACGGTCCACCCGACGGGCGTCAACTCGCCGATGATCGCCAACGAAGCCTTCGGGCGCTATGTGCAGGAGTTTCCGACGATCGCCCAGAACCTGCAGAACCCGTTGCCGGTGCCCAACGGATTGCTTGAGCCGCAAGACGTTACGGATTCGATCATGCACCTGGTCTCCGACGCGGGCCGCTACATCACCGGCACCACCTACGTGATGGACGCCGGGTTCACCAACAACCGCTAGTCGCTCGTCGAAAGGGGGTCGACGATGACCCAGATGGTCGAAAGGTTGGACCACGCGAGGCATTCGCCGGTTCTGCGCCCAGTCGATGCGACGCCCCGAGCGTCGACGCCGGTGAAGTGGTGGGCGGCCGTCGGCGCCGCCTACCTGGTGTTCATGGTGGCTGTGCTGACCGCGTGGGTGCTGAGCCCGTTGTTCAAGACCGTGCCGGCGGGTCCGACGCCAGTGCCGACATTCATGAAGGTCGCGGTCATTTTTTTCGAGGTCATCTCGATTCCGGCCGTGCTGGCTTGCCTCTATTTCCTGGTCGTGCGGCCCTGGCGGCGTGAGGGCAAGCTCAGCGTGGACGGGGCGCTGACGATCGCGTTCGCGACGGTCTGGTTCCAGGATCCGCTGTCCACCTACAGCGGCACCTGGTTCACCTACAACGCGTGGGCGCTGAACTACGGTTCTTGGACGAACAGCATTCCCTTCGCCACGGGCAAGGCCGCACCCGGTGCGATGCTCGTCGAACCGATCCTGATCGTTCCCGGGGCCTATGTGTATTGCTTTGTTGTCGCGATGTTCGCCGGATCCTGGGTGATGCGCGCCGCGCGCAACCGCTGGCCGCAGATGAGCGCGGTCAAACTCGCCGCCATCTGCGTCGTCGCGATGTGGGGCTTCGACGTCGTGCTAGAGGGCGTCATGTTCATGCCGTTGGGCATCTGGGAGTACGCGGGCGGGCACTTCAACATCTTCCCGAACACGTACCACAAGTTCCCGCTGACCGAGATGATCACGGCCGGTTCGGCGTTCGCGGCCGTCGCTATCTTGCGCTTCTTCAAGAACGACCGCGGCGAAACGCTCGCCGACCGCGGTCTGGAATCGCTGAAGGTGTCGGATCTGCGCAAGAGTGTGTTGCGAGCGCTGGCAATCATCGGTTTCGTCAACATGTTGTTCTTCGTCCTGTACAACGTGCTCAACACGTGGACCGCGACGCGCCAGGCCGAATGGCCGGCGGACTTCCAGAAGCGCTCGTATTTCACCAACGGTCTCTGCGGCGAGGGAACCGACCAAATGTGCCCCGGGCCGGCTGTTCCCCAGTTCCGCAACAATAACCACGACCCCAGCGGTGGATCGGCGCACCTGGACCCCAACGGAAACCTGGTCGTGTCCCCGAACACCGCGCTGCCGAACGTGGTGCCCTTCGACCGCGGGAAGTAGTGCGAGGCGCGACATTTCATCCATCGGTAGGTTCGCAGTCCTCGCGTCCGCAATAGCTTCACGTCCGTTGGCCGTTGAGGAGACGCATACCGAACCCACCCATACCGACGGGCGGAAGGTATTCGTCCCCGCGGGCCTGGATGCCGCGGACGCGCGCGACGCGATCGCGGCGCAGGCCGCGCTGCTGGGCGGCGGCGCGCTGCGCAAAGACCTGATGACGAGGCTTGCACGGCATCGCCCGCGTGTCGCGCAGCGTTACCTCGCCCTGGAACTGGGCCGTATCGCCGAGCGACTCGACCATGTGTTGCCGGCTGCGACGGCACGTCGCATGAAAACCGCTGGGGTGCAGCCGGTCCCGAGCTGCAGCGAAGAGTCATTCGATCGGGCGCTCGGCCACGAGCGCATTCCGTCGTTACCGGAATGGGTCGGCGTGTTGAGGCCGTCCCGGCTGCGCCGGGTGCGCGCCGAAGAACTTCGTGCCTCCCCGACCGACCGGGACCTGGAACGCCTGGGCCAGTTGGAAGAAGATTCCCAGGAGGACGACGAATCGGCGGACGAAACCGACGAGAGCAAGATCATCAACCTGCTCTCGGCCCCCGGGATACCCAACCCTCTTGGCGACGCCCTCCAGAAGCTGCTCGGGATGGGCCGCAGCGGTCTGGACAAGAACCAGGGCTCGGCCGAAATCCCCGTCGCGAAGCAACGCTTCGGGCCGGTGGGGCCCAACGCCACGAAGCGTCGGCTCGGCCAGATCCTTTCCGCGGCGCTGGCGCCGGCTCCGGCGGCGGGCATCCGGTATCCGGAGTGGGACTGCCACAAGGGGACTTACCGTCCGGACTGGTGCGCGGTCAACGAGTACGACCCCGCCGACGTCGAGTCCGCGTCCGAGCGCGTGGCCATCGCGGGGCCGTCGTTGCAGCGGCCGCTGGCGCGGGTCGGAATCGAGCCGGAACGCCACCGCCGACAAGCCGACGGTGACTCGCTGGATCTGTCGGCCCTCTTGGACTACGAGACCGACCGCCGGCACGGCGACAACCCCGACCCGTACATCTATGAAAGCAGCCGCCTGACCAAACGTGACCTGTCGGTTCTCGTCCTGCTGGACTGTTCCGGCTCAACTGCGGAAGCCTCAGGCGGTCACGTCGTCTTCGAAGAGGAACGACGACTGGCCGGCGACGTCACGGTGGCCTTGGAAAGGCTGGGCGACCGGGTCGGGACCTACGGGTTCTATTCGCGCGGCAAGGACGCGGTGCGCTTCTTGAGGATCAAGGGTTTCAACGCGCGGTTCGACACCGCCGCCAAGCGTCGCCTGCAGTCGGTTCAACCGTCCGGCTTCACCCGGATCGGGGCCGCGATCCGGCACGCCACCCATGTTTTGGAGTCGCAGGCGCTGGCAAAGAATATGGTGCTATTGGTGATCGGTGACGGACTGCCCTACGACGACGGCTACGAGGACCGCTACGCGCGCGCGGACGCCCGGCAGGCGATCCAAGAGGCCGTGCGGCGCGGCATCGGGGTCGCCGGAATCGGCATCCGATCGTCGACCGAGGCCCAGGTACTGGAGGACGTGTGGTCGGACGCGTCGTTTCGGGTGATCGGACAAAGCGAAGACATCCGCCGTCACCTGCGCGGGCTCTTGATCAATGCGCTGAGTGCGACGCGTAGCAACGGTCGCCGCCGCGAGCACCTGACCGAAGAACACCACGCCCACCTGCGGTCCCATGCGGCCAGGCGCGGCGCCATGAATACGTACAGTTGAACCGCGAGGTGGGAATGAGCGAATTGACGACGGACCAAACGGATTTGACGCGAGAAGGTGACCGAGAGCAACACGGGTACATACCCGTCGGCGACGAGGTTGAGGTCTTTACCGCCGCGTGGCGGTCCGGTCTTCCGGTCATGCTGAAGGGCCCGACCGGTTGCGGCAAGACCCGGCTGGTCGAGCACGTGGCAAAGCAAGTTGGCGTGCCGCTCTTCACGGTGTGCTGTCACGAGGACATGACGTCGTCGGATCTGTTGGGCCGGTTCGTGCTGCGCGATTCCCACACCGACTGGGTGGATGGCCCGTTGACGCAGGCGGTGCGCCAGGGGGGGATCTGCTATCTCGACGAGGTGGTGGAGGCCCGGCAGGACGCGATCGTCGCGGTCCATTCGCTGTCCGATCACCGCAGGGAGCTGAACATCGAGCGCCTCGGCGGGCTCAAAATCCATGCGGCGCCGGGATTCCAGCTTGTCGTGTCGTACAACCCCGGGTACCAGAGCATCCTGAAGGACCTCAAGATGTCGACGCGGCAGCGCCTGGTGGGCATCGACCTCGGTTTTCCACCGCCGGACATCGAGCGCGAGATTCTGCGGCAGGAAAGCCGGCTGGACTCCGACGTGCTGGAGGACATCATCCGGCTCGGTCAGGCGATCCGGCGCCTCGACGACGCCGCGCTGCGCGAGACCGCATCCACCCGGGCGCTGGTCGCGACCGCCACCCTGGTCCGTGCCGGTTTGCGCCCGCGCGCGGCTGCCGTCTCGGCCATCGCAAGTCCGCTGACCGATGACCCGGAGACCCGTGAGCGGTTGGCCGTGTTGATCGAGTCGTATATCTGAAGGCGACGCCTCAGGACTTGGCGCTAGCCGCGCGAACATACCGCGCGGCGCGCCGCGGCGGCACCCCTGCCATTCGCAGCAACACTTCCGCGCACGCCAGATCGGCCCGGTCGCCGAGCCGCCCGTCGACGATGCCGTGGATCACCTCGAAGGCCGCCGCCATGGACATCGTCAGCGTGGTCTCCAGGTCGTCGATGGCGAAAACACCCTCGGCCACGCCGCGCTCCAGCAATGCGCCGGCCTGGGGGCGGATGATTCGCTCGAAGCGCGCCTCGGCTTGGCTGAGGTTCACCAATAGCCTTGCCAGATCGGGGTCTTCGTAGGCGATCCGCACGATCGCCAGCGTCGACGCGACGTGCGCCTCCGCGGGGTCGGCGAATGCGGGGGAGTCGGCGATCGAGTTCGCCAGGCCGACGAGGGTATCCGCGACGACGGCCTCGACGATGTCGTCTTTGGTCTTGAACTGGTTGTAGAAGGTGCCGAACGCCACGTCGGCGCGTTCGGTTACCTCGCTCACCCGCAGGCTCTCCAGCCCCCGCTCGGCGATGATCTCGCGCGCGGCCCTGATCAGGTCCGCCCTCGTCTTGGCCTGCCTGCGCGCCGTGCGGGACATGCCGGACGCCGTTTCGGTTGTCACAAGGCGAGTCTAGATCTGATTTTGAAATCATTCTTGAATAACGGATCATGAATCGCTACGGTGAAGCGGTGAGCTTCGAGGGGCGGACCGCGATCGTCGGCGCGGGCATAGCCGGCCTGGGCGCGGCGCGGCGAATCCAGCAGTCGGGTGGCACGCCGGTGGTGTTCGACGCGGAGGACCGAGTTGGCGGACGCATCAAGACGATTCGGCGTGACGGCTTCGTCTTCGACGTGGGTGCGTTCATCTATCTCGGCAGCTACGCCGAGGCGGCGCAGGAGATGCGGGACGTCGGACTCGGTCCACAAATGCACAAATTCGACGCATTCGGCGCGATGCCTCGCGGCGGAGAGCTCAACTTCCTCGACCTGAGCAAGCCACTGAGCCTGCTGGGGACCCGTTACGTGTCCGGTCGCGCCAAGCTGAAGCTTGCCAAGCTGCTGTTCTTCCTCGCCCGACACTGGAAGGACCTCAACTACGCCGACGCGTCGGGCGTCGCGGCGATCGACACCGACACGGTCACCTCGTACAGCCGGCGCGAACTCAGCGAGGAACTCTTAGATTACGTTGCGGCCGTGGTGGTCCGGGGACCGTGGCTGTCCGACCCGGCATACGCGTCGGTCGGCCAGCTGCTGTGGACGCTGAAGAACTTCTTCAAGCCCTACTTCTACGGCCTCGACGACGGCATGGACGCCCTGCCGCGGGCGATGGCGGCGCGGCTGAGCGACGTGCGGCTGGCCACGCCCGTCACCAACGTCACCGACGCCGGCGACCGGGTCGAGGTGACGTTCGTCGAATCCGGCCAGGAGCGGACCGAGGAATTCGCCAACGTTGTCATCACCACCCCGACCGGAACCGCGCTGCGCATCTACCCACAGCTGTCCGGATTCGCGCGGGAATACTACGAAAACACCGATTACATCTGCAGCGTCAACTGCCATATCGCGCTGTCGGAACGGCCGTCGAATCCGGCGACCTACATCATGTGTTCGCCGCGCGAGCAGCCCGACCTGTGCGGCGTGATCGTCGACCACCTAAAGGCCGCCAACCGCTGCCCGCCTGACAAGGGTCTGCTGACGACGTTCTGTCGCCATGAGTGGTGCCTGGATAACCTGGACAGCCCCGACGACAAGATCATCGACAGCGTGTTGCAATTTATCGCGCCTTACTACGGCGACTTGAGTTCGCAGATAGTCGATTACGAAATCGGCCGCTGGCGCGACGTCGTGCCGATCATGCGGCAGGGACGGTTCCGCGCGGTTAATCGCTTCATGCGCGAGGTCGACCCGACCGCACGCGTCCAGCTCGCCGGCGACATCGGGCCCATTCCCGGCGTCAACGGGGCCTTGGTGTCCGGGCAGGCGGCCGGTGATCGGATCGTTGACCAGCTGGCCGCAATCAGGAGCGTGGTGGTATGAGTGCCCTTCCGATCAGCCAGGCCACACCGCGGCAGGCGCCCCCCGGGGTGGACGACGAGGTGTCACGTCCCTGGCGCCCCGTGCTCGCGTGGGCGTCCGCCGGGGCGGTGCTGCTGGTCTTCGAAACGGTGGTGCTGGCGCGGTGGGTGTTGGGGCCCAACTTCAAATCCACGCCGCCCGGACCCGATCAGATTTCCGCGGGCCAGCAGGCACTCTTCACCGTGCTGCAGATCGCTGTGCCGCTCGCCGCCGTTGTCGCCCTGTACTTTTGGGTGTTTCGTCCCTGGCGGCGCGAAGGACGGCTGACCACCGACGGCATGCTCACCTTGAGCGCCGGCATGGTCTTCTTCTGGGACATGTCGATGAACTACACGTCGGTGTCGCTGCTGTACAACTCGCACCTGGTCAACCGCGGTGCGTGGGCGAACGGATCGTGGCCGGGGTGGGTCAGTCCCAACGCCAATTACCTGCCGGAGTCGCTGTTCATCACCATCCCTGGGTACGTCGCGTTGGTGTTCTCGCAAGTCGTCCTCGTGTTGTGGATCCTGCGCAAGATCAAGGCGCGGCGGCCACGCCTCGGCGTGGGCGCAAGCGTCGCGATCATCTTCTTCGGCCTGATCCTCGTCGACACGATGATCGAAACCTTGCTGTTGCGCAGCGAAATATACGCCTATCCCGGAGGGATCCGGACCATCACATTGTTCGCCGGCCACACCTACCAGGTTCCCCTGTCGGAGACGGTGCTGTTCGGGGGAGTGGCGCTCGGCGCGATCGCGTGCCTCAGCCACTTCCGCGACGACCGCGGTCAAACGATTGTCGAGCGCGGCCTCGACAAGCTGCGCGTCGGCACGAAGTCCAAACAGCTGATCAAGTTTCTCGCCATCTTCGGCACCGTCCACCTGGCGTTCCTGGTGCTGTACATGGTTCCGCAGCAGTGGTTTGCGGTCCATTCCGGTCCGTTCCCCGCCGGATACAAGTCCTACATGATCAACAACATGTGCGCTGCGGGCGGCGACGGAACAACCTGCCCGGGTCCCGGCGTGCCCATGCCGAGGGGACCATGGCGACCCTAGATCGCGGTCCCTTGGTCGATCGCCAAGTCGCCCAACGCAACACAGCGACCCTGTGGGTTTCCCACGGCGCGCTCTGGTTCGGGCTGATCTGCTATTGCTGGACGGCCTGGGTGGTCAGCGGCGACTTCAAGACCAACACGCTCGGGCGCGGCCAGGAGCCCGGCTGGTACGTGGTATTGATGCGCGGCTGGGAGGTCTTCGCGCTCGTCGTCACCGTTGCCATCCTGTGGGTCTTCGTGATCCGGCCCAAACTTCGAGACGGCCGCCTGTCCTTCGACGGCTTGTTCGTGCTCGCATGCGGCTTGATGTTCTTCCAGGAGCCGTGGATCAACTGGACGAGTTACCAATTCCTATACAGCACCACCTCGATCAACTTCGGCAGCTGGCTGGGCCACATCCCGGGCTGGAGCTCGCCGAACGCCGCGTTGATACCCGTGTCCATGTGGGCGGGCACGGCGTACTTCTGGCTGGTTGCGATCCCCGCGATGGCCGGTTCGCGACTCATGGGCTGGCTGACCCGCCGCACCCCGGGCATCAGCAAGCTGCGCCTGATCGTGTTGACGTACCTGGCGTTTTGCGCATTCGATCTCGTGCTGGAAGCCTTCATCACCAGAACCAATCTGTTCAGCTACGCCAGCGTCATCCCTCAGCTGAGCCTCTTCGCCGGAACGGATCACCAATTTCCGGTGTACGAGACGATCAGCTGGGCGGGCACATACGTGTTCCTATCCAGCGTCCATTTCTTCCGCGACGATCACGGCCGTTCGCTACCCGAACGCGGGATCGACGCCTTTCGGGTCGGTGGTGACCGGCTGAGGACCTTCTTTCGCTTCCTCGCGATCGTCGGCATGTGCCAGCTGTCGATCCTGCTGACCTACAACATCCCTTACCAGCTGTATGCGCTGCATTCGGACATGTCCAGCGTTTACCTGAAGCAACCGTGGCGGCTCGGCGGCGTGTGCGGTCCGAACACCGACTTCGATTGCCCAGGGCCCGGCGTCCCGATCCCGCGGCGGGACAGCAGGACCAACCACATCGACCAGAGCCAGTCCGGCCCCGGCCCGAGGAGATGACGGCATGCTCACGCCCCAACCCCCGCTCGATATGGTCGTCGACAAGACTGCGGAATTCGGCATTACCATCGCCCTGGCCAGCATCGTTGCCGTTGCCCTGGCCTTGTCGTTGATCGATTGGTATCGAACCGGTCGGCCACTCGTGTTGTCTCTCATGGTTTCCGGCGGCGCCATCATGATCTTCGAACCGATGGTCGACACCGTGGGCGGCTGCTGGTTCCCGTCGAATTCCTGGACGGCATTCACCGCGTGGGGCAGACCAATGCCGGTCTGGTTGTGCCTGGCCTACTTCTTCTACTTCGGCATCGCCACCTCCGCCATCTGGACCGCGATGCGCAAAGGCCTGACACAGCGCCAAGTCTGGCTGGTGTTCTGCGCCGCGATGCTGGGGGATCTGGCCTTCGAAACGGTGCTGCTGACCATGAATCCCTACGTCTATTACGGGCATCAGCCCCTGGTGCTCGGCAAGTTTCCGCTGGGGTGGATGGCGGTCAATGCCGCCATCCCGCTGGTCTTGGCCGCACTGATCTACCGGTTCGATTCCTACTTCCGAGGGTGGAAAACCTTGGCGGTCATCCCGTTGGCGCTGACCACCAGCGCGGCGGTAAACGCGGCGGTGGGTTGGCCGTCGTGGCTGGTCGTCAACACCGACGTGGGCTGGGTACTGACGCAGCTGGGCGGGCTGGCCACCTTCGTTGCGGCGTTCTACGCCGTCAAACTGGTGGCCGCCGCGGTGGCGAGTCCGGTCGCCGGTCGTGAGACATTGCCCCACACGACCCGGCAAGTGCCGGCATGAGCGTCACCGCCGCGACCGGAAGCCCAGCGCGTGCCACGATCGCCGCGGACCGCGTGACGGTTCCTGCGAAATGGTGGGCGACGCTTGGCGCGGCGATCCTGGTGTTTCAGGCGTTCGTCTTGATCAGGTGGCTCACCGGGCCATATTTCAAGCACGTCGAGCCCGGGCCGACGCCGCTTCCCGGCTGGATGAAAATCGCCCTTACCTCGTGCCAGATCGTGTTGCCTGTCGCCGGGATCTGTTGTCTGTATTGGTTTGTGGTGCGCCCGTGGCGACGCGAGCGGCGCATCGGACTGGACGGGCTGATGGCGATCGCGTTCCTGACGCTGTCGTTTCACGACCCGCTCAGCGCCTACATCGGCCATTGGTATACCTATAACGCCTGGCAGGTGAACATGGGCTCGTGGCTGCAGAGTGTGCCCGGTGCGCTGTCACCAGGCACCCCGGATAACCAGGTCGCCTACCCGCTGCTGATCGTGCCCGGTGCGTACGTGGTCATCTTCCTGCTGGTGACGAGCTTGGGCGTGGCGATCATGCGGCGGGCGAAGGCACGCTGGCCCGCGATCCCGCGAACCGGGTTGGTGGCCATCTGCTTTACGGTCATGGTGCCCTTCGATCTGGTTTTCGAGGGCATCGTCTTCATGCCCCTTGGCTCCTGGGAATACCCGGGCGGGCACGTCAAGATCTTCGCCGATACGTTCCACGCGTATCCCCTCAACGAAGCGCTCACAACCGGCGCCATATTCACGATGTTTGCCTGCATCAAGTACTTCACCAACGACCGCGGCCAGTCGCTGGCCGAGCGGGGCGCCGAGCGTCTCGGGGGTGGACCCGTGCGCGTCAACGCGGTCAGGGCGCTGGCCGTCATCGGATTGGTCACGCTCGCGATGACGCTGGGCTACACGATTCCGAACACGTGGTTCGGCGCCCATTCCACCGCCTGGAACAAAGACATCCAAACCCGCTCGTATCTGACTTACACGTGCGGCGAAGGGCCGGGCATCGCCTGTCCGTCGCCCGCTATCCCGTTGCTGCGCAACGACAACCGCGACCGGGGCGCCAACGGCGCCGACTTCGGGCGAAACTACCCGCCGCAGTTTCGGTACAACCGCGGATAGCGAACGACAAGGAGCATAAGCACCTAGCCGTGAGCTCGTGCCGCGTCGGCAGGATCGACACCCCGCCACCGGTCTGTGATAGCTTGAGTGTGATAACGATCGTTTACTACTGGCGAATCCGAGCCGAGCGGAGTTGTGCATTATGAATCCTGCTGGGTATCAAATCGAACGCCGGCTCGGTCGGCCGTGACGTCGGCCGTCGTTGTTGGCGCCGGGCTTTCCGGGCTGACTGCCGCTTATCGCCTGCAACAGGCTGGCTTCGCGGTCACCGTGCTGGAGTCCGGCAGCGTGCCGGGTGGCCGCGTGCAAACGGAGCGCCACGGCCCGTACCTCATCGACACCGGGCCGGATGCCCTCACCGCCGGCTATGCAAGCTATCTGCGGCTCGTGGAGGACCTCGGGCTAACCGACCGTCTGGTGGACACCAGCGCGGTCATCGGGTTGGTTCGTGGTGGGCTTCTGATCGACCTCGATCCGGCCAAGCCGCTGAGCCTGCCGTTCACCCCGGCCTTGTCGTTCAGGGCCAAGCGGCGACTGGTGACCGGATTCCTCAAGCTCCGCGGGGCGATCAAGAACGTCGACTCCTATGACATGTGCCGCTCGGCGGCGTTGGACGATCCCGACGTCACGGCCCGCGACTTCGCGGTCCGCCACTTCGGCGCGGAAGTGGCGGAGTACCTGATCGATCCGATGATGCGGCTGACCGCCGGCAGCGGCGCGCGAGAGGCGTCGAGCGTCAACGTGCTTGGCGCATTGGGCGCCTGGTCAAGCACGTTGCGCAACATACGTGGCGGACTGGCCATCGTCCCCACCGCCCTCGCGTCGCGGCTCGATGTGCGCTACGGTGCGACGGTCACCCGGATCGATGAGACCGGTGGCGGGGTGGCGGTGTCCTACACCGACGGCGACGGCGCCCACGAGCTGAGCGCCGAGCACTGTGTCATCAGCGCGATGTATCACAGCGCGACCGAGATGTGGCCGTCGCTGTCGGCCGCTTCGCCGGAATTCGGCGACAAGCTGCGCAACGTCAGGTTGATCAGCATCTCGCTGGGTTACTGGGCACTGACCAACAGCAGGGCCTATCCTGTGCTGGTCCCCACCGTAGAATGTCCCGAGGCGCTGCTGATCTTCCTGCAGCACAACAAGAGTGCCGATCGCGCACCCCGCGACCACAGCCTTGTTACCGTCTACACCGACACCACCGTCACCGATAGGTTTCTCGACTACACCGACACGCAACTGGAGGCGTGGGCGGCGGGCGTCATCGAGCGGATCTGTCCCGAACTTGCCGGGCATAGAGAACTCTGTGTGGTGACGCGTTGGCCATACGCCGGCTACTTGGCAGATCCCGGCTTCTGGCGGCGAGTCAGCGCGTTGCGCGGCGCGCTTCACGAGGGTCCGGTCCACGTCGCCGGCGATCTTTTCGGGGCGGGTTCGATGGAATCCGCTACGCGCTGGGGAGACCATGCCGCCCAGTGCATCCTCGGGCACCGCTGACAGCGAAAGTTCTTCAGCGCCGAAATAGCAGATCGGAAGCTGGCGAGACGAGTTCCTGGCACATCTGCACTGCGCCGCGAGTGTTGACGAGGAGTCGGGCGACGGCGAGGCTCTAAACTCGGCGAGCGGGGGTATACCCCCTCGAAGTGCTCGACACCGAGCGTTGCCACCGGACCGCGTGGGAGGCGAGTGATGGCAGCAGAGTCCACAACTATGAACGGGCGTCCGCGTGGCCGCCCTCGCCTCAGCATCGACCGGGACGCGGTGGCAGACGCCGTCGCCGAGCTCTTTGCCGAGGGTGGCTACGAGGCGGTATCGATCGTCGACATCGCCGAGAAGCTCTCGGTGTCTCGCGCCACGCTTTATCGAACGGTGCCGACCAAGGAAGAATTGCTGGGCATTCTGTTTGAACGCAGCACCCGCGAACTAGCCGATCGGGTCAAAGCCGCGATCGCCGAATTCGACGATCCCCGTGAGCAGTTGATCGAGATGATCAACCTGCATGCGCAGGCCGCGGTGCAAATGCGCAGCTATATGCCGGTCTTCTTCGGGGGCGGCGACTTGCCGCCGGACGTCTACAGGCGCTGGCACACATGGAGCCGCCGATACGAGAAGATGTGGGTCGCAGTGGTCTCCGCCAACATGCGTGCCGGCTCGCTGGACGAGGCCGATCCGCGCGTGTCGACCAGGCTGATTCTGGGCATGCTCATCTGGGTCTCACGATGGTATCGGCCCACCGAGAAGACGACCCCCGCCGAGATCGCCGACGCCGCAATCAGCCTGCTTGGACTGCGAAGACCGCGCCCGCGTTCCAACGCCGGTCGGCCGGCTGCCCGGCGCCGTCGGACGGGCGACGGCCGCCTGGGCTAGGTGGAGCTTGCCGGCCCGCCGGGCAACCGGACACGGGCTACCGCAAGCCCAGCGAACCGCTGATGATTTCGCGCTGGATCTCGTTGGTGCCCGCGTAGATCGGCAGCACCAGCGAGTGACGGACATGGCTTTCCATGTCGTACTCGGTTGCGTAGCCGTAGCCACCCATCATCTGCATGCCCTCCAGCGCGATGCGTTTGGCCACCTCGGAGGTCTTGACCTTGGCCATCGACGTCATGCGCGTCGTCACCGGATCGGGTCCCTGTTCGAGTCTTTCGGCGACCTCGTACGTGAGCAGGCGTGCGCACTCCAGATCGGTGGCCAGATCGGCGATCCGATGCCGCAGCGCCTGGAAAGTACCGATGGCTTTCCCGAACTGCTTGCGCTCCTTGACGTATGCGATCGTGTCGTCCAGCGCGCGCTGACCAATGCCGAGGCCGACCGCCGCGCCGAGCAGCCGCTCGCCATCGAGGCCGGCCATGATCTGGGGGAAGCCGCGCCCCAGTTCGCCGACGACGTTGTCGGCGGGTACGAAGCAGTCGGTGAAGAAGACGTCGTTGACCTCGCGACCGCCCAGCGTCGAGATACGCCGGGTTTCAACGCCTTCGGCATCGCGCGGCACTTCGAAGATGGTCAAACCGGCATGGGGCTTCCCGTCGCGGCCGGTGCGGGCGACCAACAGGATTCGCCCGGCGCGGTGCGCGTAGGAGCACCACGTCTTCTGCCCGTTGAGTACATAGCCGTCGCTGGCCGCATCGGCCCGACACGCGATCGCCGCGACGTCGGACCCCGCGCCGGGCTCGGAGATCGAGATCGACATGATCTCACCGCTCGCGATCGCGGACAGCGCTTCACGCTTTTGATCTTCGGAGCCGAAACGCTTGTAGCACCCGGCGACGGTGTTCGTCGGGCCGAGCGCCTTGACCGGCGCCAGGCCGCGCCAGAGCTCCTCGAACAGAATCGTCTGTTCCACGTACGTGCCGCCGGATCCGCCATATTCCTCGGGGATCGCGACGCCCAGCCAGCCAAGTTCGGCGAGTTTCTTGTACAGGACCGATGATTGGTCTTCCTCGTCGGTGTCGAGCAGCGCCTCGCGTTGGTCGCGGGTGCCGCACTCGCGCGCGCAGAAGTCGCGCACCGCCGTTTGGAAGTCTCGCTGTTCGACGGTGAGGGTCATGCTTGCGAGAACCTTCGATCGGGAAACAGGCCCGCGGCCACGCCGTTGCGCAGTACGGCCGGCGCGCCGCCGGCCACCACGTTGGTGACGCAGTCCCGATGAATGCGCTGGATGGGGAAATCGGTGGTCACGCCGTAGCCGCCGTGCAGTTCCATTGCCTTGAGGGTGATCTGGGGGCCGACCGTGGCGCCGAACAGCTTGGCTTGGGTGACTTCGGCGAGTTTCGGGAATCGCCCTTCGATCGCCGACGACGCGGCGCGGTAGGCGAGCAGCCGCAGGGCCTCGATCTGCACCCACATGTCGGCCAGCGAGTGGTAGACGGCCTGAAAGTCGATGATCTGCTTGCCGAACGCCTCACGCTCTTGGGTGTATCTGGCCGCCTCGTCAAAGGCGGCTTGGCTGAAGCCGAGCCAGAAGCCGCAATTGTGTAGGCGTTCGAGGTTGAACGCGGTCATCAACCTGGCGAACTGGCCGGGGCCGACGATGACGTTCTCGGCGGGCACCCGCACGTCGCGCAGGACCATGTCGCCGTGATGGATCCCGCGGTCGCCGATGTAGACGGGGCCGCGCTGGACCTCGACGCCCGGCATCGACGCTTCCACTACGATCGCACCGATCCCTTTGGCGCCGGGCACGTTGTCGAAGCGCACGAAGGTCGCGTTGAGATCGTTGACGTTCGAGCCGGTCAGAAAGCTCTTGGTGCCGTTGAGGATGTACGCATCGCCGTCGCGGACGGCGGTGGTGCTCAGGTGCGTCAGGGCCGAGCCGGCTTGTGGTTCGGTGAGCGCGATATTGCATGCGCGACGGCCGGCGACGATGTCACGCAGGTACTTCTCCTGGACCGCGTCGCCGCCAAGCAGGAACATCGACGGCCCCGGACCGCTGGTACAGAACACCGGCTCGGGCGGCAGCCAGGACTGCGCATAACGGAACAGTGCCTCAACCACGATCAGGTACTCGACCGCGCCACCACCCTGGCCGCCGTACTCGGTGGGCATGGCGACGCCGAAAAGCCCCTCGGCGCCGACGCGGTCGAAGATCTCACGGTAGGGCGCCTCGTCGGACTCATCCCACTCGCGTGCCTGGTCGGCGAACGACCGGCCGAGCTTCTCGGCGCGTGCCTGCAGGTCCTGTTGCTTCGGTGTCAGGGTGAAGTCCATCTAGCGGCGCTCCTCTTTGGCGACGGTCAGATCCATCGCTTCGAAATCCCATGTCCCCTCGGTGTTCCCGGCGTCACGCAGCTTGTGCTTCAACACGCGGCCCACACCGTTGCGGGGGAGCGCGTCGAGGAAGTCCACATAGCGGGGGATGGCGAAGTAGGGCAGGTTGTTCTTGAAGAAGTCGAACAGCTCGGCCGGTTCGATCGGCGAGCCGGCGACGACGCAGGCCTTGATGTCGTCCTCACCCAGTTCGGAGGGCACGGCGACCACGGCCGACTCGACGATCGACGGGTGGGCGTCGATGGCCTGTTCGAGTTCGAAGCTCGCGATGTTCTCGCCGCGGCGGCGCAGACTGTCCTTTTTCCGGTCGACGAACGCGTACGCCCCACTCGGAAGGCGGCGGCCATAGTCGCCGGTGTGATACCAGAGGCCGCGAAGCGCCTCCAGTGTCGCCGTGGGGTTTTCGAAGTAGCCGTCGAACATGGCGTACTTTGCCTTGGGCCGCAGGCAGATCTCCCCGGTGGCCTCGCCGTTGAGCACGTTGTCCTCGTCGTCGAGGAGGGCTACATCGAGGTCGGGTGCTCCGATACCGCAGCCGTTCGGGTCCCGTCGGTCCGACGAGAGCGGCGTCAATGTGGTTGGCATACATTCGGTCTGGCCGAACACGTCCACCCAAGGTTCCACCCCGAAGCGGTCCCGGAAGGTCGCCTGCGCCTCGAGTGACAGCGGCGCGCACATGATCCGGGTGACCCTGTGGTCGCGGTCGCCCGGCGAGGGCTCCGTCGCGAGGATGGCCGCGCCCATCGCGCCCACGGCGATCATCAGCGTCGCCCCGACCTCCTTTGCGCGCGGGAAGTACGTGCGGGCGCTGAACGTCCCCTGCAGGTAGGTGGGAATCCCGAAGACCAACGGCAGTGTCACGGTCACCAGGCGCGCACCGGCGTGGAACAACGGCAGGCCCGCGAAAAGGACGTCGGCTTCGGTGACCTCGAGCGCCTGGCCGATGAGCTCCCCACTGCGGCAGTAGTAGCCGTGGCTGGCCACGCATCCCTTTGGCAGCCCCGTGGTGCCGGAAGTGTAGAGGATCGACATCGTGTCGTCGGAGGTCAGTTCCACCCGCGGCGGTGCGTCGCCCCGGTCGAACAGGCTCGCATAGGGAATCTCGTCGCCTTCCGCTTCGTCGAGCATGATCACGGCGCGCAGGTCGGGCAGCTGGCTCCGCAGCGGAGCGACCGCCTCGCGGCCCGCGGCGTCGGTGACGAGCAGGCCAGACCGCGACTGGCGCAGCTGATGCAGCAGGAACTCGCCTTTGAGGTATGCGTTGAGCGGCACCTGGGCCGCCCCGGTCTTGGCCGTTCCGTAGAACAGTTCGAGCAACTCGATGCGATTGGGAGCAAGCATGGCGAGCTGCTCACCCCGGCCTGCGCCTAGTCGAGCCAGTCCGGCCGCGAGCGCGTCGGACCGCCGATCCATTTCGGCATAGGTGAAAACGTTCTCGTCCATGGCGCAGCAGACGCGATCGGGCGTGTGTAAGGCGCGCTCGCGCAGGATGTTGCCAATGGCGTCACGAACCATTTCGAAAACCCCTTCTGAGAGCGGGGCTGGCGCGGCGATAGCGGTCGTTGACGCGCCGGCCCGGCGGACCGGCAAGCCTTGGGGGAGAGGTTAGTCGGTGTTGCATGTCTTCCGTCTTCGAGGGTGCGTTAACGTCCATTTACGCCTTTTACTCCGCGGTATCCACGGGTTTGGTGACGCTCTATGAACATTCGCAATTATTTTGAGACAGTACGGCTATAAATTCTGCATGTCAACGGTGCCAACGCGTTACCGAAGCTGGGTCGGGCCGCCATTTCGAGCGGCGCCGTTCGCCGGGCGAGGTCGCTGGCGATGGGCCGAGCCGGTGTGATGCAGGTCACACCGTTTCCAATTAGATCCGTGTCCGATAGCTAGGTACAGCAACACTAAAACAAGGCTACTATTTAACGTTGGTTAACCCAGGTTTCGAGGTCGGAGGAAATCATGGAGGTCGTCTGTCCCACGCTGCCGGCGCTGGAATCCTTGCCCTTCGCGCACGACCGCGACACTGCTTGGCACATGCTCCTGGCGTCCGGCAAAGTCGCGGTGTCCGACGCCGGCGTCTACTTCCTCAGCGGCGCGGACGTCGTCGAGGCGGCGGCCACACATCCCGAGCTGTTTTCCTCTGAGGGCGCTTTCGATCTGATTGGAAGCCCGTTCCCGATGGTGCCGATTGCCTTCGATCCGCCCGAGCACAGCCGCTTCCGGCGGGTGTTGGACAAGTTCTTCGGCCCACGGCGAATGGCCGAGCGCGCACCCGAGTTACGCAGGCAGGTGGGCGAGCTGATCGAACACATCAGGGTCTCCGGCGAGAGCTGCGACGTCATGAGCGCACTCGCCGTCCCGTTCCCGTCCCAGGTCTTTTTGACGCTTTTCGGCCTGCCGCTGATGGATCGGAACCTTCTGATCGG
The DNA here is from genome assembly GCF_059812845.1 of Mycobacterium sp. NGS34. Lineage (NCBI taxonomy): Bacteria > Bacillati > Actinomycetota > Actinomycetes > Mycobacteriales > Mycobacteriaceae > Mycobacterium > Mycobacterium sp. NGS34. The sequence continues at coordinate 24,168 of NZ_JCALDM010000011.1, forward strand.
CTGGAAGAATGCGGTGTTGGAGTTCTCTGCCGCAGACGGTTCCGCACCCTCATCGGAAACGTTGGAACGCGGCGCCGAATTGCTGGCCTATCTGAACGGCCATCTTGCTGACCGCCGCGGTGGTGACGGCGACGACCTGCTGAGCAAATTGCTCTCCGACTCCAGCGAGGGCGCGCTGACCGAGCAAGAAATCATCGGACTGTGCTTTCTGTTTTTGGTTGCGGGGCTGGATACGGTGACCGCCGCCACGGGATTCGCGCTTTACGAGCTGGCGCGCAATCCGGCGTTGCGCGCCAGTCTGATCGATGACGACGAAGCGGTCACCCACTTCATCGAAGAGGTCTTGCGAATCGATCCACCGGTCCCATATGTCCCTCGGATGACCACTGCCGAGGTCACGGTCGCGGGCGTGACGATCCCCGCGGGATCGACTTGCTGGCTTGGACTCGGAACTGCTAACCGCGATCCGGAGCGATACCCCGACGCCGACGCCATCCACCAAAAGCGCAGCAATCACTTTGCATTCGGCCGGGGTCCGCACCGCTGCCTGGGCTCGCACCTGGCTCGCTTGGAACTGCGCCTGATCATCGAGGAATGGAACCGGCGGATCCCTACGTACTCGGTGCTGCGCGAGCCCACGGTTGGGTGGCCGTGCGGGACACTCCACTTTCACGAGCTGCACTTGCAAATCGGCTGATTTGGGCCCCGCCGACCGACACCGCGTTGGCCTTCGGCGCCAGTTGGGAGTTGACAATTCTGTTGGCGGCCTCCTGGCCGCTGACCAAAGCGCCATTGAGTCCCGATATCCGGTCCAAATCGGACGCGAACTGGACTCGCGCGGTCCAATCGAGGCGCTTCTGGAAATCGGCGATCCGCGCGAACCGGCCCCTGTCCATGACCGGGACGGATTCGGGCCAGCGTGCGACGGCGTGCTCCTCGAGGGAGTCCACCACACCGCCGTAGTAGCGACGGGCGCGGCCGATCGCGTACTCCAACACCTCGTCATCACTGAGATCCATTGTGCGCTCTAGGTATTCATGCGACAGCAGGACGGTCAGCAGGCCCTTGCCCTCGGGCGCGCGGCCGGGTGCCTTGGCGTGGTCGGCGATCACGGCGATCGTGTCGGGGTCCTCGTGCGGCGACACCATGTAGTAGGTCGCGGGGTCGTTCGGGCGCTGCGACAACCCGAGGCAGATGCTGCCGAGGCGGCGGTAGCGGGTGGTCTCGTACAACCCCCGGTGGTTGTCGTCCATCTGCGGGAACATCGCCAGCGCGTACTGGGCTTGGGTGGCGATGACGCAGGCGTCGAAGGACTCCGTTCGTTGGGCGCCGCCGTCCCCGGGCGCGAAGGTGACCTCCACGGACTGTCCGATGTCCGCGACATTGGCAACGGGGTGCCCCAACCGGACGGGGAGCCGCCGGGCGAGTTCCTCGGGGAGCCCGCTCACCCCGGGGCGGAGGTTGTACATCGTGCTGACGAGCATGTTGCGTATTGTCCAGAGCAACAAGGCGATCGAGGTATCGGCGTCGTCGGCGACCCAGGTACTGCTGACCAGGGGACGGCCCGCCCATTGCAGCAGTTCCTCGTTGAGTTCGCGACGGAAATACTCGCGCACCGTCTCGGTATCCAGCTGGGCGACCTGGTCGTAGGTGTGGTAGCCGAGGCTGCCCCTCGCCGTGACCATCGGCTTGATCAGCTTCAGGGCCTTGAGCTTGCTGCGCGCCGACAATGCCCGGGTGGTCAAACCGGTGCGCAGCAGCTTGCCGTAATCGAGCAGGTGCGCCTCACCCCGCTTCGGCATCACACCCCACACCGGAACCTCGGTGAACAGCGGACCGAGGCCGAGTTCATGGATCAGGTCGATCGATTCGCGATAGGTACCGAGGTAGAACGCGGCACCCAGATCCATGATGTAGTCGCCCTTGCGGACCGTCCATACCCGGCCGCCCACTCGGTCTCGCGCCTCGAACACTGTGACGTCAAACCCGCGTTGTTTGAGTCGATATGCCGCGGTAAGACCGGCCAGCCCGGCGCCGATGACCGCAACGGTTCCCCTGGGTTCGCTGGTCACGTCGCGCTCAGCCCGGGCCTCGCGAGTTCGGGGTTGTTACCGGTGAGCCAGTCGTTCACGCTCGCTTGCTCCTGTGCACGCTCGTCGTCTCGGATGGCTCGCAGTAGCAGTACGACCATCACGACGAACCAACAGAAGTAGACGCACAGCGGGACCCACCACGCGAACAGCCCGTTCCACGCCAGCGGGCCCGTCTTGAAGAACGGAATGATCGCTGCGGGCACCCAGATCATCGAGACCCAAATGTTGAAATACCCGGCCCAGCGCGGAAAGACAGGCTTGGCGCCCTTGTCGAGCAGAATTGCCACGCCCAGCGACGCGACTTGGATGCAGGCCGAGGAGATGATCCCGAGGAACATCAACCAGGCCATGTCGTTGAGCATCTGCACGATTTCGGGACTCCACTCGTGGAGCCGGTACAGCGCGGTCTGCCAGATGGCAAAGGGCGCCAGGAACTCGACGCACAACAGGCCGCCCGAGACCAGCTGCGACTCGGCGAGAACCGACCGCACCCCTTCCATCCGGCGCATCTGGGCAGCGATCACCGCGCAGAACGGCACCAGCAGCGCACAGGCAAACAGGCTGATCACCAGGCCAAGCCGGATCACATTGGTGTGCTCGCCGAACTGGGCGACGAGCGCCGCGCGCGACTTGGCGGGGCTGGGGGGAGGGATGAAGTGGCAGAGGAATGCGAACGCCGATGCCCAGATGGCGATCATGATCGGGCCGCACCATACGCAGAGCCGTTGGGCCGTCACGTTCATGTTCGGCATCGGCCGTCCTCCTCGTTCACATCGAATTGCCTTGTCACGTCTACTCGTTACGCAGCGCGTGCTGGGCGGCCAGCCGTCCCGGCCACCCGACCACCCCGCCGCTCGGATGCGTGCCGGCGCCGGTCTGGAAGAGCGCCTTGATCGGGGTGTCGTAACCACCGAGGCCGGGTGCCGGGCGATTCTTGCCCATCCGGGTGACCAACATGTCGACGTGGAAGTACGCGCCCGCCGGTGCGGCGAAGCGGTTCTCCAGATCCTGCGGGGTTGACACGATCCGACCGATCTCGGTCTCCAGGCCACCGAGGAAGCGCAGGCTCGATTTCCAGATCTGTTCGGTGTAGGCGTCTTTGTTGACGTCCCACCCGTTGCTCGGGTAGGCGGGCACATTCGAGTGCAGGTAAAGCACATCGCCCTCGGCCGATGCGATCGATCGATCCGGAGCGGACAGGATCGCCATGTAGACCGGCGGAGTGTCCACGTTGACCCCTCGCTTCATCGCGTACATCTGCTCGATGTGGTCCTCGAGGGTTCCGGTCATGAAGGTGGTGGTTCGGATGTCCTCGCCGTCGCGCTTGGCCCGGGCCGCTTCGGCCTTCGGGTATCCGATGCGACCCGCCGTCGCGACGTCGATCTTGAATGCGGCGGCGTTGACCGAATTCGCCGGGATCAGAGCGACTTTGGTGCGGTCTTCGCGGGTGAGTTGGTCCTGCGGGACGAGCTTGCCGAGAGTGACTTGTGCGGCCGCGTTTGAGACCACCCCGCGTCGAGCGGCCAGCTCGGTGCCGTCTTCGAGGAGGACTCCGGTGGCGCGGCCGGCGTCGACGAGTATCTGCTTGACCCCGTTGCCGAGCCGCACGACGCCGCCGTGGCTCTCGAGCTTGCCTTTGAAAGCCTCGACCAGGTTCGTCATCCCGCCTCGGGGACGCTGGACACCGAGGTGGCGGTGCACCCCTGCGAAGCCCAGGAAGTAGGCGCCAGAGCCGACCGAGTCCGCCGGGCCCACCATCGACGACCAGTAGGCCCACAGGCCACGCATGGCGTCGGACTCGAACGTCTCCGAGATGAGCTCGAAGACGTTCAGCGCCAGCATGCTTCCCAGGAAGCGACGGGTGGCCCGATCGGGCCGGTGCCTCAGCAGGTACTTGGCGAAGTCAAGCTTGCCCCACGCTGAGGGGTCCTGAACGGTGAGGACGTCGATGAGGTCCATCACCCAGTCGATCGGTCCACGGAGCTGCTCGTAGGTGCGCGCGTCCTTTGGGGAGAAGTAGCGGATGTCTTCGAGCGTGCGGGCGAAATCGCCCCACAGCAACAGCGTGTCGCCGTCCTCGTTCATCCAGCCGTAGGGGTGTGCGAGCGGCACGGTGTCGTAACCGAAGTCGGCCAGTCGCATCTGGCGGGCGAGCGGGGTCTGTGCCATGAAGAGGTCGTCCATCGCCCCGATGCTCAGCTTGTGCTCGGGCGCATCCTGCAGGTAGGGATAGCTCGCCGAAAGACCGCCGAGCACAGGGAGCCGCTCGACGACGCACACCGAGCGGCCCTGCTCGGCGAGGGTCGCCGCCGCACACAGCCCATTGTGCCCCGCACCCACCACGATGTAATCGAACGTTTCCATAAGTCAGAATCCTAGGTCAGTCGGATTGGGCAGTAAAGGACATGGAAACAAAGGCATTCTAGCTGCGATTACTGCGCTTAGCACCGTTTTCCCGAGCCTCCCTGCCCGCTACCAGCATGAACGAGCGTTATGAAACTAGGGCGAGAACGCGTGTGTTCGCCGCTCCGCGAGTGTCTCTGCCGGCTGCGGTGGCAGCAGTCGCCACTCGCCGGTACCCGCCCGGATGAGACCGTCGATCGCGATCACCCCGAGCGCCATGCTCAGCACGGCTGCCGCGATCCGCACACCGGCCGGCATGTCGGTGTTGGTGATCGCGAAGTGCGGCATCGCCAGCACCCAGGACGCCATGTAGGTCGCGAAGGGTACGAAGACGAGGAGTAATTGCCGTGCGCCGGTGAAGAACCACGAGAGACGGACCACCACCACGGCGCCGAACAGCGATCCCAGGCTGTTGATCACCAACCAACTCAGCGGAAAGCCACCAACCGCGAAGGGTTGATAGCCGTAGTACACATACAGACCCGAGCGCAGCATCGGTATCTCCAGCAAGACGTTGAGCACGCCGAAAATCGCGATGCCCAACCACATGGTCCGGTGGCCGGCGCCGCGCTTGAACGCCAGCGCCATCGCGTAGGACAGCCCCCCGAAGAAGACGACGTACGCCAGCACCACCCAGACCGGAATGGGCCGCCCGAAGGCGCTATAGGCGATAACCCCGTCGACAGGGAAGAAGCAATGGCCCAGCACGTCCACCGTCGCTTCGTTGAACGAGCAGACGTAGCCACCGACCAACATGAGGAGGAAGGCCTGCGAGCCGGATCGTCTCCAATCGACCAGGGCGGCAACCACAAAGGCCGCCACGACGACCGCGAGGACGGCGGTGATGATCGTCTGCGCCGTGCTTGGGGTGGTCATCTCCCAGGGTGGCTGAGCGATCGCGAGTACCGAGGTTGTCATCGCTCCTTCCCTCCTTTGCGAAACCGATGAGGTGCGCCTAGCGGACGCCGGCAGACACTTTGTCGGCGAACAGGGCCGAAACGCGCGCGGCCGCCTCTTTGCCGCTGACGAGGCCTCCGTTGAGGCCGGGGATGCGATCCAGGTCGCTGGCGAATTGAACACGCGAAGTGCGGTCGATCTTCTTGCGGAAGTCGGCAATTCGCTTGAACCGGCCCTTATCGAGCACCGGAACGGACTCCGGCCAGCGGAAAAGTGCGTGCTGCTCCAGGTCGCCGGGAAGTTTGCCGTAGTAGTACTTGACCCGTTCCAGCGCGTGGTCGATCAGATAATCGTCGTCGCGGTCGTCGGTCCGGTCGAGATAGGCGGGGGATAGCAGCACCGAGATGAGGCCCTTGCCAGCGGGCGCCCGTCCCGGCGCCTTGTTGTGGTCGGCGATGACGGCGATGGTGTCCGGATCGTCGTAGGGGGAAACCATCGAGAAGGTTCCGGGATCGTCGGGCCGTGCCGAAAACCCAAGCGACACATTGCCCAATCTGTGGTAGCGGGCGGTCTCGTAGAGATTGCGGTGGTTCTCGTCCATCTGCGGATACATGCCCAGCGCGGGCTGGGCCGTCGTCGCTATGACCGCGGTGTCGAATGTCTCGGTTTGTTCTCCGGATGACGGCGTCACGTAGGTGACTTCGACGGCGGAACCGTTGTCGGTGACGTTGGTGACCGTGTGCTCGAGCCTGGTTTCGACCAGCGTCGCCAGTTTTGTCGGCAGCCCGGCCACACCGGAGGTCAGGTTGAACACCGATTTGACCAACATGTTGCGCACCGTCCAGTGCAGCAAAGCCACCGAGGTGTCGTGATCCTCGTGGACCCAGGTGCCGCTGACCAGTGGGGCCGCCACGTAGCGGGCGAGCTCCTCGTTGAGCACCCGGTGGCTGTAGTCGTAGACGGTCTCGTCGTCGATCTCGGCGAGCCCGTCATAGGTGTCGTAGCCCAGGCTCGCCCGATGCTTGACGACATCCGCGAACAGGCGCAGCGCTTTGATCTTGGCCGGCCACGAAATGACCTGCGTGCTCAGGCTCGCGCGGATTGGCTTTGCCAGATCGAGATAGTGCTGCTTGCCTTGTCGCGGCATCCCGAAAATCACTGGAGTTTCGACGAATTCGTTGGTCAAGCCGACCTCATGGATCATCGCGACCGCCTCGCGGTAGGTCCCCAGATACACCGCGGTACCCAGGTCCATCACGAAGTCGCCCTTGCGCACCGTCCAGATTCGCCCGCCCACTCGGTCGCGGGTCTCCAACACGGTGGCGTGGAACCCGGCTTTCATCAGTTCGTAAGCGGCAGCCATGCCGGCGATGCCGCCCCCGATTACCGCGGCCGTGCTGTGCTGTGTCATCGATGCCTTTCTGGTAGGAGCTCCGGCCGATCCGGTGCCGATCGACGCGAGATCGGGAGCTTCGGATCGGGACAGTTGAAGGCGGTCGTGGGGCCACACACCCCACCGTTGCGCCATGCCCGTTCGATGTGCGGTTGGGGCATGGGACCGGAGTGCAAGGCGTAGAACCCGTAGGGGAAATTGAAGGCGATCAGGATCGCCAGCTGTGCCGCGCCGGCGATCGCGCAGAACCTCGCGAAGGTCTTGACCCCTTCGCGTTTGAACGACAGTTTGTCGATACCGCGTTCGGGCCACGACCGGCCGCGGTCATCGCGGAAGAAGTGCAGGCAACTCAAGATGATGAATGTCCCCGGCCAGCTCAGCGGCTCGTAGAGCGGGAACTGGTGATCGGTGCCGGCAAACAATGTCAGCCACGGGATGGTCGACGAGTAGCTGATCAGCCCGGTCCTGGTCATAATCAGCTCGACGATGACGTCGCCGACGATCATCACCAGGTACGTCTGCACGATGAGCCGAAATACGCTGCGCGATGGGTCTTTTCTGCGCTGATAGGTCATGTACCGGGATCCGGCATAGCCCGACATCGCGCACATCCAGAGGTAGGCGGTGAAGTACACCATCGGCACCGGGATCAACTGTCCGTTGCCCGAACTCCAACCCGGGATGTGCGGCAGCCAGCTGCCGAAGTTGACGAACGTCGTGGCGTACTGGAATTGGTAAACGGTCCAATCGATCCACGGTTCTTGGAAGAACATCAACCAGCCGGCCAGGAAAAATAGCCCGTCAAAACTGAACCGGCCGGTGCGCAGCTTCGGCGCGATCACGAAGTGCCACAAGATCCAGCCGGTGATGAGAATCCCAAAGATCACTTCGACGCAGCGAACCAGCACCACGTACCACGTGGGCTCTTGACCCCGACCGAGCGTGTTGGGCGTGAAGTCGCCGCTGGCGACCCACATGGTCCAGCAGTAGGCGATCAGGGCGAGCCACAGGAAGCCGTGCACGATCCAGACCTTCGCCCATGTCCGCTGCGCCGCGTTGGGATCCGGACCCGCCGCGCCGAGCCTCACCGGCCTCGTCGCCGTTAACGGGCGTTCATCGAGCACGTGACGACGTTAACATGTTTATCTGTCGATAAACAGGTACTTATCTGTTTCCGGACAGAATGGTCGTACACTTCTGGGGTGCCCAGTGCGATCAGGCGCCCTCCGAGGACGAATCAGCAGCGTGTCGAGGAATCGACGCTCGCCCTGATCGCCTCGGCGATCCAGCTGTTCGCCCGCCAGGGCTACGAACGCACCACCGCGGTGGAGATCGGCATCAACGCCGGATTCAGCCGCAACATGGTCCGTGACCGTTACGGTTCCAAAGAGGCGTTGCTGCAGTCGGTCTTCGAAACCTTCGCCGAACTCCTGCTTCCCGCCGTGCGGAGCGAGCGGGGCGGCACGGGCTTGGATCGCGTCCTGGGCCAGCTCGACGACCTACTGGACGCGGTCGAGCGGGAACCCGAGACGATGCGGGCGATGATCGTGCTCACGTTCGAGACGCCCGCCGCTTTGCAGAACTTTTCGGGCTGGTTCGACGGTCTCATCGCCCAGTACGAGGCGGAACTCGCCGGCCACCTCGCGGCAGGGCAGGCGGACGGCTCGGTCCGACATGGCCTCGACCCCGCGCGCGAGGCCGAAATCTTCGTGTCCTACGCGATCGGCCTGTGCTTCAGATCTGCGTTGCGCCGCGACGGTTACGACTTCGTCGGGGAGATCAGGGCCTGGCGTGCCCGGCTCGCGCAACATTATTCGGCCTGACGAGTCTGGAAGCCGCCGAAGACTGCTCCAAGGCGCCGAACGAATCCAGGTCGTCGATCATGCTCGTCATGCGCTCGAGGTTGGCCAGCGATACCTCGTCGGGTTGCATAGCCGGCTGAAGCCGGCCGGCACCGATGGTATATAGCCAAAACACCAGTCCGTGAAAAGCCTGCTGGCGGTACGCGAGCCACGCTTCATCGAACGAGAGCGCGGGGCCGCCCGCCGCATGCAGGCGATCGACGTACAACTCGATGAGGTCTCGCTCCCACGCGCGCCGATCATCAACGGTCAAAGCGGAACTGAGCGCATAGGCGACATCCAGGGCCCAAATGCCGCGACTGATCAGCTGCCAGTCGTAGAGGCCCATCCCGCCGTCGGGTGTCAGATACCAGTTGCGCGAATGCACGTCGGAATGCAGCAGCGTGTTGGGTGCCGAATTGTGCATCGCCAGGGAGGCCATCGTCGCCGGGAAGACCTCGGCCCGCCGACGGCGGAACCCGGCGGGGAAGACCGAGGTCGCGCGGTCGAAGCCGATCAGGGTCCGGCGCGGAAAGTCGATCGTCCCGTTGACGTCGGTCTGCCACGTGTAGGCGTCCTTGACGAGCGCCAGGTCACCGGCGAAGCGCGGGCTCTCCCAAAGGGTTCCGTGGAGGGTGGCCAAGGTGCTGACGATCGATTCGGCCCGCGTCCGGTCGATGTAGTGCTTCGTCGGATCGCCAAACGTCGCGTTCTTGGAGCTCGCCACGTCCTCCATCAGGAACATCGAGCGTCCGGATCTGTTGTCCACCGCCATGTAGTAGCCACGGGGTGCCTCGATGTGGAGGGTGGGGCGGATGCGGTCGTAGAACAGGGCCTCGCAGGTCAGCGCCGCGGACGGGACGGTCACGGCTCGCGAGGTGAACTTGGGCGTCGACTTGGTGAACACCGACGTGGGAAGCCCGGCTCGGCGGCCCACATCGTTGTAGTCGATGCTCAGCACTCGCCTGGTGGTCGACCCGTCGCTTCCCGATGCGGTCGAAACCGAGGTCACCCATGCGCCCGGGTGAGCGCGGCACAAGGCGGCCGTCAGCCACTCGGGCGTCAGCGCGTCCACTGACGGCGGGATTTCGGCTAGGGTCGTGGGTCTTGGCCTGCGCAAACGCTCGTTGATGATGTGCGCGCCGATCCGGCCCAATTGGCCGGCGACCCGGACCTTCTGGGTGAGCGATTCGGGCATGAGGTTCTTCCTTCGCGCCGACGAGACCATTCGGTTATTGATACCATTGATATCAAAATTATGCACGCAGATTTCAGCCAGCAGCGGAGCCTCGTTATGTCAGGCGCTGTGCACTGCCGCTGCGGACGAGGCGGGCAGCGGCGGGATGGAAAAGCGCTCGCGGAGCACGGCTCGGCGCAAGACGATGAAGTTGACGATGAAAAAGCCGCTGAAGACGACGACCGGGATCCAGATGCCGAACAAGCCGTTCCACGCGAACGGGCCCTTGCGGAAGAAGAACAGCAGCTGGTCGGGCAGGAGGGTCAACGCCAGCCAGCCGTTGGTGTATCCGCACCAGCGTGGGAAGGCGGGCTCCGGGCTCTTGTCGCACAGCGAAGCAACCATCACCGAGAGCGGCATGGCCAGGTATATCGTTACGCCGCCGAGGAACTGCAGCCACGACATATCGTTCATCAGGTAGATCAGCTCGTCGCGGCGATCGGGTCGAAAGGCCGCGGTCAACCACCAGACCGCGGGGTAGAAGGTCAGCGCCATGTTGCCGGCCGCGCCGAGGAGGAAGGTGTAGGTCAACACGCCGGCGGTTCCCTCGACGCGCGCGATGAACTGCGATGTCACCGCGGCGAAGGGGATGAAGATCAACGCCGCGAGCATGACGACGAGCATCCCGATGCGGATGCGCGTGTAGTCGCCGCGGTAGAGCGCGGCGATCTGGGCGGCGTCGGCCGAGGGGGCCGTCGGTGGCAAGAATCCGGCTATCGCGCCCCAGCCGATGAACAGGGCGGCCAGATAGGCGATGGCACACCAGACACCAAACATTTGGATTCGTGATTTGGTCAGCGGTTCCATCGGCATCTCATCGAGGTTCGCCGGTGGCCGCCGCGACGAAATAGGGCACCCCTGCGAGCGCATCTTCTGCGCGAAGGGTATCCCGGTTAACGAACGTTTACAAGATCGGCCCGGTGATTGCCTCAGGCGGAACGAGGTCTCTTTTGCCGAACGCTCTTCGGTGCGGGCGTGGAGCGCGCCGCGTCGGTGGCCAACCACTCCAGTCCTTGCAAGGCCATCCCGGTCAGGACGTCTTCGAGTCCGGGGGTCCGCAACGACTTCTCGGGCCACATCGACACCGAGTCGATCAGTCCGTGGGTCGCGTGGACGGCGGCGGTCAGCACGTCCTGCGACTGGTTCGGGTAGCAGACATCGAGGCAATCCACCCACCGGTCGATGTAGCGCTTGATCCGGGCGCGCAGCCTCGATCGGTACGCCTTGGGAATCGAATTGCGTTCTCTGGTCCATACGCTCATGAGTTCGCGCTCTTCGAGGGCCCGTTGCACGTGACCGCGCACCAGGTGCTCCAGCTCCTCACGCGGATCGTCGAACTCGCCGCCCGTCGACATCAGCACCCGGTCGATCGCCTCGTCCAGCAGAGTCATCAGGATCTCGTCCTTGCCGCTGAAATAGCGATAAATCGCCGGCCCGGAGACGCCCGCCTTCTCGCCGATGAGATCTACCCCGACGCCGTCGAAGCCACGCTCGTGGAATAGGTGCATCGCGGTGCGCAGGATCTGTTCTGAACGGTCGTTACGGTTGGCCATTCCTCAACGGTAGCGCAACTCGCCCAGCGACCCTGGTATTCGCCCGAAGGTCCAACCGACCTGTGAGGTCAACTAGTCCTATTCGGGGGCGTGCGTTCGGCCAGCCGCGGCGGCCGCTTTTCGGCGAACGCCCGGGTAGCCTCGGCAAAATCGGGTTGCTGCTGGAGCCAACCCTGCGTCTCCGCTTCGTAGTTCAGCTGGCTCGCGAACTCGGCTTCGAAGGTCCGACGGTGCGCTTGTTTGATCGCGCCCACGCTCACCGACAACTCGGCGAAACGCCGGGCCATCGCGACCGCATCGCTCAGCGCCTCACCGTCCTCGGACAGGCGGTTCACCAGTCCCCAGTCGCGCGCCTCAGCGGCCGACAGCCGCCCGCCCAGCAGTGCCAGTTCGTTGGCTCGGCCCAGCCCGACAACGCGGGGAAGCAGCCACGTCAGGCCCGCATCAGGCATCAGCCCAATCTTCGCGAACGACAACTCGAATCGTGCGGACGCGGCAGCGACACGCAGGTCGCACGCCAGCGTCAGCGACACTCCCGCGCCGGCCGCCACGCCATTGATCGCCGCGATGATGGGTAGCTGTAGCGACCGCATCGTCATCACCAGCGGGTTCCATGCCTCCAGCAGCACCTGTCGAGCATTTCCCACATCGCCGGAAATGTCGGCGCCCGCGCAGAATCCCCGGCCGGCGCCGGTGAGTACAACCGCGCGGATGCGGCTGTCGGCCTCCAACTCGAGGAAAGCCGACCTGAGGGTGTCACCGGTCTCCGGGGTAACCGCGTTGAGTCGCGCCGGCCGGTTAATCGTGATCACGCCCACCGTGCCGTCGCGCTCGACGAGCACATCGGCCGTGGGTTGCGCGCGGTCGGTGGTGGGGATCGAAGAAACCATCGGGTTACCGTCCTAAGAACTGTCGAACATAGTCGTGCCACTGGACTTGCTGCAGGTCGCCATAGCAGACCTGCCCTTCGCACTCCCACCGCGCGAGGCAGACCCAGGTCTCCATATTCGGCCACACGGGAATGCGATTGGCGGCGACGACTTCGCCGCATACCTCGTAGTCGCGGGCGTTCGCATCGGTCATCACCATCTCGACGCTGGTTGGCGCCAGCGTCGAGTAGTCATTGCTGACGCGCTTGCGGGTCGAAACGACCGGAATCAACGTGCCCTCGCGGTAGACCCAGCCACCCTTGGTGGGATCGTCCCCGGGCACCTGCAGGTGTCCCTTCCAGTCGGGTTCGAGATCCGGGTGGTCGAACGCGGTACACCCGAACATGAAGTTGTCGTTGAAGACTCCGGTCATCCAGTCGATCGGTGGCGTCGGCGCGTGCTGTTCGCTGCGGCTTTCTCCCCAGGACCGATCGCGGACGTTCGTGCAATCGACTTGGTACGTCTTGCCTCGTAACGTCAATTCGCCGTGCGCGTGCACCGCCTGTTCGAAGTGCTTGCCGCTCTGCAACAGCATCGGCTCCATCAGGGCGTGTGTCTCGATGTCGAACGCGTTCTGTCGGAGCTCGTCGGTGTAGCGCAGCCGATGCCTCTTGAGGGGTTCGATCGTCTGCACGCGATAGCCGTTTTCGAACTCGTAGTCCCACAGGTCATTTGCGACGACATCCTCGCTTGCAAACGAGGTCCAGTTGAACAGCTCCGATTGGAGCACGTGTCGTTTGACGCCCTGCCATACCCAGGCCCCGCCGCTGACGATCCCCAGGTTTGGGTGATGCCACAGATAGGTCAGCGCGTGGATGTTTTCCTCGGGGACACTGAAGCCGAAATACTGCGTTTCGGTCAGGCTCGGGGTTCGATTCGACTCCGTGAACTGCCGATGCAGCAGGTCGTCATCGGGTGTGGCGGTCTTGAACGACGTGTTCTTTTCTTCCCAGAACGCCTTCTCGTGCGTTTCAGTCGACATCACAAACCTCCATTCACGATTCCACGATCTCCCAACACGGCTGCAACAGCGGCGCTTGCGCCTCGCGCTCGGCCTCGGTCAGGTTGCGCTGCAGGGCGCCGACCGCGACCAGGATCATGTAGGCCGCGAACTTCTTGAAGTAGTCGAAGTCGCGCAATTCACGGCCGCCGGCGGCGCGGTACATCGCCAGCCACTCCGCTTCGCTTGGCGGCTGCAACAGACCGCTTTCGGGCGGGGCCGCGAAGATCCGGTTGCTGACGCATTGCAGCGCGAGGTCCGCCTCGGCGCGGCCGAGGCTCGACATCTCCCAGTCCAACACCGCGGCCAACCGCGTGCCGTCGAAAAAATAGTTCTGCAGCGTCGAGTCGCCGTGCATCAGCTCGGGTTCGCCCTCGGGAAGGTGGTCGAGCAGCCAGCCGCGCACCGGAACCAACCGCTCGAACAGCGGTAGACGCACCCACTCCCAGGTCAGCCAGTACCAGTTGATGCAGCGTTCCAGCGGAGCGGCGCCGGGCGCGTTCATCACGAAGTTCTTCAGACCTCGCGCCTCGATATCCGTGTTGTGAATGGCGACCAGCGCCGCCATGATCTTGCCGAGCATCTCCTCCCGGTCGGCGGGTGTGGCCTCCGCGATCGGGCCCTGGATGAAGGCCGCCGGATGCTGACCCCTTCCGCGTGCCCGCACCATCACGTAGCCGGGTGCGCCGAGCCAGCGGCCGTCAGGATCGAGCCAAACCGGTTCCGGCACCGGCACGTCGCTGCCGTAAAGGGCGCGCTGGACGTGAAACTGTCTCGGCAAGTCGTATTCAAAAAACAACCGCTTGTCGCTGACCGGCGCGTGACGCAGCACCAGTTCGCGTGTGACACGGGCCTGGCCGGTGTCGAAGGTTGCGTCGAACAGCACTGTGCCACTTGACGCGCCGACTTCACCGCCGTCGCCGAGCACCGTCACGTCGATTTGGCCGCCGACGGCCGGTTGGTTCTCCAACAACCGGCGAATCTCGTCCGAACCGATCTTGTGAACCGCGGTCTTGCCCGCGCCGATCACCGAGCTGAGCATCGATTGCACGTCAGCCATGGTTGAGCTCCTCATGTCTCACGTAGGGGTGATCGCCGTGGCGCCTCTGCGGGTTCGTCGCCGCACGGATGCCCGGCGCGATGTCACCGGCCAACATGATCCGAGCGGTCGGTCTGACAATCGATGGTCGGGACACGTGTGGCTTCTACGACTCTCGTGACGGAAGTTATTTTGAGACATTAAGTTTATAAATCTTCGGTGTCAACCGTCGTTTACCCGAACTCCTGGGTTGATCGAACAAGAAGCCAGTCTTGTCTGGCCGGTCGCATCGTCCAATATCAGAGCCAAAATGGCGCTCCGAGCGGTAGTGTGTCGATGCGAGAACGCTAACGATCGTTTACCGACTTCGATATACGTCAGCTCGGGGCACCGCGAGCGACTGGGAGGATGCGAAATGCTGTCGACGCAAGGCGGTGTGAGGATGCGCGCCGCCATCGTGGGAGCGGGCCTCGCCGGGTTGACGGCGGCCTATCGGCTCCAGCAGGCGGGCTGGCAGGTCGATGTCTTTGAAGCGACCAATGCGCCCGGCGGCCGGGTGCAAACCGTGCGGCGCGACGGCTACGCGATCGACACCGGCGCGTCGGCGCTCGGTTCGACGTATCGCGGCTACCTGGCGCTGGCCCGAGAGCTCGGCATCGAAACCCGTGGTACCGCACCCTATATCGCCATCCGTCGGGCCGGCTTGACGCACCTGCTCGACATGGACCACATGGTGCGATCTGGGATGAAGACCGGCGTACTGTCGTTGGGCGCCAAACTGCGCGTCCCGCGATTGGCGCTCGACGTGGCGCTGGCCAAAGCGCGCGGCCGGCTGGACTACGCCGACATGCGCAAGGCGGCGCCGATCGACACCGAGAGCGCTCGCGCGTATGCGACGCGCGCGCTGTCGGCCGAGCTCGATAGTTACCTGTGTGAGCCGATCGTGCGCACCATGCTGATCGCCGACTCCGACAAGGTGTCCAAGGTGGAGTTGTTCTCCGGGATCGGCAACATCTTCACTGCCAAGATCCTTGCTGTTGCCGGTGGCCAGGGCAGGATGCCCGAGGCGCTGGCCGAACGCCTCAAGGTGCACCTGCAGACACCGGTCACCGAGGTGCGGCGCACCGAAAACCGGGTCCGGGTGAGCCATTCCGGAACGACCTCGGAGTACGACGCTTGCGTCGTCACTTGTCCGCTGCCCGAGGCGGCGGCGATCTGCGTCGACGACCGCGGCGTCCTTAGCCCGCTTGCCAACAGCCTGGGCTATACCCAATGCGTAAGCGTCGCGGTCGGAACCACCCGGCCACCTGACTGCCCCGCGTTTCTCCTGATGTTCCCGTCGGTGGAGGACCCCGACATCGCGCTGATGTTCCTCGATCACCACAAGGCTCCGGATCGGGCGCCCGCCGGACACGGCTTGCTGAGCTGCCTGTGGGAGACCGGCGCGTCCGAGCGAATGATCGACGCGCCCGACGAGCAGGTCGTCGATCACACCGTGGCCACCGTGTTCGAGGTGTTCCCCGAACTGCGCGGAACCGTCGAGTTCACCCACGTGACCCGGTGGCGAAGGGCATTGCCGTTCACGCGGATCGGCGCCTACCAGGACATCGGGCGGCTGAATGCCCAACTCGATCCGGCGTCACCGGTGCAGTACGCCGCCGACTTCATGTCGGCCGCCGGGCAGAACACCGCGGTGGAATTCGGAAATCGCGCCGCGCGCAATCTGATTGGTGCGGCGGCGCGAGACTGAATCAGCTGCGTGCTGTGGTCGACGAGGCCGCCTTGGCCGGCGTCGTGACCGGGCAACCGGGCATCTCGGCCACTGCGGGCGATGTCGCGACTCGGTCGCGCTTGGCTCGAACAAGGATGCGCGCGCCGTGGTGCGGCACCAGGACGACGTGCTTAACCTTCTGTCGTTCGCCTTTGGCCGTGGTGGTCTTCAACTCGACGCGGCGCAGCACCTCGCGCAGCACGACCCGCATCTCGGCCATCGCGAACGTCGCACCGAGGCAGCGGCGATTGCCGCCGCCGAACGGCAGCCAGGTGGTGGGACTGAGGGTGGCTCCGAGCATCCGATCCGGGTCGAACCGGTCCGGATCCGGGTACTGCTTGGCGCTGCTGTGCACCAGCCCGATGCCAGGAGCGACCATCACACCGGCGGGCAGGCGATAGCCCGCCAGGTCCACCGGTTTCGTCAGGACCCGGCCGACGTCGAAAACCACCGGGCGAATCCGCAGCGTCTCCTTCGCGATCGCGTCGAGGTACTCGTCGCCCGCCGGATCGCCGGCCGCGCTGGCGTCGGCGGCGCGCACCGCCTTCTCGAGTGCGTCCGGATGCCGGATGAGTCGCTCCAGCGCCCACGACAGCGCCGTGGCGGTGGTGTCGTGCCCGGCCGTCAGAAGCGTCATGAGTTGATCACGCAGCTCAGCGTCGGTCATCGTTCGGCCGTCGTCGTGGCTCGCGCGCACGAGCATCGCGAGCACGTCGGTGCGCGCGGCGAGGTCGGGATCGGCGCGGCGATCGGCGATCTCGGCGTACAGCAGCCGGTCGGCTTCGTCCATGCGCCGACGCACGTATCGCCAGGGGCGCCGGCGCTGCAGGTCGGGATTGGCGATCGCCAGCGAGGCCCACGACCCCAGGTTGAGTAGCCGCGGCATCACCTCGCGCAACGAGGCCAGCCGGGCCGGATCGGTGGCCCCGATGACGGTTCGCAGAATTACCTCGAGCGTGATCTCCGACATTCGGGGCGCAACCGGGAACTCCGTTCCCACCGGCCAACGGGCGATGTTGGCAGCGGCGACCTCGGCCATCACAGCGGTCTGCCGCGCAACGGCCTCGCGCTGAAACGGGGCGATCATCAGACGACGGCGGTCACGATGCACGTCGCCGTCGATCACCAGCACGGAGCTCTCGCCCACCGCACCCGCCAGGATCGAGTTGGCCTCGCCGGCGTGGTAAACGGTGGGATCACCGGCAAACACCGTCTTGATATCGGCGGGATCGTCGAGGTAAACCAGCGTTCCCACCGACGCGATCCGGATCGTGAACACCTTGCCGTAGCGGCGCCGGCAGGCGGCCACGAAGCGTGGCCAGTAGCGCAGTAGCAGCGCGGTCTGCACCGACCGGGGTAGTGGGGGGCCGGGCGGCAACGCGCTCAGCGTGGATTCGCTCATGATCGAAGCATACGAGTGGTCGCGGCCGAGGCTATAGCGATTAGGGGGACAAGCGGGGGCAAAGCTGCCCCTCCGGGGCCAGCGGCGGACCGCTACAGCGCACGTTGCGATAGCGCGTTTTCATCAGCCGTTACCCATGTAGAATACGTAAACGATCGTTAATTAGACCGAACGATGCGACAACAGTTGACGCACGTGTGCACACGCCACGTCGGCCACCCCGGCGATGTGGGCCTGCGGGAAGGGGCAACGATGCATAACGCAATTGTCGAGCGCACCAAGCTGATCGGCGCCTGGTGTGGTGCGATCTACATCGTGTCAGTGCTCGTCGGATGGTGGCTGGTGGGGGGATACTTCCCGCTCCACCGCCCCTCGGCTGGAGCTCATGAGGTGGCCGAGTTCTATCGGGGTGACTTGACGCGGATTCGCCTCGGCCTGCTCATCGTGATGTGGGCCGCAGCGGTCTTCCTGCCTTTCGTCGCAACGATGGCCGATGCCGTAGCTCGATTCGAGGGGCGCAACGGTCCGCTCACCCGGACGATGACCATGGCCGGTTACAGCAACGCGATGCTGACTTTCTACCCGCCGCTTTGGTGGCTGATCTGCGCGTTCCGGCCTGCCCAGCGGTCCGCGGATTTGACCTACCTGCTGAACGACATCGCGTGGCTGCAATTCATCGGCGGCGTCTCCCTGGTGGTGCCGATGTATATCACGGCGGCCATCGTCGCGTTGGCGGACAAGAGTCAAGACCCGGTATTTCCCCGCTGGTTCGGTTATCAGAGCATCATGACGTGCATTGGGCTGCTGCCCGACCAAATGTTGTTCTTCTTCAAGACCGGTCCGTTCGCATGGAACGGCATCCTTGGATTCTGGATACCCCTGACCCTGTTCGGCGGCTGGTTCGTCACGGTGTTCGTTTTGCTGCGGCGCGCGGCGCTGCGCGACATGCGTGAACCCTCTGCGGTACCGGTGCCGGCGTAACCGGGAACCGGTTCGCGCGCAACCGGATTACAGCGACCTCAGGACGGTGCGGGCGGTGGTCCGGCCGGCCCAGCCGTGCACGCCGCCCATCGGGTGCGCGCCCGCCCCGGTGTGCCACAGGCCCGGGATGGGTGTGCGGTAGCCGGCCAGCGCCGCGGTCGGGCGATTCGGACCCATCTGATTGAGCGACATGTCGACGACCACGTAGCTGCCGTCGTGGGTCATTTCCCCTAGCTCGTCCGGGCTCTTGACCCAGCTGCCGATGACGGCGTCGGCGAAACCGGGCACCACCTCGTCGACCTTGGCTATCGCCTGAGTGGCGAGGGGCTCGCGGTGCGACGCCCACGCGCTGCCGTCGGCGAAGGACTGCGGCACCGCCGTGCAGAACAGGTACATGGTGTCGCCGGCGCTGCCCGGCGGCACCTGCGAGCGGTCGAAGGCCGACGGCATCAGCGCCCACATCGGGGTCTCGGGCGGAATCGTGCCGTGCACGGCGCCGTCGAGCGCGCGGTCGACGTAGTCCTTGCTGTCGCCGATGAGCATGTAGCTGCCCCACAGTTCAGGCCTGTCGCACAACAACTTTGGTCGCCGCGACACTGCCACGTCGATCTTCGCGTTGTTGATGCCCCACCCATTGACACGGATATTGCGGACCTCGTCGAGCACCTCATCGCGGACGTGGGCGGGGTCGACCAGCGTGCACATCAACGTGATCGGGTCGACCGCCGCGACGACCTGGCTCGCCTGCAGCACTTCGCCGCCGACCAGCCGCACCCCGGTCGCCTGTCCGCCGCGCACCAGAATCTCTTCGACCGCCGCGTCGGTGCGGGCCTCGCCACCATGGTGGCGCAGGCATGCGGCAAGCGCGCGGGTGAACTCGGCCATGCCGCCGACCGGGCGTTTGATGCCCCACCCGATGTGCAGCATGATCACGCCCAGCACCGCGCCCGATCCCGGTTCCCGCAGTGGGGCTTCCGAACCCGAGGCGTAGATCGCCAGCAGCGATTTGACCTCGTCGGACTCGAACATCGTCTCGATGAGCTGATGCGGGGAGGCCATCAGCATGCGTGCGACGGGTGCGAGGTTGCGGCGCTTGCGGACCGCTCGCCAGCCAAGCTCCGCGACCGTCTTCACCCGCGGCCGGGTCGGGTGGTCCATCAGGTAAGGCGCCGCCACATACCAGAAGTCGCACCACATCTCGCACAGCTGCGCGAACTTGGTGGCGTCTCGCTTCGAATACCGCCGGATTTCCTCCACCGTGCGATCGAGCGAACGCCACAGCCCGATCGATTGGCCTTCCGGCCCGAGGTAGGCGCCCCACGGCTCGGGGCTGGCCTGGCGCAGCCCAAACGATTCCAGCCGGAGCTCGCTGATGATGGACGGCTCCAAGTTGGTGAACAGCAGGTCCACCGCGCACGGATTCATCACGAATCCTGGTGCTTCCGAGACCGTTTCACGAGAGTAGGTCATGCCGCCGAGCCATGGCTTTCGCTCCAGGACCACCACGCGCTTGCCGGCGCGGGCCAGATAGGTTGCGCAGGTCAGGCCGTGGTGGCCGCCACCCACGACGATGGCGTCGTACACGTCAGGCGGTGGTCGCTTTGTCGCGCTGCTCGGCCAGCCGGGCCTGATTGCGCGCGATGGCGTCGGCCGACAACGGGAACGGGAGGAAGCGCCGGGTGCGGGCCATCAGCTCCTGGTACTCCGGCCGGACGCCCATGTAGTTGTCCTGGAACGCCGAACCCAGCACCGACGTCAGCATGATCGTGTTGATGATCGGGCCAGCCACCGTCCACCAGCAGGCCGGGTTACCCGCGACGGCCACCAGCCACATGCCCCACCAGACCGTGGCGGTCCCGAAATAATTTGGGTGGCGACTGTGCTTCCACACCCCGGTGTTGAGGTAGCGCGGGCGCTGATCCAGCCCGAGGAAGGCCTGCAGTTGCGCGTCCGCGACGGTCTCGAAGTAGAGGCCGACCATGAACACCACCAGGCCGACGAACGCGAGCAGGCCAATGCCGCCATTGGGCGCCCGGTTCTTCAGGATCCCAACGACGACGGGCATGCCGATCAGCACGATGATCACCGCCTGGGGCTCCATCACCCGGAAGAAGCTCTTCCACCAGTAGCCGGGGGACATCTCCTTGACGAAGTTCAGGTAGCGCGGGTCGCCGCCGTACACGGGCACGTAGCGCCGCCAGCGCGCCGCCAGGTACCAGCCCAGCCGGCCGCCGTGCAGCATCACCATGAGCAGCAGCAGCGCCGCGGTGACCGATTGGGCACCGACGATCAGGTACGCCCACAACGCCGGTACGGCGTAGGCGAATCCGTACCAGCCGTCCATCATCGAGTGGTTGCCCTGAATCAGGCCAACCCCCCACAGGATCGTCACCACCGCGAAGGTGAAGATCGCGCAGAACAGGAAGACGCTGAGATCGCTGGACGGGTTTACGCCCAAGCCGCTGACTAGATCGTTCACGCGGCCATGCTAACAAATTTTGAGAACGATCGGTCACAAAATTTCGAATCGCTGCTATGGTGCTTCACATGCGCCAGTTCCGCTGGGAGTTTACGGTCGTTCAGCTATCACAGACCGGCTGGGAACGGGGCTGACCGATGCGCATCGGGCATGGTCATTTCTTTCAGAACCTCGACGGGCGGGCCGATCACGACGTCTGGCGGACCGAGATGGCACTCGCCGACCGGGCCGAGCACCTGGGCTTCGATTCGGTGTGGGCGGTCGAGCATCATTTCGCCGGCTACTCGATGTCGACGGACCCGCTGCAGTTCCTGACCTGGGTCGCGGCAAGGACCCAGCGCGTGCAGCTGGGCACGATGGTGTCGGTCCTGCCATGGCACGATCCGATCCGGCTGGCTGAGCACGCGTGTGTGCTCGACCATCTGTCGGGGGGACGGCTGATCCTGGGGATGGGCCGCGGTCTGGCGCGACAGGAGTTCGACGGCTTCGGTGTGGAGATGGCGCGGTCGCGACAGCTCTTCGACGAATCCGCGGCGGAATTGCTGGACGCGTTCGAGACCGGACACATCCGAGGCGTCGAGCTGCGGCCGGCGCCGTTGGCGCCGCTGCGCGGGCGCGTGTTCGCCTCCTCGATTTCGCCGGAGTCCGCCGAGGTGATGGCGCGGCTGGGTGCCGGGATCATGATCTTTCTGCAGAAGCCGTGGGAGCAGACGGTCGGGGACCTCGAGCGCTACGGCGAGCACTACCGCCGATACCGCGGCGGCGACCCGCCCAAGCCAATGGTGGTGATCTTCAACGCCTGCCACGAGGACCGCGAGGTCGCCGCCCAGCTGTTCGAGCAGGTCGTCGCCTACTACCGGTCGACGATTGACCACTACGGGTTCGCCGATGAGGCGATGGCCGCCATCCCCGGCTACGAGTATTACGGCAACATCGCCCGCACGATCGCCAAGCACGGCCGCGAGCAGTTCGCGCACTTTCTGGCCGAGTTGCAGCCGTGGGGGACGCCCGAGGAAGTCATCGAGCAGACCCGAGAGATCGTGCGGCGCACCGACGCTGGCGGTCTCATCGTCGTTTCGGCGTTCGGAAACCTGGCTTCCGACGTCGCGGTGGCTAACCAGGAACGCTTTGCGCGGGCCGTCATGCCCGCGTTGTACGAAACCGTCGGCAGTTCGACTTGAGAGGGTAGGGAATTGAAGATCGGCATCACGATGCCCAGTCGCACCGCATCGCTTGCGCGCATACCGGAATACGCGCGAATGGCGGACGAGGCAGGCTTCGAGTCGGTGTGGAGCTACGAGCTGTACCGAAACCCGTTCGCGATGCTATGCATGTCCGCACTGACCACCTCCGATGCGGAGCTGTGCACGGGGCTCGCAACCGCCTTCACGCGCTCCCCGTTCGAGGCGGCCAACGCCGCCGCGGACGTGGACGAATTATCGGGTGGGCGGATGAAACTGGGTCTGGGAACGGGGGTGCCGGAGTTCCTCGGCGCGTTTCACTCGACCGACTTCAAGACCCCGGTCAGGCGCATCGGTGAATACATCGACGCGCTGCGCAGCTCCTGGGCGTACTTGGCGGGTGAGCAGGTGGACGGCTTCTCGGGGGCGCACTATCAGTTCGCCGCGCCGCCGATCAACCCCTGGGGCCTGCGCGAGATGGTCCGGCCACAGATTCCGATCCTGCTCGCCGGCATGCGCCCGGCGCTGCTGAAACTGGCCGGGGCGAAGGCCGACGGATGGATCGGATACCTTTGGACGCCAAAGTTTTTCGACCAGGTCGTATTGCCCAATATCGCGGAGGGCGCGCGCTCGGCCGGTCGTGATCCGGAGGCACTGGATCTGGCGTGCGAGGTCATCTGCTGTGTGCACCCCGACCGCGACGTCGCGCTGGCGCGAGCCAAGAAGCATGTCGGGTTCTACATCGCGCACCCGATCTCCGACGTGGTCGCCGAAATCGAGGGCGTGCAGGACCTGGTCAACGGATTGCGCGTGTCGATGATGCAGAAGGGGCTGGCGGCCTTCGAGGATACGCCCGAAGAGCTCGTCGAGCTGTTCTCCATCACCGGGACACCGGAGGAGTGCCGCCAAAAGCTGGACAACTACAAGGGTTTACCGCATCTGGCCCTGCACACGTCCTACGTGCCGCCGTTCACCGCCGAGGAATCCGAGGACTGTTACCTGCAGATCATCGACGCGTTCAAGCGGTAGGGCTGACATGACGGACGACGTCATCGTCGTCGGAGGTGGTCCCTCGGGATTGGCCGCCGCGCACCGGCTGTCGCGGGCCGGGGTATCCGTCCGGGTGCTGGAGGCCAGTGACCGGGTGGGCGGAAAGATGCGCACCTCGCGCCGGGACGGTTTCGTCCTCGACGAGGGTGCGTTCTTCCTGCCGACGACTCACCGGACGCTGCTGGCCACCGCCGTCGACATCGGAATGACCGACGAGATCGTCCCGGGCGGGTTCGTCCTCGGCGTCGTCCGGGACGGGGCAATCCACGATCTGGATGGCAATCATCTCATTTCCTCCCTGGTGCGCACCCGGCTGCTCTCGATCCGGGCGAAGGCGGAGGCAATCAAGCTCGTTCCGGAATTACTGCGCGCCCGAAAAGCCGGCTACGCGCGGATGCCTGAGGCGGGACGCTATGACACCCAAACGGTTTCGGCGTGGTCGCGCTCGCGGTTGAGTCCCGAGCTCCAGGAGTACCTCGCGGAGACGGTGCTGCGCGGCATCGCCGCCACCAGCGGCGACACGGCGTCGCGGGCCGACTTCTTGGCGATCCTGGCGCTGTTCGGCGGGGCGAAGCTGGTCAGTTTCCGCGGCGGCATGGGTTTTTACACGGACCGGCTGGCCCGCGACGTGAAAACAGAAGTCGGCGCGGAGGTTATCTCGGTCGAGGACAACGGAGGTGGCGTCACGGTCACGTGGACGGACCAGGGGGGCGTCGAGCACGTCGAGGACGCGGCGGCGTGCGTGATCGCAACCCCCGGGCAGACGACCGCCCGGATCGTGCCCGGGCTGGACGACTGGCGGCGGTCGTTTTTCGACCGGGTGCGTAACGGGAAGCTGCTGATCCTCAAGGTCGGCCTGTCCCGTGCTCCGCGTCGCGTGAAGTCGACCTACGTTCTGGTCCCGCGGGCCAGCCATCCGTTTCTCACCGGAATCATGCTGGACCACCACAAGGCGCCCGGTCGCGCGCCGGCCGGCAAGGGTCTGCTCACCGTGGCGGCGCTGGATTCGTGGAGCGCCGAGCAGTGGCACGACGACGACGACCAGATCCGCCGGGCCATGCTCGGCGCCGTCGAGCGGATCCTGCCAGGCACAACCGATCACGTCGAGTTCGCCGATGTGTACCGGTGGCGCGAGGAATACACCACGGTCGGTTTCTACCGCGACCTGGGAAAGTTTCGGCAGCTGTGCGGTCAGGATCGGCGCATCCAGCTGGCCGGCGATTCGCAGGCTTTCCAGAACCTGGAATCGGCGACGATATCGGGTCTACGGGCGGCCGAGCGGTTGCTCTCGAGCCAAGTCCTGTCATGACGATCGCACGGAAGGCGCGGCCATGATGACCGAACGACAACAGCGTTTATGCGTGTGGGGCGGCATTACTTTTGCTCCGCTGTTCTTCGTAGGTTTTTGGCTTTTCGCCGGCTTCATACCGCCGCCCTCACCGGGCATGAGTGCGGACGCGGTAGCGCGGATGTTCGCCGAGGGACGCGGTCGGATCCGAATCGGCATCTGGATCGCCTCGGCCGCCGCGCCCTTCCTGGCGTTCTTCGTCGCGGCGCTCACCCATCAGATCCGCCGGATCGCCGGCGGCGATTCGCCGCTGGCGACGGCGCAGTTGATCGCCGGCTCGTGTCTGATCCTCGAGTTCCTTTTCCCGCAACTGGTTTGGCAGACGGCCGCCTACCGAAGCGGACGCAGCCCGGAGACGATTCAGATGCTCAACGACCTCGCGTGGCTACCGTACGTGGGTATCGTCGGAACGGCGATGGTTCAGATGGCGATCATCGCGATCGTCGTGTTCCAGGATCACCGTCCGCAGCCGCTGCTGCCGCGCTGGTGTGCCTACCTCAACATTTGGACTGCGCTCGGCGTTGCGCCCGGCAGTTTTGTCGTATTCGTCCATGCCGGACCCCTGGCCTGGAACGGAATCCTGGCCTGGTGGGTGCTGTGTGTGTCGTTCTTCGCGTGGATGGTGACCATGACGTGGCTCATGTTGCGCGCCAGCCGCGCCGTTGAGCGCGCGGAAGGGGAGGGCGCGGCGGTATTGCAGGCCGCACCCGGCTAAGGCGGCGAAAACCTGTCGTTATTAGGTTTCTGAGCTCGGTTATTGGTGCTTTTCGCGGCCGATATCCGATAATGTGCTCATGCCTCGCCCCTCCAAGCCGCTGATCCGCCGCGACGCCGTGGTGGAGGCGTCGTTGCGCATCATCGACACGGAGGGCCTGGACGCGCTCAGCCTGCCCAGGCTCGCGCGGGAACTCAACGTGCAGGCACCGTCGCTCTATCACCACTTTGAGGACAAGGCGGCGATCCTCAAAGCGGTAGCGCGGGCGATCGTGGTGGAGACGCGGTTACCCGACCCCACATCGGTGCCGAATTGGATCGAATGGCTTGTCGCGCTGAGTTTGGCCTTTCGCGAATCGATGCTGCGGCACCGCAATGCGGTGCCCCTGCTGCTGCAATTTATGCCGCGTGATGTATTGATTCGCAACTACAACGAGTCCGCGAAGCACCTGATCGAGATCGGGGTGCCCCCGGAGCAAGTGGTGTTGATCCTTGACGGCCTCGACAAGCTGACCTTGGGGGCCGGCATCACCGAGGCAATGCACGGCGACGCCGCCGGAGGCCGCCCATTCGCCAACGCCGATCCCGCCACCGAACCTGCGCTGGTCGCGGCGGTGGCTGCCAACCAGCGATCCGCGGCAGGGGCCTTCGCCGAAGCCATCCGTAGTTTTCTGCGCGGCGCCGCGCCGACCGTGCCGGAGGCGGCGCCGCCGCCGCAGCATTGGGGGCATTTGGACTTGGCAGCAACCGATCTCGAGAAATCGACGGCCTCCTAGCGGACGTCTGCGGTGGCGGAGATCTCTCGACTCAGGTTTCGGTGGATGGTGATCGTCATCGACATTATCCAGACAACGAATCCGGTAAGCGGTATGTAGAGCCCGACAACTCCGGTCCAGGCGAACGGGCCTTGCTTGAAGAACAAGACGAGGCCCGCCGGGATGATGAGCAGCGCCACCCACAAGCTCAAGTATCCGAGCCAGTGCGGAAGCACCGGCTCGGCGCCGCGGTCGATCAAGATGGCGGCGGCAATGGCAAGAAGCTGCAGCCACAGCGACCAGATCACTGTCATGAACAGGATCCAACCGACGTCGTGGAGCGCTCGGGTGACGTCGGCCGCGCGGTCGTCGAAACGGTAGCTGGCCGCCATCCAGATGCCGATCGGCGTGATGAATTCCAGCGACAGCAGGGCGCACGAAACCATCTGCGTGTCCGCAAGGGCCTTGGCGCCATTGATCCGTTTCAGTTGCCCCGAGATCGCGACCGCCCACGGGACCAGCAGAGCGGAGCCGGCCATCGAGATCACCATCCCGACCTTGATGGCGTTCGTGTGGCCTTGATACAGCGCGAATATGTCCGCCGCGCTGGCCTTCGGGGACGACGGTGGGATGAACCCGGCGATAAAGAGAAAGGCGCCGAGCCAGAGGACGATCATCGCCGGCCCCGTCCAGATCAGGACGCGCTGCACTTTAGCTTCCATAGTGACCTCCCTAACCGGCTGTTGCCGATATTCTTGCGTTGACGATGTTGCGGCCTCCGGAATCGTGTTGCGGCTCAAAGGAAGAGGAACACTCCTAACAGCAGCGCGCACACGACGAGGCAGTACGCTTCGAACAACCCTCGCAGGACATTGGGCGCCTCCCGCAGCTCCATGAAGTACATGCCGACCAGGCGGACTTTGATGAACGCGATCAGCAAGATGATCACGCTCGCCAGCGCGTGATTGTGCGTTCCGTGTTGACTTCCGAGCGCCCAGGACACGGCGGTGGCGGTGACCAACACCAACCACACCGCCGTTGCCGGCGTGCGAAGCAAGCTCGTCATTCGATTCACCTGACCAAGAAAATCAGCGGGAAAAGGACCAGCCACAGCAGGTCGACCATGTGCCAAAAGCACGCACCGCCCTCGAAGAAGGCCCACTGGTGCGTGGACAGGCCGGTCTTGCGGGCGAGGACGAACAGCGTGGCGAGCACACCCAAGCCGATGAGCAGGTGGAAGAGGTGTAAGCCGGTGAGTACGAAATAGAGCAGGTAAAAACTATTGGTGGTGGGGATCTGGTGTGCTGCAACCCGTTCGGAGTACTCGAATGCCTTGACGACAATGAACGCCACACCGCATACAAAGGCGCCAACGAACAGGCGTTGCGCGAGCACCCGCTCGTCCACCCTCATCGCGCGTACGGCCAACACGACGAACAGCGAACTGATCAACAGGAAAACCGTGTTGACGGCGCCGAGGTTCTTGTTCAGCGTGGACTGGGATAGATCGAACAGGTCGACATGCTTGCTGCGCTGGATCAGGAAGTAAGTGAAGAAAACGGCGAAAACGCAGATATCGCCGAGGATGAAGATCCAGACGCCCGCTTCGCCGGGGATCTTCTTCGTCTTCTTCGCGGCGGGTGGCGCTGTCGGCTGTGTGGTGGTGGGTTGCACGCGGCTGTGCTTCCTGGTCAAAGGGCGGGCGATCGGTCGTATGGCGACGTGCGGGGGCGGCCTGGGCCACCCCCGCAGCACGACCTCAGACCGCGGCCATCGCAATCTGGTTCTCGGGCCGGCTCGCCTTCTGCCTGTCGATGGCTTGCAGGGTTAGTACCGACATGGCGATCATCCACCCGAAGAAGATTGCGAACGGGATCCAGAACGCGCCGACGCCGTTGTAGGCGAACAATCCGTCGCGGAAGAACACGATCAGCCCGGCGGGGAAGATCAGGATTGCGCACCAGAAGTTGAGATAAGCGACCCAGCGCGGATACAGCGTGGGCACATTGTGGTCCTTGATGATCGCCAGGCCGATCACGGCCATCCACAAAGCGAATGGCGGCCAGGTAAACAGGAAGTCGAACCACACCCAGTCGTTCATGATCTGCATAACCGCGGGGTCGAGCGACTCTGGCCGAAACGCGATGACGCCCCAAGTCATCGGGATCAGAATGAAGAAGACATAGCCGCCGCCCTGCAGTGCGATCGACGAGTACGTCAGGATTGGCCAGCCACGTTCCATCTTTCGGATGAAGACGGTGATCGCCATGCACCACGTCGCCCAAAACGACCAGAAGATGCACTGGATCAAACAGCCCAGACGGATTTCGTTACGTCGGTCGATGAACCTCTGGGCGAGCTCCTTCGCCGACAGCGCGGGCGAGGGTGGTGGGATGAAATGCATCATGAACCCCTGCGCCACGATCATCGCCACGATCAGCGCGATGCCCGACCAGACGGCGGCCTTGGCCAGGCCCGAGTCCAGTTCAATCCGTTTCGCCATCCGTCTCCACTCCCAACTAGACGATGATAAGTGACACTAGCTTAAGTGGTGAGTGGCGCTTACGATAGGGGCAAGTGCACATTCGGCACCGCGCGCCAGGTCATCCCAGACGGGCTGGCCCGGCGCCTGTCGCACGCCGGCACCGCCTAGAAGTTCGGGCCCGAAGACGACTCGGGTTAAAGTCAGTGAAAATGTCGTTCAGTAGGGACAATCCTGTGCCAAATCCTCGAAACGGACGCCGCGGCGGCGACGAGATCAGAGAGCTCGTCCTGAAAGCTGCGCATCGCCTCTTTTCAGAACAGGGCTATCACGGCACCACGACGCGCCAGATCGCCGAGGTGGCCGGTGTCGGCGAATCGGTTCTGTTCCGCAACTTCGGAAGCAAGGCGGAGCTGTTCGAGACGACGATCCTTTCGCCGTTCTCCGACTTCGTCAACAACTGGGCCAAAACCTGGAACGTCAGCGTGACATCGGAAACCGAACCTTCCGAGATCGCGCGCTCGTTCGTCAAAGGCTTCTACGCGCTGGCCTCCGAGCACAAAGAGTTATTTCGCACGCTCGTGGCCGCTCGGGTCAAGGGCGGCGAACCGGCGCTCGCGGAGGCCGCCGCGCGCGTCAGCGGCCACCTCGCGGATAACCTGCGCGCCGTGCAGCTCGTGCTGCGGGAACACGCCGCCGCGCGGCATTTCCGTGAACTTGATGCTCCGGTCACTGTCGCCATGTCCGTCGGGTCGGTGCTGTCGCTGGTGCTGCTCGACGATTGGCTCTTTCCGCCGGATCGGCGCCGTCCGGGCAGAGACAGGCAGATTGAGGAGGTGGTACAGATGCTTCTGTACGGAGTGGCCGGACGCTGACCGGCTACAGCGGCACAAACGCGGGCAACACAAAAGTCTTCAGTAGTGCACGTGTGCCGAGATCGTCGGCCCCGGTGACATCACGGCGCCCGACCATGACGAATTGCACCAGTGCCAGCCACTGACCGACATCCAAAACATCAAGATCTGAACGGATTTCGCCGCGCTCGATTGCCCGCCGGAGCACCGGATCCCACATCTCGGCGGTCAGTTCGGCTGCCAGCGCGGAGCCGTTCACGATCGGACTGGTGACGCCGAGATGTTCGGGGCCCACCAGAATCCGCACGATCGGGTCCTTGCGGCCATGATCGATCAGATACAACAGCCCTTCGACGAGTTGTTCGGCGAAGGACTCGAACCCGAAGATATAGTCACGGGCCCCGTCGAACAGCATCCGCGAGCGCCGCTCGATCAACGCGGCCAGCAGGTTGTCGCGGTCGCCGAAATAGCGATACACCGTGGGACGGGAGACGCCGGCCTGCTTGCCGATGTCGTCCATCGTGGTTTTCGAGACGCCGTAGCGCGCAATCACGCTTTCGGCGGCGGCCAGGATCTGCTGGCGTGCCTCGGCGGTATCGGTGCTGAGAACGCTGCTGTTGCGCCGTCCGGCGCTGGCCCGCCGGGCTTCACCGGGCCCGGGTAAACCGTTGGCCGATGTCACGATATTCCTCTCGCACGGCCTGTTTGGCGATCTTGCCGCTGGGCAGCCGGGGTAGCGGTTCCGACCGCAGCACCACATACCGCGGGACCTTGTAGTCGGCGAGCAGTTGTTCGCAATGCGCGATCACCGCGGCCTCGTCGATGCCCGCGGCGTCCGGCGCCACAGTGATGATCGCGGCGGGCGTCTCGCCGAAGCGCGGGTCCGACGCGGCGATGACGGCGACCTCGGCGACGCCGTCGAGCCCCGCGATGACCGCCTCCAATTCCACTGGCGAGATGTTGATTCCACCGGAAATGATCAAGTCTTTCATGCGATCGACGAAGGTGACGCGCCCGCGTTCGTCGCGGGTTCCCAAATCACCGCTGTGCAGCCAGCCGTCACGAATCGCCGCCGCGGTGGTTTCCGGATCGTCCCAGTAACCCGGTGTGACCCCGGGGCCGCGCACCACGATCTCGCCCCGCTCGCCCGGTGCGGCCAGCGATCCGTCGTCAGCCATCACCGCCACTTCCGTGAAGATCGAACCGATGCCGCACGAATCGGGGTGGTCCAACGCCTCGGCCTTCTGCGTCGCGGTTGCCACGCCTCCCGCCTCGGTCATTCCGTAGATTTGGCGAAGCAACACGCCCTTGTCGGCCCATCGCCTCAGTAGATCCGTCGGCACGGCGGCCCCGCCCACAATAGCGGTCTGCAGCGAGCTCAAGTCGGCGTCGTCGAATCCTTCCGCACGAGAAAGGGATTCGAAGATCAATGGGACACCGAAGATCGCGCGCACCGAGTGCTCTTGGATGAGCTTGACCGCGCGGGAGGGATTGAGTTCTCGTTCGACGACGAGGGTTCCGCCCAGCACCGTGGTGATCAGCAGCCCGTACACCAGGCCCGGGGTGAACGCCAGCGGCAACACCAGCAACGTCACCGTGCCGGGCCGGAAGCCTTCCTCTGTCAGCGTGTTCTCCAGCACGATGGCCAGCAGGGTGTTGCTGGTCAGGATGACGCCTTTGGACAGGCCGGTGGACCCGCTGGTGAAGATCACCGCGATCGGGTCTTCGCCGGCGCGGTCGATACGGAAATCGTCGGGATCGCCGAATCGCTCGGCGTTCACACTGTCAAAGGACAGCACGGCGAATTCGCGGCCTGCTTGCCGTGCCTCGTGTGCGACGGCGGTATGAGAGGGCGCGGCGATCATCAGGCTGAGGCCGGCGTCGTCGGCAATCTTGCGTACCTCGGCGGGCTTGAGGCGCGCACTGAACGGCACCAGCACCGCACCGGCCTTCATGATCGCCAACGCCGCCACGGGCCATTGCAGCGTGTTGGGTGCCAGCAGCCCGACGCGATCGCCGGGTTTGACGCCGTCATCGGCCAGGCGCCGCGCCAACCGGCCGGACCAGTCGTGCAGTTGGCGATAGCTGAGCGCATCGGTTCCGAGGACGACCGCGGGCGCCTCACCCTTGGTTCGTGCCCACCAGTGCAGTGCGGAGCCGACTGTCGCGGCCATCTTCCTCCTCGATTCCCCGGTGCGTCAGATCGTGGCCGCGGACCCGAACACGGTCGAGCTGACCAGTGGGGCCATCGGGCCGCCGATCAGCAGCGAGACATCGGCACCGGCAACGGGATTGGGCGAGCCGCCGCGGATCTGGCGCACCGCCTCGGCCACCAGGCCGATGCCGTGCACGAAACCCTCGGCGATGTTTCCGCCGGCGGTATTGATGGGCAACCGGCCGCGCTCGACGGTCAAGTTGTCCAGGGTGAGTACCTCACCGGCGCCGGGCCCTGGGGGGCACAACCCGTGGTCGATCATCGAGGCCACCGCGGGACCGGTGAAGTTCTCATACACCTGGGCCACATCCACGTCGGCCGCCGCGAGTCCGGCGCCATCCCACAGCCGCTTCACCAATGCGGGATGGAATCCCGCGCTCGTGTACGCGACTTCGTTTTCCACCGACTCGGTCCAGCCCGCCGAGGCGCCCTGCACGCCGGACAGGATATACGCCGGCTCTCCGCAATATTCGCCCACGCGTTCGGCGCTGACGACCAAAACCGCGGTGGCGCCGTCATTTTCACGCGAACAGTCGAAAAGTCGCAGCGGTTCGGAAATCAGCCGGGCGCTACGATAGCGGTCGTGGTCGAGCGGCTGGCCGTACGCCACCGCGCGCGGATTGTTCTGGGCGTGGTGGTAGCCGGCCAGCGCCACCGCCTCCACGGCCGACGGCGGCACCCCGTCGACCTCCAACATCCGCTGGGTGCGCATCGCGCACACCTGGGCGGGGGCGATCATGCCGTGAGCCGCATAGAGGTGACCCATGTGGCCCTTGTTGTAAGCACCGCGCCCGTCGGTGGCCTCCGACAAGCCGCGGTAGACCGCGACGCAGCTGGCCTGCCCGCTGTGCACCGCCGCGGCGGCGCAGTTGACCGCCGCCGCCACCGCGCCGCCTCCGCCGCCCCAAACCTGCGTCGACCAGCGCACCTCATGGACGCCCAGCGCGGCGCCGATGGCCAGGCCCTCGCTGGAATCGCCGGCGTAGGAGACGAACCCGTCCACGGCGCGCGGGTCGGCGCCGGCGTCGTCGCAGGCCCGCAGGATCGCCTGCAGCACCAGTTGCGCTGACGACAGCGGGCTGGTGCCGCGCTTGTAATAGTCGGTCGAACCGACCCCCACCACCGCGGTCGACGCGCGAAACCCGCTCACCGAGCCTCCAAGCCCGGATCCAGGTGCCAACGGACGAGCGGCCAGTACTTTTCGTCCGGGGGCCGTTCGATCACCCCGCGCACCGCCGCACCGATGCGTGGGGTCAGCCCGTCCGCGTGCTGGAGGACTCCCAGGACCCGGCGGGCGCCGGCCGCGGGTAGTTCCACCAGCACCACGACGTAGGGCAGGTGGCCGGTGGCCTCCGGGGTGAACGGCTGCCAGGTTCGCGTCCACGAGTAAATGATGCCCACCGGGTCGACGGCCTCGAAATTCAGGTCGAAGCTATGACAGGCCGGGCAGATCGGGCGCGGCGACCAGACCCACGTCGCGCATTGCCGGCAGCGTTGCAGCAGCAGCCTTCCGGCGCGCAGCCCTTCCCAGTGGGCCGCCTCGAGGCCGTCGGGGGAGGGGCCGGTGACGCCCACCCACGGCGGCGAGTCGGGGATGTTGCGGACGCTGGCGACGCGCCAGCTGCCGTCGGCGAAAAGCACCCAGCGGCTGCGCAGTTCAAACCATTGGTCGTCGAGTTTGGTGTAACGGATGATGGCGTCGTAGTGCCCTGGCTCGGCTTCGGTGATGGTGCGTACCTCCGCCCCCTTGAGGCGGGCGGGTACGTCGGCCGAGGCGACCAGCTGACCGATGCGGTCGGGCAGGAAATCGGCCAGCACCGCGGCGTTGTCGCCCGCGGCAACGGCCTTGCCATGGGCATCGACGGTGCTCGCCAGGCCAGCCGGGATCGTGTCGGTCATGGGTGGCCGCCGATTTGATAGCGCACGTCGGTGCGGTCGTGTTGAAAGCCCGCCAGGCGACAAGCATGGACCAATTCGGGGTTTCCGGAGTCGACGTGAATGGCGATGCCGGTCATGCCGGCCTCATGGGCCAGGGCGGCCGCACCCTCGAGCAACCGGCGGCGCTGCGCCGCTTGGGCGACCGGTGCGGCGAAGGCCGACACGATGGTGGCGCAGCGGCCGAACTCCTCGGATGCCACGGCGCGCAGATCCAGCGCCGCCACCGCGACAATGCGCCCGGCCTCCCGTAGCGCATACGTGTGATCGCTTTCGAGGGGTGCCGACACCCAGCCGACATCGGCGAGTGCCGAATTGTCGACAGGTTCCAGAACCGGTGCGGCCGTGGCGTTCTCGAGGGCATCGGTCGCTCGGATCAGTTTCCAGACCCGCCGGGTGCGCGGGATCAAAAACCGGTCGGAGAGCCGGCTGGCCGCGGGGTGGTTACCTTGTGCCCACGTGGTGACCGTGTGGGCCCCGGTGTCCAGCCAGCCACCCGGACGCGCCGTGTCCAGGCCGACGCGTTCCAGCAGCAGTGTCATGATCCCGATCGAACGCAAGCCGGGATCGACCACGGCGCTGGCGGTTGCCGACCCGTCCGACGAGCACTTCAGGCGGATCAGCCCGGCGATGCGTTCGGGTTGGTCGGCCTCGCCCATCGCGGTGGCGTGGGGGAGCATCCAAATCAGGAGATGGCGCGCCGACGAATCGGACCGCAACATCGCACGATCGACGTCGGCGAAGTCGATCGTGTTGTATTCGGGCTCGGCATCGTACTCGGCGGCACGCCCGAGCAGGCCGGACAGTTCGGCCGATTCGTCGGGACTCAGACTGGTTCGCCACTCGTACTTGATCATCGAACGGTCACTAGGTGGCGTGGCCCTCGGCGAGCAGCTTCTTGGTCTCCCGGCGGAACACTTGGTTGGCGGTCTCATTGCGGCCCAGCAGCATATCGCCGGCGTCCGCACTCGCCATCCCGCGCTGCGAATTGCGCAGCAGCGGGAAATCCTCGTTGTGCAACACGGCGAGGAGAATGTCCCAGTTCTTGTCCCACAGGCGATTCCAGTGAGCCTCGTCGATGCCCGCGTCTTCCTGCGTTGGGACCATCAGCCGTTGCTCCATCCGCGACTTGGTCGGATCACTCTGATGCGGCCGGAACGTCAGCAGCTGGAAGTGATCCGGTTGGCGCAGCAACGTGCTGTTCGGCAGCAGGAAGTGGGTTTCGGTGACATAACGATCCAGTTGGCGGTCGCCGGGATCCTCCTCCAGCCAGCGGTCGATCGACTTGCGTGGCGCGATGAACCGGCAGTGTCGCCCGAAATCTTCGAATGCCATGACGTTGGTGTGAATGATCTTTCCCGCGGTGTTGGGGTGGGCGTACTGAATGTGGTAGCCGTCGAGGAATGCGTCCTGCATGATCTTCCAGTTGGTCGGCTCGTCGAATCCCGCCGACCGGACGCACTGGAGCTTGTCGATGCGATAACCGGCCAGGATCGAATCCATATCCGGCCCAAGCCAGGTCGCGACATCGATCGACGCGTGAGCGTTGTCGACCACCCAGACGAAGCCGTGCCGCTCTTCGCACGGCAGTTCCACAAGACCATGCTTTTTTCGATCGACCTCGCCGAAGGTGGCATCGCGGGTGACCATCCGCAGCGACCCGTCGGGATCGTAGGACCACCGATGATATGGGCAGGAGAAAACCCGGCAGCGGCCCTTCTCGCTGTCCTCGAGTAGGGCGCCGCGGTGTCGGCACAAATTCACGAACGCCTTGACGCTGTTGTCTTTCTGGCGCACGACGATGATGTTGTTGCGCGGCATTTGCGCGGTCATGAAGTCATATGGGCGGGCGATCTCGGAGCCGTGGGCGACGATCGAGGGAACCCGGCCGAAGATGAGGTCGCGCTCCTGCTGCGCGAGAACCGGATCCGTGAATTCACTCGCGGAGAAACCGACAACGTCGTCGAACTTGTCGGTCGTTTCGTTACGTAACAGCTCAAGTGCCCGACGGATTCGGTCCTGACGGGGAAGCGATGTGGTCATTCAACTCACTTCTCTGGTGTAAAGGTGATCGGCATTCGAAGGCAGCCACGCACCTGCGTCGAGTGGTATACGGGGGGATCCGATTCCACCAGCCGGTAGTCCGGGATCCGGCGGTGCAGTTCCTCGAGCGCGATCGTCAATTCGACGCGGCCAAGGTGCGAGCCCAGGCACCGGTGCACCCCAGCGCCGAACGACAAGTGCCGGTTGGGAAAGCGGTTGATGTCGAAGTTGGCGGGCTCAGGAAAAGTTTTCGAGTCGCGGTTAGCCGCGGAGAGCACCAACAGCAGCTGGTCGCCCTCGGCGATGCTGACCCCGCCGAGCTCGACGGCGCGCGTCGCACGCCGGCCGGCGGAGACTGCCGCTTCGATGCGGAGGATCTCCTCCACGGCCTTCGGGATCAGCGCCGGGTCGGCGATGATGAGATCCCGTTGGTCTGGGCTCTCGACGAAATGCATGATCGCCCAGGCCAGTGATCCCTGCACGGTGTGCAGGCCACCCATCAACAGCAGGTAGAACATCAAGATGAGTTCTTGGTCTTGAAGCAGCCGGGCGCCGTCGGCAAGTTCGACTTTGGTGTTGATCAGCACGGACGTCGCATCTCCGCGAGGATGGCTGCGCCGATCCTCGATCACCTGCTGGAAATAACCGGCCACGTTCAAACCGGCGGCAATACGGGCTTGGTCGGACTCCTCGGCGGTACCGCCCGGCTTGCCGAACAGCACGATGTCCGTGGCCTCGGTGAACAGCGGGGCGTCTTCTAACGGCCAGTCCATCAAGGCCAAGAAGATCCGGGCCGGTAGCTCGTGGGCGAACTCAGAGATGAACTCGGCGCGGCCCTTTGGTGCGAACCCGTCGATCAATTCGTTGACCACGGCACGGATATCGTCCGAGAGCTTCTTCATGCGTTGGGGACTGAACAGGGGCTGCAACACGTGCCGGTACGCCGTGTGCTCCGGAGGGTCGAGTTCGAGCGGAATGAACTTGCCGAAGTCGACGGGGGTGACGAGGTTGTTCGGGTAGCTGGAAAAGGTCTCATGGTCGGTAAGGACTTGGTGAACTTCGTCGTACCCGGTCACCACCCAATGCCCGCCATAGGCCGGCGAATAAAGGACCGGGCCCTTCGCGGCGAGCTCGGCGACCCGCTCCTGAAACACGTCCACCGGGGTGGCCAGGCTCGGATCGTAAACGTCGAAGTCCGTGAGGAGGTTCGGCGGCACCCGATCCATTGCTGTCGTCATCTTTCTACGCTCCAATCATTCGCGAAGTCAGTTTGCTGCCAGTTCAATTCGCGTTGGATACAGCTTCCGGGTTGAGGTCTTCGGGGAACCACATTCCGACGCGGGCCAGGGTGCCCCCGTCGGTGGCGCCGATGGTGGCCCCGGAGATGTAGGCCGAGTCGTCGGAAACCAGGAACAGCGCGAGCTTGGCGTTGTCGAGCAGCGACGGGGGGCGCGGCACCTTGAGAGGTATCGGCGAGACGGTGGGATTCCACGGGCCCGCAACCTCTTCGTAGGACTGGCCAACAACCGGCGCACCCGGGGGTAGCAAGAAGTTTGGCGACATGCCATGGGTCGGCGCGATCGCATTGACTCGGATGGCGAAGCGGCCCAGATCCAAACTCAAGGCGCGTACCAAGCCGTTGACGCCGGCCTTGGTTGCGCAGTAGAGCGCGATCTTTGGATAGGCGACCAACGACGCCGCCGACGACGTGGCCAGAATGGTGCCGCCGCCGTTGGCCTTCAGGTGGGGAACCGCGGCCTGAGCCGTATAGATAACACCACTCAAGTTGACACCCAACACGTGCAGCCAATCGGACTCGGTCATGTCCTCGAACTCGATGGCCGGCTCGGTGCCGAGAGCCGCCGCGCCACCGCGCGACACAATCCCCGCGTTGGCCCACGCTATGTCGAGCTTCCCGAAATGGTCGACGGTGCTGGCCACCGCGGCGGTAATTTGGTCCTTCTGGGCAACGTCGGCCGTGATCGCGATGGCGTCACCGCCCTGCTGCTCAACGAGCTTTGCCGACTGCTCTGCCCGGTCGGCGTCGATGTCCACGATTGCGACTCTGGCGCCCTCCGCGCTGAACAGTTGGGCCGCTTGTCTGCCGAGCCCCGAACCCGCTCCGGTGATCACGGCGACCTTGCCTTCGAGTTTCATCGTCCTCCTTCGGGGGCTGTGTCACGGCAGCTAGAGGTTCGGCTCTGCAATCATAAACTTACGACACTAGGTATGAGACGTCAATCAAGAAATGTCAGCTGGTTCGTAAGCCGGCGGGCCGGCCAAGTCTGATATACGGATAAACCCTGGATCGAGGCAGTGCGGTAAGACGGAGACGCGCACCGCCGGCACCTGGTGCGCCGGTCAAGGCGTCGAAACAGTAATCTACGCCAAAAAGGTTTATGCGGTAGCGGAGGTGTGATGGACAGCGACCTCTTCGGGGAGGACCACGAACGGTTTCGCGCGTCGGTGCGCGAATTCGTCGATGAACAAGTGGTCCCGAGGCTGCAGCAGTGGGACGCCGACCGTCTGATCGACCGCGAGACCTGGCGGGCCGCGGGCAAACGGGGCCTCTTGGGATTGGCCGCGCCGCGGGAGTTCGGCGGTGCGGGGGAGCGGGACTACCGCTACCGGGTGGTGATCCAGCAGGAGATCGCCCGGGTCGGCGCGTCGGCCTTGCAGTCGGGCTTCTCCACCAACGACGACATCGTGATGAATTATCTACTGCGCCATGCCGATGAAGACCAGCGTGAGCGGTGGCTTCCCGGGTTTGTGTCCGGCGAGACCATTGGTGCCATCGCGATGACGGAGCCCGGGGCGGGCAGCGACCTGCGCGGCGTCCAGACCAGCGCCAGAAAGGACGGGCGCGCCTGGGTTCTGAACGGCTCCAAGACTTTTATCACCAGCGGCATCCTGTGTGATCTCGTGATCGTGTTCGCCAGGACCGATCCGGGTGTGGGATCCCGAGGCTTCAGTTTGTTCGTGGTCGAAGACGGCACCCCGGGATTCCACCGCGGTCGCAAGCTGGACAAGGTGGGGCTGCACGCGCAAGACACCGCGGAGCAGATGTTCGACGACGTGCGTGTCGGGGAGCGCAACTTGCTCGGCGAGGAGGGGGCAGGACTTGCCTACCTGATGCAGAGTCTGCCGCTAGAGCGCCTGGGGATCGCGATTGCCGCCCAGGCCTCCGCGGAGGCGGTGTTCGACTGGACAATGGGCTATGCCACCCAGCGGCGGACGTCGGGCGAGCGGATCGGCGATTTCCAGGCGCCGGGATTTGTTCTGGCCGAGCTGCGGACGGCTATCGAGGTATCCCGCGCGTACCTGGATCGCTGTGTGCGCGAATACAACCAAGGCACACTGACCGCCGTCGATGCGGCGAAGGCCAAATACTGGGCGACCGAACTGCAGGCCCGGGTGATCGACGCCGGCGTCCGGCTGCACGAAGACTACGGCTACGTGCCCGAATACCCGGTCGCCAAGGCCCTTATCGACGCGCGCGTTCAGCGAATCTACGGCGGCACCAACGAAATCATGCGAGAGATCATTCGCCGGGATCTGATGGCCGGCGGCTGAGCGCCGGTGGCTCGCACGTGCAGCGGCCGCTAGTCCTCGTCGAGCACCAACGCGACCTCCGGGCATGCCGCGACACCCTGGCGGGTGGCCTCCTCGTCGCCGGGGGCGACCGTGTGCTCCTGCAGCGTGGAGTAACCGTCGTCGTCGATCGGGAACAAGTCGGGTTCGAGCGCGTAGCACTGCGCGTGTCCGGCGCACTTACTGCGTTCAAGGCGCACCTTCATCACCCATTCCCTCCGCTTCGTCGATGTGCCACAGCGCTTGCTTGGCGGCACCCAGTTGGCGGGGCCGGCAGAAACCTCATGGCGATAGGTTAACGCGCGTTGACCTTAGAGGCCAGGGTTCAGGATCAGTCGGCGACGGGGTGACGTCGGCGAACGACCTGGATTCCTACCATCGTCATCACCAGGTCGCCGTCCTGATCCGCCATCTCGTAAAGGCAGTGTACGTCGGCCTTTCGTGCGCCCATCCTGACTTCCACGACCTGGAGGGATCCGTTGAGGACCGAACCCGGCCGGACAGGATTCGGCAGTCGCAAACGGTCGAACCCCTTGCCCGCGACCAGGGCGAGCCGGGCCATGAACTTGGGCGACGAGATGCTCGCGAACAACGACAACGTGTGCATCCCGCTGGCGATCACGTCACCAAACGGTGATTCGGTTCCATCGACGTGGATGGGGAGCGGGTCGAATTTCCGTGCGAAGCGGACGATTTCATCCCGAGTTACGCCGACGGGCCCCAGCTCCATCCAGTCTCCTACGGCGAGGTCTTCCGCGTAGAGAATTTGACCGGGTCTCATGGACGCAAGATCCCGGCCCTCATCGCGCGGCAGGCCCATTCGATCAGGCTAATTGGTGCACGGGCGGCGCCGAACGGATTTGAGACATTAAAACTCAAAATGCTAACGTGGCATCCGTGCGCCACTCGGAGACGGGCCTGCGGGCATGACGGAGACTGTCTCCGTGACTGAACACGACTCACCCGCCGATACCGCGCGGCGGCTCGGCGCGCTGGGCGAGCAAGTGCGTGAGCTGACCGGCTCGTGGCTGGCCGCCGGCCGTTACACGCCGCGCAGCGACTGCTGGTTGCGCTCCTTTGATCTCGAGTTCTCCCGCGAGCTTGCGGCGCGGGGGCTCATCGGTATCACGTGGCCGGTGGAATTCGGGGGTGGCGGCCTGGACGCCCGGTCGCGGCTGGTTGTCACCGAGGAACTGCTGCGCGCCGGGGCGCCGGTCGCCGCCCACTGGATCGCCGATCGGCAGATCGGCCCGGCGATTTTGCGTCACGGCAGCCACGAGCTGCAAAAGGAATTACTGCCCGGAATCGTCAAAGCCGAGTACATCTTCTGCCTGGGTATGAGCGAGCCGGAAGCGGGATCGGACCTGGCCGCCGTCCGTACGACGGCGAAGAAGGTCGAGGGAGGCTGGTCGGTCACCGGCCGCAAGATATGGACCAGTGTTGCGCATCGCGCGACGCACGCCTATCTGTTGGCCCGCACCGATTCAACCGGGAAAAAGCACGAAGGCCTGTCGGAATTCGTGGTGGACATGTCCACACCCGGGATCGAGGTTTCCCCGATAGTCGACATGTCGGGGGAGCACCACTTCAACGAGGTCACTTTCACCGACGTCTTCGTTCCGCAGCATCGCCTGCTCGGCGCGGAGGGAAACGGCTGGCGTCAGGTGGTCGAGCAACTGTCGTTCGAACGCGGCGGTCCCGAGCGAGTGTTGAGCACGTACCCGCTGTTGGTCGAAGTTCTCGGTCACCTGCGTCGCACGTCTGATGACCGTCACGATGTGGAACTCGGCGCGCTCGTCGCCCGCCTGGCCACGCTGCGGCGACAATGCTGGGAGATCGCCAGCGCCATGGACGCCGGCCGCGCGCCCGTCGTGGAGGCGGCGAGTCTCAAGTATCTCGGCACGGAGTTCGAGAACGACGTCATCGAATTCGCCCGGCGAGTGGGGCTGCCAACCTCGCGCAACGACCCACTGGCGGAAGCACTCTTGGCCTCACCCGGGTTCACCCTCCGGGGAGGCGCCTCGGACGTATTGCTTTCGATCGTCACGAAAAGCGAGACCAGGCCATGAGTGAATTCGCCCGAGAGTTGACGGATCTCATCAGGAACCTCGCAGCCGACGCCGGCGATCCGGGTTCGGTATGGGGTCAGGTCTGCGAACTGGGCCTCGCCGGAATCGGCATGCCCGAGGACAAAGGTGGTTCGGGCGGGAGCCTGGCCGACCTGGTGGTCGTCGTTCGGGAGTTGGCACGCGCCGGGCTGAGTACCCCGATCGTCGAGGCGTCGACGACTGCGTACGCCGTTGACGCCGCGGCGGCCGGTGAAAGTTTCGACACCATCGTCATCGCTCCTGAGCTGGACGTCTCGTCAAATCCCGTCACCGCCAACTTGACTCAAGTGCCGTTCGCCGAACGCGCCGGCAGGCTGGTGATCGCGACTGCATGCTCGGTCGTGACCGTACCGCTGTCGGGGGAGTCGGTCAGCGTCGAACCCGGCCATGACATCGCCGGATTGCCCCATGCACGGGTAAGCCTTACCGGCACCTCCATCACGTCCGTACCGGGCGGTCCCGGCGCTGCGCAGGTGATCGACCGGCTGTCCCTTACCCGGGCGGCCGCATTGCTCGGTACCGCCTGGGGGGCGTACGAGCTCACTCGCAAGTACGTCATGGAGCGCGAGCAGTTCGGCGCCCCGTTGGTGAAGATTCCCGCGGTGTCGAGCGCGTTGGCGCAAATGGCGGTGCGGACCCGGTTCGCCCAGTCGGCGCTCGATAGGGCGACGGCGGCGTGCGCGGATGCCCACGCGTCCGAGCTACAACGGTTCGGGGCGGCGTCGGCTGCCCGCATCAGCGCGGCTACCGCGGCGACTCTGGTGGCACGGACCTCGCACCAGCTGCACGGGGCGGTCGGCATCACCGCCGAGTACGACTTGCACCGCTACACCAGCAAGTTGTGGGCGCTGCGAGACGCCGACCAGTCGGAATTCGCCTACTGCCGACGGCTCGGGGCCCGGGTGCGAGACGAAGGCGAAATTGGGCTGTGGGAAAGCATCTCGGCTTAGCCGACGGCGGCACCGGCGAAACTTCAGGAGGTAGACAAATGACCGACACCGTCCTGGTCGACACCGCGGATCGAGTCATGGTGATCACGATCAACCGTCCGCAAGCCAAGAACGCGATTGACAGCTCGGTTGCCACCGGCATCGCCGCGGCCATCGACGACTTGGAATCCCGCGACGACCTCACGGCGGCGATCCTGACCGGTGCCGACGGAACATTCTGTGCCGGAATGGATCTCAAGGCGTATCTGCGTGGCGAGTCACCGTCGATCCCGGGCCGCGGCTTTGCCGGCCTCACGGAAAGTCCGCCGACCAAGCCTTTGATTGCGGCGGTGGAGGGCTGGGCGCTGGCCGGTGGTTGCGAACTGGCCCTGAGTGCGGACATCGTGGTGGCGAGCACCTCCGCCAGATTCGGGTTGCCGGAAGTCAAACGAGGGCTGGTGGCCGCCGCCGGCGGGCTGCTCAGGCTGCCGAAGGCGCTGCCGTACTCGCTGGCGATGTTGACCGCGTTGACGGGCGAACCGATCAGCGCCGAAGACGCGGAGCGCCACGGACTCGTCGCCGTGCTCGCCGAACCCGGCCAAGCGTTGGCAGCGGCCCGCAACATTGCGGCGAAAATCGCCGCGAACGGGCCGCTGGCGGTCAAGGCGACAAAGAAGATTCTTGCGCACCAAAGCAATTGGGCCGATCTTCCGGCGTTTGAATGGCAACGCGAGATCACCGGTCGAGTGCGGGAATCGGCCGACGCCAAGGAAGGCGCGCTGGCCTTCGCGGAGAAACGCGCACCCCGATGGCAGGGCAGGTAGCGATCCGCTATCCGCCGTTGAGGTCGGCACCCGGCTGATTGCTACCCGGTGGTGTGGCTCCCGGTTGACCGATCCCCGGCTGGCTGGCTGGTCCATGTCCGCTGGTCCAGGCGTCGGGATCTTGGCTGAGATCGATGTCGTGGTCGAGGTCGGGCATCATCGGGAACATGCGGCAGAGGAACGGAACACTCGAGTGGCAGGGATCGAAGCCCGGGTCGGCACCGGCCGGTGCGGCAACACACAGGCCGGTCGTCACGGCGCCCAGCGCGATGATCGCGGCCCTCGTCAAGGCGGACATGAAGGCTCCCTCCCCAGTCGGCAGCGCTGCGAGGCCAAGCCAGTATATTGAGACGCCAAATCTCACACAAGGGTCGGGTAGGCCCTAAGCCCTAGGTGCGGCTGGTTTCGCGGCTCAGCTTTTCGTGGTCGCCGGTGGTACCGGCACCGAGTTCTTCGTCGGCCTCGGAGTTGATGGCCTTGATGAGGCAGACTGCGTTGACGACGAATAGCGCGGTGAACACCGTGGCCGGGATCCAGAAGACGAACAGGCCATTCCACGCGAACGGGCCGGATTTGAAGAACGGGAGGATGATCGCGGGCGTGAACATCGCTTCGGCCCAGATGTTGAAATAGGCCAGCCAGCGGGGGAACAGCGGCTGTGGTCTCGGGTCCGACAGGATCGCGAAGGCAAACGCGAAGTACTGGGCCATGAACGGTATCCAGGGCATTACCAGCATGATCCAGCTCATGTCGTTGAGCAGGAGGGTCGCGTCGGGTGAGCGGTCGGGACGAAACGCGGTGATGGCGAACATCAGGGCCGGCACCAAGAACGTCAGGCAGGCGAACGCCCCTCCGGCCAGCTGCGCGTTCATGACGGTGGGATGCACGCCGGGGATGCGCCGCATCTGCCCGGAGATGACCGCGGTCCACCACACGTAGAACCCCGAGCTGAGGAAGATCAGCCCGGCTCCCAACCGGATTCCCGCGGTGTGGGCCTGGTAATGCGCCGCGACTTGCGCCGCCGACATGCCCGGGGACAGCGGTGGCAGAAAACCAGCGGCGACAAATCCGCCGAAGAACAGCAGCACGCAAATGATGCCGCTGTACGCGCAAATCCGCTGGAACGTCGCCTGGGCGTTCA
The DNA here is from genome assembly GCF_059812845.1 of Mycobacterium sp. NGS34. Lineage (NCBI taxonomy): Bacteria > Bacillati > Actinomycetota > Actinomycetes > Mycobacteriales > Mycobacteriaceae > Mycobacterium > Mycobacterium sp. NGS34. Next base: position 68,356 of record NZ_JCALDM010000011.1, read on the forward strand.
TGTCACTGGCCTCGATTCCCGATGAAGCTGGTGGTGATCCCGGTGGGAGCCGGCAGGTCAAGGAGCTTCGCGACGAGCTGGCTGGCCGGATTGCTTTGCGCCATAGGGGAGTCCAGGGGCAGCAGTCCCGCCCCGATCATCATGTGCGCGGCGCGGACCATCAGGATCGCGAGCTTGGTGCCCGCCAAGACCTCGTAGTAGTCGAGGTCGCGCAGCGTGTTACCGGTGGCCTGCTGGTAGTAGTCGATCGTTTCGCCGCGGTCCGGGATGCCGGCCGGCAACGGAAGCCCGACGCCCTCGGTGTGGTGGCGCGCCAAGAACAGCCACCAGCCGAGGTCTTGTTCGGGGGTGGCCAGTTCCACCATCTCCCAGTCGAGCACACCCACCGGCGAAAGCTCGTCGGAGAAGATCATGTTGCCCACCCGCGCATCTCCCCAATTGAGAACCTTGGGTTGATCGCGGCCCGGCCGGTGCTCGTTCAACCAGCGCAACGCCGCCTCGATCGTCGGGTTCGGCTCGCCTTCGGCCGCCCATTCGAAAATGCCTCGCCATTGAGCCAGCCCCGCGTCGAGGCCGCTGTGGTTCGCGGGTGTATCGAGGAAGTCCAGCCCGAGGGCGCGCCAGTCGACGCTATGGATCTGTGCCAGGACGTCGATGCTGTTGTGCCACATCTGACGTCGCTGATCAGGCGTCAGGTCCAACACCCACCCGGCCGCGGTGAACGGGGGGTCGTCGGCGGGGATGCGACCGTCGATCCGCTGCATCACCAGAAACGGCGCACCGAAGACGGACGGGTCGTCTTCGAAGTAGTACACGCGGGGCACCGGGACCGGTGAGTGATCGGCGAGCGCCCGGATGACGGCGGCCTCCTTGGCCAGGTCGTACTCCTGAAAGACGCCGGGCCCGTCGGGTTGTACGCGTGCGACCATGCCCTGGGTCTGCTCCCCGTCGGCGTCGCGCCAGTTCGCCGTGAACAGAACCGTCTCGTTGGAGAGTCCCCCCGCACCGGGCACGGACACGTCGGTTACGGTGATGTCCTGCGTGTCAGGCTTTTTCGTCGCAAGCCAGTCGGCGAGCCGCTTGGCGGCCAGCTCGGTGTCGATGATGTTCTTCAGGGCCATCGTTTGCTCCTATTTGCGTCTTTTTCCGTTAGTGTGAGGCCGCCAGCGCGCGGCGTTTCATCATCCGTTGGTATTGGTCGAACCACAGTTCCTGATACGTCGCGTGAGTCGTGCGGCCCTGTTCGTCGGTCCAGCGGTACACGCTGTCGTGAAACGAGGTGTTGGGCCAGGCCGGCAGCGACGCGCATGCGATCGCCTCGCCCTGGAACCGGTACACCTCGCCGGTTTCGTCTTCGGCGGTGATCTCCTGGCGGATCGGCAGGTGAATGCGCGGGTGATATTCAAAGACGTTGCGGCGCACCCACTTGATCGAGCGGGTCTCGTCGCCGCGCTGGATCCAGGCGAAGTGATGCGATGGGCGGTCGCCGACGTTGTACAGCCCGGCCCAGGCCGGGTCGGTGTCCAGCGGTTCGAAACTGATCTGGTTGAAGATGAGGTCGGGTCCGAAGTACATCGGTGACCAGCCGACGGGCGGAACCGGGACCGCGCCGCGGCGTTCCACCCGGATCTGGCGCCAGGAGCGGTCCCGCGGGGCATAGCAGTCGACGGGGTGGGTCGTGCCGTCGAGCACCAATTCGCCGGTCATGCGCATGAATTGCTCGCTGCCGCCCGGTTCGCGGGCCACGTCGTGGTGGTTTTCCTCGCCCGGCATGACATGCCCCCGGGCCAGTAGGGGGGTCACGGCCTCGGCGATGACGTCCACGGCGCAGGCCCCGTCGCTGCTGCGGTAGGTGATGTGCGCGGTGTGGCCCGGCTCGACGAAGTCGATCTTCAAGCCGTTGTCGGTGGTGATCGTGCTGCCCTCGACGCGCGGCCAGGGCATCGTGACCTCGTAGTCGAGAAAGGCCATGTCCGTGTATTCGACGTTGTCGGTGCCCTGGAAGATGCAGACACCGCCCTGCGACAGTGGGAATGCCGGTTGGTAGCGCACGTAGAGGAAGGCGCCGATCGCCGCCTCGGGAACGGAGAAACCGAAGTAGTGGGTGTGGATCAGGTGCGGATCCCACTGTTCCCCGGCCGCCGGCAGCGGCAACAGCAGGTCGGTGTCACCGGAATGCGTGGCGAGTGACATGTCCGCTCCTAAGCCGTGACGGGGTCGGGGGCCGCCAACCGCGAGGGTGATGCCGTGATCGCTTTGAGCTTCTGCCACAACGTCTCCGACTCCGGGTGCGCCAACTCGCCGCGTCCGACGACGGACAACCCGATGATCCACACCGAGAACAGCGCCAGCCCGAGGGTGACGAAGGACGCCAGGTAGGTCCAGACGTAGGAGACATCCGCCTGGTTGAGCGCCGCCCACATCGGCCAGGCGGTGGCGCCGTTGGCGATGCCGTCGGCCATCGGGATGCACGCGATCACCGCGGGCAGCTTCCACGCCGTGTCGAGGTGCGGGCGAATGTGGAAGATCAAGGCGCCGGCCACCATTGGCATCACCGGGTTGACGAATCCCCACCACAACGGAAATCCCCAGATGTTGAACGGCTGATGACCGTAGTACAGGTAGGTGCCCGCCAGGATGCCCGGGCTTTCAAGGAAGATATCGACGAGAAAGTCCGTCGCCCACAGTAGGAACAGATCCCGCATCGTGACGCCGCGCTTGAACAACTTGTAGGCCAGGTAACCCAGCCCGCCGACGTACCACGGGTAGACGAAACAGATGTAGAGCGGCATCGTGCGATCGAGGATCGTGAATGTGCCCAACGCATTTCGCTCCTTCAGAAACACCAGGCCGAGTACGTCGACGACCGGTTCGAAGCTGCACGCCAACGCCCCGCCGAGGATGCAGTACAGCAGCAGCGGCCCCTGCCCCTTGAGCAGCTTGCGCAGCGCCAACGCCAGCGCGATGCCCAGTGGAATGAAGATGAAGACGTTGAAGATCGTCTCCGCGGTCTTGGGCATCTCCGCGTCGACCGGCGGCTGCGGGATCGTCGCCGCCAAAATCGTCGTAATCATCGTCGCCCCCTATTTGTGAGCCAGTTCACCTCGGCAGGGCTAAGCTAGCATCCGATGAATATACTTTCAAGAGTGAAAATTGATTCATCCGGTAAGAATCCGGATGTGACGTCCGAAACCGAGGGCAGGGCGACGACGCGCACCGAACGTCAGCGGTTGCGCACTAGAAGGCTGCTGCTGGACGCGGGCCGGACGCTCATCGCCGCCAAAGGGGTGGCCGGTCTGCGCATCCAGGACATCACCGAAGAAGCCGATGTGGCGCTGGGATCCTTTTACAACTACTTCCAGTCCAAAGAGGAGCTCCTTGAGGCGGTCATCACCGAAAGCCTCTCGGACCTAACGTCGGCGATCATCACCAACGTCGATGACGACACCGACCCGGCCGAGGTCGTGGCGGTGGCCAACCTCCAGGTCATCCAGCTCGCCTACGACGAACCCGACTTCGCCCGCCTGATCGTCAACATCGGCCACTCCGAGGCGCTGTTCGGCGACGCGGTGCACCCGTACGCGCGCATCGCCGTCGAACGTGGAATCGAAAGCGGGCGCTTCGTCGTCGGCGATATCGAGGTCCTGCTCACCGCCGTGATCGGCGGCGCGTTCGCGCTGATCCGAGAAATCCTCGACGGTCGCCACGGGGCGCACGCCCACGAGGCTTTCGCCCGGCACGTGCTGGCGTCACTCGGGCTGCCGCCGAACGAGGCCGAAGCCATCGTTCGCGCGGCGGTCGATCGAGGCCAGGCGCAGAAAACCAACTAGTCATCGCGCTTTCTGATCGCGAATCGCCGTCTGGGCGGCCAACTTTCCCGGAAGTGCGCACACGCCGCCGACGGGGTGCGTGCCGGCGCCGCTGAGATACAGCCCCTTGACCGGTGTCCGGTACCCCGCCAGCCCGGCCGCCGGCTTGAGGGGCCCGAACCGTGAGATCAGCGGGTCGACGTGGTACACGTTGCCCGCCGGAGCGTTGAACCGCGCCTCGAGGTCGGGCCCACCTAGGACTGCACGACCGATCTCGAGTCGGTCGAGTCCCTCGTAATACTGTGCGGAATCACGCAATACGGCGTCCCCGATCTTGTCCCGCACGTCTTCCCACGGCTCCTCCGGTGTCACGGGAATGACCCCTGACCACAGCCACAGATTGTCGTGCCCCTCGGGGGCCTGGGTGGGATCGACCGCGGTGGGGATGATGGCGCAACTCACCGGCACCGGGTCGGGCCACTGGCCGCGAACCAGGGCGTTCCAGCCGGCGTCCTGTTCTTCCAGGGTGTGCCAGGCGATGAGGTACTTGCGCAGGTCCAGACCGTCTCCGCGCCAGTTCTCGTGCTTCTTCATCGTCACGCGGCCCTCGAGGGCGACGTTGATCTTGAGCGACGTGGCGTGTGTCTTGCGAATCGGAATGTCCTTGGCGCGCACCGACAGTTTGGTGCTCAAGGTGCCCGGCGGCAGCAGTTCGTTGAGCGTCACGACGGGGTTGCAGGTGGTCAGGACGCCGTTGCGGGACCTGACGAGTTGGCCGGACTCGAGTAGCACTCCCGTCACACGGTCGTTGGACACGACGATCTGCTGCACCCGGCTGTCGGTATGCACGGTGCCGCCGAGAGCCGTGAGACAGCGATGCAGGGCGGCCGGCAGCGCGCCGGTACCGCCGACCGGCATTGCGTTCGAAACCTTCTGTACGACACCGAGATAGATCATGGCCCAGGCGGTCACGTCCAGACGCATCTGCGAGAACGCGGCCATGGCCGCCAGAGCGCCCTTGGGCAACTCGGTCTCGAAGGTCTCCTCGAGAAACTCGGTGTGCGACGCGGTCACCATGTGCCGCAGGGCCCATACGTCCTTGAGGTGACGGGTGGCCCCCAGCAGCGAGCCCGCCATCTCGCGATTGAACGGCCGCAACGGATGCGATTTCATGTAGGCAACGACCACGTCCATGATCGGAGCCAGCGAATTGGCGAGGTCCAGCCAAGCCCGAGCGTCCTTCGGCGAGAACCGTCGCAGTTCGTCGGCGGTGCGACTGGCGTCCTTCCAAATCGCCAGGGAGCTTCCGTCCGGAGACAACTGGATGTGCGCGGGGTCCACCGAGATCTGCTGCAGCCCATACTTGTGCAGCTCGAGGTCCTCGGCGACCCCGGAAAGCCGAAAGATTCCGGTCAGTTGGATCGCGCCCTCGTTGAAGTAGTGGCCTGCCGCGCTCGACAGGGTGGCGTTGGTGGAGGTCATCCCGCCCACGGTCGGCGATGCCTCCAGGACGGCGACGCGAAATCCGGCGCGGGCCAAGTAACACGCGGCGGTCAGGCCGTTGTGCCCGGCCCCGATGATCACGAAGTCGACTTCGGCGGGTAGAGCGGAGTTCGTCATATTTGCGATCCTGATCGAACTCGATATCAAAATCAAGATTGAGAAAGAGATCGAGTGCGATACTGCTGTCGTGACGATGTCAACCGCCCCGATGGGACGTCGCGATCGCCGTAAGGCCGAAGCCCGCCAACGTCTGTTGAACGCCGCCCAGCGGCTGATCGCCGAGAACGGGGTGTCCGACCTTCGAATCGGCGATGTCACCGATCTCGCCGACCTCGGCTTCGGCACCTTTTACACCTATTTCCCGTCGAAGGACGCGCTCATCGAGGCGGTCGTGGCCCAGGTACTCGCCGGCCTCGCGGGCCGGATAGGAGCGGATGCGCTCGAGTTCACCGACCCCGCCGAGGCCGCGTCGGTGTCCTACCGGCGTTTCCTACGGTTCAGCCGGGACGAACCCGAGCTGGCGCGGGTCCTCGTCGAACTCGATCGTGCCAATTCGACTTTCGAGGATGCGGTGACACCCTGGGCCATGGAAACCCTGTCGCGCGGCAGGAAATCGGGGCGATTTACTCTCGACGATCTGGACCTGGCCCTTACCTCGATCGTTGGGGCCGCGCTGGCCGCTATCCGGGCGATCCTGGCCGGCCGGCTTCCACCGGGCCCGAAGACCGAGTCGCGAGGCGCGGAGATGATGTTGCGCGGCTTCGGCCTCGATGCGGCCTCCGCGCGGGAGATCGCCCGCCGCCCATTGCCGTAGCTGCGCCGGTATCGAGCTCCGGGGTGCATCGTCGCTGCGAACGATCGGTCTTGACCAGGTGCAGTTGAGCGCTATCGTCGTTGGAGTAAAAAGCAACCCACTCGAGTGGGTGTCAGACATCAAGTAAGTGCGCGTTAACACTGCAGAAGGAAACGTTGCCGCCATGGTCGAGATCCGAGACTTTCGTGTAGAAATTTCCGACGCCGATATCGCCGACCTGCGCGCGCGCATATCGCGGACCCGGTGGCCGGACGCCGAAACGGTGTCCGACTGGTCCCAAGGCATCCCGTCGGCGTATGTGCGCGAGTTGGCGCGGTATTGGGCAGAAGACTACGACATGTACCGTATCGCCAACCGGCTCAACGCGTATCCGCAATTTCACGCGACCGTCGGTGATCTGGGCATCCACTTCCTGCATGTGTCCTCTCCACATCGCGAAGCCCGGCCATTGATCTTGACCCATGGTTGGCCGGGCTCGGTGGTCGAGTTTCTCGACGTGATAGGTCCGCTGACCGACCCGGAGCGCTTTGGGGGGCACGCCGGCGACGCGTTTCACGTGGTCATTCCGTCCCTGCCGGGATATGGATTCAGTGACAAGCCATCGGCCCCCGGGGTGGGCATCGAGCGGATCGCGGAGTCGTGGAACGAACTCATGGTCGGCCTGGGGTATGGCAATTACTATGCGCAGGGCGGTGATTGGGGCGCGTTCGTGACCACGGCGCTGGCTACCAAGCCGCCCGCCGGGCTGCTCGGGATCCACGTCAACATGGCGTTGGCCTCACCGGAGGCCCTGGCCGGACTCGGGGACCTGACGCCCGATGAGCAAGCCGTAGGCGGGCTGCCGGCCTACATGGAGCAGGAGGGCGCCTACGCGATGCAACAGGCGACCAGGCCACAGACGCTGGGCTACGGGCTGGCCGACTCGCCGGTGGGTCAACTCGCCTGGATCACCGAGAAGTTCTACGCCTGGACCGACTGTGACGGGCACCCGGAAAACGCGGTGTCGCGCGACGTGATCCTGGACAACGTGATGGTGTACTGGTTGACCAACACCGCCGCCTCCTCGGCGCGCTTGTACTGGGAGAGCTTCTCGATGATCAGCTCATTCGACGAGGTTGCGACGCCGTCGGCCTATACCGCGTTCCCCAAGGAAATCATCAGCGTCAGCGAACGGTGGCTTCGCACCAGGTTTACCGACCTGCGCTACTACCACTCCGTCGACAAAGGCGGCCACTTCGCGGCTTTGGAGCAGCCCGAGGTCTTCGTCGACGAGGTCCGCGCCGGCATCCGGGCGCTCCCCTAGCTGGCCGCCATGCGGTTGGTGGTGTCGGCCGAGGACAAATACCGATGAGGGTCGGGATCACCGTCAGCGATCCGGGCACCGTGGTGTCCGAGGCGCGTCGCGCGGAAGCGCTCGGTTTCGACTTTCTCGGTTGCGGTGAGCACCTGTTCTTCCATGGCCCGACACCGAATTCGTTCGCGATGCTGGCCGCTGCGGCGGCGGTGACGTCGCGGATTCGTCTAGTCACGTCGATCGCTTTGTTGCCCCTGTATCCCGCCGCACTCGTGGCGAAGCTGGCGAGCGTCGTCGACTGCATCTCGGACGGCCGGTTCGAGTTGGGTGTCGGCGCCGGCGGCGAATTCGCGCCCGAATTCGCCGCCGCGGGTGTGGATCCGCGTACGCGGTTCCACCGCCTCGACGAGGGCCTGGAGGTCATCCGTCGGCTGTTCGCCGGCGGACCGGTTACGTACGAGGGCACCTACGCGACGCTTTCCGCCCTCGCTTTGGACCCCGCGCCGCGCCAGCCCGGCGGACCGCCGATCTGGTTGGGCGGACGCAAGAGCGGTGCGCTGCGCCGCGCGGGACGGTACGCCGACGTGTGGATGCCCTACATGGTCGAACCCGCGCAGGTGCGCGACGGACTGGCCAAGGTGCGCGGCGTGGCCGCCCAACACGGGCGGAGCGCCGATGCAGTGTCGGCGGCGCTGTTTGCCTGGACGGCCGTCGACGCCGATTCGTCCTGGGCGCGCAACACCGGCGTCGGCGCCGTCAGCGCGGCCTACAACCAGGACTTTTCGATGCTGGCCGACCGGTACCTGCTGATCGGTGCGCCCGACGCGGTCGCCGAGCGGCTGGCCCAATTCGCGGCAGCGGGAGTGCACACCGCGCTGATCCAGATCGCCGCTGATTCGGCGGAGGATCGGTCGAGGATCATCGAGACATTCGCGACTCGGGTGCTGCCTGCGATCGGAAATTTCTAGCTCCCAGGCAGCGTCGTTGACCCCGCTGCGGGACCTCTCTATATTGATATTGCTAGGCTCAATAATCGCGACAATAGCGAAGGCAGAACATGCCGACCATAGGCGGAACGGCGTTACTGAACGCAACTCGGGTCGGCGAGCGCGAGGCGATCGTCACCGCTGAGCGGCGCTGGACGTGGCGACAACTCGAGACCGACATCGCCAGTGCCGCATCGGCGCTCGAGGCTTTCGGGTTACGCAAAGGCGACCGGATCGCTGTCCTGTCGTCGAACTCGCCGGAATTCATCATCGCCTCGCACGCCGCGTCGCGCCTCGGCGCGATCGTCGTGCCGGTGAACACCAGATTGGCCGCGCCCGAGCTCGTGCACATCCTTCAGGATTCCGGCAGCACCGTGTTGGCGTTCAGCGCCGGTGAGGCCCAGCTGGCCGAGGCAGCGGGTCATGGGGCGGCCACCACGTTGCTTTCGCTGGGCCCGTCGAGTCGCCATCCCGATCTGCTGTCCGGCGGCTACGCCGATCCGCTACACGAGGATCGCGCCGTCGAGCAGGACGACGCGTTCATTCTCTATACGTCGGGCACCACCGGGAAGCCCAAGGGGGTACTGCTGGATCACCACCGTGCCGTGTGGGCGGCGATGGCGCAGATCGTTTCGCTGGGCCTGCGTGACGGGGATCGCTACCTGCACTTGGCGCCGATGTATCACTCGGGCGGGATGACCTTCATGAACGCGACGACGCTGCTGGGCGGAACGCACATCGTCGTCCCGAAGTTCGATCCGCGAACGGTGCTCGATGCGATCGAACGGCACCGAACCACTTGGCTTTTCGGCGTTCCAACCATGTACCAGCAAATCCTTCGCTGCTACGAGGCCAGCGGCCGCGACCTGACATCATGGCGTGTTGGAATCTTCGGCGCCGCGCCGATGCCGCCCGCGGCCGTCGAACGGCTACTGGCCGCGTTTCCGCGCGTCTCGTTCTTTCAGCAGTGCGGCCAGACCGAGGCCGGACCCACGGGCATTTACTCCACGATGGAGCAGGTGCGCTCCCGTCCGCAGTCGAGCGGCCACCTTGCCCAGCCGTTCGTCGAGGCGCGCGTCGTCGATGAGCACGGTAACGACACGCCCCCGGGCCAGGTTGGCGAGCTCGTGTTTCGTGGCGAGGCGATCACCAAGGGCTACTGGAACCAACCTCAAGCCACTCAGGAAGTGATTCGCGACGGCTGGCTGCATACCGGTGACCTGATGCAGGTCTACGAGGACGGCGCCATGCGTCTTGTCGACAGGCTGAAGGACGTCATCATCACCGGCGGACGCAACGTGTACTCCGCGGAAGTCGAGCAGGCCATCGCCGACCACCCCGATGTGATCGACGTGGCCGTGGTGGGTCGGCCCGACGAGGAATGGGGGGAAACGGTCGTGGCGTTCCTCACCGCGGCTCCCGGGTCTGACCTCACGCCCGCGTCGCTGCGACAGCACTGCAGCCGGCGCATCGCCGACTACAAGATTCCCCGCGAGTTCATTTTCGCGGCAGTCCCCCGCAACGGGGCCGGAAAGGTCCAAAAACACTTGCTGCGAGGCGAATTGAATGTGAGCCGTGTCTGACCCTCGCAAAGTCGGCGTCGGGAACTAGTTGTCTGACCTCTTTTTGTTGCGATGGGTTCGTCCGCTCTTGGCCGGGGGTCCGCTGAGGTAGACCACCCGCCAAACGATCTCGGTCAGCGCATCGAGTTGACGCTCGACCTCCTCGTCGTCGACCGCCCCGACCAGTTGATAGAGCCCGCGCTCGATCATCCAGATCAGCCACGGCGCAGTGCGTGCGGCGTCCAGGCGGGCGTCCGCGACCCCGGCGCCCTGCGCTTCGCCGATGTAGGTGGTCAGCGCCGCGACGACTTGGTCGATCAGTTTTCGCTGCTGTTCCCGCACCCGCGGGTCGTAGGCCGCGGTCTCGGCGACGGTGCCCAGGATCGTCCGGTGTTTGCGATAGGTGTCGATCGGCACCCGCAGGGCCTTGTGCAGATCCTCACGCGTGGCGTCGACGGGCAGCTCCCACCAGGACGCGCCATCTGCCAGCAGGTCACCGATGACGTCCTGCGCCATGGCGACGAGGAGATCGCCCTTGTCCTCGAAGTACACGTAGAACGTGGAGCGCGAGATTCCGCCCGCGGTGATGATCGCCTCGACGCTCAGGTCGGCGTACCCCGGCCCGTTCTCCACCAGGTCCTCGACCACGCCGACGAAATGCCGGCTGAGCATGCTGCGGCGCTGAGGCCTTGACAGCTGCAACGGCCGAGGAGTCGAAGCGTCCACGCGACGAAGTATACGCACTGTACAGAGGATCATACAGGATGTCTGTTTACCAGACGAACTGTTTGATAGGGTGCACGGCATGTCCGATTTGTCCAAGGTGTACGTCGTCGGGGCGGGCCCGTCGGGGCTGGCGGCGGCCTGGCGGCTGCAAGAGGCCGGACGCGACGTGGTCGTAATGGAATCGCGGGATCGTGTTGGGGGGCAACTGCTGTCGATCAAGCGCGACGGCTATCTGATGGAAGCCGGAACCACGATCCTGCCGGCCGCCTACGACAGCGTGATGCGGCTGATCGACGACATCGGGATGACCGACGAGCTGATACCGGCGAACTCGTTGATGGGATTCATGCGCGGCAGCCAGATGCATTACCTGCGCGCGAACCGGCTCGTCATTGACGCGGCACGCACCAAGCTGCTGTCGCTGGGCTCCAAGTTGAAGGTCGCCCGGCTCGCCGCGGACTCGTTCAGGCTGCGCAAACTGCTGAGCTACGAGGACTTGTCGATCGCCGGCGCCTTCGACACCGAGACGCCCGAGCAGTACTGCCGCAGGCGGGGCCTCGACGGTGAGCTTTACGACTATCTCATCGAGCCCACCGTGCGCGGGGGAGCCGGCGTGCCGGCCAGCGTGATCTCGGTGGTCGAGTTCTTCTTCCTGTGGCAGAAGGTGCTTGGCTCGAAGCTGTATGCCTTCCGCGACGGATACTCCTCGTTTCCCGAGCGGCTGGCGGCGGCCATAGCCGACGTGCGTCTCAACACCGAAGTGGTGGAAGTCGTCGAAGACTCCGGTGGCGTGACGATCACCTGCGTCGGGCCTGACGGCGAGCAATACACCGAACGCGGCGCCGGCGCCGTCGTCAGCTCCATGGGCAACAGAGTTCCCGACATCGTCCCGCAGCTGGATCCCGAACGCGCCAAGTTCCTGCGGGAGTTGAATTACACGTCGACGATGTCGATCAACCTGGGCCTGAAGCGAATTCCGGACTGCCCGGCATCGTTCGTCGTCGTTCCCCGGCCGGTGTCCGAGGGGCTGTTCGCGATCATTCTGGAACACAACAAGGCGCCGGGGCGCGCGCCGGCAGGAAAAGGCCTGGTGTCGCTGTTCATGATGAACCAGTGGGCCGTCGACCACATGGATGCCACCGACGACGACATCCTGGCCGACGTGCTGTCCGACGCGGAGAAGGCGATCCCCGATTTGGGTGATGCCATCGAGTTCGCCCGGGTGAACCGGTGGTACCCCGTGCTCGTCTACAGCCACCCCGGGTTGTACCGCGCCCTGGGCCGCTTCCACGCCGCCCGTGATCTGAAAAGCCGTATCCACCTCGCCGGCTCGTACAACTCGTCGGGCAATGTCAATACGGCCACCACGGCCGGGGAACGGGCCGCACATGAACTGTTGCAAGCGCTTTCACCGGCCGTTGCGCTGACTGCGTGAGCGTTATGGCCCAATTCAACGTCCCGACGCCGCCGCAGATGGTCTTCCCGCGGACACCCCAGACCATCGCCGAAATCGTCCTTTGGGTTGTGGTGGTCGCGTTCGTGGGGTTCGCGGTGCGCCAGTGGCGACGGACCGGGTCGCCGTTGGGGCTGGTGCTCCTGGCGGGCGGCGGGATCGCGCTGCTGAACGAGCCGCTCGACGACATCTTGGGTCTGGTACACCACCCCCGCCCCGGACAGGATGTCGTCTTCGAGACGATGGGCCCGATACCGCACTGGGGGCTGCCCACGTACATCATCTTTTTCGGCGGCATTGCCTATGTGCTGCTTTTGGAACTGCGCAGGCTGACGTTCACCCCACGCGCATTCTGGATCGGGATCGCGATCACCTTCGCTGCCGACCTGCTGATCGAGTTGCCGCTGCTGCACTTTCGGCTCTACACGTACTTCGGCTACGGCACCGTGCCGATGAGCATCGGTGGATTCCCGTTGTATTGGCTGTTCATCAACACCACCGGCCCAATCCTGTGCGCCGCCATCCTGTTTGCGGCGCCGGGCTATTTCACCGGCTGGCGCGCATGGCTGGTGCCGTTCTTGCCGCTGGTCACCGACGCCGGCTGCAGCGCCGCGGTAGGCCTGCCTGTGTACAACGCCCTGCACGTGCCTGGCGCTCCGGCGTGGGTGACGTGGGTCGGCGCATTGGCCTCCTGCGCAATTGGTTTGGCGATACTCGATGCGTCGGCGCGCTGGATCTATTCACACACCCTGAAGATGAGAGGGGCCGCCGAGTCTGCGCGTCAACTGCAGGAGCAGGCGTGAATGGGGTGAGTGCTCCGGTTATCGCCCGAACGGGTACTGCGCCGGCAGCTTCGTGTTGGGCGGTATGACGGCCTTGCCGTCGGGAGTAATGTAGACGGAACCCTTGCCGGAATCGCTGTTGTCGTTGCGGCTCAACGGAACACCCGGACCGGGGCACGCCCGATCGGTGCCCTGGCCGCACAACCCGTCGGTGAAATACGACCGGTCAATAAGGTCGCGCTGCCATTCCTTGGAGTGTGTGCCGATCCAGTAGTTCGGCACGTTGTAGGTCAGGAACAAGGCCACGTGCACGCCGGCCACCACCGCCAGCGCCCGCACCACCAGCTGCGCGCGGTCGGACATCCGAAGATTCTCGGCACCGCGTTCGACCAGCGTCTGGCCTCTGTCGTTGCGGAAATAGCGCAGGCACGCGACTGCGGTGAACGTCGCCGAGACGGTGACGACTTCATTGAGCGGAAAGGCGTGGTAGGTCCCGCTGAAGATGGCGAAGCCGCGCCCGCCGGGATATTCCCAGATGCCGAGCGGCATGAAGATGACGCCCTCCAGGATGATGTCGAAGCCGACCATCGCGACGAAGCAGGCAGAGATCAGTCCGAGTGTGCCGATACGGGGCCATTTGGCCTTGGCCCGTCGCATGACCGCGCAGCCGAGGAACATCGTGATGACGAAGACGTAGACATACAGGCCCGGCATGATCAGGATCGGTTCGACAATCATCGCGCCCGGCTTCCCGTTGGAGAGCCAACCCGGGACGCTGTGCACCCATGAGCCGTAGTTGATGGGCCACGAGTTGTAGGTGAACCAGTGCCCGCCGTATGCCGACAGCGGATCCTGGAACCACAGCGTCGAGAACGCCAGCACCAGCATGCCGTCGAGAGTCAATCGGCGTTGCCGGACGATGGGGCGCACCACGAACCAACCGATGAGGCCGACGCCGACGGGAATCGACACGGCCTGGAACACGACCATGGCCACCTTCATGAATGTCGGTGGGTCCATGGGACCGGTCGGCACCCGCTTGAAAAACGGACCGGTTGCCCAGTCGATCAACACGTAGGCGATGAAGGTCAGGATCACCGCACCGAGCCCCGCCCACCACTTCACGGGAACCAGGCGGCGCGGCTCCTGCGCCACCGGGGCCGAGGTGGCGGCAATATCGGTTGAGCTGGGGTTTCTTATCGCGGTGGCGGACGCCTTTACCATGCAATTAATAATGAAACCTCATGTATCAAATTGTCAACGCCGGTGCAAGGTGGGCCCAAGCGGAAGTCAATTCGGCGCGTGGGCCTCGATCAATGCCGTGAGCCCATCGCGTAGCTGGCGGTCATCGGTCAGTGGGCCGGCGATGGCCGACATCGCGGCGTCGATGAAGGGCGTCCCTTCGTCGATCAACACGGCGGTTGCGATCAGTGTGCGGGTTGAGGCAACCTCGCGAAGCCCCGCATCCCGCACGCGGCGGACCGCGGTTCCCAGCCGGATCAGTGCTTCGGCGGTCACCGGGTCGACTCCCGATTCCTGCCGGAGGATCTCGAGCTCCACATCCGGCGGAGGAAAGTCGAGTTCGATGCAGACCATGCGTTGCCGCGTGGAGGCTTTCAGATCCTTCAAGACGCTCTGATATCCGGGGTTGTAGCTGACGACGAGCTGAAATCCGGTTGCGGCGCTGAGCCTCTCACCGCCTAAGCGTTCGATATTGAGTTCGCGGCGATGGTCCGTGAGGGAATGGATGATGACCGTGGCATCTTGTCGGGCCTCGACGATCTCGTCCAGGTAGCAGATCCCGCCCTCGCGAACCGCCCGGGTCAGGGGGCCGTCGACCCATTCTGTCGAGCCGCCGGACAGTACGTAGCGGCCGAGCAGGTCGGAACCCGTCATGTCCTCGTGGCAAGAGACCGTGTAGAGCGGCACACCGGCAGTAGCCGCCATATATTCGACGAGACGGGTCTTGCCGCAACCGGTCGGGCCCTTCAGCATGACCGGTAAACCTCGGCGCATGGCGGCGCTGAACAGCGCGACTTCGTGACCGACCGGGTGATAGAACGGCCGCTGCCCGTTACCGGCAACCGCTTTGGTCATCGCATCCTGCGTCATCGCAATTCTCCTCGACTTCGTTGGCCATCAGTAGATCCCAGTGAACGTGACGTCGCCTTGGCCCTCTGCAGCGATGTGCGCAGGATCGGGACCACTGATCCTGCGAGTTCCGATGGGCCATCCAGCCGGCAGTGCGGGACCTCGCCCCATACCCGCTGGATCACGTCCGCCCGGGTGGCGGAACCGATGCTGAGACAAGCGCATCCGATGCCGCCGGCGACTGACTCACGCAGCGCTTGCCGGCTGTCTTGTTCCGCGTAGGTGCCCTCATAACCCTCTTCGTACGGAAAGCCGTCGCCGACGAGTATCAAGAGTTTCTGGGTGGTGCTGGCACGCGTCTTCAGCAGGTGCGACGCGTGCCGAACGGCAGCGCCGAGCCGGGTGAAACCGTTGGGTTCCAAAGCGGACAGGCGTCGGTGCACGGCGCTGTCATGTCGATCGTCGAATTCCTTGATCCGCATGAATCGCACGGCATTGCGGCCTTCTGAGAAGAAGCCGAATAACGCAACCCGGCAACCCAACTCGTCGAGTGCTGCGCTCAGCCGTCGGGCAACCTCTCGCTGTTGGTCGAACACACGCCATCCCGACCCTTCGTCCTGGGTGGAACTGGTCGCATCCAGCAACACAAGCACACTCAAATCGTGGGCGGTGCGTCGCATGCACTCATAGATGTCCGCGCGGGCGTCCACGCCGGCGGCGCGGTGCACCACCATGTCGACCAGCGCCCTCAGATCCAAAGTGTCGCCGTATGGTTGGCGTCGATGTCGCTCATGGGTCAGGCCGAGGCGGGCGAGTTCACGACGCAACAGGCGATCGCCGTCGGGCATCGGGAGCAACTCTGTGGCTGTCTGAGGGGGGTCGTACTCGGCGACGGTGCACCAATCCGGACGGTACCGGTTGGCTGTGGAGTCCCATTCTGGATAACGAAAGCCGACGGGAAGCGCTGGTGCGGAAGCGAAAACCGGGCGGACGGACTCGACCGGCTTTGCGCGCTGTCCGACCGGACCGACACCTTGCCCGCCCACCGGAGTCGCCGCGCCGCCATTGCGATCACCTCCTGGCGCCCGGCCCATCCCGAAGAATCGGGTGATCATGGACGACAGCGGGGTTTGGATGGGTGCCGAGAACAGCTCGAGAATTCGGCTACGGTCGGATTCCTCGTCATCGTCGAGCTCGCGCAGCGAGTCTTCGGGGGAAGCAGTCGCTTCCTGGTGGTCCGCAGGCGAGGCATCAATTCGGTTGGTGGCCCGAAGGATACCCAAGGGCTTGATAGTGCCCATCCAGTCGGGGGGCGTCGGGAGGCGGCGCCTGGCGTGGCGGGCCCAGGCCAGCGATTCCTGGGGGCATGACGGCGCGGGGCCGTCATAGATTTCCGCCGTCAACTCAAACAACTGAAGCGGCAGTGCCTGTCTCAGCACCGAGACCGCCCGTACACACTCCAGCAGCAGATAGCGTCGTTGCAGCGAGTGCCGTCCGGCGATCCGTGCCATCACAATTCGGTCGAAGCTTCCGACCCCGATGAGGCCGGCTTGCGCGATCACCGAGCAGCACTGCAGATGCGCGGACCGCGCCGGCAGGAATATCGATTCGCCGTCGGTATAGGCTAGCGGGTAATCGCCCTCGACGACGAACAACGGGCGGTCCGCGACGGCGCGTGCGAGCAGCGTAAACCGCGACCCTTGAGCAATTCTTGACACTTGGCCGAGCACTCCCTACTGCTCGGTTACGGTCAGGCGGCCACCGCGGTGCGCTCTTCCGTATTGATGGCCCGGCGCAGCAGCACGACCATGACCGCGATCCACATCGCGAACACGGTAAGTGGCAGATAGAACGCGAATGCCCCGTTCCAGGCGAGCGGGCCATGCTTGAAGAACGGGACTACCCCGGCCGGTGCTACGAGCATCGCCACCCAGATATTGAAGTACCCGGCCCACCGGGGAAATACCCGAGTGTTTCGCTCGTCGCTGAGGATCACCACGCCAATAGACCCGAATTCCACCACCGCCGACGAGATGACCCCCACGAACATCAGCCATCCCATGTCATTGAGCATGCGGATCGTCACGCCGCCGATATCGGGCCGGTACGCCGCCGTCTGCCAAACCATCAGGGGAATAATAAATTCCAGCGACAACAGGCCGCCGGAGACCAATTGCGTCGATGCCAATACCGAACGTGGTCCCTCGATCCGCTTCATCTGGGCGGAGATGACCGCGGCGAATGGGACCAAGAGCGCGGACGCGAACATGGTGAGCATCAAGCCCAGCCGAATCAGGTCGGGATGGTGCTGATACATGTCGACGACCTGCTCGGGGGACTTGCCGGGAGCCGGCGGCGGGATGAAGCGTGCCAGCAGAACGAAGCTGGCCACCCATCCCACCACCATGACCGGTCCTGCCCAGACGCATGCCATCTGCATGCGTTTGTTGATCGCCGGCTTGCCGGGCTGATCGACGCCTAGATCACCTTGCCGCAAAACAGCTTTGACGGGGCCGCCCGTGACAAAGCCTTCGGCAGTCACTTTCCGCCGCCGGTGGAGAACTGCGTGGCGGTGTCCGACGCGGGGGCGGGAATGCCCGGTGGCACCACGACGTTCCCGTGCGGGTCGAAATGCACCGCGTCACGACGCGAGAGCGGCAAGTCCTTCGACGGGCAGGCCTGGTCGGTGTCTGGTCCGCATATCCCGTTGGTGAAATACGAGCGCTCCTGCACCTCGCGAGGCCACGAGTGCGCCTGCAAGTTGAACACCTGATAGGGAATGTTGTAGGTGACCATGTAGATGGTGCTGCCGGCGCCCAAGATCGCCAAGAACCGCAGCAGGGTCTTGATTCCCGCGCTTGCCCGGATCTCGTCGGCGCCTCGTTCAACGACGGTGTTGCCTTTGTCATCTTTGAAGTACCGGAGGCAGGCGAAACCGGTCCACCAGGCCGCCGTGAGCAACGATTCATACAGGGGGAACTGATACCAGTGGCCGGCGAACACCGTCAGTTGAGGCACCGTCGCCCAGTAGTTGTAAAAACCTAAATGGACCCAGGCGCCTTCACAGACGAGGTCGAGTACGAAGCCGAACACCATAGAGACCGAGATCAGGCCCAGCACACCGATATTCGGAAAGCGCTCTTTCGTCTTACGCATCACCCATGTGCAGGCCAGAGCGATCGGAAAGAGCATGTACAGATAGGCCGGCAGGATAAAGAACAACGGTTCCTGGAACATGTGACCGGGTGTACCGGCCGCGATCGATTGCCAGCCCGGAACGTAGGCGATCCACGAGCCCGCGTTGAACATCGCGGAGTTATACGTGAACGTCGGCTGATAGAAGTTGATGAACGGGTCCTGGAACCACAAGAGCACGAATGACAGCAGCAGTAGCCCGTCGGTGGTCATCCGCCTTTCGCGGATGCGCGGACGGATGACGACGACGTAGAGGACACCGATCGTCACCGCGACGCCGACCGGCAGGTAGAAGTGAAACAACGTCGACATCCAGCCCGGAAGCTGGGTGGGTCCTTGCGGTACTCGCTCGGTATCCGGGCCCGATACCCATCGGACGAACAGGTAGAGGTAGAACACCAGCCACAGTCCGCCGAGGAAGGCCCACGCCTTGATCGGCTTCTTCGCGGACGGGCTTTCGAGAACGGCGCGCTGCGTTCCGAACGGCGACACCTGGGGTGCGTTGGTCGTAATGCTCATGACGTCTCCTGCCTGCCGAGTGCGGTCAGTCAACACTAAGCAACGCCGTTACTTACGTCAAGGAACAGTGTTTCTTAATCTGTCATCGTGGATGTCGGGGTCAGCGCGGCCCGAGGCGCATGCCGTAAAGCGCCATCCGCGTTGCCGCGTCGATCAGCGTGTCTTCGTCAACCTGAGAGGCTCCGGCGAGTAACGGCTGCAGCAGAACCAGGCCGCCAATCATGGCGATGGTCAAGGTGTTACCGTCCGCGACGGATTCGGCGGGAAGCCAGCCCCGTCGGCCGGCTTCATGCTCTGCCATCGAACGAAGGTCGCGAAGGCTGTCGGCCATGCCCTGTTGGGCCTTTTTCAAGAGCTCGCTAGCCGAGTCCTGATCCGCTGCCAACAACGTGATCACCAGGTGTCGATATTTGACGAGATTGGCGTACAGGTCGCGGACGAACTCACCGACCAGCCGCGCGTCCTCCCACGGTTCGTCGACCTGGCTGCTCCACGCCGAGGCAAACTCTTCGAACGAGGCGAGAAACGGCGCGAGCAGAGTGGCGGCAAACAGGTCGTCCTTGTTGGCGAACTGCCGGTAGAGCACCGAGAGGCTGAGCCCCGCGCGGGATGCGATGTCGCGCATCGAAGTCTGGGCGTAACCGCGGTCGGCGAAGAGCCCATTGGCGGCAGACAGGATTAACGTACGGACTTCCTCGGTGCTGCGCCGTGCGGCGCGACGGGACACGGCCATGCCGGACTCTATCCCTTCACCCCCCGGTAGACGTGTCCACATTGTACCTGGACATAAGCAACGACGTTGCTCTACGTTAGAGCAACGTCGTTACTTAGAGATTTTCGGAGGAGAGCGAGATGTCGGAGAAATATCGTGTCATCCAGTGGGCGCCCGGTCTCGTCGGGAAGCAGACGCTGAAGGGCATCATCGATCACCCGGATCTGGAGTTGAGCGGCCTTTGGGTGCACAGCAAGGACAAGGCGGGGATGGACGCCGGTGAGTTCTGCGGTTACGCCGACACCGGGGTAGCCGCCACGGCAGACATCGAGGAGGCGCTGGCGATTCCCGCCGACTGCGTGGTCTACACCGCCACGGATCTGCGGCGGCAACCGGCCGAACTCGTCGACGACATCGCATCGATGCTCGCGACCGGCAAGAACGTCGTGGGCGTCCAGGCGTCGATGAACTACCCGCAATCGCATGGACCCGCCCTTGTCGACCGATTGGAGAGGGCGTGCCGGGAGGGGAGGGCGTCGTATTACCCGACCGGAATCAACGCCAGTGGCAGCCAGACGGTGCTCGCGGCGCTGGCCAGCATGTGCCAGCGCATCGAGTCGACCTACTTGTGCGAGATGTACAACTTCGAGACCTATGAGGATCCCGAGGTTTTCGGTTACTTCGGTTACGGGCTGACCCCCGAGCAGGCCGAATCTCACGATCTGCGACCGCTTTTCGAGTACCTGTTCGGACCCGCGTTGCACCTGACCGCGCATTGGTTTGGCGTCGAGTTCGACGAGGTGCGGTGGGACCAGGAGTTCGCTCTTTCCACTCGCGACGTGCAGGCTCCGCTGTTCAGCCTGAAGGCTGGAACGGTGTCGGCGATCCGGTTCAACCTCGACGGTTGCATCGGGGGCAAGCGCCGGATCACGCAGGCCGGCTGCTACTGGCTGGGCGAGTACCCGGAGCACTGGGATCCGGCGCCCGGCGAGGGCGGCTACCGACTCGCGATCACCGGCGAGCCCGACATGCAGGTGCAGTGGGCGACGCGGACGCGCAACGAATCTTTCCGGGGCCCCTTGGCAAAGCCGCGGGGCCCCCAGGATCTGGCAATCATGGGCGGGTTGATGGCGACGGCAGCGCGCGCGGTGAATTCGATTCCCGAGGTATGTCGTTGCGCGCCTGGAATAGTGACACCGGCCGATCAGTCGGTGCTGTTACCCCGGGTCGACTGGAGTTGAGGCGCGTTTAGCGGAAGTCCATCCAGTGGCCGTGGGGCGTCCAGCCCATGTGGAAGGGAAGCTCGATCTTGCAGATCGGGCCGGCGGTGATGTCGTCGGTGTCGAAGATCTGGAATTCACCGCGGTGCTCACCCCACCACGACACCGGCACGATGATGTAGCCGTCGCCCTCGGGGGCGCTCGTCGTTCGCGGCGCGAATGAGGCTTCGAGCACCGCGGCCAGATCGCCCTGGCCCCGGATCTGGTAGATCTGCTCGGTCACCTTGTCGACGTCGTTGCGGATGAGGCTGTCCATGCGCATGCCGCGTTTCTTGGGCTGGCCGCCGATCTGGAAGCCGTAGCGGTGGCCTTTGCCGTAGAAGCGCTGGTCGACCTTGCATATCTCGGACGGCAGCTCCGAGAGCTGCTCGGCCTTGGTGTCGCCGGTCGTGAGGTTGACGGTCCACCGGCCCAGGTAGCTGGCGGCGTTGCTGAAGAACAGCGCGGCTTGATCGCCTTCGTTGAACTCCTGCTCCATCGGGAACGGCGGCGTGTTGAAGATCGGCGCGTCGAGGATGAGCTGATCACCCTTGACGTTGGCCGTCATGGTGTGCATGACATATTGGGCGGGCAGATCAGTTTGTATCCAACGGATCTCACCCTGCAGGTTGTGCCGGGGGATCAGTGCGATGGTGATGGGTAGCTCGGGCTCCCAGCCGAAGACGGCGTACCCCTTACGATTGCGCTTCAGGTCGATGATGAACGGCTGGAACGGCATGACAACCCATTCCGGCGTCAGCCAAATATCGTGTGCCACTGTGTTATACGGGGCGTCCCACAGGTCACGCGATTCCACAGTGCCGTCGGGGTGGACATACTTCATCGACACGTAGGGTGCCGTGTCGCTGTATGACCAGCCATAGAGGATGCCGGTGTCCTCGTCCCACTTCGGGTGAGCGCAGAACGTGCCATCCCCGAAGCACACGGGCTCGTGCGGGCCCCTGGACAGCGCCGGCGCCCAGTCCACGATGCCCTTGGTCTCCAATGTGATCGGATCGATCGTCTGCGGCGGAGCGCCCAACTCGCCGGAGACGACCAGCTCGCCGGCGAACGGGAAGATGTTGATGCTCGCGGTGCCCTGCGGCGTGTGCGCGTTCTCCGTGGTGCGCACCACCTCGCCGTAGCCGTAGTCACGGTAATCGCCGAACCCGCCGTCCGAGTAGTCGAACATGCCGCGGCCATATTTGTCTTCCAACACATACTTCGGCGTGCGCACCCAGCGGTTGCGGAAATCGGCCCGGCCGTTCTCGAAGACCAGACCCTGCACCATGCCGTCCATCGCCAGCAACGGAGTCGTCCCCTGCTTGGTCGGCCGCTTCCAGCACGGTCCGGTGCGGTAGATACCGCCGGCGAGGTCCTTGGGGATCTCACCATGGGTGACGATGCACTCCTCGACGGTGGCCTCGAAGCGCATCGGTTGGAACGGCCCCTTGGTGGTCACCGTGTCGGGAATGGAGTAGCTCATGTTCTGCTCCTGGTCCTCATCTCTTAGCAAGATCGCCTACGCAAGGGCTGCGATATGGGCGATGTTAGCGTCGAAGCGCTCAATTGTAAACGACCACTTACACCGCAAGCTGCGTAAGATCTGTGGCCTTACGCCTCTCGCGAGGGCCCGGGCCGCATGACTCTTAACCGCAGCTTTCGTGGCGAAACTGCACGATAGAGCTCATTCGCAAGGGGTCGGATGCGTACTTATGTGGCGTTCGCCACCGGCAAAGCAGGTGTGGGAGTGTAAACGATCGTTAGATACTCGGACCTATCCGGCCGCCACCGCAAGTCGATGCGGCGTCCCTCGAGCGTCCGGGCCAACACCGTGGCGGCGCAGCGAGACGAGGGGCGCGTCGGGCGGGCCGTCGATGTCACCACGCGGAGGTCGCCGCGGACGCCCGAGGTCGGCCGACGAGTTGACTGCGGCCCCGAGATGATTGCGGGCCTGGAAGATCTAGGTGTTTAATCTTTATTCAAAGTTCGGGAGGTGATGGTCGCGGTGTCGGAATCGACGCTCCACCGGAGCGACCCCCCGCGGGGCAGGACTACAACAGAGCTGTCCCGCTCGGGCGGGGTCACCGTATGGGCCGTAATCGCCGTTGTCTGGCTGGTAATCGCCGCCCAGGCGCTGGTGCGATGGATCGCTTCCAGTGATTTCGGGCCCGCGCCTCTGCTCGGCCCCGACCGCATGCCTGTGTGGAATCTGGTGGCGCTGAGGGTCTTTGAAGGGATCAGTGTCGCATTGCTGGGCTTTCTGGTCTGGTCCTGTGTGATCAAGCCGTGGCACCGAACCGGCGCCTTGAGCCTGGACGGCAAGTTCGTCCTCGGCGGAATGGCGGCCTTCGTCGCCGACGCGTTCCTGAACTGCTACACGTATCTGTTCGCGTGGAACGCGCATAACGTCAACATGGGTGTTTGGACCGCGTTTCTGCCCTTTCACAATCCGGCCGCGTCGTCGGGCTACGCGGAGTCGCTGCTGTGGGGCCCGCCGATGTATGTGTATTTCTGCGCCGGTGTGGCCATCGTGGGCTGTCCAGCCTATTTCGCCTTGCGATCCCGTTGGCCTCGGCTCTCCAATGTGTCGTTGCTGGCAATCGTGTTCATCGGTGAGTTTGGTTTCGACTTCGTGGTGGAGAATCTGGCGATCCGATTGACGCACGGCTACGCCTACGCGCGCACCTACGGGCCACTGACGCTTTGGGCGGGAAGCCAGTTCCAATTTCCGCTGTACGAGTCGTTTCTGGTGGCAGCGCTGGGTCTGCTCTACACGTGGATGCGGCTGCAGGCCGTCCAGTCGCCAGACGGTCTGTCGCCAGTCGAGCGAGGTTTCGATCGCTGGCGCCCAGCATTCCAGCCGATGATACGCACCCTGGCGGCGATCGGATTCTGCTGCGCGGCAACCATATTGATTTATCACCTGCCGTTCAACTGGTTAGGCATCGTCGGAGCGTCGACGGCACATCTGCCGACCTACCTGTTGCCGGGCTAACCCGCGTTCTGCGTGCTCAAAGCCATCCGACACCAACCTAGGCCCGCTCTTCTGCCTCCAGGCGGCGCAGCGCGCGGAAGGCGTATGGCGTCACGATGACGATGAGCACGAAGAACATGACGAACACCGCCCAGAAGTTGAGCAGTCCATGCCAGGCGAATGGGCCGGTTCGCACGAATGGCACCAGGCTGAGCGGAACGTAGAGTGCCGCGGTCAAGAAGCACACATAGCCGACCCAGCGCGGAAAGAGGGGCTGGGTGCGGCGGTCGAGCAGGATGGCGATGCCGAGTGCCACGCTCTGCAGCAGGGAAAACACAAAAGTGAGGTCGAAGAACAGCCATCCGAGGTCGTACAACGTCTGTACGGTCTCCACCGAGCGGGCTTCGGCTCGGAACGCAGCGGTCTGCCACACCACCGCCGGCACGGCGGTGACGACACCCGTCATCAGTCCGCCAAGCAGTTCCGTCGTCGACAGGATGCCCATGGGGCCCTCCATGCGGCCGATGATCTTGGAGATGGCCGCACTCCACGTGTAGTAGCAGGGCGCGCCGACAACCATCAGCAGCATCCCCACCTGGATGCCCGTGTGGTGGATCTGGAAGAACCGCGAGATCGCCGACGCGTCGAGGTCTTGCCCAGGGGGCGGCCAAAAGCCCGCGAATACCGCGAAGCCGAGCAGACCCAGGCCCGCGTAAACGCATACGGACCATAAGCCGAGGCGAAGGGTCATGTAGTCGCTGCTCGTGTTCTGGGCACTCGGCAGCGCTGCGCGTCGTGTCGTCGTTGTCACAGTTCCTCCGGCCGTCAGATCGTCGTTGCGATGCTCACGTGAATTTAACGCACAGTAGAAAAATATGCTAGCCTGTCAACAGGACTGGTTTTCAGCTGCTGAGATCTTTATCGAATCAAAATTAAATACCTGCTCAGTTGTGTCGGTCATCGGATGAGAGGGGCGTGCTGTGGTCGACGTCGACTCAGCGACCCGCGACGCGCAGGTCGCCGCCGTTCGAGACCTTTACCGCGCGTTAGCCGCCGGCGACCGGGAAACACTCGGAAAGCTGCTACATCCCGATTTCGTCGGCCATGCCACGACGGGTCTGCCGCTCGGCGTGGGCGGCGAGCACGTCGGGCCGGACGCGATGCGGCGCGAGGTGTGGTGGGAGCTCGGGCGCCACTATGACGTCCAGGCCTATCCCGACGAATTCCACGCCCTCGACGACGGCCGCTTGCTCGTCGTCGGCCGCTATCGCGGCGCAGCCCGCCGGTCCGGCAGGAAGCTCGACGCGGCGTTCCACCATGTGATCGGCTTCGCCGACGACGGCCGCCTCACGTCGCTGGATCAGCTGACCGACAGCGCGGCATGGATCGAAGCGCTCGATGAGCAGGGCCGGTTGGAAACGATCGACTACGCCGTGGTCGACGGTGTGGCGACCGTCTGCCTGAGCCGGCCCGACGCCCGCAACGCGATTGACCCCCGGATGGCTGCGGAGTCGCTCGTCGTGGCCCGCCGGATCGCGGACGATCGGTCCGTGCGCGCCGTCCTCATCTGCGGTGACGGGCCGTCCTTGTCCGTCGGCGGCGACATCGATTCTTTCCTGTCCGACGACTCCACGCCATTGGGCGAGGTGTTGCAGGGCATGGTCACGCCATTTCATGAAGCGTTTCGCGTGCTCGACGGGATCGACGCGCCGATCGTGACTGCCGCCCACGGTGCCGTCGCCGGCGGCGGGCTGGGCTTCGTCTACGCGGCCGACCTGGTGCTGGCGGCCGAGGGCACCAAGTTCGTCACGGCGTTTGCCGCGCTGGGCCTTTCGGGCGACGGCGGCGGCACCTGGCACCTACCGCGGCTCGTCGGTGCGCGCCGGGCCGCCGAGGCGTACCTGCGGAACAGGCCCATCGAGGCAACCGAGGCCTTGGAGTTGGGGATGATCAACGAGATCGTGCCCGCCGAAGAGCTGAGGCCGCGGGCGCTGGCGCTGGCCACCGACCTGGCGCGCGGGCCAACCCGCGCGTTCGCCCGCATGCGCGCTCTGCTGCGCGATTCATGGCACAGCGACCTCGCAACCCAACTGCAGTCGGAAACCGAGGCGCTGAAGGCCACTGGCGACACCGCCGACGCAGCAGAAGCGCTTTCGGCGTTCAAATCCAAGCGCGTGCCCCGCTTCACCGGAAGGTAAGGACATGGGACTGATCAACGATTCTCCCGAGCACAAGGCGATCCGCGAAAGCGTCGCGGGCATCGCCAAGCGATACGGGTCCGAGTACTTCCTGGAGCGGGGGCGCTCGGGCGGCGGGATCGACGAGTTGTGGCAGGACCTCGGCGCCGCCGGTCTGCTCGGCCTGCACCTCCCCGAGGACTTCGGAGGCGGCGGGGGAGGGATGGGAGAAGCGGTCGTCGTCGTGGAAGAGCTTGCCGCGCATGGGATGCCGTTGCTGATCTGGGTCATTTCGCCGGCTATTTGCGGCAGCATCCTGGCGCGTCACGCGTCGGAAGAAATGAAGCGTCGATGGCTTCCGTCGATCGCGGACGGGAGCAAGAAGATGGCATTCGGCTTGACCGAACCCGACGCCGGATCCAACAGCCACAACGTCAAAACCACCGCGCGGCGCACCGACACCGGGTGGACGATCTCCGGTTCCAAGTACTACATCTCCGCCGTGGACCAGGCCGACGCGATACTGCTGGTGACCCGCGACGCCGAGCATTCGACCGCGGAGCGCAGCCGGCTCTCCCTGTTCGCCGTCCCGACCGCCAGTCCAGGATTGACCTTTGCGCCCATTGACACGTCGATCGTGTCGCCGGACAAGCAGTTCACCGTGTACCTCGATGACGTCGCGGTCGGCGAGGACGCGCTCATCGGGGTCGCCGGCAACGGCCTGCGGCAGGTCTTCGACGGGTTAAACCCGGAACGGATCCTGGTCGGGGCGCTGTCCAGCGGGATCGGGCGCTATGCGATCGGCAAAGCCGTGGACTACGCGACGCAGCGGCACGTGTGGTCGACACCCATCGGCGCGCATCAGGGCATCGCCCACCCACTGGCCGAATGCCACGTCGCGATCGAGCTGGGGCGGATGGCAACCGCGCGCAGCGCCGAGCTCTTCGACGCGGGTGAGCCGGCGGGCGAGGCCGCCAACATCGCCAAGCTCGCCGCCTCCGAAGCGGCGTTGAAGGCTCTCGACCAGGCCATTCAGACGCACGGCGGCAACGGCCTGTCCCACGAGTACGGGCTGGCGGAACTGTGGTTCGTCACCCGGCTGATGCGCACCGCGCCGGTGAGTCGGGAAATGGTGCTGAACTTCATCGCCCAAACCTCGCTGGGACTGCCCCGCTCCTACTAGGCCCCGACCCGTTTGAAAGGGAAACGTCCATGCCAGGAACGCAATTCGACGCAGTTGTCATCGGCGCCGGCGCCGGCGGCCTCTTCACGGCCGCCCGGCTGGCCACCAACGGATATCGCACGCTTGTGGTGGAGCGACTCGACAAGGTCGGTGGGCGCGCGTCCACGGACGACATCGACGGCTTCAAAGTCAACACCGGCGCCATCGTGATCGAAGTCGGCGGTATCACGCAGCAGACGTGTGACGAGGTGGGCGCTCCGTTCGAAATCCGCGAACCGAAACCCGCGCTGCTGTACCGGATTGGCGGCAAGAACGTCGACGTGACGGGCGGTGGGTGGGGTTTCCTGCTGAGCAAGCTGACCCGCCAGGGCGCCAAACTCGTCGCCGGGATCGGTGCCGCCCGAAGCGACTCCGGGCTCCCCGAGGACCAGATCAGCACCGCCGAGTGGGTTTCTCGCTACACCAAAAACGAACGCGTGCACGGCATTTTCCGCAACATGTGCGCATCCATCTTCGCCGTCGGCTCCGAGGACCTTCCAGCGCGGGTGTTCCTCACCTACTTCACCCGCAAGAGCGCGTTCAAGCGGTTCGGCTTTCACCCCGAAGGCACCATCGGGCTGTGGCGTGGTCTGGCCGGCGTCGTCGAATCGCACGGCGGTGAGGTGTGGCTATCCACGGCGGCCACCAGGATCGTCTCGGACGGCGGCAGGGTCACCGGCATAGAGGTGAGCCGTGCCGGCGAAAAGGTCGGTGTCACAACACCGGTGGTGGTCAGCGATGTCGGTCCTGCCGCCACCGTCAAGCTGCTCGGCGAGGAAAATGTGCCCGCCGACTACCAGGATCTGGTCAAAAAGGGCGACCGCCCGACCGCGATGATCTCGGTGAACTTCGCGAGCCGCGACCGCCTCGTGGATGTTCCCGGCATGCTGAGCTTCGCGACATCGCGACGCCTCGCCTACATCGCGAATTTCACCGATACCTGCCCGGAGATGGCGCCCCCGGGTTGGCACCTCTACGTCGGGACGTCGGTGCCCAAGCCGTCCATCGGGGACTTCGACGATGCCGTCGAAACCGAGCTACTGCTCGAGGATCTGCGCGACAACATCGACGGATTCGATGAGCAGGCACGGATATTGAGCGTTGCGGTCACTCGCGACGACTGGCCGCCCCAACGCGCGGTGGCGGGCTTCGATCTGCCGCACGACACGCCCTTCGCGGGTCTCTGGAACGTCGGTGACGCGGTCAAGGAATACGCCAACGGGGGCACCACGGCGTGCGCGGAGACGGCGGCGCTAGTGGTGGAAAAAATCCTCGCGGGCTAACCGGTCGTGGGCTCCGCCAATCCGTACCGCACGAACGACTGAGCGTTGGCCACCACGGTTTCCAGGGGACCGCGTCGGGGGTCCCACCACTCGACTGCCCAATTCAAAGCGCCCAAGACCAACATCTGCGCCAGGTACAGGTCGAGGTCGGTGCGCAGCTGGCCCGAGCGCGCCATGTCGTTGATCAGCCGTCGCCACACTTCGCCGTAGCGCTGCTCCTCGAGGATTTGTCGCTCTCGGATCCTCGGCGGCACTTGACCCGCATTGCGGATGGCCGCGGTCGTGTAGTCGGATATCGCGAGCTCGTGTCGTAGATGCGCCTCGACGGCGGCGAGCAGGCGATCCAGCGCCGAGACCTCGGAGGGCAAGCCGTCGAGCACGGCGATGACATGCTCTCGCATGTCGGCGATGCCGGCCCACATCACCTCCTCAATGAGGTCATCTCGCGACGGATAGTAGTAATAGATCGCCGGTGCCTGCAGTTCAGCGTGTGCCGCGACGTCATTGAGGCGCAATCCCGCATAGCCCTTGACGCTCAGCACATGGGCGGCTGCGTCGAGGATCCGCCGCCGTGTCTGTGCCGATTTCGGCTCGGCGGTTTCCGTGGAAGCCGGACCCGTCACAGCAGCCACATCGGTCCGCCTGGTCATTGAATGATTCTAGCCAGTGAAGCCGACGACGCCGCCTTATGGCGACGAAATTTCTATTCAACATTCGATGTGGGACCGCGCGCACTGGCGCAGCGCAAACCCGTGTGGAGCGGGCCAGCAGTGGGAATTTTTATCACAGATTAATTAGCTCGCTGATGACCAGGGCACTGCGGCGACCAGCCCGATAAAGAATGCCGGGGCGGGGGATGGACACACCCCGCCACGGCAAGTCTTGGGCTCGCAGCGCCCATAGCTAATGTATATTAAATTAAAGTCGAGAATCAATATTCATTGCGAGCAGAAGTCAGGTTCGAAGCGGCAATCTCCCGGCCGATGAGCTCCTTCATGATCTCTGTCGTGCCGCCGTAGATCGTTTGGGCGCGGGTGTCGAGATACGCTCGGGCGACCGGGTATTCGACCATATATCCGTAGCCGCCGTGAAGTTGCAGGCAGCGATCCAGGAGCCGGCGCTGCAGCTCGCTGACGTACCACTTGCCCTTCGCGGCATCGACGGGGGAGAGTTCGCCTGCGTTGAAAGCCTCAACCGATTTGTCGACGTATGCCTCGGTGACATCGAGCTCGGTGGCCATCTCGGCGAGTTCGAAACGGATGTGTTGCAGCGCGGTCAACGGCTGGCCGAATGCGTTGCGCTGCTGGCAGTACTCGACCGTCTGGCCGAAGATCGCGCGCGTGGTCGCGATCGCCTGAGCGGTGACACCAAGTCTCTCGCGCGGCAGGTGGCTCATCAGATACTGCAGGCCGCGGCCTTCTTCTCCCAAGAGGTTCTCGGCCGCAACCGCTGCGTCATCGAAGAACAATTCGGCCGTGTCTTGCCCGGGCAGCCCGATCTTGTCGAGCTGGCGCCCGCGCCGGAATCCCGGTGTGTCGCGTTCCACCACGAATAAGCTGAACCCGCGTGAGCCGCCCTCCTGGTCGGTGCGTGCGGCGACGACGACGAGGTCGGCCATCAGGCCACTGGAAATGAACGTCTTCTGGCCGTTGAGGATCCACCTGTCGCCGTCGCGGCGAGCGCTGGTGCGGATCCCCCTGAGATCGCTGCCGGCTCCCGGTTCGGTCATCGCGAGGGCACCGATCAGTTGGCCGGAGGCGATGCCGGGAAGCCATCGCTGTTTCTGCTCCTCGTTGGTGAGATCCAGGAGGTAGTGCAGCACCAGGTCGTCCTGCAGGCTGACGGTCAGGCCGAACGACAGCGCGTTGACTTTGGCGATCTCCTCGCAGACCACCATCCGGTAGCGGTAGTCGTGTTCGCCGGCACCGCCGTAGCGCTCGTCGATTTCGAGTGCGTAGATTCCGGCCTTGGCGGCGTGGGCGAACACTTCACGGTCGATCCGGTGGTTGTGATCCCACTCTTGTTGGTGCGGAACAACTTCGCGAGCCAGGAACTCGCGAACCGTGTCGCGGTATGCCTCGTGGTCGGGGCCATAGAGCGCCCGGCGCACCGGTCAGAGCCTCTCGATGATCGTGACGTTGGCCTGTCCGCCGCCCTCGCACATGGTCTGCAGGCCGTAACGGCCGCCGGTGCGTTCCAGTTCGTGTAGCAGCGAGGTCATCAAGCGCGCACCGGTGCACCCGATTGGGTGTCCCAGGGCTATTGCCCCGCCGTTGACGTTGACGAGCGCGGGGTCGGCTTCGAGCTCCGCCTGCCAGGCGAGCACTACGGGCGCGAATGCCTCATTGATTTCCACCAGGTCGATGTCGTCGATCGTCAACCCGGTTCGCTTGAGTGCGTGCCGGGTGGCCGGGATAGGGGCGGTCAGCATCATTACCGGATCGGCGCCGCGCACCGACATGTGATGGATGCGCGCGCGGGGTGTCAGCCCGAATCGGTCGACCGCGTCCTGTGATGCGATCAGCAGCGCCGCGGCGCCGTCGGAGATTTGGCTTGCCACGGCCGCGGTCAATACCCCACCCTCGACCAGGGTGGGCAGCTTGGCCATCTTTTCCAACGAGGTGTCCGGTCGCGGCCCCTCGTCCACGGTGACATCCGCGTGAGCGATGATTTCCCGCTCGAATCGGCCTTCGGCGATTGCGGCCAGAGCGCGTTGGTGGCTGCTCAGCGCGAAGTTCTCATTGTCCTGCCGGGTGAGGTTCCACTGGCTGGCGATCATCTCCGCCCCGCGGAATTGGGAGATCTCCTGGGTGCCGTACCGGGCCTCCCAGCCGCGGCATCCAGTCCACGGATCGCCGGCCCCAAACGGCTCGCCCGCGGCGAACGCACTCAAAATCGGGTACTGGCTCATCTTTTGCACTCCGCCCGCGACGATCAGGTCGGAAGTGCCGCTCATCACCGCTTGCGCGGCGAAATGTACTGCCTGTTGCGCCGATCCGCACTGTCGATCGATAGTCACGCCGGGAACCGATTCGGGCAGGCCGGCCGCCAGCGCCGCCGTGCGCGCGATATCCCCCGCCTGCGAACCGATGTTGTCCAGGCAACCGAGGATCACGTCGTCGATGGCTTCGGGATCCAGGTCGTGTCGATTGACGACGGTCCGAATGACACTGGCGGCCATGTCGGCCGGGTGCTCCTGGGCGAATCCACCGCCGCGCTTGCCGACCGCCGTGCGAACCGCATCAACAATATAAGCTTCAGTCACCGGAAGAATTTAACACAGAATCAAAAATCTCAGCCACCCGCTCCGAGGTGGAGGCCCGGTGTCAGCGTTTGGTAGCCGCTGTGCGCGCCTTCCTGGTGCCGCGGGAGCGGGATTCGGGACGCGCGGACAGGCCGTTGCGGACCAGGGATTGGGCGTTGGAGACGATGCCGTCGACGGAGTCGCGGCGTGGGTCGCGCCACTCGGCCGCCCAGTTCAGCGCTCCGAGGACCAACAGCTGCGCGTAGCGGGGGTCAAGGTCGGCCCTGATCTCCCCGTCGGCCATCGCATTCTCGAATAGTCGGCGCCACACCCGTCCATAGCTGGTTTCCTCTTTGAGCTGTCGGGTGCGCAGGTGCTGTGGGATCTGTCCGGAGTTGCGGATCGAGGCGGTGGCGTAGTCGGAGATCTCGAGCTCGTGCCGCAGGTGGGCTTCCACCGCGGTCATGATCCGATCCAGCGGCGAGGTTTCCGGCGGCAGATCGTTGAGGGCCTCCTGTACGTGTTTGCGCAGTTCGGCGACGCCGCAGTACATGACCTCTTCGATGAGCTCTTCGCGGGACGCGAAGTAGTAGTAGATCGCCGGTGCCTGTATCTCGGCGTGTTCGGCGACATCCGAGAGCCTCGTCCCGGCAAACCCTTTCGCGCTCAGGACGTGCGCTGCCGCATCTAGGATGCGGGCTCGGGTGCGGGCGGATTTGGATTCGCTATCGGTCATAGCTCCGCTTTTGGACGCCTCGGCAGATTTTATAGGCACCGTTAAAGGATATCGTAGGGGCGGTCCGCGGCCCGATTTCAGTGCAAGAGGGGGCGTCGGAGTGGCGGCCACGTCCGTTTCAACGGTCGACCCGTCAGCCAATCTGCAACGAGGTGCATCGGCTCGTCGATCGAAGCCAGGTATTGAATCTTAGTTAAAAAGTGGGTAGTGTCGGCGATCACATCGAGCCGCGCCGATCTGCGTCGCTCGACCCGGGGGGGTCATGAATATCACGTTGGATGGGCCGCAGGGCGGACTTGGGCGACGGGCGTATCAGTCGCCGGGTCTGGCGCGCGGGTGACGCATGTCTTGGAGTGCAGGATGAGAGCCCGAAGAAGAACCGTCCTGCGCGCCATCCTTCTACTGGTGTTCGGCCTGTGCGTGTGGAACGCGGCGCAGGCCCGGGCCGCGACCGCGGAGTCTGCGACGGCACCGTTAGCTGCGCATGGCTCCACGATTCTCGTCGCCTTTCCGGTCAGCAAATGTCACACGGACGTCAACGGCGTAGGTGCGCCTTAACGGGAGGAATTCGCATGGGTACGGCTATCAAGGTTGAGGGTCTTACCAAGTCCTTCGGATCCCAGCGGATCTGGGAAGACGTCACGTTGGACATCCCGCCGGGGGAGGTCAGCGTCCTCCTGGGACCGTCGGGTACCGGCAAATCGGTGTTCCTGAAATCCCTCATCGGTCTGCTGCGCCCGGAGCGCGGCTCGATCATGATCGACGGCACCGACATCCTCAAGTGCTCGGCGATGCAGCTCTACGAGATCCGCACGCTGTTCGGCGTCATGTTCCAGGACGGCGCGCTGTTCGGTTCGATGAACATCTTCGACAACACCGCGTTCCCGCTGCGCGAGCACACCAAGAAGAGCGAAAGCGAGATCCGTGACATCGTCATGGAGAAGCTGACCCTGGTGGGCCTCGGCGGCGACGAGAAGAAGATGCCCGGCGAGATCTCCGGTGGTATGCGCAAGCGCGCCGGCCTGGCCCGCTCGTTGGTTCTCGACCCGCAGATCATCCTGTGCGACGAGCCCGACTCCGGTCTGGACCCGGTTCGCACCGCGTATCTGAGCCAGCTGATCCTCGACATCAACGCCCAGACCGACGCGACCATCCTGATCGTCACGCACAACATCAACATCGCCCGGACCGTGCCGGACAACATGGGCATGTTGTTCCGGCGCAAGCTGGTCATGTTCGGGCCGCGCGAAGTGCTGCTGACCAGCGACGAGCCCGTCGTGCGGCAGTTCCTCAACGGCCGGCGCATCGGGCCGATCGGCATGTCCGAGGAAAAGGACGAGGCCACCATCGCCGAGGAACAGGCTCACCTGGAAGCCGGGCACCGTGACGGTGGAGTCGACGAGATCGAGGGGGTGCCCCCGCAGATCACCGCGACGCCGGGCATGCCCGAGCGCAAGGGCATCGCGCGGCGTCAGGCCCGGGTCCGCGAGATGTTGCACACGCTGCCCACCAAGGCCCAGGCGGCCATCCTCGACGACCTGGAAGGCGCCCGCCAGTATCCGGAACTCGAGCTCGCCGACGAGAACGGCGACGGACGCCACCGCGCCGACGAGGCGCCCACCGAAAGCATCCTGGCTGACTATCGGTAGTGGCGCCGAGGTCTGACTAAGGATCCCGCGTGCTAAACAAGTCGTTCGCCGCGCTGCTCGGTCGGTTCGTGGACCGCCTCGGCCGTGCGACGGGACGCCACAGGGAAATCCACGGGGCGCGAGGCCGGGCATTTGGTGTCGCCATCATCGTTCCGATGGTATTCGCGAGCGCCGTGAGCGCCACGAATCCTCGATTGCCCATGCCTACCCCGGCACCGCGCGGTGTGATGATCACTGCGGTGGCCGCGGTGGCACGCGCCTCCGGTGATTCATCGGGGCCGCAGGTGATCGCAATGGTGGGTCAGCCC
The DNA here is from genome assembly GCF_059812845.1 of Mycobacterium sp. NGS34. NCBI lineage: Bacteria > Bacillati > Actinomycetota > Actinomycetes > Mycobacteriales > Mycobacteriaceae > Mycobacterium > Mycobacterium sp. NGS34. Next base: position 102,657 of record NZ_JCALDM010000011.1, read on the forward strand.
AGCGCGTTCCATGTTGCGGAGGCGACGGTGTCGGTTCCCCCGCCGACCGCCGTTGTGAATTCGCCTGGCGCCTTGGGTATTCCGTCGATGGCGCTGGCCGCCTACCGTAACGCCGAGCAAATGATGGCCCGCTCCGATCCCGGCTGCGGGATCGGCTGGAGTCTATTGGCCGGCATCGGGCGCATCGAATCTGGACACGCCAACGGCGGTGCGACGGACGGCCGTGGCACGGTCGTCCAACCGATTTACGGCCCCGCCCTGGACGGCACGCTGCCTGGGAACGAGATCATCGCGGAAACCGATCTGGTTGGTCGCGTCAGCTACGCGCGCGCAGTGGGTCCGATGCAGTTCCTACCCGCTACCTGGGCGCGGTACGCCTCCGACGGCGACGGCGACGGGGTGGCCGATCCACAGAACCTGTACGACTCGACGCTGGCGGCCGCTCGCTATCTGTGTAGCGGTGGCCTGAACTTGCGAGAGCCGTCCCAGGTGTTGGCGGCGATCCTGCGCTACAACAACTCGATGTCGTATGCCCAGAATGTGCTTGGCTGGGCCGCGGCGTATGCCACCGGCGTGGTTCCGGTGGACCTGCCGTCGCTGACCGGCCCAGCGCCGCCACTCGGCGACTTGCATCTGGAGAACCCGGAGGGGCTGGGTCCGGGGCTGCCGCTCAACGTGCACGGTTTGCAATCCACTGATCCGCTGGCACAGACGCCGCTGGTCGACCTCAATCGGCCGGGGACCGGCGATCAGCTTCCCAGTTGCACAGTGATCTGCATTGGCTCGTGAGGTCCGTCGCCTGACCATGAATCGACGGCATAGATTACCCCTATGCGCGCTGTTCGCCTCTTCAATGTGCTCCTGACGATCCTCACAGCGGGGCTGCTGTGGGCAGCGCCCGCCGCCGCCCAACCGCCGTCCAAGCTCACCGACCACATCACCGACAACACCGGGGCGCTGAGCGACTCGGGCCGCGCGGCGGTCAGCTCGGCCATCGACCGGCTCTACCGCGACCGGCACATCCAGCTGTGGGTGGTCTACGTCGACAACTTCTCCAGGATCAGGGCCGACAACTGGGCGAACCAGACCCGCAGCGCCACCGGCATGGGCGACCACGACGCGCTGCTGGCCGTGGCCACGAACACCAAGCTCTACCTGTTCGACGTGCCGGGTCTGCCGGTGGCGGACCTAAACGCGCTGCGCAGCAACCAAATTGATCCGGCGGTCAATGCCAAGGAGTGGAGCATCGCCGCGGTCGCCGCGGCCGACGGGCTGGACAAATCGGCAAGCCCGGCCACCTCGCCGAAGCGCAGCTGGGTGCCCATCGCGATCGCGATCGCCGTCGTCGTCGCGGTCGTCGTGCTGCTGGTGGTCGTTTTCGTGCTCTATCGGCGTCGTCGTCGGCGGCGGCGCGCCGCGCGTGGCGGCGGTCAGGTGAGCCTCGAAGCGCGCTCGCCGGCACACGCGTTGTCCACCGCGGACGACAGATTGCGTCAAATCTCCGATTATGTGGCCCGGCATCGCCAGAGCATCGGTATCGAGGCCCAGCGCCGGTTCGAAGAGGCGAGACAGCATCTGGAAGCAGCGCACGGCAACGAAGCAACGAACGAACCCGACGCGATTGCCTACGCCAACCGGGCGTCGACGCTCGCCGCTCAGGCGCAAACCCTGGCCAACGCCGACGTCCAAGCAGCACACCGCACGCCACGACGTCGAGGGACTACGTCCGCGCGATGATCGGTGAGACCTGGCCGATATTGTCGTGGCCTTGTCCTTGCCGAGATACCGCCCGTCGGGTGAGCATCGACATATGGACATGACTCTGCGCGCGGCAGCCGTCCAGTTGGACGCCGTCCTCGCCGACGTCGGCGCCAACCTCGCCGCGGTCGAGCGCCTGGTCGATGAAGCCGCAGCCGCCGGCGCAACAGTGATCGCCCTGCCGGAGTTCTTCACCACCGGCATCGGCTTTCTGCCGGAACTCGCCGATGCCGCGCTACCGCCAAACGGCCAGGCCACCGACCTGTTGCTGAGCCTGGCCCGACGCCACGGCGCCATGATCGGCGGGTCGTTCTTGGCCAGGGACACCGACGGGCACGTGCGCAACGCCTACCTGCTGGTGACGGCGGAGGGCGTGGTGGGTCGGCACGACAAGGACCTGCCCACCATGTGGGAGAACTCGTTCTACATCGGCGGCCGCGACGACGGCGTGATCCCGGCCGGCGCGCTCACGGTGGGCGTCGCCATGTGCTGGGAGCTCATGCGCACGCAGACGGTGCACCGGCTCCGCGGGCGCATTGACCTGGCGATGACGGGATCGGGCTGGTGGTCGGTTCCGGACTGGCACCCGTCGGCCGTCTTCCGCTGGATGGAAACCCGCAACTCCGCAACCGCCCGGCGAGCAGCCGAGTCCTTCGCCGGCTACGTCGGCGCGCCAGTGCTGCACGCCGCACACGCCGGCGCACTGCGATGCCGGATGCCTTGGCTGCCAATCGATTACAGCGGTCGCTTCGAGGGTGGAACCATGATTGTCGGCGGCGACGGCGTGGTACTCGCCAGCCGTGACAAACACCAGGGTGAGGGCGTCGTCGTCGCTGATATCGACGTGGGCCGTTGCGCACCGAAAGCGCAACCGCCGGAAGGCTTTTGGCTGCATCGGCGCGGACTCCTCCCGTCCTCCGCATGGCATTACCAGCGGCTGCACGGTAGGCGCTTTTACCGCCGTCACGTCGCCCGCGAATCCGATGCGGGCCGATGTGCCGACAGCGCAGTTCACGGCTAACCCTCGCTTGAACATTTATGTCCGCGCCGGACGTGTCACGGGTCAGCGCCAGCAGCCGGTGAACATTTCTTGGTTGCATGATGGGACGCGCGATTCGCGTGTTAACGGCACGAAAATTGTGAGCCCGGGATTATGTCGCCGCGGCGGCTCGCTGCGGTAGCGGTTTCCGCCGATTGGGCCATCCAGCAGCGTGTTTTCCTCGTCGTGGGCAACATCGCGACGCGGCTCACGTCGCCGAATATGACCGCGGTGTTAACCCGAGCGCACAACCGTCCCAGGGCGTCGGTGCGATCTTTTGAGCGGTCAAAAACCTCCCCTACGCTCGGTAAATGACCGCGCGATAGGCCCCATTCGAGAGGAGGCGCCATGGTCGATCTCAACGCGAATCGCCAGACCGCCGCCGACGCCTTGCTCGGATTCAGCAAATACTTTCACCGGGGCGAGATCTCGGCGGATCACCGCGCGCTACACAAGGTTGGTGGCCGGTCGGCGGACGACTTCTACCGGGATCGCTGGGCGCACGACAAGGTCGTGCGCTCGACGCACGGCGTGAACTGCACCGGCTCGTGCTCGTGGAAGATCTACGTCAAGGACGGCGTCATCACCTGGGAGTCCCAGCAGACCGACTACCCCTCGGTCGGCGCCGACAAGCCCGAATACGAGCCGCGCGGCTGCCCGCGCGGTGCCTCGTTTTCGTGGTACACGTATTCGCCTGCCCGCGTGCGCTACCCGTACGTGCGCGGCGTGCTGCTGGAGTACTACCGCGAAGCCAAGGCGCGACTCAACGACCCCGTGCTGGCGTGGGCCGACATCGTGGACGATCCGGAAAAGGCCGCCCGCTACAAGGCCGCCCGCGGCAAGGGCGGGTTTGTCCGGGCCGAGTGGTGGGAGGCCGCGGAGATCGCGGCCGCGGCGCACGTGCACACGATCAAGAAGTACGGCCCCGACCGGGTGGCCGGCTTCTCGCCGATACCGGCGATGTCGATGGTCAGCCATGCCGTTGGAGCACGGTTCATTTCGCTGATCGGCGGGTCGATGCTGTCGTTCTACGACTGGTACGCCGACCTTCCGGTGGCCTCGCCGCAGGTGTTCGGCGACCAGACCGACGTCCCCGAATCGGCCGACTGGTTCGACGCCGGCTACCTGATCATGTGGGGCTCCAACGTCCCGGTCACCCGGACGCCCGACGCGCACTACATGACCGAGGCGCGCTATCGCGGCCAAAAGGTGATCGTGGTCTCGCCCGACTACGCGGACAACACCAAGTTCGCCGACGAATGGCTGCCGGCACGGCCCGGAACCGACGCCGCGCTGGCGATGTCGATGGGCCACGTGATCCTCAAGGAATTCTTCGTCGACCGGACCACCCCCTACTTCTCCGACTACGTGAAGAAGTACACCGATCTGCCTTTCCTGGTCACGCTGACCGAGCGCGACGGCGCCTGGCTGCCCGGAAAGTTCCTCACGGCAGCCGACCTCGGCGACACGAGCGAAGGCGCCTCGTCCAAAACCGTGCTACTCGACGCACAGGCCAACCCGGTGGTGCCGAACGGCTCGCTCGGGCATCGGTTCACCGCATCGGGCGAGGGCAACTGGAACCTCGACCTGCGCGCCGTCGACCCGCTGCTGACGCTGCACGGCGCCGACAGCGATGCGGCCGCCGTGACGCTGCCCCGGTTCGACAGCACCCGCCCGGGCGTGCTGACCCGCGGTGTGCCGACGAAGACCATTGCCGGGCAGCGGGTTACGACCGTGTTTGACCTGTTGCTCGCGCAATACGGCGTGTACCGCGACGGCCTGCCCGGTGAGTGGCCCATGCACTACGGCGACGCGAGCCAGCCGTACACCCCGGCCTGGCAGGAGCCGATCACCGGGGTGTCGGCCAAGGCCGCCGAACGGATCGCGCGCGAATTCGCCGACAACGCGGAGCGTTCGGGTGGCCGGTCGATGATCTTGATGGGAGCCGGGACCAATCACTGGTTCCACTCCGATCAGATCTATCGTTCATTCCTCACGCTGGTGATGCTGACCGGTTGCCAGGGTGTCAACGGCGGCGGCTGGGCGCACTACGTCGGGCAGGAGAAGTGCCGACCGGTCACGGGTTGGTCCACACTGGCTTTCGGGCTGGATTGGCAGCGGCCGGCCCGACAGATGCAGGGGACGGTCTTCTGGTACCTGTCGACCGATCAGTGGCGCTACGACCGGTTCACCTCCGAGGTGATGGCGTCCCCGACGGCCGAGGGCCGGTTCGCGGGCCGGACGGCGGCCGACAACATCGCGCTGGCGAGCCGGCTGGGCTGGATGCCCAGCTATCCGACGTTCAACCGCAACCCGCTGGATCTGGCAGACGAGGCCGAACGCCTGGGCAAGGACGCGGCGACGCACGTCGTAGACGGGCTGAGGTCCGGCCACCTCCAATTCGCCTGCGAGGACCCGGACGCGCCGGAGAATTTCCCACGCTGCCTGACGGTGTGGCGGTCGAACCTGCTCGGCTCGTCGGCCAAGGGCAACGAGTACTTCCTCAAACACCTGCTCGGCACCGACTCCAGCGTCGCCGCCCGTGACGAGGACGCCGTACGCCCGCAAGAGGTCCGCTGGCGCGACGAGGCACCGATCGGCAAGCTGGACCTGTTGCTGTCGCTGGACTTTCGCAACACCAGCACCACGCTGTTCTCCGACATCGTGTTGCCCGCGGCGACCTGGTACGAAAAGCACGACCTGTCCAGCACTGACATGCACCCGTTCGTGCACGCCTTCTCGCCGGCGATCTCACCGCCGTGGGAGACCAAGACGGACTTCGAGGCATTCCACCGAATCGCGCGCGGGTTCTCCTGGCTGGCCGACAAGCACCTCGGCAAGCGCAAAGACATCGTGGCGATGCCGCTGCAGCACGACAGCGCCGACGCCACCGCCCAGCCGGGTGGGCGCGTGCTGGACTGGAAAGCCGGCGAATGCGAACCCATTCCGGGCAAGACGATGCCACGCCTGGTCATGGTCGAACGCGACTACTCGGCGGTCGCGGAGAAGATGGCGGCGCTGGGGCCGATGGTGGAAACCGTCGGCCTGACCACCAAGGGCGTGACGACGCACCCTGACGCGGAGGTCGAATACCTGCGCGGCGTCAACGGCACGGTGGTGAGCGGCATGGCCGTCGGGCGGCCGTCGCTGGCCAAGGACATCCACGCCGCCGAGGCCATCCTCGCGCTGTCCGGCACCACGAATGGGCGGCTCGCGGTCGAGGGCTTCGAGGCGCTGCAGCGGCGCACCGGCATCGAGCTCGCCGACCTCGCGAAGGAGAACGAGGGACGGCGAATCACCTTCGCCGACACGCAGTCCCGTCCGGTGCCGGTGAACACCTCGCCGGAGTGGTCCGGTTCGGAGACCGGGGGGCGACGGTACTCGCCGTTCACCATCAACACCGAGCGGCTCAAGCCGTGGCACACGCTGACGGGCCGGCAGCACTTCTACCTCGATCACGACTGGATGGGCGAGCTGGGGGAGCAGTTGCCGATCTTCCGGCCACCGCTGGACATGACGGCGCTGTTCGACGAGCCGGCGGTCGGCGACACGAGCGGCGGGATCACCGTGCGGTACCTGACGCCGCACTCCAAGTGGTCCATCCACTCGGCCTACCAGGACAACCTGCACATGCTCACGCTTTCCCGTGGCGGGCAGGCGATTTGGATATCCGACGTGGACGCGGCGAAGATCGGCGTCCAGGACAACGACTGGATCGAATGCACCAACCGCAACGGGGTGGTGAACGCGCGCGCGATCGTCAGCCACCGGATGCCCGAGGGCCTGGTGTTCATGTACCACGCGCAGGACAAGGCGGTCGACGTGCCGCGCACCGAGAAGACCGGCAAGCGCGGCGGCATCCACAACGCCCTCACCCGGATCATGATCAAGCCGTCACACCTGATCGGGGGCTACGCCCAGCAGTCCTTCGCGCTGAACTACCACGGTCCCACCGGAAACCAGCGCGACGAGGTCACCACGATCAGGCGGCGCTCGCAGGAAGTGGAGTACTGACACATGAGAGTCATGGCTCAGCTCGCGATGGTGATGAACCTCGACAAATGCATCGGATGTCACACCTGCAGCGTCACCTGCAAGCAGGCCTGGACCAACCGCGGCGGCGTCGAGTACGTCTGGTTCAACAACGTCGAAACCCGCCCCGGACAGGGATATCCGCGCCAGTACCAGGACCAAGAGAAGTGGAAGGGCGGCTGGACGCTCAACAAGCGCGGCAGGCTGACGCTCAAGTCGGGCTCGCGGTTGAAGCGCCTGCTCAACATCTTCGCCAACCCCGACCTGCCGACCGTGTCGGACTACTACGACCCGTGGACCTACGACTACGAGAACCTGCTGTCCGCGCCGGCGATGGACACCACGCCGGTGGCCCGTCCCAAGTCACTGATCACCGGCCAGGACACCAAGGTGACCTGGGGCGCGAACTGGGATGACGACCTGGGCGGGGGACCGGAGCAGATCGGCCGGGATCCGCTGCTGGCCAAGGTGTCCGACAAGGTGAAGCTCGAGTTCGAGCAGACCTTCATGTTCTACCTGCCGCGCATCTGCGAACACTGCCTGAACCCCTCGTGCGCCGCGTCCTGCCCGTCCGGCGCGATCTACAAGCGCAGCGAGGACGGCATCGTGCTGGTCGATCAGGACCGCTGCCGCGGATGGCGGCAATGCGTCACCGGCTGCCCCTACAAGAAGATCTACTTCAACCACAAGACCGGCAAGGCCGAGAAGTGCACGTTCTGCTACCCGCGGGTCGAGGTGGGCATTCCGACCGTGTGCTCGGAGACCTGCGTCGGCCGGTTGCGCTACATCGGGGTGCTGCTCTACGACGCCGACGCGGTGGCCGCCGCGGCGTCGGTGCCCGACGAAAAGGACCTCTATCCCGCGCAACTCGGCGTGTTCCTCAACCCGCACGATCCCCGGGTCGTCGCCGAGGCCGAGCGCGCCGGCATCTCCGGTGAATGGATCCAGGCCGCCCAGAATTCGCCGGTCTATCGCCTGATCGTCGACTATCAGGTGGCGCTGCCATTGCATCCGGAGTACCGCACGATGCCGATGGTCTGGTATGTCCCGCCGCTGTCCCCGGTGGTCGACGTACTCGCCGAGACCGGCCACGACGGCGAGAACCGCAACAACCTGTTCGGCGCCATCGACGCTCTGCGCATCCCGATCGAGTATCTGGCCGAGCTGTTCACCGCCGGCGACGTCGGGCCGGTTCGCGCTGCGCTGCAACGGCTTGCGGCGATGCGCTCGTACATGCGGGCGGCGAACCTGGGCGAGGAATTCGACGACTCGATCCCGGAGTCGGTGCGGCTGAAGGGCGAAGAGATCGAAGCGATGTACCGGCTGCTGGCCATTGCCAAATATGCCGACCGCTACGTGATTCCCAACGGCGCGGGATCCGATGCGCACCGCCTCGATGCGCTCGCGACCGGGTGCAGCCTCGACGGCGACGGCGGGCCCGGCATGACAGCGTTCGACGCGATGGCCGAGAAGTTCCATCTCACCAACGGCAACGGCAACGGCAGCAACGGCAACGGCGGCAAGCCGGTCAACCTGCTCAACTGGGACGGCCGCAGCACCGACGGGTTGGTGCCGACAAAGTGAAGATGCTGACCCTCACCCGCAGGCCGGCCAACCCGGCGGGCCTGTCCGAGCGCGACCGGCGCCTGGTGTGGCGCATCGCCGCCCTGCTGCTGGACTACCCGAGCGAAACCATGCTCGCGATGACCGACCAACTCATCACGGCCGCAGCAGAATTGCCCGACTCGGTGGGCGAGCCGCTGCTGCACGTTCTGCACGAGCTGCGCGGCGGCCACCCGATGCAGCTCGCCGCGCGGTACGTCGAAACCTTCGACATGCGCCGGCGCGCCAGCCTGCACCTGACGTACTACGCGTACGGCGACACCCGCAAGCGAGGCATGGCGCTGCTGCGGTTCAAGCACGCCTACCGCCAGGCGGGTCTGCGGCTCGGCGACGGCGAGCTTCCCGACTTCCTGCCGCTGGTCCTCGAATTCGCCGCCACGATCGATCAGCTGCAGGGCGAACGGCTGCTCGGCGAGCACGTCCCGGTGCTCGAACTGCTGCGACTGTCCTTGGCGGACACCGGCTCCGCGTACGCCCCGGTGCTGGCGGCGGTCCTTGCGACGCTGCCGCCGATCAGCACCGCGGATCGGCGCCGCATCGCCGAGCTGGCCGCGGAGGGTCCCCCCGAGGAAGAGGTCGGGTTGGAACCGTTCGCGATGGACCCGATGCTCTCGGGCGGCCGGCGATGAACACCGTGTTGTGGATGACCGTTCCGTATGTCGCGTTCACGTCGTTTCTGCTCGGGCACGTCTGGCGTTACCGCACCGATCAGTTCGGTTGGACCACACGGTCTTCGCAGAGCTACGAGAGCCGGCTGCTGCGAATGGGGAGCCCGCTGTTTCACTTCGGCCTGCTCGGCGTGGTCGGCGGTCACGTCGTCGGCCTGCTCATCCCCGAATCGTGGACGTCGGCGGTCGGGGTCTCGGAGTTCTTCTACCACGTGATGGCCGTCACGATGGGCTCGCTCGCGGGCTTCGCGGTCGTCACGGGAACGGGAATCCTGCTGTACCGGCGCGTCACGGTGCCCGCGGTGCGCAAGGCGACGACCCGCAGCGACAAGCTGATGTACCTGCTGCTGGTGGGGGCGCTGGCGACCGGGATGCTCAACACGCTGACCAACGTGTTCGCCGCCTACAACTACCGCGACACGGTGTCACCGTGGTTCCGCAGCCTGTTTTCGCTGCATCCGGCGATGGAATTGATGGCCGGCGCGCCGTGGACCTTTCAGCTTCATGTGCTGATTGTCGTTGCGCTGCTTGGCATCTGGCCTTATACGCGGCTGGTGCACATGTTCAGCGCCCCCATCGGCTACCTGACGCGCCCATACCTGGTTTATCGCAGCCGGGACCCGCAAAAGGCGTCCGCCAACCGCTACGCGAGAGCGTGGGCCGCGCCCGAAGCCCCGCCCGCGCGTAGCCGCTGGGTATGACGCGATCCGGCATCTAACTCACAGCGCTTCAGGGCCGGTTTGTGAGCGGCTTGTAGCAAGCAGGTCATCGCGGGCAAGCCTTGCCGCAACAACATTTTCGTACCGTTCACGCATGCGCCAACACACCATTGATCATTGGGACGCCGAAGACGTCGACGCGTGGAACAACGGCGGGGCGAAGATCGCGCGCCGCAACCTGATCTGGTCCATCTTCGCCGAGCACGTCGGGTTCTCGGTCTGGTCGATCTGGTCGGTGATGGTCCTTTTCATGCCGCAGAACGTGTACCACATCGACGCCGCCGGAAAGTTCTTTCTGGTCGCGATGCCCACGCTGGTCGGAGCGATCCTGCGCCTGCCCTACACGTTCGCGACCGCAACGTTCGGCGGCCGAAACTGGACCGTGTTCTCCGCGATGGTGCTCGTGATCCCAACGGTATTGACGCTGTACTTCATGGCCCACCCCGGCACGTCGTACACGACGTTCATGGTCGTGGCGGCCGTCGCGGGGTTGGGCGGGGGCAACTTCGCGTCGTCGATGACCAACATCAATGCCTTCTATCCGCAGCGCCTCAAGGGCTGGGCGTTGGGCCTGAACGCCGGTGGCGGAAACATCGGCGTCGCGATGATCCAGGTCGTCGGGCTGCTGGTAATCGCGACCGCTGGTAACCGTTCCCCGCACTTGGTGTGCGCGGTGTATTTGGTGCTGTTGTCGGTCGCCGCGGTCGGCGCCGCGCTGTTTATGGACAATCTGACCAACCAGCGCACCAACGGCCGCTCGATGATCGACGTGATGGCATACCGCGACTCGTGGCTGATCGCCGTGCTCTACATCGGCACGTTCGGATCGTTCATCGGCTTCTCGTTCGCGTTCGGCCAGGTCTTGCAAATCAGCTTCCTGGCCAACCTGAGTCACGGCGCAAAGGTGACCCCGGCGATGACGGCGCACGCGGCGCTACACGCCGCGCAGATCGCGTTCATCGGGCCGCTGCTGGGCTCGATCGTGCGGCCGGTCGGCGGATGGCTGTCCGACCGCGTCGGCGGAAGCAAGGTCACGCTGTACACGTTCGCCACGATGATCGCGGCCGCCGGCTGGCTGGTGGCGTTCGGTGGGATGGCCGACGCCAAACATCGCGCCCCGTCCGGCGGCGTACTGCTCGCCTACGTCGTCGGGTTCGTCGCGCTGTTCATCCTGTCCGGAATCGGAAACGGCTCGGTATACAAGATGATCCCGTCGATCTTCGACGCCAAGGCGCAGAGCAACGACGGCCTCGACCCGGCCGAGAAGGCCGACTGGTCGCGCCGGATGTCGGGCGCGCTGATCGGGATCGCCGGCGCCATCGGCGCGCTCGGCGGCGTCGGCATCAATGTCGTGCTGCGGGCGTCCTACCTGTCACCGGCGAAATCCGCGACGACGGCGTTCTGGGTCTTCCTGGGCTTCTACGTGTTGTGCGCGGTGATCACGTGGTTCGCCTACGTGCGCACGCCCGCTACGCGGCGCGCGGCGAAGGCCGCGGTGGCCGCCGAAGCGCTCGCTCCGGCGGCGTGATACCGGCGCCGTTGGGAATCAACGGGATTCGAGGCGTCACGTCGGCAAGAACGGCCTGATCGGGTCCATCCAGATCGGCGAGAGCAGCACCGGATCAGTCCAGGCCGGCCACAGCAGCGCCGGGTTCGCTCCCGGCGGCGGCCAGTTGTTGTCGTTGGCGTAGGCCCATACCTCCCACGGGTTGTCGTAGTACGACGCCGTCTCGACCAGGCTGAACCAGTCCAGGTTCGGGTGGGTCAACCAGTAACCCGTCCCCACAAAGTAGCCGCCGACCGCCCAAGCGGCGTAACTGGTTTGGAAGAGCGGGCCGAAGATCCTGCTCTGCCAGACGTGGACCTCTTCGTGGTTGACCATGACGTCATCGGCACCCGGCCCGGTCCCCAGGTGGGTGGTGACGTTGCCCATCGTGGTGGCGAAGCCGGGCAGCCCGATGCCGCCGCGGTACACGTGGGAACCCACGAGCGCGCTGAACGCGGAATCGTAGCCGCCGGCGTTCGGCGTCAACGCATTGAGCGCTTGCACGCCGTAGCCCAGCGCCGTGCCCTCGAAGCCCCACGTGTAATCCAGCAGAAACGCGGCCCAACCGCGCCAGTCACGGAAGTTGTAGATCCCGAATTCGCGCTGGACGAGCTGGTTCAGGTCGCTGATCGCCGCGTCGGCCACGCCCGTCCCGGCCGCACTGCCGGTGCCGACCAACGGGCGGCCCAACAACGCCTCGGCGGAAGCGTTGACCGCACCCAGCAACGACGCGCTCGCCTCCTCCGCGCCCGCATACGAGCCTGCCGCCGAGGTAAGAGCCTGCACGAACTGCTGTTGAAACGCGACGACCCGGGCGCTGAGCGCCTGATACTGCTGCCCGTAGCCGGAGAATAGGGCCGCCACCGCCTGCGAGACCTCATCGGCAGCGGCCGCCGCCATCCCCGTCGTCGGGACGGCGACCGCCAGATGCGCCGCGTTCACCGCTGCGCCGATGCTCTCCAGATCCGTGGCGGCCGACGTCAACAACTCCGGGGCCACCACCAGAAGCGACACGTTTCCTCCTCATCCCTGTTGCCGATGAAGCGTATTCACGTCTCGATTCGGCAGGTGCGTTTTCGATGCATCGGTAATCGAGCTGTTGCCAAAACATTGACAGTGTCATTGTGACAGTGTCAGTATCGATGGATGGCCGACGTGGCGACGTGGACGCTGGACGAGCTGGTTCGGCGGGTGGCCGCCGGACTGGCGGATCCGGCGTATCCGGGAGCGCCCAACGGGCGTGTCCGGGGCCTGCCGGATCGCCGGGCTGTCCGGTGGTACACGACGACCGGGCTCGTCGACCGGCCGACCATGCAGGGACGCACGGCGCTGTACAGTCCCCGGCACCTGCTGCAGATCGTCGCGGTCAAACGGCGCCAGGCCGAGGGCCGCTCGCTCGCCGACATCCAGGCCGAACTTGCGGGAGCGACGGACGAAACGCTGCGCAAAGTCGCCGGCGTGCCCGACGAACTGATGGCGGCGGAGCTCGAGGAACCGGCGCCGAGTCCGGTTCGCCGACAACGCTTCTGGGCCGATCCGCCCGCCGCGGCGCCGGTGGCCAACGGCGACGGCGCTGACAGTGTCACCAAGTTGGCCGCCGTCAGCCTGCCCGGCGGGGCACTGTTGCTGCTGCCCGCTGGATCTGGGGGTGGCGGCCGACCCGACGAAGACGACATCGACGCGATCCGTGCGGCCGCCCGGCCGCTGCTCGAATTGCTGGCCGAGCGTGGCCTGCTGACCCCTGATGAACGGAGCCCCTCATGACCGTCCGTATCACGTCGATGGCCGACGCTGAAACCGATCGGGTGGCCGCCCCGGACGACGAGGCCGGGCTTGGCGCCCTGAGCACCGAGCGCGGCAACCTGCCGCTGGAGCGCATCGACGTACGCGCCGAGATCACCGGGCTCACCAGCCGCGTCGAGCTGACGCAGGACTTTGTCAATTCCTTCGACGTACCCCTGGAAGCCAGCTACGTGTTCCCGCTGCCGGATCGGGGGGCGGTCACGGACATGCGGATGACCGCCGACGGGCGGGTCGTCGATGCCGAGCTGCGGGAGCGGGAGGCCGCCCGCCAGGCGTACGACGACGCCATCGCGTCGGGCCGGCGCGCGTCCATCGCCGAGGAGGAGCGGCCGGACGTCTTCACGATGCGGGTCGGCAACATCCTGCCCGGCGAACGGGTCAGCGTCGCCCTGACGCTCGTCATCCCGCTGGCCTACGCGGACGGCGAGGCGACGTTCCGGTTTCCGCTTGTGGTTGCGCCACGGTACATCCCGGGCCGCGCGCTTGCCGATGTCGCGGTCGGCGACGGCCACGCCGACGACACCGACGCGGTGCCCGACGCGTCGCGCATCACCCCACCCGTGCTGCTGCCCGGGTTTCCGCACCCAGTTCCGCTGTCCATCGAGGTCGGGATCGACCCCGCCGGCCTCACGCTGTCGGAGGTGCGATCGAGCCTGCACGCGGTGTCCACCGACGACGGCCGGATACGGGTCCACCCCGGCGAGCGCGCCAACCGGGATTTCGTGCTGCGGCTGCGCTACGGCGCGGAAGACGTCACCGATTCGCTTGTGCTGGTGCCCGATTCGGAGGGCGATGAGGGAACCTATCAGCTCACGGTGCTGCCGCCGGCGGCCAGCGCGCCGCCGCGCCCGCGGGACGTGGTGCTGGTGCTCGACCGCTCCGGCAGCATGGCCGGCTGGAAGATGGTGGCCGCCCGCCGCGCCGCGGCCCGCATCGTCGACACGCTCACCAGCGGAGACCGGTTCGCGGTCTTGACATTTGACGATCGGATCGACCGCCCCGCCGGGCTGCCCGACGGGCTGGTCGAGGCCAGCGAGAGGCACCGGTACCGCGCCGTCGAGCACCTCGCCCGCGTCGACGCACGCGGCGGCACCGAGATGGTCGCGCCGCTAAGGCAAGCCCTCGCGTTGCTGAGCGGGTCGCGCAACGGCGAAGCCCGAGACGCCGTCGTCATCCTCGTCACCGACGGGCAGGTCGGCAACGAGGACCAACTGCTGCACGAGCTGTCGGGCGACCTGCCGCGGGTCCGCGTGCACGCAGTTGGGGTAGACCAGGCCGTCAACGCCGGATTCCTTTGGCGCCTGGCCAGTGTCGGCGGGGGCCGCTGCGAGTTGGTGGAAAGCGAGGACCGCCTCGACGAGGCGATGGACGCCATTCACCGCCGCATCGGCGCGCCGCTCGCGCATTCGCTGTCGCTGCGCGCCGAAGGGTTGGCGATCGTCGAGGACACCGCGACCCCGGCTAGGCTGCCCGACCTGTTCCCGGGGGTGCCTTTGGTGGTGAGTGGGCGGTATCGGGGGAGCGCGGCCGGCTCTTTAACTGTCCGCGGCGCGACGGGGGAGGGCGGCGACTGGTCGGTCGTCGTCGCCGGGCGACGCCTCGATGCCCCCGCCGTGACCGCGCAGTGGGCCCGCGCGCACCTGCGCGACCTCGAGGACCGCTACGCCGCGGCCGCCACGCCGGACTTGGAGGAGCGGATTATCAAGACGTCGTTGCGGTTTGGCGTGTTGTGCCGGTTCACCGCATTCGTGGCGGTGGACAGCCGCGTCGTTGCCGACGGCGAGGTGCCGCACCGCGTGGTGCAACCCGTCGAGGTGCCGGCCGGCTGGGAGCGGCCCGCGGACCAAGTCGTGTTTGCCGCCCCGCCGCGGTCCCTGTTGGCCGGGGCTGCCGTGACGCCGAGCCAACCCGCATCGTCCCCCAAAGAACCGTCGCGGAAATCGCAGGCACGAACCGTGAAGCTGCGCAATGTGATTGCGGCGGTGGTGGTCGGCGCGCTGCTGCTCGGCGGCGGCTGGACCTGGTCGACGAGTCGGGACGGTCACCCCGGCCCGACGGCAGACGGCATTGTGAGCGGCAAGATTCCGGCGTCGGAGGATAGGGGCGCCGCGGGCCAGGTGTCCGGGACGAGGGCCGGCGTTCCCGAGAGCACCGTCTCGCTACCGGAAGCACCGCCACCGCCGCAGGCGCCCGCGGACGCTACGTACAAACGCGACATCATCACGACGGGATCGATGCAGATGATCGTCGCCGAGCCCACCCAGGTCGCCGACCGGCTCATCACCGCGGCCACCGACGCCGGGGGTCGAGTGGACTCGCGTTCGGAGCGATCCGGATCGTCCTCGCCGACAGTGGATCTCGTGTTGCGCATTCCCGCCGACAAACTGGACGGGGTGCTGGCCGACGCCAAGAAATTGGGGACCGTCGAATCGATGTCCATCGGGCACAACGACGTGACGTCGCAGCGCGTCGACCTCGATGCCCGCATCGAGGCGTTGCAGACCTCGGTCAACCGACTGCTGCAACTGATGGGCCGGGCCGGCAACGTCGCCGACCTGCTGGCGGCGGAGTCGTCGCTGACCCAGCGTCAGGCCGAGTTGGACTCGCTGCGGGCGCAGCGCGCCACGCTGGGCGACCAGATTTCCTACGCGACGATCAACGTCAGCCTCTCGACCAAACCGACGGCGGTTCCTCAGCCTGGTTTCCTCAGCGCACTTCAACACGGGTGGCAGTCGCTGCTCTCCGCCATCCACGGCGTGGTGATGGCGGTCGGATTCCTCATCCCGTGGATACCGGTGCTGGGTGTGGTGGCGCTGGTTCTCGTCTTGGTGTTGCGCCGTAGGCGTTTTCGGGGCAATCCATCAGGCGAGGCTAGCCAGGTCGGTTGAGCTGGTCGAACCTCGCGAGCGCGGCGTCGAGGTCCGCCTCGTCGAACATTTCGCTATGGCTGAACAGATCGCCGTCGAGCGTAACGACGTTAATCAGGCGCCACTCGGCATCGAAGCCCTCGCGTGAGGTTCCGCTTCCCACGTGAGTGATGACCGCGCCGAGGTCGGTCAGCCGATGGACAGTCTCCACGTAGGTCCTCATGTCGGTGAGGTCGTCGAATGTTTCGCGGAGGTATGCGGTCAAGTCGCCCGACCCGATCATTCCGAGTCGGCGGTGGTCGATGTCGACCACGTCCGGTGTCGTCGAGGGGAACTCGTATCGATTAGCAGCGGCATACGACGCCGCGATGACCGACCACGTGTGTGCGTGGGAGGCGGCTTCGCCGGCGAGATAGCGTCTATCGAGTTCCTCGAAGGCAGCCTTGATGTCCTCGGGATCGAAGCTGACGCTGTAGCGCAGCATGCCGCCGTCGTCGACTTCCGCGACTTGCAAGAACTCGACGGTGATCGGGCGATCGGCGTAATCGGTATCGCGGTAACAGACATGGATCAGCGAAAGGCGGGATCCCCTGATTGCGATAGGGTCTGCCGTCGCCCGCACGCTGATTGGTATGGACTCGAACATCGCATGCACAGCCTTTCGCTGTGCTGGGCCCCGGAATTCATCCCGGAGACCCTTTCGCCGGTCCTCGTAGCGCAGGTCCGCAGCACTGAGGGCAAGGAAGCCTTCGAAGTCGCGGCGGTTGGTCGCGTCGGCCATGCGAGACCATGTACGTGTGGCCTTGTTCTCAAGTGGTGGTGGCCGATTGAGCTCGTCGAATCTCGCCAGAGCTGCGTCGAGGTCATCCTCGTCGAACAGCTCCGTCCGTTTGATTTTGTCGCCGTCGTAGGTCGAAAGGTCGATGGTGCGCCACTCGGCCTCAAAACCTTGGTGTGAGGTCCCTTTCACAACCTGGGTGACGACAGCTCCTACCTTGCTCAACCGATGCACAGCCTCAATCCGGATGCCGGATTGCGGCGAGAGATCCCATGTCGCAAGAAGGTATGCGCTTAGACCACCGGCCGGGATTGGTGCGAGTCGGCGGTGATCGATATTCACCCAGTCGGCGGCCGCCTCGGGGAGTTGGCGTCTGTTGAGCGCTGCGTACGCGCGTGTGACGAGTGACCACGTGTGCGCGTGGTTAGCCGCCTCGCCCCCACGGTATCTCGCATCGAGCTCCTCGAAGGCCGCGTCGATGTCATCCGGGTCGAATGCGACGCGCGCCACGATCCGCTCTTCGGCATTGATCTCGAGGACGCTAAGAAACTCCATGCGGAATGCCTCAGGTTGCTCTTGGTACCGGATACACGTCCGACATAGCTCGAGGCGAGCGCCTCGGGTCGCGATGACGGCCAACGAAATATGCGTGAGCCCCAAGTCGACGGCGCTCCGCATATCCGCGATGGCGGCATCTCGTCCGTGTTGAATCCCGGAGTTCACGACCCGACGGCGATCGTCGATTGCAATGTCTTCGGCCAGGATCTCGCCTACGGCGTTCCAGTCACGGGCCACGACTAATGCCTTGAGTCGCCCGTGTACTCGGCTTGCCGCGTTTTCCAGTCGCCGCGTCGGTGGGCGAAATTCCTCTAAGCGGGTCAGCGCGACACCGACGTGTTCCTCGTCGAACACCTCGACGCCGCTGATTAGGTCGCCTTCGACTGTGAACATCATGATCATCCGCACTTCCGCGTCGAAGCCTTCTCGCGAGGTCATGTTCAGGACCTCGGTGAAGACGGCTCCGCGTTCGCTCAGCTGATGCACGGCCTCGATGTAGACGCTGGCCTTCGAAGTGAGGTCCCACACGGCACGGATGGATGCGGGTAGATCAGCCCCCTCGATCGATACGAGCGGTCGATGATCGATGTAAATCGGGTCTGGAGTTGTCGCGAAAAGTTCTTTCCGGTTGAAAGCGGCGCAGATCCGTGCGATCACCGACCATGTGTGTCGATGGCCGGCCGCTTCGCCGGCAAGGTATCGCGCGTCAAGTTCGGTGATTGCGGCGTCGAAGTCATCGAGGTCGAACACGACATCCGCGGTAATTCGGTTGTCGTCGTTGATCTCTAGAATTGCAAACGCCGCGGCGTCAAACGCATCAGACGACCGGTCTTGGCTCGTGAAGGCGACTTTGATGAGCGCGAGACGCTCTCCGCGGGTCGCAATCACGGTCGACCCCACCCGCGTTGTCCAGATGTCGGCGGTGGCGCGCCAGTTCGCCATCTCGGCGCCTCGACCGCGTCGGACGCCGGCGTTTACGGTGCGACGGCGATCGTGCGAGGAGACGTCGTCGGTCAGTAGGTCGGCCATGGCGTCCCAGTCGCGCGCCGCAAAATGAGCTAGGAATTGCTCGGCCATTTGGCTCGCCGTGTTTTCCAGCCCTCGCGTCGGTGGGTGGAGCTCGTCAAAGCGGGCGAGCGCGGTCTCGAGTTCTGTCTCGTCGAACAGCTCGAAGCGGCTGAGCAGATCGCCGTCGAACGCGATAATCGCGATCTCTCGCCACTCGGCGTGGAAGCCCTCTTGCGAGGTGCCATGCGACGTCATGGTGACGGCAGCTCCGAGGTCGCTCAGGCGGTGCACGACCGCGACATAGGCATCGAAGTCCGCCGCGTCATCGAACACGTCGTGGACGTATGCCGTCATGTCACCGCTCGCGAAGGCTGCTCCGCGGCGGTGGTCGATGTTGACCAAGTCCGGCGTTAGCGCGGGTAGTTCGTGTCTGTTGATCGCGGCGAAGCTACCCGCGACGAGGGTCCAAGTGTGCGCGTGGTCGGCCGCTTCGCCGGCGAGATAGCGCGCCTCGAGTTCTTCGAAGGCGGCGTCGAGGTCATCGAGGTCGAACAAGACGCCCGCCGCGATCCGACTGTCGGTGTCAATCTCAATGACGCTCAGCATCTCCGAGCCGAATGCCTCGGGCCGCTCGTCGCCCGATACGCGAGCACGGGTCAGCGCGAGGCGCTCGCCCCGGGTCGCGATAACCGAGGACTCGAAGTTATTGACCCCGACATCGACAATGGCCCGCAGATTTGCAGTTTGGGCATCCCGACCGCGTTGGATGCCGGCGCTTACCACCCGCCGTCGATCGTCACTGCAAATGTCGTCGGTGATCATCTTCGCCATGGCGTCCCAGTCGCGCGCCGCGAGGTACGCGTTGAAGCGGTCGTATATTCGGCTTGCTGCGTTTTCCAGTCGTCGCGTCGGTGGGTGAAGTTCCTCGAAGTGGGCGAGCGCGGGCTCGATGTCAGCCTCGTCGAAGATTTCGCAACGGTTGATCAGATCACGATCGACAGTGATGACTTCAATTCCCCGCCACTCCGCGTCGAAGCCATCTTGCGAAACTCCATGCGCCACGTGGCTGCAGACCGCACCGAGGTCCGTCAACCGATGCACGGCCTCGATCCGGAAGGTGAGGTCCGGTGTGAGCTCCCAGAGCGAACGGATGGATGCATTGAGGCCACCGTCCTCGATTATCCCGGGTCGTCGGTGATCGCGGTTGACCCAATCCGGCGTTGTCGCGAAAAGCTCGTGCCGGTTCATTGCGGCATAAGTCCCCCCGACGAGGGTCCAAGTGCTCGCGTGCGGGGCTGCTTCACCCGCGAGGTATCGGGCGTCGAGCTCTTCGAAGGCTGCGTCGATGTCATCGAGGTCGAACACGACGACCCCCACGATTCGCTCGTCTGCGTCGATCTCGACGATGCTGAGGGCATCGTTTTGAATCGCCTCGGGTTCATGGCCCGAGACGCGAACCCGTGTCAACGCGAGGCGGCCGCCGCGGATTGCCAGAACGCCCACCATCTTCATCGTGAAGCCGACATCAACGGTCGCCTGCGCATCTTTGATGTTGGCATCACGACCATGCAGGATCCCGGCGTTCACCACTCGCCGGCGATCGTCGACGGCGACGTTCTCGGCAGATATTTGAGCAACGGCGTGCCAGTCGCTGGCCGCAATGTACGAGTAGAGGCGCTCCCACACCCGTGTTGCGGTGTTCTCCAGCCGTGGTGTCGGTTGGGTGAGTTCCTCGAACCTCGCGATCGCCGCGTGGAGGTCGGACTCGTCGAATACCTCGCAGCGGTTGAGCATGTCGCCTTCCACCGTCACAACGGTGATCACTCGCCACTCGGCGTCGAAACCTTCATGCGAGGTCTCACGCGACGCGTTGGTGACGACGGCTCCGAAATCATTCAGGCGATGCACAGCCTCGATGGAATGCGTCAGGTCGGCCGTGAGGTTCCACGCGGCGTCAAGTAACGCAGACATTTCACCGGGCGCAAACGATGCTCCTCGGCGGTGGTCAATGTTGACCCAATCGGGCGTCGCCGAAGGCATTTCATGCCTATTGAGTGCGGCGTAGGCCTGAGTGACGACAGACCACGTGCGTGTGTGGGCCGCCGCCTCTCCGGCAAGATAGCGGGCATCGAGTTCCGCGAAGGCTGCGTCGATGTCTTCCGGGTCGTATGCGACGCGTGCCAGGATCCGTTGGTCGGCGGAGGTTTCGACGATGATCAGCATCTCGATACGGAATCCCCCGGTTTGGTTGTCTTCGCTAGAGATACATGTCCGGCACAGGGCGAGGCGTTCGCCTCGTGTGGCGATAACGGTCGCCGTACTCGTCGTCACCCCAATGTCGGCGAAGGCCCGCATGTTCGCGATTTCGACATCTCGACCGCGCCGGGTTTCGGCGTTGACGACGCGTCGATGATCGTCGACGGCCGTATCCGTGGTCAGTAACTCCGCCATAGCCGCCCAGTCGCGCGCGGCGAAGCACGTCCGGAAGCGTTCGTACGCATGGCTTGCCGCGTTTTCCAGCCGGGGCGCCGGCCGGTCCAGCTGTTCGAACCGCGCGATCGCGGCGTCGAGGCCCGACTCGTCGAACATCTCAGAGCGGCTGATCAGGTCACCGTTGACCGTAAGCAGAACGACTTCCCGCCATTCGGCCTCGAAGCCCTCTTGCGAAGTTCCATGCACCACATGCGTTACGACAGCACCGAGGTTGTTCAGCCGATGCACAGTCTCAATATGCGTACGGCCATCCTGTGCGAGGTCCCAACTGGCACGGACATACGCGATGAGATCACCGGGCGCGAACTTTGGTCCCCGGCGGTGGTCGATGCTCACGAAGTCAGCCGTCGTCGCCGCGATCTCATGTCTGTTAAGCGCGGCGTAAACGCCCGTGATGGTCGACCACGTGCGCGCATGGGCGCCCGCTTCGCCGGCGAGGTAGCGCTCATCGAGTTCCTGGATGGCGGCCTCGATCTGACTGGAGTCGAATGCGACAAGCGCCGAAATCCGCTCGTCGGCATTGATCTCGACGACATATAGGACATCCACGCGGAACGCATCGGGTCCGTCGTCGATGCGTGAGAAGAGGGTATGGGTGAGGGCGACGCGATTCCCGCGGGTGGCGACGACGTCTGACGCCGCTCGTGTGACGTCGAGGTCGGCGGCGGTCTGGAATTGCCTGATCATGACATCCCCACCGCGCTGGATCCCGGCGCCAAAAACGGGACGGCGATCGTCGCCGTAGTAGTCGTCGGCAACTAGCGCCGCCATCGCGTCCCACTCGCGTGTCGCGAAGTGCGCTAACCATTGCTCGAGCGCATGGCTTGCGGCGTTTTCAAGCCGCAGTGCCGGCCGGCTGAGCTGTTCGAACCGCGCGATCGCGGAGTCGATATCTGCCTCGTGGAATACCTCGCAGCGGTTGATCTTGTCGCCTTCGACCGTCAGCAGCGCAACCCCCCGCCACTCGGCCTGGAAGCCCTCGCGCGAGGTCTCATGGGCTGCGTAGATGATGACCGCCCCGAGGTGGGTCAGCCGGTGCACGGACTCGATATAGATAGCGATGCCTTGGTCGAGATCCAGCCCGTCGCGGAGGTATGCACTCAAGTCGGCGGGCCCGAACGCTGTCTCGCCTCGGTGGTCGATGTTGACCAAATCCGCCGTGGTGGCGGGGAATTGGTGGCGGTTGAGGGCGGCGTAGGCCGTCCCGATGACCGACCATGTGCGCGCGTGCGGTGCCGCTTCCCCGGCGAGGTATCGGGAGTCGAGCTCCGCGATGGCGGCATTGAAGTCGTCTGGGTCGAAAAGGATGCGCGCAGTCATCCGGTTATCGCCGTTGACCTCGACGATGCCGAGCATCTCGGTCTGGAAGGCGTCGGGCCGCTGGTCTCGTCCCGAGAGGCGGATACGCACGAGGGTGAGGCGCTCCCCGCGGATGGCGATCACCGTTGACGACCCCTTCGTCGTCCCGAGGTCGGCGGTCGCCCGCATGTCCGCGATTTTCGCATCCCGACCGCGTCGGATTCCGGCATTCACTACCCGGCGGCGATCGTCGGCAGCAATGTCGTCGTCCAATATCTCGCCCATCGCGGCCCAGTCGCGGGCCGCGAAGCATGTCTGGAAGCGTTCGTCCACGCGGCTCGCCGCGTTCTCCAGTCGGCGCGCCGGGCGGCTGAGTTGATCGAACCTCGCGACCGCCGCCTCGACGTCGGCGTCATCGAACACCTCGCTGCGGTCCACCAATTCGCCGTCGACCGTCATCAAGTTGATGCCCCGCCACTCGGCCTCGAAGCCTTCGTCGGAGGACCCATCTCCCGCCCAAGTGAAAACCGCACCGAGGTCGCTCAGCCGGTGCACGGTCTCGATGTAGATGTCGAGCTTTTGGCCGAGATCCCACCCTGCTTTGAGGTACTCGATACCTTCACCGGGCGCAAAGGCGGCCACCCGGCGATGGTCGATAGTCGCCGCGTCCGGCGTCGCCGCTGCAAGCTCGCGGCGATTGTGGGCAACGAGGGCACCGGTGACTACTGACCACGTGCGCGCATGCGGCGCCGCCTCGCCGGCGAGATAGCGCGCGTCGAGCTCGGCGATAGCGGCGTCGAAATCGTCGAGGTCGAACACGACGACCGCCATAACCTTTTCGTCCTCGTCGATCTCGACAACGTTGAGGGCTTCGTTTTGAATCGCCTCGGGTTCGCGGCCGGAGATGCGAACGTGCGTGAGGACGAGGCGCTCGCCGCGGGTTGCCACGGCGCCCAACAACATCATCGTGGTGAAGCCGACGTCAGCGGTGGCCTCCAACTCTTTCGTCCCGGCATCCCGGCCATGCCGGATCCCGGCGTTCATCATCCGTCGGCGATCGTCGATGGAGTAGTTGTGGGCCGTTGCTTGAGCCAAGGCGTCCCAGTCACGGGCCGCGAAGTATGAGTAGCCTCGCTCGATGACGCGCGTTGCCGTGTTCTCAAGGCGCCGCGCTTGCGATCGTTCTTCCTCGAATCGCGCAGCCAGGGCGTCGAGTTCGGCGAGCGCGGCATCGATGTCTTCGACGTCGAAGAACATCTGCAGCGCGACTCGACCGTCATCGTCGATGGCATACAGGTGAAGCAATTCATCGTACGGCGCCCCAGGGCCCACGTCTTCGGTGCCGGCATGCATTCGAGCGAGCGCCAGGCGCTCGCCTCGCGCCGCGACTATGACGTGTTTGACCCGCATGCCGCCCGTCTCGACTTCGCGCCTCCACCCACGTCGCCACGCGTCGGATGGCAGCGTAAGACCGACGACCTTCCGGCGATTTTCGATCGAGATATCGGGTGCGAAAAACTGCTCGAACTCTTCCCAGGCCCCGCGGTGAACCGCGGCCATCACGCGTTCGCCCACTCGCACGGCGGCGTTGTCTATTTCGACGCTCGGAGCTTCGGGTAGAGCCTCGGTCACCGGCGGGACGCGCTCGTAGGCTCTGGTCGCCGCATTTTCCAACCGCCGCGCCCTCGGCTGCTCCTCCTCGAATCGGGCGGCCGCGGAGTCGAGTTCGGCGAGCGCGGCGTCGAGGTCATCGACGTCGAACCACACCTGCAGCGCAAATCGGCCCTCCTCATCGATGCCGTAGAGGGCGAGAAATTCGTCATACGGCGCTCCTGGGCTTGCATCGGCACTGCCCACCCTTAGTCGGGAGAGAGCCAGGCGCTCGCCGCGTACGGCGATAACCACTTGGGTGATCCGCACGGCGCCCGTCCCGAGAATTGGCTTTTGTGCTGGTACCCAGTCGCCCGACGTCATCTGGGTAAATCCGACTACCTTGCGGCGACTCTCAATGACTGCGTTGGGCGAGTACATCTGCGCGATTTCGTCCCACGCTTGGCGTTCAGTGGCAGCGCTCATGCGTTCACCTGCCCGCACGCACGCGGTGTCGGGTACGACGTGTGGCGGCGGTTCCGAGGGAGCCGGGGCGGCTCGGTGTTCGGCACCGATAACTTGTCGCGCCCTCTCGGCAAGTGCCGCAGCGCCTTTCCGCTCGTACAATTCTACCGCTCGCTCGGCGGCGGCCCGCCCCCCCGCTGCGTCGCCGGCGGCGCCCAAAACCGTTGCCAGGGAAAGGCATGCGTCGGCATGATCGACCAATGCGTCGGTCCGTTCGGCCAGGCCGACGGCCGCCTCGGCGACGCGCCGAGCCTCGCCATGATCGCCCCCGCGCGACAGCAGCCGTGCCCGAAGCGTGCGCCAGGCGATCGACGGCTTCAACGCGTGCCCCGCGAGACGCTCGCTTTCCGAACACAACTCGTCGGCCTCAGCGTCTCGGCCGAGCGTCAGACACGCGCGACCCAGTAGCGCTGCGGTTTCGGCGGTGTCGGCGTCGAGGCCCATGCGACGAAAGCCGTTGTAGGCCTTGCGCAGGTGTGGCTCGGCCGCGGCGGGATCGTCGACGACCAACTCGACGATGCCGGCGAACTGCTCGACCTCGAGAAGGGAATGGCGCAGGCCGAGCTCGGTCACCGTGCGCCGGGCGGAGTCGATCATCCTTCGGGCCGCCGCGGCTCGGCCCCGGAAGGCTTCCAACACGGCCTGGCACCGCGTCGAGGTCGCCTCCACCGCAGGCGACTCGGTCGTGATTCGCAGCAGCCGCGCCACGTCAAGGCACCGCCCGCCGGCGCGCGGTACCGGGTTGGGTCCCCACAGCGCCGCGAGGGGCGCGTTAGCCAAGACTGCGTTCACCCTGCGGTGTTCGCGCGCGCGCCGCGCCGCCGTCAAAGCGTCGTCCAGGGCGACTTCGCAGTCGCCGATTCTCCCGAGTCGCGCCAGGCAGCCGGCACGGACGGTGTGCGCGTTGGCTTCTCCGGCCGCATCGCCAATTCCGGCCAATATGTCGGCGGCCGCGCCGACCGCGGCCTCGATCTCGTCCAACCGCTCGGGATCGGTCAGCATCGACAGCTGCCCGTCGAAGCACGTTGCCCAGGCCGCTAGCCGAGTCGAATCCACAGTGGCGCTTTGCAATTGAGAGACCGCACCGGCCGCGGAAGTCACGTCACCGGCGGCCAGCAGCGCCTCGCAGCGCGCGACCAGCAGCTCTGCGGTCTGGTCGTCGCGGTCGGGCAGCTCGTCGTCGATCTCTTCCAACGCGTGGAGCGCCCGATCGTACAGGTCGGCCGCGCCTTCATAGGCGAGGCGGGCCATCGCCTGGTCCGCGGCACGCCGGCAGTACTCGACAGCCTTGACCGCGTTTCCCGCCCAAGCACATTCGAAGTAGTGGTGCGCCAGCTCGGCGAGCAACTCGTCGTCGGCGCCGGGCTCGTTCTCCAACGTCGTGGCGATGCGCTGGTGCAGCCGCATGCGCCGCACCGAGGGCAGCTCGGCGAGCAGTGACTGTCGGACGAGCGCGTGGTTGAACCGGTAGCGACCGCCGGGCTCTTCGATGACAATGCCCGCCTTGCATGCCTCGTCGAACGCGTCGACCAGGTCGTCGCCGACCACCCGCTCCACCAGCTCCAGGGCGAACCGGCTACCGACGACCGCCGCCGCCGCAAGGCCCTTGTTCGTCTCCGGGGTCAGCCGAGAAAGGCGGCGACTCACCGCCTCCCGGACCCCCTGCGGCAGCGTGCTCTGATCCCACCGCCCACCGCTTTCCTCCACGTGGCGCAGGGCCTCGATGAGGAAGAACGGGTTGCCACCCGTGACTGACGCCAACGCCCGGGCCAGCTCTTCGTCGTTGTAGCCGGCCTCGGCGACGTAGGCGGTCACGTCGCCCTCGTCGAGCCCGCCGAGCTGGAGGCGGTTGGCGGTGCCGTCACGGTGCAGGTCGGCGAGCATGGCCGAAAGGGGATGGGAGCGGTCGAGGTCGGTGCTGCGATAGGTGCCGATGATTTGCACGCGGGCACGCTCGCCGAAACGCAGGAGATGCCGCAACAGGAGCAACGTGGGTTTGGCCGCCCAGTGCAGGTCATCGAGGATCAGGACGACGGGCGCGCTCGCCGACGCGACGCTCAGCAGCGCGACGACGGCGTCGAAAAGCGCGTAGCGCTCGGTGTCGGGGTCGGCGCGCGTCGGTGCGGCCAGGTCGGGGAGGACATCGGTCAGCCCGGGAACCAGGGGGAGTAGCGCTTCCACGCCCCGCAGCCCGCCAAGCCGCCCGCCACCAAGGCACGGCACCAGCGAACGCAGGGCTTCCGCGAACGGTTGGTAGGGCGCACCGAGGTCCTCGTCGCAACGGCCGTAAATCACCAGGGCGCCTTGGTCGTAGGCCTGCCGGGACCATTCGCCGGACAAACGCGTCTTGCCGACGCCCGGTTCGCCGGCGATCAGCACGGCGTTGGTGCCACCCGCGAGCGCGGTCTGCCACGCGGAAAAAAGCCGCTCGAGCTCTTGCCCGCGACCGACGAATGGCCCGGGGCCGGCCAGCACCGCGGGCAGGGGCGGCCGCTCCAAGGGTGCCTCGCCCGAGACTTCTTCCGTACTACGGACGTCCGCGGTCTCCCGCCGGAGCTCGAAGACGTGCTCCGGGCGGGCGAGGTTGCGCAGCTGGCGCGTGCCGAGGTCGGCGAGAACGACGTCGTCGGGCAGGGAGTCGATCACCAGCTCGGCCGTCGCACCCGAGCACAGGATCTGGCCGCCCGCCGCCAGCGACCGCAGCCGCGCTGCGCGGTTGACCGCCCGACCGAAGTAGTCGCCGTCGCGGAACTCGGCCTCCCCGGTGTGCAATGCCACGCGGATGCGCATGGGCTCCCGCAACGCCCAGGGCTCTCCGACGATCGCGTCTTGCAGCTCCAGGGCGGCGGCGGCCCCCGCGGACGGCCGCTCGAAGACCGAGAACGTGGCATCGCCCTCGCCGCGGGTCTTGATCAGCCGTCCGCCGCGGGACGTGACGACCTGTTCGACCAGCTCGTCGTGACGCGCGAGGGCGAAGCCCATGGCAGCGGCGTCCGCCTCCCACGCGGCGGTCGACCCCTCGATGTCGGTCAGCAGGAAGGTCACGGCGCGGGTCACCGCCGGAACATTTTGCGCGCCAGGGGCTTCCAGCGCGGCGTCCTGCGCGACGATCGCGGTCTCCAGCCGGCGCAGCTCCGGCCCGGGATCGACGCCGAGCTCGTCGGCGAGGAGGGTCCGCGCCCGCTGGTAGGCGCCCAGGGCCTCGCCCTGCCGGCCTGCGCGGTAGAGAGCGAGCATCAGCTGGGCCCAACGCCTTTCGCGCAGCGGCGCGTCGGCGACCGCGGCCTCCAGCTCACCGATGATCTCGGCGGCGCGCCCCGTCGCGAGCAGCGCGTCGGCCCGGTCCTCCACCAGCGCGGCGTGGCCCTCGATCCACCGCGTCTTTTCCGACGTTCCCCGGCGGCCGTCGGGCAGTTCGGGGATGCCGCGCCAGAGTTCGAGCGCCTCCTCGAAGCGGGCCACCGCCTGGCCGGTGTCGCCGGCCGCGGCGGCATCGCGTCCCCGTCGCGCGGCCGACTTGTAGCGCGACGCGTCGACCTCGCTCTCGGCCAGAGTCCACCCCGCGCCCTCCGTCAACACGAAGCCGTCGCCCAGGGCGCGGCGCAGCGAGGAGATGTGGGTTTGCAGGGCCTTGGCGGCCGTGCGTGGCGGATCCTCGCCCCAAAGCAGCTCGACGAGCGTGTCCGCCGACACCACCGAACCGACGTGCAGCCCGAGCATGGTGAGGATCGCGCGGGGCTTGGCGCCCGGAATCGCGACCGGCGCGCCCGCACGCCGGACCTGGAGAGGCCCCAAAACCCCCAGTTCCACCTCTAGAAGACTAGTCACGTCCGCAATCGTCGGTAAGGCGATTCAACAAGCAGTCAAGATCGAGTAAAAGCCGCCCTATCCTGCGATATCTGCGAGCATGCCGACTTTGGTGCACGGGCCGTCGCCGCAGGCCAGCAACAACGCGGACTTCTCGGCGGGCGTCAGTGGATTTGGTTGCTGAGCTTGTTGACGAGAGCGGTGTTGAGATACCCGGTGGCCGCCGGCCCGCCGGTGTTGAGCGCCGTGATGGTGGCGGGGTCATCGACGATGACCAGCATTCCGCCGTATCCGCTGTACTTGGCGGGCAGACCGGCGTATCCGCCGCCGCCTGCGCCCGGGTCGGTGCGCAACAGGAGCATGACGTCGGTGCGCCGCCCGACGTAGTCGAAGTCGTTGATATCGAACGGCACATTGGGTGGGTCGCTCGGGGCGCGCTTGTAATGGGTGCTGTAGGAAAACCCGATGCCCTCGAGGTAACTGGTCGGAGTGGACACGGATGCGGCGGCCGTGGTGTCGGTGCCGGTGTAGTTGACCGCCAGGATGGACTTGCCGGAAAAGGCCGGGTGGTCCGATTTGACCTTCGCCTGTTGTGAGGTCGCGTCGTCGAGCAGCGTCTTGGCGGTGTCGGATCGGCCCAACGCCGTGGCGATCCAGGCCAGCTGCGTCTGCCAGGTCCAGTCCTGGGTGGTGTCGGCGGACTGCGTCAGGGTCGGAGCGATGGCGGCCAGCTTGTTGTAGGTGGGCTGGTCGATGTCGCCGGTGTCGATGATGAGGTCGGGTTTCGCCGCGGCGACCGCGCCGGGGTCGATGCCCGCCAGGACCGGCGCGGCGGAGTGCACCAGGGATTGAAGCCAGCCCGGCACGCCGGCCTGCGGCCGGGTCATGACGACGGGCTGCACGCCCAGCGACAGTACGGCGTCGGGATCGCCCGGTCCGAGCGCGGCGATGGCCACCGGGCGGTGCTCGAGTTTGACGGTGCCGAACTTCCCGGTCAGCGATTGCGGGCGGTAGGGCGCCAACCCCCCGCTGGTGTGGCCGAGCGCGCGGATGCCCACGACCGCCGCGACGACCACCGCGACGGCCAAACACGTTGCGGCCAGGACTAACCGGCCGCGTTTGCGGCGCCGCGGTGGCTGCGAGGGAACGGGTCCCGGCCAGTGTCCGCCTGAAAGGTGCTGTGGCGCAAGCGCACCGGGTCCGCTGGGTGGGGTCGGCCACGTGGGCGGGTAGGACAGCGTGGGGTTGGTCCGGGCGGGCGTTTCGTGCCCGCCACCCGACGTGTCCGTGCCGGACGCCGGGCGACCGGTCAGCGCGGCCGCCGTCGCCGCGGCGAGCGCGCCCGCGGTCTGGAAGCGTTCGTCGGGGTTCTTGGCCAGCGCGCGGGCGATGACGTCGTCGACGGCGGGCGGCAAGCCGGGGGTGAGGTCGCCGGGGCGTGGGATCGGGCGCATCAGGTGGGCCATCAGCATCGCGGGCAGTTCGCGGAATTCGCCGTAGGGGGTACGGCCGGTCAGCAGCCGAAACAGCGAGCAGCCCAGGGAGTAGATGTCGGTCCGGTGGTCCACCGGGCCGCCTTGGATCGCCTCGGGCGCGGCGTAGGCGGCGGTGAAGACCAGTGAGCCCGTAGCGGTCAATGTCGTGGCGTCGTCCAGCGCCCGCGCAATGCCGAAGTCGGCCAACAACACTCGTTCCTGGTCGGGAACGCCCGGCGAGGCCAGCAGGAAGTTGCCGGGCTTGATGTCGCGATGCAGGATGCGGCGGGAGTGCGCGTAGTCGAGCGCTTTGGCGACATCGCTGATGATGCGCACGATCCGGGTTGGCGTGAGGTTCGCGGCGGCCAGATCGCTTGCGGCGGTGCCGTCGACGTATTCCATCGCGATCCACAGCTGGCCGTCCTCGGTTTCGCCGCGGTTGAACACGGTGACGATGTTCGGATGGCTCAGCGTGGCGGCCAGGTCGGCTTCGCGGGTGAACCGGGCGCGGAACTGCTCATCGACGGAGAGTTCGGCGGACAGGATCTTCAGCGCGTCGCTGCGGGGCAGCGTGGGGTGGCGCGCCAGGTAGACCGTCCCCATCCCGCCGGAGCCCAAGACGCCTTCGATGCGGTATCCGGCGATGACGGTTCCGATGGCTAGCGGCATGGCCGGCTCATTTCCCGGTCAGCATGCGGTATTGGGCGGCCATCATCTGGTGCAGCGCGGTTTCTTGTTCATTTTGGATGAAGTAGGCGTAGCGGTCGGCGCCGGCCACGCACCAAAAGGCCAGGGTTTCGGTGAAGCATTTCGCCTTGGGCATCCCGCTGATGCCGCCGACCCGGTGCGAGCCGGAATAGTCGGCCACGATGCGGGCCGCCGAGCCGGCGTCCGGTGTTTGGTAGACGCGGATTTCGGCGACCTCGGCGACCTGTTGGACCCCAACGGATTTGAACAGGGCCTGCATGTGAACCGCGTCGTCGGGTTCGAGGTGCAGGGCCCCATGGGCGTCGTAGACGCCGTCGCTGATGACCTCGTTTTCGGCGCGTTTCGGCAAGGTTCGGGCCAGCAGGCCGTCGGGGTCCAGCGGTAGCTGAGCCAACTGGTCGTACGGGGTGGGCTTGAACTTGTCGATGAGCGGCTGCTGCAGGTCCAGCGCGGTGGCGATCAATTGCGTGGCAATATCGGCGTTTTCAGCCGAGGTAGCGGTTTGGGCGAAGACGTATTGGCCGTGCGCGGTCACCGCCGTCACCGAAAATCGCGGTTCCCCTGGGGTGGGGTAAACGGCGGTCCACCGGTAGGTCACCGCGGCGGTTCCGGCATAGCGGGGGATCGA
The DNA here is from genome assembly GCF_059812845.1 of Mycobacterium sp. NGS34. Classification (NCBI taxonomy): domain Bacteria; kingdom Bacillati; phylum Actinomycetota; class Actinomycetes; order Mycobacteriales; family Mycobacteriaceae; genus Mycobacterium; species Mycobacterium sp. NGS34. The sequence continues at coordinate 133,581 of NZ_JCALDM010000011.1, forward strand.
AATGGGCTGGGTGGGAACGGGCTTGGTATCGAACGGCTGTGTCAGAGCCGCGCTCTTGGCCGCCATGTCCGCGACGGCGGCCGTGGCGTCGGCGGGTGTGTCCAGCTCCAAGACGACGTTGAGCAGGCTTTTGTAGGGCCCGGTGCCGGTGTGGCGGGAACTGGAAAACCCGGCCACAAACCTGTGACCCGCAAGCCCGTCACCCATCGGGGCGCCCAGCAACGCGTTGACCCCCTCATAGGCCTTGACCGGACCCGTATCGACCTGGGCGTACTGGGTCAGGGCGGGATCGACTTCCCACGGGCCCACCACGTTGGTGGCGAGGCGGCGCGCCTCCGCCCATCCACCCTCTCGGGGGGCGCCGGCGACACCCAGCGGTGGGCGCGGCGTGGTCGGATAGTTCCCCACGTCGAGCAACGCGACCTCAACGCCGTCCCAACCGCCCGCCCCCGCCGCCGTGGTGGCGGTCCCGTCGATCGTGGTGCTGCATCCGACGGCCGTCGCCACCACCGCGACGGCGACCCAGGTTCGCGCCATCCTGTTCATGAGCCCGTCAGCATGAGGTATTGGGACGCGATGATCTGGTGGGCGTCGAGTTCTTGGCCGGCAGCAGCTTTGAACGCGTACCGGTCAACGGCGGCGACACACATGTAGCGCACCGTCGCCAGGTCGGGGTTGTCGGATCCCCGGTCAAAGCAGCGCGCCGAGGGCAGCCCGCTGATGCCGGGCGCTGATTTATAGCCCAGGAAGGGGACATCCATGCGCACCAGCCCGTCGACGGCCCGAACCGCGCCGGTCGGGTCGACGGCCTCATAGACGGTGGTCCGGTCGGCCGAGACCCGCTGAATGCCGGCGTCGTTGTACATCGCCTGGGTGGCCACCGGGTCGGAGCGAAAGTTCAGCGCCCCGCGGGGCTCGTACACCGCGGCCTGGTTGACCGTGGGGTTGGTGGAGGGCACCGTGCGGGCCAGCAACCCGGTGGGATCGGCGGGCAGGCTGGCCAGCTGTTCCACCGGGGTGGCCTGGAAATGGTCGGCCGAAGGGCCTTGCAGGTCAAGGGTTTTGGCGATCATGTCGGCGGTGACGTCGGCGCTATCCTTCGAACCCGCGTACTGGTAGAGCACGTAGGGCCCGTGCGCGGTGAACGCCTCGGCCTCGAATCCTCCGGAGACCGCGGCGACGTTGGCCAAAGCGGCTGGGTAGCGGGGGATTGGCAGGCGTCTGGCGGGCACGTTGTCGGCGCGCGGGATGGCCAGGTTGGCCGCGGCCATCGCCGAGGCCGCCGCCGCCGCGTCCTGTGGGCCGGCGAAACGCAGCACCGCGTTGTCGAGGATCTTGGGCTTGTCCGTCGCTGCGCCGGGTTGTCCCGCCGGCACGGGCACTGTGGCGCGCCCACTGACGAACCCCACCACAAAGTGGTGGGCGGCCGCTTGGTCGCCCATGGCGGTACCGAACACCAGCGCCGAGAGAGACCGGATGTCGGTGAGCGCGGTGGTGGGCGCCAGATCAGACTGCACCGAGATCAGTTTCGGGTCCACTTCCCACGGTCCGGCCACCATGCTGGCCATCCGCTGGGCTTCGACGCGACGCCCGGCGTCCTCGTTGGGCACGGTGCCCAGCGGCGCCCGCGGCCGGCGCGGATAGTTGCCGGGATCCAGCAAGGCCACGTTGGCCGCCGGGGGAGCCGCGCCGCCGGACTTGACGGCGCTCCCGGTCACCACAGACGTGCAACCGCTATTCAGCGCGATGACCAGCGCGGCCATCAACGCCAGTGGCGTCGGCGCCGTGCCTGGTCGCCGCAGACCAACAAGACCCGCACCGCAGGCCTTGCCGTGAACGTCTTTCACCGACGCCCGCCCCGACCGAACTCGGGGGCGTCGGGTCGGTGGCTCAGCGCGTCCACGGGCTCGGCGCTCACCGAAGCGTTGCGATTCTTCACGGCCACGCCCCCTTTCGCTTCCCCAAGCACGTAAGCAACCCAGAACACGGCCACGCGGGCCGCGAATGGTAGCTGATGCTACCAGCGTGCATCGCCAACATCGGGGGAATCAGGAGAGAGGCTGGGCATCGGCGGAGTCGCCCCAGCCCTCGCCACGGGCCGTCAATCCTGTTGCGCTTGAAGGTCATTGGGTGGTAACCCGGTCCGCCATTCGCGCGGCGGCGGTCGTGGCCTGGTCGGTGCGGTTGAAGCCGCAGCTGCGGGTGTCGATCACGACGTTGTTGCGCGCGGTGAGTGCCCGCTGGCACCCCCAGCCGCGGGCCCCTTCCTGGGTGAACACGACGCTGAGCATGCCGCCGCGGTTGGTGACCGTGCCGACGGTAAAGGTGATGGACCCCTCGGCCGGGTTCGTCAGTGTCAGCGGCTTACCGTCGCACTTCCCCCAGTTCTCGGCTTGCTGAGCGGCGAACCTGGTAGCCGACTCGGCGCTGGGATAGTCGATGACGGCCTGGCTGACGAGATGCCCGTCGCCGCGCAGGAATTGCGTCTGCACGCCCAGGTAGCCGCTTCCTCTCAACGCCTCGGTCAACGCCGGATGCTGGATGCCCTCACAATCGGGCCTGTCGCTGGACAACTCGCTGAACGGGGAATCCGCGTGGGCGTCGGGCATCACCCGAATGTCGGTGGCCGCTTCGATGCCGTTGACCGCTCCGGCATCCAGCAACAGCCGGGGCAGGGCCTCAAGCGGCACGGTCGGTGCGGGGGGTGCCTGGCTGGGCGCGACCGACACCGAAGGGGAGTCCGGCGCCGGGCTGGCGGCCGAACGCGCCGGCGTGGGGTCGGATTTGCTCGCGATGGCGATCAGCCCGGTGCATGCGATGACGGCCACCACCGTGGCCGTTATTCCGCCGATCCAGGCCCACTTGCGCCGGTCGCTGCGCGACTGGGTCGGCGGCGGATAAGCCGGGCCCGACCACCCTCCGAAAGCCCACGGCGGGGGTGTCGGCGGCACCTGCCGGCCCGCGGGCAATGCGGCACTCCGTCGGGGGATAACCGCGGTCACCTCCTCGCTGCCGCGCCCGACAGGCGGGGCCCACCCGGCCGGGCCCGGTGGGGCGACCCGTGCGCCGGGGCGCCCGCGTTGGGGATCGGCTGGGTAGGGGTTCGGCTGACTTGTCATCGGATGTCCTCTCGGGGTGTGCGGCAGCGCGCCCGCGCTCATGCTTCGAATTAGAGCATGCGAATCGTAGCGATGCAACAATAAAACCGTTGCAGAGCTACGACATAGTTGCTAACGTGCGTCTCAGACCTGAAGCGGTGCTCCCGCCGCCCCGATAGGAGGACCCCCAATGACTGCTTGCTCGCGCACCCCATCGGCGCCGGAAGGCGGCGCCGCCATGCGTCTCCGCGGCCGCCGCACCCGCCGTCTAATGGCCACCGTCGTGGTCGCCTCGGCGGGCCTGTGCCTGTTCTTGACCGGCTGCACCGTCACGGCCACCGGGCGACCGGCGGCCGCCCCCGACTTGGGCCATTGGCAGCCCCCGCCGATCCTGAACCCGCACCTGGGTGACCTGCTACTCAACGCCGCCGACGTCAACGCCGTCGGGCACACCGCGGGCATGACGCTGCGCACGCCGCTCACCAAGATGGGGCACGCCGAAAGCCTGGTTTCCAACCCGAGCTGCCTGGACGCGTATTCACCGATCCAGGCGGCGGCCTACGAAGGCAGCAACTGGACGGCGGTGCAAGGACAGATTTTCGACGATGCCGCGTCCCCGGAGGCGCCGATCAAACATGCCCTGGTGCAGGCCGTGGTCGGTTTCCGTGACGCCGACTCGGCCCGGCAGTACTTCAGCCAGGCCAAACCGCGCTGGTCGGCGTGCGCCAACCGCCCACTGACCGTCAACCGCCCGGGGCGTTCGCCGGTGAGATGGATGTTCGGCGACTTGGTGGCCACCGACAGCACGCTGGGCATCCTCCGAACCGAGGAGGGCGGCGGCTTTGCCTGCCACCACGCGCTGGGGCTGGCCAACAACGTGATCATCGATGCTCTGTGGTGCGGGTTCGACACCACCAACCAAGCGGGCCAGGTGGTCGGCAGGATCGCCGCCGCGATCTCGCAAGCATGACCGTGTCTCAGCCCCGGCCCTATCAGCACGCCTACCCGCAGCCGCCGCGCGTCTATGCGGGGTGGGCGACCCCCGCCGCGGCGGGCAGCCAACCGGTATTCCAGGTCCGGGTGACCAAGCACACGGGCCTGGCCATCGCCTGGTACCACCAGCGCTACACCGTCACCGGGACGCTGCAGCAATGCGAGGCCGCCATCAGCCAGGCTCAGCAGCACAACCTGCTCGCGGGGTGGTGGAGCCTGGCCTCGGCCCTCGTATGGAACTGGGTGGCCCTGCTCGAAAACCACAGTGCACGAAAGGCTTTGCGTCACCGAGCCGGTCGGCTCAGTTGATCGTCAGCTGCGCGATCAGCGTCTCGAGGGCGGTGGTGGCCTCCGGGGCGATGGCGCGCTCGGCTTCGGCGTCCTCCAGGACGGCGATCGGCAGGCCGGCACCGTTGGCGGCCTCCTCGATGCTCAGTTCCGCGCGGTGGCGCGCGTCGTAGAGCCGCTGGCCCAAGGTGGCCGCCGGTGACCGCGCGGCGCGCATCATCAAGTCGTTGTAGCTGCGGCGGACGCTGCTAAGGGCCAACACGACCGACGGCGTGCCCTTGGCGTTGCGGGCGGCGCTGGCGGCCAGCTTCTCGAGCTTGCGCAGATCGGCCAGGATCGCCGTGGCCCTCGGCGTGAAGTCCGGGTAGGACGGATCGGGCAGGTCGGCCATCGCCGCGGTGAGCGTGTGCATGGCCAGTTCGACCGTTTCGGCCATCAGCGGCGCCCGGACGGTATCGGTGAGCACCTCGGTCGCCTCGTCACCGGGCGCGGCGGGTGGCGCCCAGGGCGCGGTGGCTCGTGCGGGCGTGGTCGAGGGCTCGAGGCGGATGCGGGTGATAGTTCCCGCCGGCCAGTTCAGCGCTTTTTCCAGCTTGGACAGTGTGGCGCGGCGCGGCCAACTGCGGCCTTTCTCGAAGGCGATCAGGGTGCCGGCGTTGATGATCTTGTCCCGGGCCAGGCTGCGCTGGGTGAGTTCCAGCTCGTTGCGGCGTGCCGCGACCGCGCGACCGGCGCGCACAACGCCGGGATCGCTCTCGCCGTCCCACCATTGGTCCTCGTCGGTCTGCGGCCCGGCGACGACGATCGTCGATTCGTCCGCTGGCGACGCGTCGGACGGACCGCCAGGGGTCAGCAGCACCGGAATCCCGTCGGCGGCGCCCAGACAAATGGTGGTGGGCCCGGCGATCAGCACCGAGCTGCGGCGCACGCCGTCGACGAACATGCCGTTGGTGCTGGTATCGATGGCCTGCCAGCCATCGCGGTGCGGTTCGAGGCGAACATGCCATCGCGAGATCCGGTCGTCGTCGATCGTCACCGCCGCCGCGGCGTCCCGGCCGATGACGGCGATGCCGGCCGCCGGGAGCAGCGTCTGCGATCCGCGTCCGGCTCGCACGGTCAGGGTCGGTGCCGATGTGGACGGATCCGGTCTCACACTCGCCTCCAGTCGATGCGGTTGTCCGCGGTTGCTTCATGTTGCACCGCCGCATCGCTCCGAAATGCTACAGCTTTCCTGAGGCACTCGCCACGGTGCGCGCCGTGATTTGGCGGCCGATTGTCACGGGGCCGCGCAGCTTCCTTCGGTCCCGAGGTGGGCCTATACGTCGCTGAACTGCGCGAATTAGCAGCACCGTCTGCGCCATGGCGAACCAAAGCCAGCGCAACAACTAAGTTGTTGCAATCCACTAACGCTTCGATTAAAGTCGTTGCATCAGGCGCGGGTCCGCGCACGAGGGAAAGAGGAGCCATGACAGCGACCGCCGCACGTGAGCCGAGTGACGACTTCGTTCCCGCCTGCGTGCGGGACCCCGAGCGGTGGACGACGACCGATCCGGACGACGAGGCGAAGGCGTTGTGCCGCGCGTGCCCCCGGCGGTGGCAATGCGCCTGGGACGCCTACCACACGCCCGGTGCCCAGGGCCTGTGGGCCGGGGTGGTCATCCCCGAGGCGGGACGTGCCAGGAGCTTCGCCCGCCGTCGCCTGCGCTCGCTGGCCGAACTGGGCGGCTATTCGATTCGCCCGCGACGACGGCGCGGCGCGGCCAAGGACGTTAGTGAGAGGTGCCAATGAACCGTCCCTACCCCGCGAGTCCGCCATTTACCACGCCGTATCACCGGTGGCCGGACGCCCGGCCGTATTACCCGCCGCAGCACGTAATACCAAGCCCCCCAAAGGGTTTAGCCAGCAACCGGTGGCGGTGGTACGTCGGGGCGCTGGTAACCTTCGTCGGCTCCGCGCTGCTGATCACGGGATTCGTCGCGCCGGGCTTCTGGGTCACCAAGAAGCTCGACGTCGCCAACGCCCAGGCCGGCGTGCAGCGTGTCCTGTCCGACCCGTCGGGCTACGGGGCGAAGAACGTCAGCGATGTCGCCTGCAACGACGGGCAAAATCCGACCATCGCGAAGGGGAGCACCTTCACCTGCGCGGCGACCATTGATCGCGTCAAGCAATTGTTCGTCGTCACCTTCACCGACGATGCCGGCAACTACACGGTCGGCCGACCCCACCAAACCGGCGGCCGCACAAAGCAGTTCACGAGTCGATAGTCCGCGGGAATCGGTCACACCTCGACGGCGGCGGCGATCTTGTTGACAACCTCGCCAGCCTGATCGGCGGTGTCGAATCCACACCAGAGCGTGTCGATGACGACGTTGTTGCGCACTCCCAACGCGCGTTCGCACGAGAAGCCGCGGCCGGTGTCGAGGCTCTGTACGAGGCTCAGGATGGTATCGGTGGCCGCCAGCGCACCGAACTTCCAGGCGACGGGGCTGTCGCCGGGCTGGGTGATGGTCAGCGGCCGGTTGGCGCAGGCGGCCCACCGCGGCTTGGCCTGGAGGAAGAACTGCTGGGCCACTTCGGCGTCACGGAACCGCACCACCGCCTGGAGCAGGGCGTGCTTGTTGTGGTCGGCCTTCGCGTGAGCGTTGTCGAGAAACTGCCCTTCCAGCGCGACCCAGCTGCTGTCTCGGTAGACGCTGGCCTCGACCGGCGAGTAGGCGTCGAGGCAATTCCGATCGGAGACCACGTCGTCGCTGTGCGACATCTCCGAGATCGGCCTGCGCAGCGCCATGCTCGTGGTCTGCCCGACGGCGTTGACGTCCCGGGCGCTCAACAGCAGGTTCGCCAAGCGCGCGTTGCGGATTGGCGCGGGCTGCCAGTGGCCCAGGTTCGGCGCTGCGACTGGACGCCCGGTGGCGGACACCGTGCAGCCCGTCAACATCAAGCACAGGCCCACCGCGGTGATAACCACGTAGCGCACACCGGCACCGGTGGGTCCGGATGCCTTCGTCGATGTTGCAGTCATTTGCTGGTCTCCTGCCCGGTCGTCCTCCCGCACAACACCGCAGCTGCGATTTAAATTCACAGTCTCGTCTTCTCGGCCGCGGTCCGCGATCAAATATGACGTTAGGAACAGCAAAAGTGGTTGCGAAATGCCGGTTATGAACTGTCTATGGGTTTCCGCATGAACTCAGAGTGTCGCGTGCCTACTTCTGGGTCGGATAGACGATCGCCTGGGTCACGCTGCCGCCGTTGACGGTCGGCCCCAGCAACGCGGTGAACGTGTTGCCCGCGGGGTCGTAGGTCAGCAGCGAAGTGCCGGGACCGCAGCCGGCCTTGGCCACGAGGACCAGCTTGTCGCCGGTCACGCCGTCGACGACCACGCTGTCGGACAGGCCGGGAACTTTCACCCGGGTGGCGTGCCCGTCGGGCGTCAGGCGGGACAGGAACACGGTGCCGCACCCGCCGATCGACTGCAGGAACGTGCCGCTCGGCAACTGCCACGCGTCGGTGTCGCCGAGGTCGCCGCTGAATCCGGGATCACGGCCATCTCCCGAGTTGACCGCCGTCAGCGCGGTCGGCGTCGTGCCGTCGATGGGCACCTGCCACAGCTGGCCGATGTGGGAGAAACGGCCGGTGTCGGTGCAGTGGGCGAGCACCACGGTTGGTGAGGTCCACCACCGGATCGGTCTGCACGCGGTGAGGTTCCCGGGTACCGGCAGCTCCTTCCCTGGCGTCCCCTCGTTGCCCATCAGGGCAAGGCCCTTGGTTGTGCCGACGACCAGCTGTGTGCCGTCGGGTGTCGGCAGAGCTCCACCCTGATAGTCCGGCCCCAGCGGATAGGCCAGCTGCGGCTTGCCGGTGAGGTCGACACGTTGGAGCGAGGGCCGATCCGGATAGTGCCCCTTGCCGACCAACACGGCCGTGCCGTCGGGGCGCGCATAGCGGACGGGGCCGCCGTCGATGACGTCGAACGTGGTCTGATTGCCATTGCGAAGGTCGACCGCGATGACCGATTCGTCGTACACGGACCCGGGTTTGGCCGCGTACAAAAGCGCGTGGCTTCGGTCCCCGGACCAGTCGATCAGGCGGGCGGTGGAGCCGGCTCGGAAGGTGGTGATCGGGTAGCGCCCGCCGACGGGGTCAACCAGGTACAGCGTCGTGGTGACCTTGTTCGCGTCGGGCTCGTTCGGATCCCGCCGCTCGCCGGGTCGATGGCTGATGGCCGGGCTCCACAGCGCGAGCATCCAGCCCGGGCCGACCTGCGACCACGGGATGGTCGCCATCGCGGCTTCGACACCGTGGGCCGCCGGCTGCGCCTCCACGGCCGGCGTACCCGAGGGGTTATGCGCCGCAGTGGAATCGGTCATCGATGAGCACCCGGTGGCCAGCACCGCCGCCAGCGCTACGACACCGATCCGGTTGCGCCATGCGGCGGCGTGGGTGCGAATTCGCTTGGGGTTCACGTTGGTTCGTTCCCTTTCCTGCATCATGCGAGCATGGCCGCGAGTTCGATGCGGGGGACCGCGATTTTGTGGGGCCCGGCGTTGTCGTGCACCACTTGGTCTTGGTCGAAGAAGAAGATCAGCGCGTCGTCGGTGATGCCGAAGTTTTGGTATGTCGTCTCGTCGAGATCGGCTGACGGGGCGTCTAATTCGGCCCTGACGATCGGGTTGAGCAGCTCCATTGGTTTGGTCCCGGGCTTGAACAACGTGTCGAACGTGATGGGGACGCGCTTGGCGAGGTCGAAGTTGAACGCCCGGTACGTGGTATTCGGGTGGCCTTCGTGGGCGAAGCCCGTGTCGTTGTCGATCATGAGCACCAGGCTTTGGGTGCGGGCGTCCGGTTTCCCCGAACGGTAGGTCTTGGCGGTGACCGCGTACTGATACGGCCGATTGCGCCCACCGCGCGGGCCGAACTTGGCGACCCAGTCGACAAAGTCGTCGCGATTCTTCTTCAGGAACGCGGCGACCGCCGGCATCTCCGGGTAGTCGATGGGAAAGCCCATGTCGATCGTGTAGCTGGGGGTCGCGCTCCGCACCTGGCAGATCCCTTTGGGTCCAACGGTTCCGCCGAGGTCGGTGCACGCCGATTGCCCCTGCGCCACGGTCGATGTGGTGTTGGTCGTGGACGGCGCCGTCGCTGTGCCGCTTGTCGTGGAGCAGCCAGCCATCGAGAGTGCCGCCGCGGCGAGCCCAATCGTCAGGACTCGGGTCATCGATTTCTTCATGTGGATAACGGTGCGGGGGAGGCCTTGCGCGATCCTTGCGTCAGCCTTGCGTCAGTTGACGGCCTGGACGCCGTCTCGCGCCATGGTCAAGTCGCCGCAGCTGATGACGCCCGCCGAGGTCCATGCCGGGTCTTGAATCGACGTTGCCGTGACGGTATCCGAGCGGCCGATCGTCGCCGTCGTGCCATTCAGGTCAATCTCGGTGCGGCGCACCGTCAACAGGGGTGTCTCGTGTATGTCCCGAACCTGTAGCAATCCGACCAAGCGACGGCCGTCGCCGAGGTCGCTGCAGCCGATGCCGTCGCCAAAGCCCCTCCGGTGCCCGCGGTCGAATCGGAATTCCGTGCCCTGCGGATCGACAACCGGGGTGATGGTGCAGCCGGACACCGCGTACAGGATCGCGTCCCGGCCGGTGTCGACGATGATCTGGTGATTGCCGTCTTGCTGGGCGTCGATCAGCAGTGCCGAGCGCCGGATGGGGCTGGCGCTCACTATCTTTGCCTCGCCGTAGCCCTGGCTGGTCGTGATGCCGACGGCCATGTCGGTGATCCACAGCGTGGCCGGCTGGCCGTAGACATCGCTGACGTCCTTGCTCGCCGCGCCGGGCGGAGGCCCGCCCGGTCCACACCCCGCGTCGGCGACTGCGGGCGGCGCGATAAAGACACCGAACGACGCCATCGCGATGGCGAGGACAAGCGACAACTTCGGCTTCATTTCTGGTCTCCCGGATTTAGTTTGACAACGTTGTGATTGCCGATGTCGGCGACGTAGACGCTGCCCGCGGCGTCCACCGCTACCGTTACCGGCTGATTGAGGCCGCTGAAGGGCAGCACGACGGGCTTGTCCGCCCCCGCAGCCAACTTCAGCACCTTCTTGCGCTCGGAGTCGACCACATACACGCCTCCGGCGGAGTCCACCGCCATGCCTCCGACGCTGCCAAGGTCGAGCGGCAGCACCGTTTGGGTGTCCGTTCCCGCCGCTAGCTTCAGCACTTGTTTGAAATCGCCCGCGTACACATTCCCGGCGGCGTCCACCGCCATTCGGCCGACGCCGAGGATGTGTGTGAACGGCAACACCGTCGGAGTGTGCGACCCGGCTTCGGCCTTCACCACGTGGACGGGCCGGCAGCACCCGCCGTCTGGGTACACCCCACCTCCGTCGGTGCCGTAGGCGCTACCGGCGGAATCCACGGCTAGTAATTCGCTGCGCAAGCCGAGATCGGGCAGTGGCAGCACTGTCTGGGTGCCCGACCCGGCCGCCAGCTTCACCAATTGCTCGTGTCCCGAGTCGCGGACCCACACGCCGCCCGCGGAGTCCGCCACCAGGCCGGCGTGAACGAACTGCGGCAACTCCGTTTGGGTGTTCGACCCGGCCGGCAGCTTGATCACGCGCGTGGTCACGGAGGGCAGTCCCGTTTCACCCTTCGAGTGACGAAGGTCGGTGATATACACGTTGCCCTCGGTGTCCACCGCCAGATCGTGCGGATTTTCGAGGCCGGTGAACGGCAGCACGGTTTGTCGGGGTGCCGGCGAAGGCGGCGACCCACTTGGTGGGCTCATTGAGCCTGTGTGCGGGGTGCTGATCGAGCACGCCGCGCCGAACGTGGTAAACGCGATCGTCACCGCGGCTATCAGCAGACGCCTCCGAAGTCGTTGCTGGCGGCCGGTATTGGCCATGTCGATCTCCCTCGCTACTGCTGGCCCGGGTAGGGCACCGCGTTGATGACGCCGCCACCGTTGACCGGCGGCCCGAGCAGCACCGTCGACGTGCCGGTCGCGGGGTTGTAGTCAATCAGCGCCTGACCGCCGCCGCACCCCGACCTGGTTTTGATGTCCAGGTCGCCGCCGTTGACGCCGAGCACGACGACGCTGTCGCCTTTCACGTCGGGCATCGAGACCTTTGACGTCGTGCCGTCGCCGTTGACCTTGGCGAGGAAGATGACGCCGCACGCGCCCGCGGCCTGGACGTACCTGCCGGCGGGGACCTGCCACGCGTTCAAGTCGCCGTAGTCGGGGCCCTTCTGGCCGTTGTTCGGCGCGGTGAGCGCGGTCGGTGTCCCACCGTCGATGGGCACCAGCCACAGCTGCGATCCGGCGGAGCCACTACAGCGGGTGACGGCGATCGTCGAGTCGGCATCCCAAAACCGCGTCGGTGTGCAGTCCTTTTGCCCGGCGATCGGCAAGGCCTTGCCGGGCGCTCCGTCGTTGCCCATGAGAGCCAGGCCGGAGGCCGTGCCGAGCACCAGCTGCGTGCCGTCCGGTGTGGACAGATACCCGTCGAAGTCCTGCCCGACCGGATACGTCATCTGGTGGTTGCCGGCCAGGTCGACCCGTTCGAGCGATCCGGGCTTCGAGTCGCGCCACTTGTACAGCAGCACCGCCTTGCCGTCGGGGCGCGTGTAGCGCGGGTTCACGCCGGTGCGCTCGACGGTGAACGTGGTCTTCGCGCCGCTGCGCAGGTCGACCTCGGTGACGACCGTGCGGCCCTTCTCGTCCAAGGAGAACAGGGCCCGGGTCCCGTCGCCCGACCAGTCGACCAGCTTCGGGCTTTGACCCTTGCCCGGCGGGGGGAAGGTGGTGATCGGGTAGCGGCCACCGGCGGGGTCGACCAGATACAGCGTCGTGGGTGCCGTCTCCCAGGTCGGCGTGCCGGGCGGAGGCGTCTCGCCGGTATGCAAGCCCGGAACCGGGCTCCAGACGGCGAGCATCCAGCCGGGACCCACCTGCGACCAGGGGACGGCCCCGAGCGGGGCCTCGACGCCATGGGCCGCCATCGGCTGGGGGGTGTCGGGTTCGGCCCGCGCGGCGGGCGCGAGGGCGATCGTCGCGGCGGCCATTGCCATCAGCACGGACATCGCGCGGGATGTGGTGGTCATGTCGGCTCCTGAGAAACGCTTCCGGGTCCTCGTGCCCGGTCACGTAGAGGCTGCGGCGGGCGCCTTGCGCGTTTCTTGTGCGAACCTTGCGTCGGCCCGCGACCCGCCCGGGACGGCTCGCGCAGCAAAGAGCTGCATCGTCCGGCCGCCTCGGGAGATACTGCGTCGGTACCCGAGGAATCAAGGCGGTGGTAGTGGACGCGCGCGTCGGTACGACGTTCGGCAAGTACAACCTCACGCGCCAGCTCGGCAAGGGCGGCGGCGGGGTGGTGTACGAGGCATACGACACCGGCAAAGGGCGGACCGTCGCCCTGAAGATTCTCGCCGAGGAGCTCTCGACCAACGACACGTTTCGGACCAGGTTCCAGCGCGAATCCCAGGCGGCGGCGATGCTGCAGGAGCCGCATGTCATCCCGATCCACGACTGGGGCGAGATCGACGGCAGCCTCTACATCGACATGCGCCTGGTCCAGGGGCAGACGCTGCTCGACCTGATCGCGGAGGGCCCGCTGGCGCCATCGCGGGCGGTGGCGATCATCGGTCAGGTCGCCGCCGCCCTGGACGCGGCGCACGCGGAGGGATTGATTCATCGTGACGTCAAGCCGCAGAACATCATCGTCACCCCGGCCGATTTCGTGTATCTCGTCGACTTCGGCATCGCGCAGACCAAGGGGGACCCCCGCCTGACGACCGTCGGGACTCAAATCGGCACCTTGAATTACATGGCGCCCGAACGGTTTAACGACAAGGCGACGACCCCCGCCGTCGACGTCTACTCCCTGGCGTGCGTCCTGTACGAGGCGCTGACCGGGGACGCCCCGTTCGCCGGCGACAGCCTCGAGCATCTGGTGGCGGGCCACCTCGTCCTGCCGCCCCCGCGACCGAGCGTGGTGAACAAGCGCGTTCCGGCGGCGCTCGACGAAGTCGTCGCCCGCGGCATGGCCAAAGATCCCGACGAGCGGTACGGAACGGCGGGCGCCCTCGCCCGCGCCGCGCAGCGCGCGCTAGGAGGCCCGCCGGCCGACGGGGACCGCACCCGGCCGTTCACGGCGGGTACCGTTGCCTTCGGCGCCGCGACGGACGAGATCGCGACGGGTGAACTGCCGAAGCGCAATTCGGGCCAAGCCAAGCGGAGATGGCTGCTGCCGACCGTGATTGGGCTCTCGGCCGCGCTGGTGCTGGCGGGCATCGGGGTGGTCATCGTGCTTGTCGCCCAATCGCCGGGCGGGCAGCCGCAGATCTCGCCGCCGCGCGCCGCGCTGCCCCCGCTGATAACGGGGCCCGACCTGAGCAGCCTGCATCAGTCCTGCGATCAAGGCTTCTCCTTGCCGACGGCATCGGGGTTCGGCACCCACGCCGGACGCGGGACACCGGAAACCTCATGCCTTTTCGCCAATAGCGTGCTGACGTCTTACTGGGCCGAATACGGCAACGCCAGCCCACTGCCCCGCGCGATCTCGGCGCCGGGCGCCGTCGACTGCAAGACCGTGCCCGGCGCGCTGTGCAACGGCTCGAACTTCCTCATGCACTGCCAGCAGCACCCGGGCGACAGCTGGATTACCTGCGTCGGCGGCAGCAGCGCCCGCGTGTACCTGTGGTGACGGCGAAGGGAGGTGCGATGGCCCGCGACACCTTGGGGTTCGGGGTGTTGGGACCCTTGCAGATGGGCGCCAACGGCGCCGACATCGCGCTGGGCCCGGCGAAACAGCGGGCGGTGCTGGCCACGCTGCTGATCAATCGAAATCGCACCGTTGCGATCGACTCGCTGATCGACGCGGCGTGGCAGCAGAACCCGCCGCCCGAGGCGCGGGCGAGCCTGCACGCGCACGTATCTCGGCTTCGCCGACTGATGGGCGGCGCCGGCGTGGATGCGGCGGCCGTTCTGATCAGCGCCCAGCCGGGGTACCGGCTCAACGTGCCCGACGAGGCGTGCGACGTCGGGCGATTCGCCGTCGAACAAAAGGCCGGAATCGAGGCGGCCGCCGCCGGCCGGTTCGAACAGGCCAGCCGCCACCTGTCGGCGGCGTTGGCCGAGTGGCGCGGCCCGGTGCTGGAGGACTTGCGCGACTTCGAATTCGTGGAGGCCTTCGCCGCCGGGCTGGCGGAGGACAAGCTGGTGGCGCTGACCGCGCGTGCGGAATCCGAGATCGCTTGCGGGAGAGTTCATTCCGTGATCGCTGAGCTCGAAGCGCTGGTATCCGAACACCCTTACCGAGAACCGTTGTGGGCACAGTTGATAACGGCCTACTACCTCAGTGAGCGGCAATACGACGCGCTCGACGCGTACGGCCGGCTGAAGACGACGCTCGCCGACGAGTTGGGCATCGACCCCGGGCCAACCTTGCGCAGCCTGCATCAGCGGATCCTTCGCCAGGAGCCGCTCGACGTCAAACAGGTCGCGCGCGCGACGGCGAAACGTGTTGTCGAGACTCTCCGCAGGCCTACCGAGGTCTCCCGCGAGTCCGCCGTGGCGCACCTGCGCGACGCCGACGGCGGCCGTTATCCGCTGCGGGGGGCAACCACCAGGATCGGCCGCCTCTCCGACAACGACATCGTCATCGACGACGACACGGTAAGCCGCCACCACGCCGTGGTCGTCGACACCGGGAACAGCTTCGTGATCACCGATCTGCAGTCGGCCAACGGGGTCGACGTCGCCGATCGACGGATCCGGACCAGCGCGACGCTGGCCGACGGTGACCGCATCAACATCTGCGGCCACGAATTCACGTTCGAAATACGGTGAGCGGGAAGAGCTTCAGGATTGGGAGGCCGCCTTCGGCCGGTCGATGACCTTCACATCGCGCCCGGCGCCGGCGGACATGGTCGCCGCCTCCCCCCGGGCCAAACCGATGGTCGCAGCGATCACCACCACCGCGGCTACGGCCAGCAGAAACCATTCGGTGCCGCCGGCGTTCAAAGTCTCGGCCAGCACCGTGATTCCGAGCACCCCTGCCACGACGGGTTTGGCGACGATGATCGTCGGCAGTGACGCGGTCAGCGCTCCGGCGCGATAGGCCGACTGATGGATGATCATTCCGGCGACTCCGGTGAACAGCCAGGCATAGAACTCGGGCGTGCGCCATAGCTCTCCGGCGTGGTGTTCGATGACGTCGACGACGCCCTTCATCAGCACCGAGAAGACCGCCAGCAGCGAACCGGCCACCGCCGCCAACAGCAATGCCGCGGCGGGACGGTTCGACCAGATCCGGGCGCCCAGCAGGAACAACAACAGCGGCGGGCCCATCACGATCGCCACTATCAACCAGGCTCCCAGCGCGCCGCGCTCGTGGCCGCCCGCCGGTTGCCCGACCGCGATCATCACCGCCAGCGCCGCGGCCAGCAAGACCGCCCACGACCATTCGCCCCGGCTCACGCGATGACGGGTCACCCGCGCGTAGATTGGGAGCGCGAACAGCAGCGCCGTCACCTGAAGCGACATCACCAACAGCACCGATCCCTCGTCGAGGGCCCAGGCCAGCAGCAGGTAACTCGAGATGTCCCCCAAACCGCCCAGCCACCAACGCTTGTCGCGCAGCAACATGCCGAACAGCGTGAGATGACCGACCTGCTTGTCGGTGACCTCCTGCGCGGAGCGCTGCCGGATCACGTTGCCAACCGCGGATGCCAGCGCGGCGCACAGCGCGAGCAGCACCGCCAGGTGCGTATCCGACATGGCATGCCCTCCTCGCCCACTCGCCGTTAGCTGGCTCGCCTTAGCGGACTCGCACCGCACGCGGCTGACTGACTACTCACCAATCTAACCTCGACCCGGGCGAGCGGCGCGTCGACGGCTGGGCGCTCGGTTTCAGAGCGGGAATTTCGTGCCGGTGAGCTGTTCGGACAGCTCCCACAGGGCCGCGGCCGTGGTTGCGCGCCTGGCCGGCCAGTTTCGCCAGGTCGGCTGGCTGCGGCCGTAGAGGCCGAACCGGGGGCCGACGAACGTGTCGCCCGCGAGGTCCTGCGACGCCGCGTACAACGTTTGCCGGGCGCCGAAGTCGGCGTCGGTGGACACGATGCGGTCGACGGCCAGCACCGCCGCGTCGCCGAATTTGCGACCAGAGTTGCCCTGCAAATTCGTGTGCGACCAGCCGGGGTGCGCGGCCAGCGCGCGCAGCGGAGAACCGACCGCATCCAGGCGCCGCTGCAGCTCGCTGGTGAACAGCAGGTTGGCCAGCTTCGACTGGCCGTAGGCCAGCCACGCCGAATACGGCCGGGACTGCCAATTCAGGTCTTTGCGGCTGATGTAGCCGATGTGGTGCAGCAGCGAGGACACCGTCACCACGCGATCCGTCAGCCTGGGCAGCAACAGGTTGGTCAGCGCGAAATGACCGAGGTGATTGGTGCCGATCTGGCCCTCGAACCCGTCGACGGTGACGGCGCGCTTGGTGGCCATGATGCCGGCGTTATTGACGAGGACGTCGACCTTTTCGACTTGGTCGGCGAAGCGTCGCACCGAGGAAAGGTCCTGCAGGTCGAGCCGGCGCACCTCGACGTCGCCGGCCATTCGCCCGGCCGCGGCTTCACCCTTTTCGGTGTCGCGCACCGCCAGGATGACGTGGGCGCCGACCCGCGCCAACTCGCACGCGGTCACCTCGCCCAGCCCGCCGCTGGCGCCGGTGACGATGGCGGTGCGTCCCGAGAACGACGGCAGGTCAGCTGCTGTCCAACGTGGCATGGCAGCCACCATAGCGGCGTAACGGCAAGGGCCGTTCCGGGCAATGGTTTTGGCGGTTGCGCCCCGGTGACCGCTTTCGCGTCGGCTGGCGCACTTTGGCTTCGCGAGTATCGTGCGGTCATGGACAGCGGAATCCCAAGTGCGCGCGGGGTAGAGCGTCGGTCGGGGGTGCCCGCATGTATCTAGGGGTCATCGTCAATCCGCTCGCGCGCAAGAATCGTGCCGCGCGGCACGATGTCGCCGCGGACATGCGCCGCATCGTCGGCCCGTGGGGTGAGGTGCACGAAACCACCTCGGTGGCGGAGTTGCGCGACGTCTGCGAACGGCTGTATCCGCGGGTCAGCCACCTGATCAGCGACGGTGGCGACGGGTCGCTGAACTGGTTGATCAACGAAACCCGGCACTGCTCCGACGATCCGGACCGCTGGCCGGCGTTCGTGCCCAGCAACGGCGGCAGCGTCAACGCGGTCGCCCGCAAGGCGCGAGTGCGGGGGAGGCCCGAAGCGGTGCTGCGCGCGCTGGTCGCTGCGGCCGAGACGAATCAGCCTCCGCCCGAAACGTTTCTGGACACCCTGGTGCTCGACGGCGAAACCGCGGACGGCGCGAAGTTTTATCGGCTCTGCTTTGGGCTGGCCGCCGGGGGCGTCGGAAATCGGTTCTACGACAAGTACTACGACAACCACACGCATGGACGGGCGGACGTCGTCCGAGTGATGGCCCGCTCGTTCGGCGACTATCTGCGCAACAAAGTGGCCCCCGGGCGAGCCAACAACTCCGACTATGCGACCCGCCTGTTCGCTCCGACGCACGCGCGCGTGGTGATCGACGGCGTCGAGGTCCCGACGCGCACCCACACGTTGCTGCACGCCGGCGCGATCGACCTGCACATCGGCGCCGGTTTCCGGCTCTTCCCGAAAGCGTCCGAACCCGGCGAGCTGCAGTTCCAGGCCGGGTACCTGAGGCCGTCGCGGATCATTGCGCACCTGCCCGCGGCGCTCCGCAACGGAACCCTTCCCGGCGATCTGGTCCGCGACGTCAATGGCGAAGTGATGACCATTGAGGCCGAGGACGAACCGCTGTCGCCGATCATCGACGGCGAGCGTTTCGACGGCATCGTCCGGCTCGTGGCCCGTGCCGGGCCGCGAATCCGCATCGCCCAGGTCGGTCGCCAACTACCGCTTGAAGCGCGTCCACTCCGTGCTGCGATGTCGCGCGGAATCGATCCGCAGGGTTCGGATTCCTGACAGCGCGCGACGCTACCGCCGCGCCTGGATGGTGCGCGTGATCTGGGCCGCGAGTTTGGGATCGCTGAGCAGTTGATCGACGAGCGTGGCGAGAACCTCTTGCCCGGTGACGCGAGCGACGCCGAGGCGGTCGGCGGCGTCGCGCTGCCAGATGTCGAGGGCCCGGTGCTGGGCGGGCGTCAGGTCGACGGTTCGCCGGGTTCGGGGATTGCGCGTACGCCCGACCGCGAAGCGATCGGTCGGCGCCGCTGCCATGCGGTCCGGAGTGCTCATCGCAGGTGTCTCCCGTCGTAGCCAGTACGCGGTGATCAGTAAGTCAGTTTCAGTATATCCGTAGATTCTGAGGCTTGCCCGTGTCGCGCCGGGCGCACCTGCCCGAGCGCCGGCGTGCGCACCCATCGCGCCCGCGCTTCGAATGGCCGCCGCCTAATGCCCGCCTTTTGGGATCGTGGAAAATAAACCAGCAAGAGCGCCGATATTTGCCAATTCCCGGTTTGGGTCTGTTTCTCGAAAATGCCGGCAACGATCCACGGACGGTTGTCGACTACGGAGCCCCGTAAGTCCGTAGGTCAGTATCCACGTGTCTTCGCATTAGCAGCGCATATGCCAGCCGCGCGCTGTCCTGAACTACTGAGACGAGTATTTACATAAATAAATTCTCGCAAGTGGAAAAACGGCGCCGCTTGGGGCTCGCTGTGGGATCGATCACGCGCAGCTGTGAAATTAATGTGTGGCGTTGAATTCGCTTTGCGTGACGTCGATTAACGGCGCTACCGTTGGTGAATTACGACGTAACGAGTTCTTCTTTTGATTTCGGCTCAAAGACCGCCACCGACCTGGAAGGGGAGTGACTCCTTGATGGAGACGCTGATCGATTACCTGCGGATGTGGGAAGCGCGGAAGCCGCACGAGACCCTCTTCCGGTTCGTCGACGCCGACGGCCGTGAGCTCGAGCGCTACACGTACCGGAGCTTCGCGGAGCGGACGCAGGAGCTGGCCGCGTACCTGTCCACGGAAGCCGGGCTGAAGCCGGGAGATCGGGCGCTGCTGGTCTACGCGCCAGGCCTGGAGATGGTTTCCGCGTTCTACGCTTGCGCCCGCCTCGGCGTGATCGCCGTTCCGGTCAGCCCCCCGATGCCGATGTCGTTCGAATCCGGGTTGGCCAAGCTCAGCTTCATCGCGCGCGACTGCCAAGCGAAGGCGGTGCTGTCGACCAAGGAACTCGAGCGCACCTTCCACCAGCTGCTCGGCCACCGGCAGGGCGCGACGCCTTGGCCGGACGTCGAGCGGCTTCCGGAGCTGCCGTGGGTCGCGACCGACGCGACGCGCGACTTCGGCGGCGAGCCCGTCGCCGATACGCCCGGAAGAGTGCTCTTCCTGCAGTACACGTCGGGCTCCACCAGCGATCCCAAGGGCGTGGTGGTGACCCACGCCAATGTCATCGCCAACGCGTCGGCCTTCCCCGATTGCGAGGTGGTGGTCAGCTGGCTGCCACAGCACCACGACATGGGTTTGATCTCCGCCTACCTGTTCATCGTGGTGATCGGCGGCAGCACGCATGCGATGTCACCGGAGGACTTCCTCAAGCGACCCTCATCCTGGCTGCGGCTCATCGGCGAGGTGCGTGCCACCCGCACGCCCGCGCCGAACTTTGCGCTGGAGTACTGCCTACGTGAGGACAAACTTCCGGCGTCGCAGCTCGAAGGCATCGATTTGAGCAGCCTCGAGTCGATGCTCATCGGGGCAGAGCCGTTGCGCGCTAAGACGTTTACCCGTTTCCGGGAGCGCTTCGCCCCCTATGGGCTGCGGCCCGACGCCGTCACCGGCGCTTATGGCCTGGCCGAGAACACCCTGATCGTGTCCGTGCGGGGTCGTCAAACGCTGGCCGTAAACAAGCGGGCCCTGCAGCAGAACGTGGTGCGGGTCGAAAAGGCGTTGCCGGAGAACAACAACCAGACCCCTCTGGTGAGCAGCGGCAAACCCGCCGACGGAAACGTGGTCCGCATCGTCGACCCCGAATCCCGGCAGGCGCTGGGCCAGGGCAAGGTCGGCGAGATCTGGCTGGACGGGCCGTCCAAGGGCGGCGGCTACTGGCACCGCTCCGATGTCAGCGCGGAAACCTTTGGCGCTCGCATCGCCGGCGACGACGAGCACACCTATCTGCGGACGGGCGATCTCGGCTTCCTCTATGAGGGCGAGCTTTTCATCTGCGGTCGCACCAAGGACCTGATAATCGTCCGCGGCGTCAACTGCTACCCGTCGGACATCGAGGCCGTCGTGGAACGGTCTGCCCCGCAGGTCCGGCACGGCTGCGTCGCCGCGTTCGCGGTCGAACGCGACGAGGAGGAGGCGCTGGTCGTCGTCGCCGAGGTGCGCGACGGCAACGACCTCCCGGACGGCAAGGCCCTGGCGCGTGCGATCCGCCGGCACGTCCACATCGATCCGCGCACCATCGTGTTCGCGCCGCCGCGGAGCATCCCCAAGACCACCTCGGGGAAGATCAGGCGCGCGCAGACCCGCCGGCTGTGGCTGGACGAGAAGCTGCCCGCGCTGGCGACCTGGGTTAACCAGGCGGCCTACCACACCCACAACGGGCCGGACGCCAGCGCGGGCCCGCTCGCACGCTTCCGCAATCTCATCGAGAGCTACGACCTCACCGGGTACGAGGATTGCTCCTTCGCGGATCTCGGGATCGACTCGCTGGCCCTGGCGGAGCTTCGCGCGGACCTGCAGGCGCTCCTGGAAGAGCACGGGGCGGGGGAGTTGGCCGAGGAGGTCAACACGCGGCTGCTTCAGCGCCTGACCGTCGCCGAATTCTTCCGGCTAATGCGGCAATTCGGCGATCGGTCCGGGCAGCCGGTGGCGGCACTGCGGCGGGCGCTGGATCAGATCTCTGCCAGGTACGAGGCGCAGGAGATCGAGCAGATGCGCGCCGACGCGCGGCTGCCCCTGCCGGCGCTGCCGATGGCGCAATCGGGCCCGGCCAGCGACATCCTGCTGACCGGCGCGACCGGATTCCTGGGGCCGTTCCTGGTGAACAGCCTGCTGGGCCAGACGTCCTACACGATCCATGCGCTGGTCCGCGCGACGGACGCGGCTCACGGCCTGGACCGGATCATCGCCTCGCTGCACCGGGCCCAGCTGTGGTCCCCGGCTCTGGAAGCCGAGGTCCGGGCGCGGGTGCGCGTGGTGTGCGGCGACCTCGCCGAGCCTCACCTGGGCCTCGGTGCGGAGGCGTTCCAGCGGCTGGCCGAGAGCGTCGATGCCATCCTCCACAACGGCGCCCTGGTCAACTACGTCCGGACGTACGACGCGCTGCGCGCCGCCAATGTGGTTGGCACGCATGAGCTTTTGCGTCTGGCGATGACAGCTCACCAAAAAACCTTCCACCTGGTCTCCAGCACGTTCATCTACGGCTGGAGCACCGAGCCCGTGGTCGGGGAGTGGGATGCCAACACGAAGATGAGCGGCCTGGACTTCGGCTACTCGCAGACCAAGTGGGTCGCCGAGCAGTTGGTCCTGGCGGCGCAGCGGCAAGGGCTCGATGTGCGCATCTTCCGACCCTCGCTGATCTCGCCCACCCGAGCGGGCTTCGGCAGCGAGGACGACATCCTGGTGCGTCTGACGGCGTTCATGATCGAGCACGGCGTGGCCGTCAACGCGCTCAACCAGCTCAGCATGCTGCCGGCGGACCTGATCGCCGATCACATCGTCGCGCTGATGGACCTTCCCGCCGAGGCAGGCGTTGTTTTCAACATGACCGCCGACGACTACTACAACCTGCCCGACATCACGCGGATCCTCTCGGAACGCTTCGGCTATCGCTTCGACTACCACGACATCCCGTCGTTCACCGAGCAACTGAACCGGAGGTGCACCCCGCGCGATCAGTTCTATCCGCTGGTCGATTTCCTCACCCGCTCGGCGGACAAGATCGCCGCGATGCGAGAAAAGCGTTACGACAACACCCAATACCGGCACGCCCGCACGTTGGCCAAGGTCCATTTGCGGGAGCCGGCCCTGCCCAAGACGGTCGAGAATCTCGTGCGGTTCTTGCGTCAGGAAGGCTTGATCACCGAGGCTGAGGGGGAGGCGCAACGCAGTGCGTAGTGAGGCAGGGGGGTCCACCATGTTCACGGTCGACGACCAGGCGACGGGCCCGCACGACGCGTCTCTCGATCACGAGCGGATCGTCCTGCAGGCGCGTGACGTCGAATTCGACTGGGGCAAGCTGCCGTTCTACTACGTGCCGAACGAGCCGTTCACCACCCACTTCTGCAACGTGTTGCACCTGCTGCTGCCGGCGGGCGAGGAGTTCATCGTCGAGGCGTTCAAGAGCACCCTGCCGCTGATCAAGGACGATCAGCTGCGGCTGGACGTGCAGGGGTTCATCAGCCAAGAGGCGATGCATTCCCAGGCGCATTCGGGTGTCCTCGGGCACTTCGCGGCCAAGGGCGTCGACGTGACACCGTTCACCGACCAGATGGCCTGGCTGTTTCAGCGGCTCATCGGCGACCGGCCCCGGTGGAGCCGGCGGCGACGGGAAAGCTGGTTGCTCGAGCGTGTTTCGATGGTGGCGGCCCTCGAGCACTACACCGCCATCCTGGGTGAATGGATTCTCGACACCCCGCAACACGACGCGTTGGGCACCGACCCCGTGATGCTGGACTTGCTGCGCTGGCACGGCGCGGAGGAGGTCGAACACAAAGCGGTCGCGTTCGACACCATGAAGCACCTGCGCGCAGGGTACTGGCGGCAGGTGCGTACCCAGCTGTTGGTGACGCCGGCGCTGTTGTGGTTGTTCATCCGCGGGGTCCGGTTCATGTACTCCGTCGACCCAAACCTGCCGCCGGGGACCAAGCCGCGCTGGCGGGATTACTTCCGCGCGGCGCGACGGGGGTTGGTGCCCGGCCCATTCGAGTTCCTGGGGGTCGTCGGCGCGTACTACAAGCCGAGCTTCCATCCTTCCCAGTTGGGTGGCGTGGGACGCGCGGTCGACTACCTGGCCAGGTCACCCGCCGCACGGGCGTCGCACTGAGGTGAGCGGCGAATGACTCAGTCCATCAACGTAACCGCCTCCGACGGCGTTTCGCTTGCCGTACACGCCTACACCGACATCGACGCGCGGCGCCCGACCGTCCTCGCCATCCACGGCTACCCCGACAACCACCACGTGTGGGACGGGGTCGCGGAGAAGCTGCGCCGGCGCTACAACGTGGTGGCCTACGATGTGCGCGGGGCCGGCGAATCATCAACGCCGACAGACCGATCCGGGTATCGGCTCACCCAGCTGGCCGCCGATGTCGGCGCGGTGATCGACAGCCTGGGCGTGGGCGAGGTGCACCTGCTGGGTCACGACTGGGGCTCGATCCAGGGCTGGGCGGCCATCACCGCCGAGTCGGTGATGGCCAAGGTTGCCTCCTATACATCGATTTCGGGCCCGCACCTGAACTACGCGGGCCGGTTTTTGCGGTCGCCGCGCACGCCGCGCGGGGTGGCCGACGTGCTGAGGCAGTTCCTGGCGTCCGGGTACATCTGGTTTTTCCTGTGCCCGGTTGTGCCGGAATTAGCGATCCGCTCCGGCGCCACCGCGAAAGTCTTTGGGACGGTTGAACGCATCGGCCGCTCGAGCGCGGACAGCCCGCGTCGTGCCGCGCCGCTCCGGTCGATCGACGACTACCTCAACGGGCTCAACCTCTATCGCGCCAACATGCCCGGGCCGATCCTGGCGCCCGGGGCGCGGCTGCCGCGGACGACCGTACCGGTGCAGGTGCTCGTGGCGCGCCAGGACCACTTCGTGACGCCTGCCCTGCAGCGGTTCACCGGCTCGATTCCCGCCGGCGGGCGGGTCCTTCCGATCGAGGGCGGGCATTGGGTGGTGGCCTCGCACCCCGACGTCATCGCCCGGTTCACCGGCGAGTGGGTCGACCAGGTTACCGATCGCCGAGAAACCCGCGGGGCGTGAGGATGACCGTGTCACAGAGCATTTGGGGCAGCAGGCCCGCCGACCTCTACGGACGCCGCCGGCGCGACCGGAGCTACACGGCGCTGTGGAGTGTGGGCACGCTGTTCGGCGGCTTCGCGTCGGCGTCGCGATGGACGCCCTCGCGGATATCGCCGGTGCAGCGGACCATCACCGCATCGGTCATCAGGCGTGAGCCGCTCACGCCCGACGTAGTCGCGTTGACGTTGGCCGACCCCGACGGCGGACTGCTGCCGTCCTGGACGCCGGGGGCGCACATCGATGTTCGGCTGCCTTCGGGGCGCCGCCGGCAGTATTCGCTGTGCGGGCTGCCCGGGCGCCGCACCGACTACCGCATCGCCGTGCGCCGGATCGCCGACGGTGGCGGCGGTTCCATCGAGATGCACGAAACCTTCGATGTGGGCGACACGCTGGAGTTCGAAGGCCCGCGCAACGCGTTCTATCTCGTCACCGACGAGCCTGACGTTTTGTTCGTCATCGGAGGAATCGGAGTGACGCCCATCCTGCCGATGATCCGGCTGGCCCAGCAGCACGGAATCAATTGGCGCGCAATCTATGCCGGCAAGGGCCGCTTCCATATGCCGCTGCTGGACGAGGTGCTGGCGGTCGACGCCGACCGAGTCACCGTGTGGGCCGACGACGAGCGGGGCCGCTTCCCGACCACCGACGAGCTGCTGGCCGGCGCGGGCCCGAAGACGGCCGTGTATGTCTGCGCGCCCACCGCCGTGCTCGAAGCGGTTCGTGCGGCCCGCGACGAATACGTCGCGGCGCCACTGCATTACGAGCGGTTCAGCCCGCCGCCTGTCGTCGACGGTGTCCCGTTCGAGCTCGAACTGGCGCGATCGAAGCGGGTGCTCAGCGTGCCGGCGAACCGCTCGGCGCTCGCGGCGATGTTAGACAGCGAGCCGGCGACCCCGTATTCGTGCCAGCAGGGGTTCTGCGGAACCTGCAAGGTCAAGGTGCTGGCCGGTGACGTCGATCGCCGGGGGCGCACCGCGGAGGGCGACGACGAAATGCTGGTCTGCGTCTCCCGGGCGAAAAGTGATCGCGTGGTGATCGACGCCTGACGGCGCGGGTTACGACCCGGTCGTTCCCGTCGTGCCGTACAGCAGCCCGCGCAGGCCGCCCGGGCCGCCGTGACCCGCGCCGGCCGGATTGCCGTTGCCGCCGTTGCCGCCGTTGCCGATCAGCACCGAGTTCCCACCGGCGCCTCCGACACCGAAATGCGTGCCGCTCGGGCTGCCCGCGTCGCCGCCGCGACCGCCGTCCCCGAATATCAGGCCGCTGCGGCCGCCGGCACCGCCGGGGCCGCCGTCCTGATTGCCCCCGGCGATCGCGCTTCCGCCGTGACCGCCGGCGCCGCCGTTGCCGAACAGCCCGATCGCGGCGCCGCCGTTACCTCCGCCTGAGCCGGGTTCGAAAGGCACTAGCGGGTCCCCGCCGTTACCGCCGGCGCCGCCGTTGCCCCACAGGAACCCGCCGTTCCCCCCGTCGGCACCGGCGAGGCGCGTCGAACTCCCCCCGGCGCCACCGCTGCCGATCAGGCCGGCACCCGCGCCCGGGCCGGGAGCGGCGACGATGTGTCCGCCGCCAAAGGCGGCGAAGTCCATGCCGGGTCCGCCGTTGCCGCCGTTGCCGAAGAAGAATCCCGGGTTGCCGCCGCCCTGCGACGTCCCGCCGTTGCCACCGTTGCCGACGAAGTAGGTGGCGCCGGGCAGGCCGCCGGAGTTCACGCCCACTCCGGCACTTCCGGCGTTGCCGATCAGCCCGGCGTTGCCGCCGTTGCCGCCAACGCCGGTGGGGGCTGTGTTGGTAACACCCAAGGTTCCGCTGGGGCCACCGGTGCCGCCATTGCCGACCAACGAAAGGGCGCTGCCGCCGGTGCCGCCGTCGCCGTTGACATGGATGCCGTCGCCACCCGCGCCGCCGTTGCCGCCGTTGGTGAAGATCCCGAAGGCGTTGCCGCCGTTGCCGCCACGGCCGCCGCCGCCGTTGAGGGCCACGTCGGCGCCGCCGGCGCCACCGTTGCCGCCGCCGCCGAACAGCCCACCCATGCCGCCGTTGCCGCCGTTGCCGCCGGAAAAGCCGGGGGCGGGATTGTTCGCGCCGGCCCCGCCGTCGCCGCCGCGGCCCCACAGCAGGCCGGCGGCGCCGCCGCTACCGCCGGCTTGCCCGGTCCCCGCCGCACCGGACCCGCCGTTGCCGCCGTTGCCGATCAAGATCCCGGCGTCGCCGCCGTTCAACCCGCTACCCGCGGGCGCGTTCGCGCCGTCGCCGATTAGCGGGCGGCCGAGCAGCGCCTGCGTTGGCGCGTTGACCACGGCCAGCAGGTCATCCTCGAGCGTCTGCAACGGCGAGGCGTTGGCCGCCTCGGCCGCTGTATACGCCCCCGCGCCCGCATTCACGGCCTGCACGAACTGGCTGTGAAACGCGGCGGCCTGCGCGCTGAGCGCCTGATAGGCCTGGCCGTGCGCCCCGAACAGATCCGCGATCACCGCCGACACCTCGTCAGCGCCCGCGGCCAGCATCTGCGTCGTCGTGGCCGCCGCTGCCGCGTTGGCCGAGCGGAGCGCGGAACCGACTTGGGCGAGGTCCGTCGCCGCCCCGGCAATCGCCTCGGGCGCCGCGATGAGGTATGACATCTCCGTCCTCCGTGGCAAATCTTTTGCGAGCTTTGAAAACAGCTCTTTTCAGTCTCGGGAGCGCAAAGCTTATCACGGCAGCGCATCTGGTTCCGGCGTTTCAACCTGGACTTTTAACCGGTGACTTGATCGATTCGAGTTTTCGGGCACGCCGTCGACGCACGCCATGCCGCCCCGGCTGCGCAGCGGGCTGGCGAACTTGCGGCGTGGCGCCGATCAGCCGGCGGGCCGGCCGCCGATGGTCGGCGTCCGCGGGCGGGTGCCCTTGCGGGTGAGGTCGCGGAACCTGACGCTGACGCGCTGAAAGGGCTTGACGCGCTCCGCTTTTGCCTTCTTGGAGTAGGTCCTGCGGTCGGCCTCGGTGAGATCCGCATCGTCGACGAAGGGGGTGAGCAGCGCGCGCGGGTACAGGCGCTCGACGAGGACCACGTTGATCTCGGCGCACAGCACCAGCGTCGTCGACACGAGATAAAGAAAGGCCAGTAGCCCCAGCACCAGCGCGAAGACGCTGTTGGTGGCGCTGGACGATTTCACGGTGTGCGCGACATAGCCGGCACCGAACCGCTGCAAAATCTGCCAAATGACCGCCGCCGCAAGCGCTCCGGGCCACACCTGGCGGTAGGTGAGTTGTCGCGCGGTGGTCACGCGAAAGGCCACCAGGCAGATCAACCCGTTGATCGCGACGGCGGCGAGGGTGGCGCCTATCTCGCCGAGGATCCCCAGCGATCCGGTGGCCCGGCCCACCGCGGACAGCGCGGTGGCCGTCAGGGCGGCCGAGCCGAGGACAACCAGCAGGAGCAGGCTGCGCAGGCGTGAACGAATCGGGTTGGGTCGCTTGTTCCTTGGCACCGCCCACACCGAATCCATCGCGTTTTGCACCGCCTGACCGACGCCGAGACCGCCATAGAGGGCGCCCACGACGCCGACGAGCACGGCGACCGTCCCGCCGCTCAGCCCCTCGGGTTGATGCAATTGGCTTCCTATGACCGGGAATTGGCTCAACGCGCTGTGCAGCACCTGCTCTTGCAGATCGGGCCGTCCGGCCAGGACCACCCCGAGCCCCGTGGTCATCAGCAGCAGCAGCGGAAACAGCGACACGAACCCGTAGTAGGTGATCAGGGCGGACAGATAGCCGCCTTGGTCGTCCAGGTACTTGTAGATCACGGCGATCACCACACCGACGGGGCGGTTCCGCCGTTGCAGCCTGTCCAGCCAGCCGACCATCCGTGCTCACTTCGTCTCTGCAAAAAGCCGACACCCAATCGATGGGATGAGCAGGTCATACCCAGATTCGTGGAGGATCAACCCACTCAGTCCTGAGGCCGGCGAGAAGGACCGGTAGCTGACCGCGATTACGTTGCCGCACAAGGGATTCGTAATCGGCGGTGCCGGCGATTGCCGTCGGCCGCAGTACCACATAGACTCCTCCCGTCGGTGTGCTCGCCGAATCAAACGGAGGGATCGGCTGGTGGCCAAAGTCCTGTTTGTCATGACCGCAACAAGTTTCTGGACGCTCAGCGACGGGACCCGGCACCCGACGGGTTATTGGGCCGAGGAGTTCGCCGCCCCGTACAGCGCGCTCAGCGGGGCCGGCCACGAGGTCGTCGTGGCCACTCCAGGTGGCGTGGTCCCATACGTCGACGTGATGAGCCTGCGTCCCTCGATGGCCGGCAGCGAAGAGATCGCCCGCCAGCTCGAGGAAATCCTGCGATCGGCCGAAGAACTGCGCAGGCCAATCGAACTGGCCGCTGCCCGCTTGGATGACTACGACGCGGTCTATTACCCCGGTGGTCACGGGCCGATGGAGGACCTGTGGCAGGACGCCGATTCGGGGCGTCTGCTCATCGCCGCGCTCGCGTCGGGTAAGCCCCTGGCCATCGTGTGCCATGCGCCGGTGGCGATGCTGGCCACCCGGCGCAAGGGTGTCTCGCCGTTCGCCGGCTACCGGGTCACCGCCTACACCAACGACGAGGAGGACGCCGTCGGCCTGCGCGAGAAGGCGCCGTGGACGGCCGAGGACGAATTGGTCAAGATGGGCGTCGACTTCGTCCGCGGCGAGATCTGGCAGCCGTTCACGGTCGTCGACCGAAACCTGTACACCGGGCAGAACCCCGCCTCGGCCGGCCCGCTTGCCCAGGAGTTGCTCAAAGTCCTCACGTAGCCGCGGACTCCAGCGCCCGGTCGTCGACGTCGGCGCTGCCCCGGCGCCCCCCGACGCGAAGCCACAGCAGCGATGCCAGCGCGGTCGCCAACACCACGCACAACCCCGTCACCGGGGACCAGCCGAGCTGCGCGTGGCTCAGGGTGAGCAGGTACGGCAGTGCAAATCCCAGGTAGCTCAACGCCTGATAGGCCGACGTCGCGACCCCGAGCCGGGCCGGCTCGGCGACGCGTTGGATGTCGGCCAGACCCGCGAACTGGGTGACGCCGTACGCGGCGCCCAGCACCGCGGCGGCGGTCAGGACCGCCCACACGGTCGCCGCGATTGCGGCCCACACGGCGACGACCAGCGCGCCGACGGCGATCAGCATGGCCGGCGCGAGGAGGCCGGTTCGGGCGTTGGGGCGCAGGCGAGCGGCCAGCGGCTGAACGATCACCCCGGCCAGCGCCGGGATGGCCGTCGCGACCGCGGCGAAGGTCAACGGTTGCGAACCGGCCCGGTCCGCGACCAGCGCCGGCAGGTAGGCCAATGCGATCGCGGCGGTCCCGAATACCCACGGCGCGAACGGCGCCGACACGACGAGCAAGTGCATCCATAGCGACTCGTCGCGCTCGGCACGGCGTTCGGCGCTCGCCCTAGGCGCGACGGGGGCCTCGCCGCGAGCCCGGTGCACCGCGAAGAGCGCGAGAACCGAGAGCGCGATCTGAGGCAGGTACGGCCACAGCTCGGGACGCGAAACATGCTGTGCGACAAGCCCGGCGACCAATGGGCCCCCGCCGAAGCCGATCGTCATCGCGATCGTCGCGCGCCGGGCCCCCGCCTGGTGGTGAACCTCCGTCGACGACAACTCCCGGATCCACGCGGCGCCGGTGCCAAACGCCAGGCCGCTGCTGATCCCGGCGAGCAGCCGCCCCGGAAACAGCAGCCCATGGCACGCCGAACCGGCCATCAGGACGGCCGAGGCGACCAGCGACACCACCAAAGCAGCCAGCACCACGACGCGCCGCCCGGCGCGATCCGACCAGCGACCGCCCACCATGAGCGCCGGGACCAGCCCGACCGCGTAGAGCCCGAACATCACCTCCGTCGCCGTGACGGAGACGCCGCGCTGCTGATACAGCACGATCAGCGGCGCGAATTGGTTTGCGCCCCAACCGATCGCCGCGACCGCGAGGGCGGGCCGTAGCCAGTCCTTCGAGACGGTTCTCTGAGTCATGCGCCCAGCATCCGTCCGGTGGCGGCGACCCACCAGTGGCCGATATGACACAAATCGTACAATTTCGGTCATGGCCCACGTTGTGGCGATCGCGCTGAGTAACCAGGTGCCGATCTTCGAGCTCGCGGCGCCGTGCGCGATCTTCGGCACCGACCGGTCGGACCTGGCGGGGGATTGGTACGAGCTGAGGGTGTGCAGCCCATTCGAGGGCGCACGGGTGGACCGCTGGTTCACGGCGGCGACGCCCTACACCTACGCGGACCTCGTTTCCGCCGACACGGTCATCGTCCCGGCCTGCCACGACGAGGCCCTGGAACCGCCGCGCGACCTGGTCGACGCGATCAGGCGGGCGTCGCGGCGGGGTGCCCGGATCGCGTCCATCTGCACCGGCGCCTTCGTGCTTGCGGCGGCGGGTCTCCTCGATGGCCGGCGCGCCGCAACCCACTGGATGCACGCCGGCACGCTTGCCGAGCGCTATCCGCGAATCCGGGTGGACTCGGCGGCCCTGTACGTCGACGGGGGCGACGTCCTCACCTCGGCGGGGAAATCCGCCGGCACCGACCTGTGCCTGCACATGGTGCGACAGGATTACGGCGCGGCGGTGGCCAATCAGGTCGCGCGACGGCTGGTGGCGCCGCCGCACCGCGAGGGGCACCAACGCCAGTACGCGACCCCGATTCCGGAGACCGTGAGCAATGACGTCGTCGGCGACACGATGGATTGGGTGCTGACGCATCTCGACGAACCCCTGACCGTCGAAGGGCTCGCCCGCCGCTCCGGTGTGAGTGTCAGAACCCTTCACCGACAACTCGTTACGCGCACCGGAAGCAAGCCCCTCGACTGGCTGAACGGCCAGCGCGTACGACGCGCGCAACAGCTCCTGGAAACCACCGACTTACCCATCGAACGCATCGCCACCGACTGCGGCTTCGGCAGCGCCGCCACGCTGCGACGGCACTTCCGCGACACGCTCGCCACCACTCCGGATGCCTATCGCCGGACGTTCACCACGGCGAGTCCCTGAAATTGCGAAAACGCCGCTACACGAACGCGCGCAGCGATTTAATCAGTGTTTAACGGGCATCGAGGGAGCGGGCAGGAGGAGGACCGACATGAGCGAGGCAAGGCATCTTCGAACGCGTTGCGCGATCGGGGCGTTCGCGCTCGCGCTGGCGGGATTGCCGGCGATCGCCATCACCGCGCCGGCGATCGGCAGGGCCGACGATCCGCCGCCGTGCGCGCCGGGGTGGGTGTGGAGCGCCGACCTGAATCAATGCGTGTTCTGGCTTCCGACCGCGAATGGACCTGGGGGACCGGGTGGCCCCGGTGGACCGGGCGGACCGGGTGGCCCCGGAGGGCCCGGTTTACCGGGCAGCCCTGCCGGGCCGGGCGGACCCGGCCGGCACTGACCAGCACGCGCACACCAACGACCCACGGCGGCTAAGGCACGTTCATACTGGGCGGATGACGTCAGCTCAGCGCCGCGGGCTCAACGACGCGGTCACCCGCATGTGGAGCTTCCTCGCCCCGGCCTACGACCTCCCGTTTCTGCAGCGGTGGGTGTACCGCCCGCCGCACGACGAGGTGATCGCGCAGCTGCGCGCCCACAACTGTCGCAAGATCGTCGATGTCGCTTGCGGCACGGGCATTCTCAGCGATCGGATCGAGCGCGAACTGCATCCCGACGAGATCTACGGCGTCGACATGTCCGACGGCATGCTCGCCCAGGCGCGCGCCCGGTCCAGCCGGGTGCAGTGGCGGCGCGGCCCGGCCGAGCAGTTGCCCTTTGCCGACGGCGCGCTCGACGCCGTCGTGACCACGTCGGCGTTTCACTTCTTCGACCAGGCGGCCGCGCTGCGCGAATTCCATCGCGTGCTGGCCCCGGGCGGGCTCGCCGCGGTCTCGGCCCTGAGCACGCGCCAACCGCTGCTGCAGTCGGCCGCGACCAATCGGTGGAAGCCACAGCACAATGCGTCGCCGGCCGAGATGCGGAGCCTGTTCGAAGACGCCGGATTCACGATCAGCGATCAGCACCGCATCCAGCGACCGGTGTGGACGCGGCTCGTTTCGGACCTGATCACCGTCGGGACCAAGAGCTAGCCCAAATGAAGTTCGCCTTCCCGCTGCCGCACATGCTGCGCCTCAAGGCGATCACCCGGCCCTGGGAGGCCGGCGTCTCCGGCGCCGACCAGACCCGAATCGCCAAGCGCGCCGACGCGATGGGCTACGACATGATCGCGATCCCCGAGCATTTCGTCATCCCTACCGACCATGTGGAACTGTCGGGCCCGCATTACCTGTCCTCGACGGTCGCGCAGGCCTACCTCGCGGGCGCCACCGACAGAATCCGGCTGAATTCGTGTGTGACGATACTGCCGCTGCAGCACCCGATCGTGCTCGCGAAGGCGCTCGCGACGGCCGACTGGATGAGCGGCGGGCGCATGCTGGTGACGTTCGGAATCGGTTGGCTGGAGCCCGAATTCGACTTCCTCGGGGTGCCCTTCCGGGAACGCGGCCGCATCGCCGACGAGTATCTCGAGGCCATCATCGAGCTGTGGACCAGCGACTCGCCCCGCTTCGAGGGAAGCTACGTGTCGTTCCGGGACATGGCCTTCGAGCCCAAACCCGTTCAGAAGCCGCACCTTCCGGTGTGGATCGGAGGCGACGCCGATGCTGCGCTGAAGCGTGCCGCCCGATTCGCCTCCGGTTGGTGGCCGTTTTTGACCCCGCCCGAAAAGATCGCCGAGCGCGTCGAGTTCATCAAGAGTCAACCCGCCTACGACGGGCGCCCGTTCGAGGTCATGCACGGGCTGGGCACGACGCGGGTCGGTGAGGGACACCGCGTCGTCAACGATCCGGACTCCCGTCCGGGCCGCGGCGCGCAGGAGATCGTCGACCGGCTGAATTGGCTCGCCGAGCAGGGGGTGACCTGTAGCGCGGTGCCCGTGCCCTCCGTCCGCGGGGTCGACGAGTACCTCGACTACGCCCAGTGGGTCATCGAGGAGATCAAACCCAAAGTCGCCTGAACGCAAGCGATCCCGCCGATGCCCGCCCCACCGACTGGCGAGGCGGGCATGGTGCGGGTCGAACCGTTACAGCGGAATCCAGACCCCGAAGAACCAGAAGCCCCACTGGTTGAAGCCGGGATCCCAGATGGGCGTCTCGTTGTAGCCGTAGTAGTTGACGGGGCCATAACCCCACGGCCCGCCTGGCGGCGGCAGGGGCCTGTCCCACGCCGGCCGCGGTGGCTCACCCCAGCCCCAGGGTGCGGGCCCGTCCCCCCACGGCGCGCCGTGGAAGTAGCCGCGGTGCGGATCGCCGCGCCAGGGGCCGCCCGGTCCGCCCGGTCCACCCGGGCCGCCGGGGCCGCCGGGGTGATCGAAGCCGGGTCCGCCCGGGCCGCCCGGTCCGCCCGGGTGATCGGGTGGCGGTCCGCCAGGCCCACCGGGGCCGCCGGGTCCGCCCGGGTGACCGGGTCCACCCGGGCCACCGGGACCACCCGGCCCGCCGGGGCCGCCCGGGCCCCCGGGTCCGCCCGGATCGTTCGGTCCGGCCGGGCGGTGATCTGCCGGGGCCGGGCCGCCGTGGTTACCCGGGGGAGCCGGCGGCTGTCCCGGTGCGGCGAAGGCCGAACCGGCGCCCATGCCCAGGGCGGCGGCGCCAAGAGCGCCGACGATCGTTCCCCCCGCAATGAATTGCTTGAATTTCATAGTCCTTCACCTAATCCAAAAGTGAGTACCTAATAACCCCCCGACAACCACAGGCTAGATAGCCCATCTATGGATCCGCTGTGATGCGACCCAGCAGAACTTTTGGGACATAAGGCAAGCCTGCGCTAGGTATGGCGAGGCTATAGTTGCTGGTCGGGCGGGGTTTTCACGTATATCGTTGCGGACGTGTCGACTACCTCCCACCCCGCCGAACCCCATGTGGGCTCGGTGTCGTCCAAGCTGAACTGGTTGCGCGCCGGGGTCCTTGGCGCCAACGACGGCATCGTGTCCACCGCCGGCATCGTGGTCGGCGTCGCGGCGGCGACGGTGGAACGCGGCCCGATCTTGACCGCCGGAATCGCCGGGCTGGCCGCCGGGGCCGTATCGATGGCACTGGGCGAATACGTCTCGGTCAGCACCCAGCGCGACACCGAGCAGGCGCTGTTGACCAAGGAAATGCAGGAGTTGCAGGACGATCCGGCCGCCGAACTGGACGAGCTCGCCGAGCTCTACGAGGCCAAAGGGCTGTCACCCGCGACCGCGCGCACCGTGGCCGAGGAGCTCACCGACCACAATCCCTTCGTCGCCCACGCCGAGGTCGAACTGGGGATCCATCCCGAGGAGCTGACCAATCCGTGGCAAGCGGCGCTGTCCTCGGCGCTGTCGTTCACCGTTGGCGCGTTGTTGCCGTTGATCGTGATCCTGGTGCCGCCAACGGCCTGGAGGATCCCGGCCACCGTCGTCGCGGTGCTCCTGGCCCTGGTGATCACGGGGGCGGTGTCCGCCGGACTGGGCGGCGCGCCGCAGGGCCGGGCGGTGGCCCGCAACGTCATCGGCGGCGGGCTCGCATTGGCGGTCACCTACGCGATCGGGCACCTGGTCGGCGCCGCGATCGCGTGATCATCTCGGCGGCCGCCGCACGTCGGGACTGGAAAAAGAAACTGTAATATCAACTGTTGCCGTCCTGACGAGAAGGGGTCGCGCTTTGACCGAAACGAAGATCGCGCCCGATGCCGCCGATGCCGAGGCGCAGGAACCCTATTTTTTGCGCGACGAAAACCGTTTCGTGCCAAACGGAATCGCGCGGGGCGGATGGGGCCCGTCACTCAGCGGTCACGTCGTGGGCGGGCTCTTGGGGTGGGCCGCTGAACGCGCGGTGGACGATCCGCAACTGCAACCCGCGCGGCTGACCGTCGACCTTCCCGCGCCGACGCTGCTGGAACCGATCGAGGTGCACACCCAGGTGCATCACGACCGCCGGCGATTGCGGCTCGTCGAGACCGTCCTCACCCAGCGCGGCGCCCCCGTCGCGCGGGGGAGCGCGTTGTTTCTGCGGCGCGGCCCACAGCCCGAGGGGGACGTGTGGTCTCCGGCCGTGCAGATGCCGCCGCTACCGATCGACGACGGTCCCGCGCCCTCGCTTTTCATGCGAACCTACGGCTGGGGCACCGAGATTCAGAACCCCGACGCCGAGTGGGCCGATACCTTCGGACCGAAATACACCTGGCTGCATGACACGCGCTCGCTGATCGACGGCGAACCGCTCAGCGCCTTCACCCGCGCCGCAATGTCCGCCGACATCACGGCATCGCTCGCCAATTGGGGCACAAACGGATTGCAGTTCATCAACGTCGACTACACCCTCACGCTGACCCGATTGCCCGAAGGGCCCCACATCGGCCTGGCCTCCCTCACGCACTACAGCCACGACGGTGTCGCCACCGGGTCGGCCGTCCTCGTCGACCACCAGGGCCCGATAGGCAGCTCCGTGTCTGTCGCCATCGCGCACTCCGGGTTCAAGCCGCCGACGGGATGAACGACGTCACCTACTGGGCGCTGATCGCCGCGGCCGCAGCGCGCGGATCCGACCGGCCGCTGCTCGCCGACGAGTTCGGCCGCAGCCTCACCGCCCGTCAGTTCCACGACGCGGCGTGCGCGACGGCGGCCGCGTTCGCCGAACGGGGGAT
Source organism: Mycobacterium sp. NGS34 (assembly GCF_059812845.1). Classification (NCBI taxonomy): domain Bacteria; kingdom Bacillati; phylum Actinomycetota; class Actinomycetes; order Mycobacteriales; family Mycobacteriaceae; genus Mycobacterium; species Mycobacterium sp. NGS34. The sequence goes on from NZ_JCALDM010000011.1 coordinate 169,664, forward strand.
AGGCGCGGGAACCGTGGTGTCGTGGCAGCTGCCGACAACGCTCGAGGCCGCGGTTGTCATGGCTGCGCTGGCGCGACTCGGGGCCGTCCAAAACCCGATCATCCCGATACTGCGTGAGCACGAGGTTGGCTTCATCACCGCGCAGCTGTCGTCGGAATTCTTTGTGGTGCCCGAGTTTTGGCACGGATTCGACTACGGCGGGCTGGCGCGGGCCCTCGCCGCGGATCGCGGCTTTCGCGTCATCACCGTTGACCTGGCGACGCCGCCCGCGGCCGGCGAGCTCCGGCTGCCCCGCGCAAGCGCCGACGCCCTCGGGCCGCCGCCGCGACGGAGCGCCGGCGCGCGATGGATCTACTACTCGTCGGGAACCACCGCGGCCCCCAAGGGGATTCGCCATACCGATGCGTCGGTGATGGCCCCCGCCGCGGGGCTGGTGGAAAAGATGGGAATCACCAGCAGCGACGTGGATCCCGTCGCCTTTCCGTTCGCGCACATCGGCGGTGCCGTGATGCTGGCCGCCGGCCTGTTGACCGGGATGCGGTTGGCGCTGTTCGAGGTGTTCGACCCCGCCACCACCCCGCTGTCCATCGCCGCGCACGACCCGACATTCCTGGGCATGGCGACACCGTTCTTCCTGGCGTTCCTCGAGGCCCAACTGAAACACGGCGACCGGCCGCTGTACCCCTCCGTGCGCGGCTGCATCGCCGGCGGCGCGCCGATCACCGCCGAGCTGGGACACCAGGTCCGCGGGACCTTCGGCGTGCCGGGCATCGCCAACGCGTGGGGACTCACCGAATTCCCGGTGGCGACCTCACCGCCGCTGGCGGGCACGCCGGAGGTGCTCGACCACACCGTCGGCGCGCCGGGGCCGGGGGTCAGCGTCCGGGTCGTCGGCGACGGCGGAACCGAATTGCCCGCCGGGCATGAGGGCGAGCTGCGGCTCAAGGGACCCCAATGCTTTCTCGGTTACGCGGACGCCACGCTCGACGCCGACGCGTTCGACGCCGACGGGTGGCTGCGCACAGGCGATCTCGGGCTGATCGACGCTGACGGCAACGTGCGCGTCACGGGGCGGATCAAGGACGCGATCATCCGCAACGCGGAGAACGTCTCGGCCCTGGAAGTCGAAAACGCGCTGGCCACCCATCCCGCCGTCGCCGATGTTGCCGTCATCGGGGTGCCCGACCCGCGCACCGGCGAGCGCGTCTGCGCCGTGGTGGTATCGGCTTCAGGCGACGACGTGTCGTTGGAATCGCTTGTGCAGCATTGCCGTTCGCAAGGGTTGAGCCGCTACAAGCACCCCGAGCGCCTGGTGGTGGTCGACGCGCTGCCGCGCAATCAGTTCGGCAAGGTGGTCAAGAAAGAGCTGCGCGAGGCGTTCGCCACCGGTCGTCTACAAACCTGATGGCGCATCCGCGATCAAGTTTCCGACTCGGCTACAACCCCTTGGGCGCGTCGCGGACCGCTTGCACCGCCGCCGCGTCGCCGTCGTACTCGACCCGCGCCTCCCGGCCGACGGAGAACAGCAGCAGCTCCTCGGGCGGACCGGTCACCACGACCGCCGGGCCCGACCCGGCCGTCAGCACCGTCTTTCCGCCGGGCGTGCGCAATGCCACCCGGCCCGGGACCTTCCCGAGCGTGACCCGGGCCATCAGCGACAGCGTGCGGCGCAGCGCCCGGCACATCCCTTGTTCCAGCACGCGGGGCTCCCATGCCGGCTGCGCTCGGCGCACGTCCTCGTGGTGGATGAACATCTCGGCGACGTTGGCCACGGGGTCGAGCAGGATGAACGGCGAGTAGACGGGCGGTCCGGACGCGATTTTGTCCACCAGCTCGTCCCAGTCGTTCTTCGTGGCCGCCTCCTCCTGCACCTTGGCGGTGTGTGCCGCGAAGAACGGGATCATGATGCCCGCGGCGGCGTCGGGCCGGTACTCCCGGATCACCAGGTGGGCGGCCAGGTCTCGCGTCTTCCAGCCCTCGCACAGGGTGGGCGCCTCGGGGCCGACGGCCCGCATGGTCGCGACGAGGGCGGCGCGTTCGCGCTGAGCAACGGACATGGGTTCAGGGTAGGGCCAGCCCGTGGGCGCAGACCATCCGCATCTCGGTAAATTTGCAGCGTCGTGTCCGGAAGGAAAGTGCAGGGAGTGCCATGAACGCGCGTGTCGAGCAGTTGGAGTTTCAGGCCGAGGCCCGGCAACTGCTGGATTTGATGGTCCACTCGGTCTACTCCAACAAGGACTCGTTTCTGCGGGAGCTGATCTCGAACGCCTCCGATGCGCTGGACAAGCTGCGCCTGGAGGCGTTTCGCAATAAGGACCTGGACGTCGACACCTCCGATCTGCACATCGAGATCGACGTCGACAAAAGCGCACGAACGCTCACGGTCCGCGACAACGGCATCGGGATGACGCGCGACGAGGTGGTGGACCTGATCGGCACGCTGGCCAAGTCCGGCACCGCCGAGCTGCGCCAGCAGCTCCGGGAGGCCAAGAATGCGGCCGCGTCCGAGGAACTGATCGGCCAGTTCGGCATCGGCTTCTACTCGAGCTTCATGGTCGCCGACAAGGTCGAGCTGCTGACCCGCAAGGCCGGCGAGAGCGACGCCACCAGGTGGGAGTCCAGCGGCGAGGGCACGTACACCATCGAATCGGTCGAGGGCGCGCCGCAGGGAACCTCGGTCACCCTGCACCTCAAGCCCGAAGACGCCGAGGACGAGCTGCACGATTACTCCGCGGAGTGGAAGATCAGGCACCTGGTCAAGAGGTACTCCGACTTCATCGCCTGGCCCATCCGGATGGAGGTCGAGAAACGCACCCCCTCGGACGAAGAGGGCGGCGAAGAGACCGTCACCATCGAGACCGAAACGCTCAACTCGATGAAGGCGCTGTGGGCCAGGCCCAAGGAGGAGGTCTCCGCCGAGGAGTACAACGAGTTCTACAAGCACATCGCGCACGCGTGGGATGACCCGCTCGAGGTCATCGCGATGAAGGCCGAGGGCACCTTCGAGTACCAGGCCTTGCTCTTCATCCCGTCGCGCGCACCGTTCGACCTGTTCGACCGCGACTCCGACGCCGGGATCCACCTCTACGTCAAGCGCGTGTTCATCATGGGCGACTGCGACGAGCTGCTGCCGAAATACCTGCGCTTCGTCAAGGGCGTCGTCGACGCACAGGACCTGTCGCTCAACGTGTCTCGCGAAATCCTGCAGCAGGACCGCCAGATCAAGGCGATCCGTCGCCGCCTGACCAAGAAGGTCCTGTCCACGATCAAGGAGCTGCAGTCCGAGCGGCCGGACGACTACCGCACCCTGTGGACCCAGTTCGGCAGGGCCATCAAGGAGGGCCTGCTGTCCGACGCCGACAACAAGGACATGCTGCTGCAGGTGTCGTCGTTCGCCTCCACCCACAGCGAGGAGGAGGCCACCACCCTGGCCGAGTACGTGGAGCGGATGAAGGAAGGTCAGCAGCAGATCTTCTACGCCACCGGCGAGACACGCCAGCAGCTCCTGAAGTCACCGCATTTGGAGGCCTTCAAGGCCAAGGGTTACGAAGTGCTGCTTCTGACCGACCCCGTCGACGAAGTCTGGGTGGGGGTGGTCGACGAGTTCGACGGCAAACCGCTGCAGTCGGTGGCCAAGGGCGAGGTGGACCTCGACTCCGAGGAGGGTAAGAGCGAGGCCGAGCGCGAGGAGCAGGAAAAGGAGTTCGCCGACCTGCTGACCTGGCTGAAGGAGACCCTGAGCGAGCACGTCAAGGACGTGCGGCTGTCGACGCGCCTGACGGAGTCGCCGGCCTGCCTGATCACCGACGCCTTCGGGATCACACCGACCCTCGCGCGCCTCTACCGCGCCACCGGGCAGGACGTTCCGGTGGGCAAGCGGATCCTCGAACTCAACCCGCACCATCCGCTCGTAACCGGCCTCCGGGACGCACACAAGGACCGCGCCGATGACCCATCGGTCGCCGAGACCGCCGAACTGCTCTACGGCACAGCGCTTCTCGCCGAGGGCGGGGCGCTCGACGATCCGGCACGGTTCGCCGAGCTGCTCGCGCAGCGTTTGGCGCGCACGGTCTGAGCGTTTCCGGTGGCCAGCGGGCGTTTAATGCGATTGAATACCGCCTGGAAGGGATATTCACCTCGCATGGCCAAGTTCCGGATCATCGACCCACATGGCGGGATTGTGGCGACGAAGACCTTCGAGAGCGCCGACGCCGCATACGCGTGGTTCACCGACGCCGTCGCCGGCAGCACCGAGCTGGGCTGGCGCATGGAGGTCGACGACGCGGGGCAGTGGGCATTCTTCGATGACACCGAGGGCTTCACCGCCCCGGCCAGCCGTCGCCCCTTTAGGCGCTGATCACCGACGCGACATTTCCGCCGGGCTTTCGTCAAGCACCCGGTGGAGCAGCTTGCCGGTGCCCAGCAGGTGGTTGGTGACCAGCGACTGCGCGCGCTCGACGTCGCCCCGGCGCACGGCCTTGAGCAACGCCGCATGTTCGCGGTCGGACTCTCCCTTGTACGACGGCAGCCCGAACTTGAGCCGCAGGTAGCGCTCGCCGCGCTCGTGCAGTATGCCGATCAGCGCGAGAAGTTGTGGCCGCCCGGCGGGCTCGTAGAGGCTCATATGAAAGGCCTCGTTGCGCGCAACGTAAAGCGACGGCTCGGTTTCGGCCGCGGCCTCCTTGCACAGCGTTTCGGCGTGGCGCAGGGTGGCCGCGGTGTGAGCGGGAATCGCCAGCCCGATCGCGAGGCTCTCCAGGGCGGCGCGCATTTCGTAGACTTCGCGGGCCTCGTCGGCCGACAGCGGGGCGACGGTCGCCCCCTTGTTCAGCTCGACCTTGGCCCAGCCTTCGCTTTCCAACTGGCGCAGCGCCTCACGCACCGGGATCGCGCTGACCGAGAAGTGCCGCGCGACGGCGTCCTGGCGCAGCGGCGCGCCCGGGGCCAGCGTGCCGTCGACGATCGCGGCGCGCAGCGCGTTGGCGATCAACCGTGACGTGCTGCCCCGTTCGGCCAGCGACAGCGCGGTGGGTAGCGCGCTCAACGCATTGTCCGACGCGGACCGGCCTGTTACGCTCATCACTATATTATATACAATATGATGCTGGTCGGCCGATAGCCGGCTCGCGCCAATGCGAATTCCGATAGCCGTTCCACCCGTGTCAACGGAGGCCAGATGACGTCGACGACGCAGCCGGCAAGTCTCACCAGGCGTCGCACCCCGCTCAACCGCTCGCAGATCGCGGGATTCTGGGGCGCATGGACGGGCTGGACGCTCGACGGAATGGATTCGTTCATCTACGCGCTCGTGCTCGCGCCCGCGCTGACCGAGCTGCTGCCGCGTTCGGGTTTCGCCGCGACGTCGACCAACGTCGGTCTCGCGGGCTCGATTCTGTTTGCCCTGTTCCTGGTGGGCTGGGGCCTGTCGTTCATCTGGGGGCCGATCGCCGACCGGTTCGGTCGCACCAAGGTGCTGGCCGCGACCATCTTTACCTTCGCGATCTTCACCGGGCTGTCGGCCGCGGCGCAAAACGTATGGGAGCTGGCCATTTTCCACTTCATCGCGGGCGTCGGCATCGGCGGCGAATGGGCGCTGGCGGGCACGTACGTGGCCGAGGCGTGGCCCGAGGACCGGCGCAAGATGGGGGCGGGCTATTTGCAGACCGGCTACTACGCGGGATTCTTCCTGGCGGCGGCCTTGAACTACACGATCGGGGTCCACTTCGGCTGGCGGGCAATGTTTCTGACGGGTGCGGTGCCGGTCGTCGTCGCGATCCTGATCTTGACGCGGGTTAAGGAAACCGAGAAGTGGGAGAAGCTGGAGGCTCAGCCCACGGTCCGCGTGAACCCGCTGCGCGAGATTCTCGGCGCGCGCTACCGGCGGCGAACCTGGGTGGCGTGCGCGCTGCTGACGATCGCGATCGTGGGCCTGTGGGCCGGCGCCGTCTACGAACCCACCGCCGTGATTCAGCTGGCGCAGCACGCCGGTCTCGGCAAGGCCGACGCAACCAGAACCGCGTCCTGGGCCACGGGCCTGCTGTCCATCGGCACCATCTTGGGATGTCTGGTCGTGCCGATCCTCTCCGAGCGCATCGGGCGCCGCAAGACACTCGCGATTTACTTTGCGGGTATGGCCGTTTCGATCACTGGCAGCTTCGGTTGGGCGTTCTATCTGCCCAATGGGCTCGCGCCGTTCATCGCGTGGCTTTTCGTGCTCGGGTTCTTCGGCGGCAACTTCGCCATCTTCAGCCTCTGGTTGCCCGAGCAGTTCGAGACGCGCGTGCGCGCGACCGCGTTCGCGTTCTGCACCTCGTTCGGCCGCTTCGTCGGCGCGGGCGTGAATTTCTTGCTCGGCGCCGCGGTGCTGCACCTGCACACCCTGGGATTGCCCGTTGCCCTGACGGCCATCGCGTTCGTCATCGGGCTTTTCGTCATCCCGCTGGCACCCGAGACGCGGGGCGAGGCGCTGCCCCAATAGGGGCAGCGACCCCGGACCCCGCGTCCCGGTCAGCAGCCTACGTTCCGTCGGGGGGACCGGAGGCCCCTGATCAGATCGGCGCCCTTTTCGGCGATCATCACGGTCGCCGCGTTGGTGGTCCCACTGATGATCGCGGGCATCACCGAAGGCGAGGCGTAGCTTAGGCACGTACTCGTTGCTCGAACATCCAACTTGGAGGCGCGATGAGCCGCGACATTGTCACGGATGTAGCCGACGACGGCGTCGCGACTCTGACCCTGGCCCGACCGGAGCGACGCAACGCCCTATCGATCAAGCTGCGCGACGAGATCAGCGATCAGCTCGATACCTGGGCCACGGATCCGGCCGTCCGCGCGGTCGTGCTCACCGGCGCGGGATCGACGTTTTGCGCCGGCTTCGATCTCGAGGAGTTCGCGCAGGCCGAGCTCGCACGAACCATCCGCGATAGCTCGCATCGCTATCACCTCACCGTGTGGCGCTTTCCCAAGCCGCTGCTGGCCGCGATCAACGGCCCCGCCGTGGCCGGCGGCTTGGACCTCTGCGTGCTGTGCGACTTCCGGATCGCCTCGGTCAATGCGGTATTCGGGCATCCCGAGATCAAATTCGGTGCGCCGCCGCTGTTTACGCCGCTGCAGTGGATCGTCGGCGTGGGCATCGCGCGCGACCTGTGCCTCACCGGGCGGCGAATCGATGCCGACGAGGCGTTGCGCATCGGTCTGGTCAACAGCCTCAGCGAGCCCGGGTGCGCGCTCGACGACGCTTTGGCGATGGCGCGCACCATCATCGAGGCCCCCCAGGCCGCCATCGAATGCACCAAGCGATACCTGGTCAGCAGCCCCAGCGCCACGTTCGAGCAGGCCTTCGCGGTGGAGCACGACGCGGTCTTCGACGAGTTCCTGGTGGGACCGGTGGGTCCCCGGTCGACAACGCCCGACTCGTGACCGCTGCAGCGGTGGGTGGTCAGCGGCCGAGCTGGACGGCCTTGACGACCAGCAGCAGCGCGCCGACAACCAGGTAGCTGCGTAGGGCGATCATGCCGAGCCGGGTGCCGGGGGACCAGGTGACGGGTTCGAGCAGGGTCAAGGGTGGCATCCGCCAGGTGTTGCGGTCGACGGGACGGGCCGGCGGCTTCGGGGCCGGTGGCGCGGGCTGGCTGCGGGACATCCAGCGCAGCACCGGCACCGCGGCGGCGGCGAGTATGACCAGCGCCAGGGAAAGGTAGCCGGCGACGGCGACGACGTCGATGTGGGGGAACAGGGTGGTGGCCATCAGGATCCCGGACAACAACAGCAGGATGCCGACGATCAGCCCGGCCACCCAGTTTAGCCAGCGCCGATTGACCCAGGGCCCCAACACTTCCCGGTCGTTACACAGCAACAGGAGAAACACGCTGGCGCTGGGCAACAACAGTCCGGCCAGGGCCTGCACGGCGGTGGTGATCAAACCCAGTGGCGCGCCGGGGATGAGCACGATGGCGGCGGCCAGCGCCACCATCGCGGTGTAGGACAGGTAGAACTGCTTGGCGTCGGCGAACCCGCGGTGCAGCGAATGCTTGAGGCCGAAGACGTCGCCGAAGGCGTAACTGGTGGCCAGCGTCACCGCGGCCGCGCCGATGATCGACGCGTCCATCAGCACGATGGCGAAAAACGCGCCGAGGGTGGCGCTGTGCTGGCCGAGCAGGTGGGCGATGGCCCCGGCGTCGGAGAAGCCGCCCACGGTGTTGGTCGACCGCGCCGCCCAATCGCCGGTCATCACCAGGGCCGCGGCGCCGACGATCACGACGAAGGCCCCGATCACGGTGTCGGCGCGCTCGTAGGCCATGAACCGCGGCGTGATCCGTTTGTCGACGACATTGGACTGCTGAAAAAACAGCTGCCAGGGCGCGACGGTGGTGCCGACGATGGCGATGATCAGCAGCACCGCGTCGGAACTCACCCCGCCCGAGATGCTGGGCACCACAAACGACTTCGCCGCGTGAACCCACTGCGGGTGCGACATGAGCAGCATCGGGATCTGCAGCAGGGTGACGGCAATGAAGATGAACATGGCCCGCTCCCAGCGCCGGAAGCTGCCGCTGGCCATGATGGCGATCAGCGCCACCGCCGAGATGGGGACCACGACGTATTTGGACACGCCGATGTAGTCGGCGGCCAGAGTGATACCGATGAACTCGGTGACGATGGTCAGGAAGTTGAGCAGGAAAAGGTCGCCGACGGAGAACCAGCCCCAGCCGCGGCCGAAGCGCTCGTTGATCAGCCGGGCGTGACCGACCCCGGTGACCGCACCGAGCCGCACCACCATCTCCTGGTTGACGATGAGCACGGGGATGAGCAGCAGCAGCACCCACAACAGGGAGTAGCCGTAGTTCTGGCCGGCCTGGGTGTAGGTGGCGACCCCGCCGGCGTCGTTGTCGCCGACCATCACGATGATGCCGGGGCCGACGATCGCCAGCAGCGTCAGCAAGCGGGTCTTCCACGTCCGCGAATGGTCGCTATCGCTGAGTTTGATGCGCCCGAACGCGCCCTCGATGTCGCCCAGATGCGCGGTGTCGAGCACAGCGCTGGGCGCCGTGGGTCGGGCGGTCTCGTCGGCGCTGGACGTCACGGTGTCTCGGCTCCAGGTTGGGTGATCTCGCGGAACGGACGCGGGGCGGGCTCGCGGCGGCGCCAGTCCTCGGGGATGGTCGCTTCCAGGACGTCGTCGACGGTGACCACCCCGAGCACGCGGTCCTCGTCGTCGACGACGGGGATGGAGTAGAGGTTGAAGTCGGCCATCAACAGCGCGATGTCGGTCAGATCGGCGTCGGCGCTGACGCAGACCGGATCGGAATCCATCAGTGCTCCAACGGTTTCGGCGGCGTCGGCCTGCAGCAGGGTGATCACCGACACCACACCGGCCAGCCGCCCGCCCTCGTCCAGGACGTGCACCTTGACCAACGCCTCCGGCTGGACGTTGGAGGCGGCGGCGATCAGCGCCAGCGCCGAGCCCGCGGTCGCGGTGGCCGCGCAGGAGACGAAGTCGACGTTCATCAACCCGCCGGCGCTTTCCGGGTTGAACCCCATCAGCGTGATCACCTTGGTGCGCTGCGGGCCGGGCATGAGTTCCAGCACGCGCCGCCGCCGCGACTGGCGCAGGTCGGCGATCGCGTCGGCGGCATCGTCGGCGCGCATCCGGCCCAACAGGGCCGCGACCTCGTCGTCGGGCATGCCGTCCAGCAGCCGGCTGGCCTTGTCCGGGTCCAGCTCCTCGAACACGTCGGCTTCCAGTTCCGGGTCGCTGTGCACCCGGTCGAGGATTTCGCCGCCCTCGGCCTTGTCGGCCTCCTCGAGCAGGTCGGCGATCTCGGCGGGCTTGAACTCGCCGAACCGGTCCGACAGGCGCCGCACGGCGTCGGAGCCGCCGTGGCCGATCAGCGGTTCGAACGCCTTCCAGTCGCGGGCCGCGTGCCCGCCGGAGTGCCTAATCAGCCCGAACAACGTCGGTGGCCGGCGGGTGTCCAGCCGCGCAACCACCCACCCGGAGCCGGTGTCCTCGAGCTCGACGTCATACGCGCGCACCAAATCCGCGGCCGCCACGTCGATCAGCCGGTGGCCCAGCACGTCGGCGCGCAACAGCACCTCGCCGTCGCGGCGCTCGAAGCCGCGGAGGTCAACTTTGTTCTTGGTCAAGATGATTCGTTTGGGGGCGAACTCTTCGATGGATTTGGTGCCGACGAACACCCGACGCCCGCCGACCCCGGCCACGATCCCCGTCACCGCCGGATAGTCGTCCGCGCCGCGCAGGCGCACGATCACGTCCTCGACGCGGCCGACGGCCTCACCGGCGCGGGCCACGATCGGTGCGCGCAGCAGCTCGGAGAGATGGATCACCGGCAGCTCACCGCGGGGCTTCGCCTGCTCTGATGTGCTCACTTGTCCTCCTCAACGCTGTGCGACAGTCGACCGCAGGATGCCATCTGCGGGTGCGGCTTACAACCAGGTTCGGTGATGGCGCAAGTATCGTGGCTTGACCGGTTCGGCCGCCAGAGCGTACGCCGCCGACGCGGGGCACAGCTACAGCCAACGGGTAAACGGCTGGTGGCCATCGGGATATGGCCGGACCGCTGGCACACTGTGGTGTGCCCGAAATCGCGTTCAACTCCGTGTCCCCGATCGTCCCCGTCAAAGACCTCGACGTCGCGCTCGACCGCTATCGCACACTCGGCTTCGACGCGCGCGCCTACGAGGGCCCGGAGCGCTACGGGTTCGTCGACCGCGGGTCGGTCTCGATGCACCTCACCGAGTGGGACGAGCATGACCCGCTGCGCACCGCCGCCAGTGTGTATCTCTACGTGGGCGACGCCGACGCCCTCTACGCGGAATGGGCGGCGCTGGAAAATCTGCCCGGCCGCCTGATTGAACCGCAGGAAACCGACTACGGTTTACGGGAATTCGCCTACGTCGATCCCGATGGGACGCTACACCGGATCGGTTCGCCGGACGTCTGACTCAGACGCCTGGCTGTGCGCCAGCGCCACCGTCGCGGCGATCATCACCGCGACCGACGCGCCGAGCGCGACCATGCCGATGCGGTTGGTGCTCAACGTCTCACCCAACACGGTGACGCCCAGCACCGATCCGACGAGGGGTTCGGCGACGGTCACCGCGGGTAGCGAGGCGGTGAGCGAGCCGGCCCGAAACGCCGACTGCTCCCACGCCGTCGCCGCGAGGCCCAGCACCGCCCAGATGTACAACTCGGGTGCGCGCAGCACCGCGGGGACGCCGTGCCCGAGCTGGTCGACGACGCCCTTCGTCAAGACCGTGAAGACGCCCCACAGCGAACCCGACATCACCCCGAGGAGTAAAGCGCTGACCCACCCCGAGAACATCTGGGCGCCGATCACGCAGAGGAACAGGCACGGGCCGATGATCAGGCCCACGACGATCCACGTCCGGACCGACCCGCGGGGGATTCCGGCCTGCGGGTTGCCGACCGTGACGACGACCGTGACCGCGGCGACGAGCAGCACGGCCCAGATCCCTTGCCACCGAGTGATTTTGCGGTGATTGGTCACCGCGCTGATGAGCAGCGCGAACAGCAGGGAAGTCACCGACAGCGCCTGCACCAGCACCACCGACCCCAGACCGAGCGCCGCGGCCTGCAACCCGAACCCGGCGGCGGCCACCAGGCTGCCCGTCCACCATCGGCGGTCGCGCAGCAGCCGGCGAAACAGCGCCAAGGTGCCGACCGGCTTGTCGGTGACCTGTTGCGCGGATCGCTGCTCGAGGACGTCGCCGATGCCGATCATGAACGCGGCCCCGATCGCGAGCAGCGCCGCGATGCCCGTCCTGCCCACGATCAGCTGTTGCGCCTGATCTTCAGCGCGGTGGTGATCATCGGAATCTGAAGTGGCAGCCGGGCCAGCGCGGCGACGCGCATCGGCCACGGCTTGTCCCACCACAGGCGGCACATGTTGACGTTGGCCGGGAACACGCTGACGAACAGCGCGACCGCGGCCAGCGCGGCCCGCCGCCGGGTGCGCCGCGGTATCAGCAGCGCACCGACGGCGATCTCTGCCACGCCTGATGCGTAGGTATAGAACCGCGCGTCGCCGGGCAGTTCGGCCGGGACGATGTCGTCGAATATTTTGGGCGCCAGGAAGTGCACGGTGCCGATGCCCATCAGCATCGCCGCGACTCGATAGGCGGTCGTTCGGGTGGTGTCACGTTCAGCGAGGGGGGTGGTCGTCATCGACCCATTGTGTCGTGTGCGACGCCGACGCCGCTCACTGCTCTCCCACAGCGTGGGCATCGAGCGGGTTGTCGATGCGCTTATCAACGCCTCTTATCAAGCCGGCCTTGCGTCTGCCGTAGTGAAATTGCTCCACCGGACCGCGGTGGGAAAGATCGGGCCAAAGCACGCGAATCGGCAGCCGGGGTTGCGGCGGGCCTCTTGTCTGACGAGTCGGGCGGTGTCCTCGGCGAATCCGTCGCGCGGGTGGCGGTCGAGGATTTCGTCGAGGTTCTCGGGGTGCAGCGCCCACTGCTGGGCCAGGACGTCGACCAGCCCACCCGCCCTAAGCCAGTGGGCCACCGGGCCGTACCGACGCGCGGGGACGAACGGGTTGAGGTTCGTCGTGATCGCCAGGGCCACGCTGTCCCGGCGCGAGCTCGCCCAGCCGGCGGTCGCCGTGATTTCGCGAGCCTGTCTGGCTCCGGCAACGGTGAAGCACCCGCGCCGGTCGGGGTCGAAGAGCCCGGTGTCGTGGAGTAGCGCTGCGACACACAGTGCTTCGCGGTCGAGTGGGTCGGAGTGGCCGCTCAACTCGTAGCGGATGGCCGTGAAGTAGTAGGTACGGAAACTGTGGTCGACCATGTGCGGGCTGGCCACGGAGCGCAGGCACTCCTCAGCCGCGCGGACCGCTTCCGTGCGCGGCGGCGCCCATCGGGTGAGGTCGATCTTTCGCGGGGTGCGCGGCGGGGCGATATGACGGAGGGCCCAGCGCAGTCGGGGAGCGGCGTCACCGAGCAGCACCGCGCCGGTGCCCGCGAGCAAGGCCACCCGCTGGGGCACCGACAGCGGCGGACCGCCCAGCCTTTCCCAGTCCAGCGAGCCGACGGGTGGTGCGGCGCTGCGGCGCATCGCTCACTCCGCGCTCGTCGGATGCGCGGCAAGGAAGCCCTCGATCGCGGTGACGAGCTGATCGGGCTGTTCTTCGGGGATGAAGGTGCGGCTCCCGGTGATCAGTTCGAATCGCCCTTGCGGCAACAGTTTTGCCAGTCGCCGGCCATGGTCGCGGGGGAAGATCTTGTCGTCGTCGGCCCAGAGCACGAGCGCGGGTTTGTCGAAGTCGGTGAGCCGGTCCGCGGCCTCGAACGTGTATTTCGTGTCGACCGCCCGCAGCATGCGCCGGAAGTCGCGCCTGACCCCCGGGTTGCGGCGCACCGGGCCGGTGAACGAGCGCATGATGTCCGGTGGCATCGGCCGTGACGTCACAAATCCGTAAGCGGTCGGCAGGCGCTGGATCGCCTTGAATTGCGCGGTGTAGGCGACGATCCAGGTGAGCAGCCGCGAGCGCGCCATCACCTCCAAGTACTTCTGCGGCGTCGGCGGAAACTTCTCGAACGCGTCGCACGACGTGAGCACCAGGCGGGCGATCCGGTCGGGGTGCCGTCCGACCAATGCCTGCGCGACGGCGCCGCCCGTGTCGTTGGCGACGATCGTGACGTCGTCAAGGTCCAGGGCAGCCAGGAAATCCGCGACGATCCGCGCCATGCCGGGCAGCGACAGATCGGCGTCGGCGTCCAGTGGGATCGAGTGCGAGCCCCACGGCAGGTCCGGGGTGATGCATCGGTGGTCTGCCGCCAGGCGGGGCGCGACGTGTCGCCACAGGTCGCCGTTGACGCCCACGCCGTGCACGAACACGATCGGCGGGCCATCGCCGCGCTCGCGGTAGCCGATCGCGCCGTGCGGGATGGCGACGCGGCGCTGCTGACCGAGATCCGGGCTGATCGACATGCAGCAATACTTGCATGGTGCAAGTGCGCAGGCAACGGCGCGCCTCAATGTCGCGCGGGACGGCCTTCCCGCGCGGCGAGCTGCGGCGGCGTCAGGGTGGTCGGCTCGCCGTCCGGTCCGACCGCGCCGGGCGCCGGCACCACGCGCAGGTCGCGTAGCTCGATCGGCTCGTCGCAGTGTTCGCATCGCAGCGCGCCGCCGGCCTCGTGATCGCAGCCCTTGTGCAGGATCAGTACCTCGGGGCCCGCGGGACCCGGTTCGTGGCGGTCGGCCCAGGCCATCAGCGTCAGGACGACCGGGAACAGGTCGCGGCCCTTTTCGGTCAGGTGGTACGAACCGCGCGGCCCGCTCCGCTCCATGACGCCGTGTTCCACCAATTTCTGCAGCCGGGCGCTCAACACATTCGTCGCCAGGCCGAGGCTGCGCAGGAACTCGTCGTAGCGGGTCAACCCGTGGAAGGCGTCGCGGACGATCAGCAGCGTCCAGCGTTCGCCGAGAATCGTCAGCGCGCGGGCGAGCGCGCAGTCCTGACCGGTGTAGTCGCGCCCAAGTGGCATGGTGCAAGTTTAGGTGCGGGGGCCGTTCGATTGTTAGCGCGGTCACAGCCGGCCGCGTCCGGAACTTAGCCCGTTACTATTGCTCATACGGTATTGGATACGATTCCACCCACCCGTCGCTGCCGACCGCAGCCAAACAGTCCGAGGTTGAAAACATGGCCACACCCGTGATCGTCGGAGCGACCAGGACGGCGATCGGCCGCTCGTTCAAGGGCGCGCTCGTCAACACGCCGCCCGAGACCCTGATCACCACGGTGCTTCCCGAGGTGGTGCGCAGGTCAGGGATCGACCCGTCGGCCATCGACGACATCATCTTCGCCGAATCGCACTACGGCGGCGGCGATTTGGCGCGTTATGCGGCCGCCGCGACGGGCATGGAGGACATCCCCGGCCAGGCGGTGAACCGGCACTGCGCGGGCAGCCTCACCGCGATCGGCAACGCCGCGGCCCAGATCGGCTCCGGGATGGAGCGCGTGCTGATCGCCGGCGGCGTGCAGTCGCTATCCATGACGCCGCTGATGAACCAGCGGATTCCCGGGCCCGAGCTGGTGTTCGAGGAGCGCTGGCTGCCCCCGACACACGTCGAGACCCCGGACGCGCCAACCAAGGACATGTCGATCACCGTCGGGTGGAACACCGCGCAGGCGGTCGGCATCACCCGCGAGGAGATGGACGCCTGGGCGGCCCGGTCGCACGAGCGCGCCATCGCCGCCATGGACGCGGGGAAGTTTCTCGACGAGATCGTCCCGCTGAAGATCACCCAGCTCGATGGGTCGGTGACCGACTTCTCGGTCGACGAACATCCCCGCCGCGATACCACCATCGAGAAGCTCGCCGCCCTCAAGGTGCTGCACCCCGAGATCGAGGGGTTCTCGATCACCGCGGGCAACAGCAGCGGCACCAACGACGCCGCCGCGGCGGTCGCGTTGGTCGACCGTGACTATGCGCTCGCCGAGAAGCTGAACGTGATGGGCACCGTCCGGGCATGGGGCGCCGTGGGCGTCCCGCCGCGGGACTGCGGTTTGGGCGCGGTCAAGGTGATCGGCAAAGTGCTGCAGCGCGCCGGGTTGTCGGTCGACGACGTGGCGCTGTGGGAGATCAACGAGGCGTTCGCGTCCGTGCCGATCGCGGCGTGCCGCGAGTACGGCATCGACGAGGAGAAGGTGAACTTCTCCGGCAGCGGATGCAGCCTCGGCCACCCCATCGCGGCCTCGGGCGCCCGCATGGTCACCACGCTGGCCTACGAGCTGGCGCGCCGCGGCGGCGGCATCGGTGTCGCGGCGATGTGTGCGGGCGGCGGTCAGGGCGGCGCGGTCGTCATCGAGGTCTAGCGGCGATCGCGAGGCCAGCGCAGCTGGACGATGCGGGTCGCCGCCGTCAGGTCCAGCCTCAGTTGCAGAACGTGTAGCCGATGAACTGTGCGTCGCGCGCGTTGGCGCCCGAGTAGTTGACGTAGTGCACCGCCGGCATTCCGTTGTACTGGGTGTTGGTCTTCTGCGCGGTGGGCGGCGGGGCCGCCTTGGGGAAGGCCAGGACCAGGTCGGCAAAGATCTTCAGCCCCGTCTGGCAGACCGCCTCGGGCCGCGGCGGCTGGGCATTCCACGCGTGCACGACGACGGGGTCGGTCAGCTGATAACCCGCGGCGCAATTGGGATCGCAGATCTTGAAGACCGCGGTCCCGGACCCGTCGGCACCCTGGGGACCCCATGACGTCCACGACATGTCTTGCAGCGCAACGGCAACGCTCGCGCATCCCAGAACGCTGAGCTTCTTCGGACGCTCGACCGGGGGGACCGACGGGTTGTAACAGCCCGGAATCGCGAAGCTGGTCGGTTGCGACGGCTGGGTGGTGGCCTGGCCCGCAGTGGTCTGGCGGCCCTGGATCAGCTTTACGCCGACGACCGCGAGTACGCCGATCAGCAGCACAGCGAGGATGACACCCAAGACCCCCAGGCGTCCCCCCGGAAACCGCAGCCGGCTCGATGACGAGACGTTGCCGCTCACGCTTACCAGGTTATGGCAGAACCGGCCCGCCCGGGTGTCGCCACCGCAAGAATCGTCGCAGGGTAAATTTGGTCAACGCTACCAACTTATTGAGGATTACCGATGGATGATCATGCCCTGGCCGCGCGGTTGGCCGCGGAGGCGGGACGGCTGCTGCTCGGCGTCCGGGAGGAATTCGCCGAGGCCGACGCCGGCGAGCGAAAAGCCGCGGGGGACAAGCGGTCCCACGAGTTCCTGATGGAGGCGCTCGCCGCCGAGCGGCCGGACGACGCGGTGCTGTCCGAGGAGGGCGCCGACGACCCGGTGCGGTTGCGCTCGCGGCGGGTCTGGATCGTCGATCCGCTCGACGGGACGCGGGAATTCTCCGAGCTGGGGCGCGACGACTGGGCGGTGCATGTGGCGCTCTGGCAGGACGGTGAGCTCGCCGCCGGCGCGGTGGCGCTGCCGGCGCAGGGGGTCACGCTGGCGACGCCCCACGTCACCGCGCCCCCGGTCGCGCCGGACCAGCCCCGCATCGTCGTCTCGCGCACCCGGCCGCCCGCCCTCGCCCTGGCCGTCCGCGACGCGCTGGACGGCGTCCTCGTCGAAATGGGTTCCGCCGGAGCCAAAGTGGCGTCGATCGTCCAGGGCCTGTCGGATGTCTACGTGCACGCCGGCGGCCAGTTCGAATGGGATTCGGCCGCCCCGGTGGCGGTGGCCCGCGCCGCCGGCCTGCACACGTCCCGCATCGACGGCTCGGCCCTGGCCTACAACCAGCCGGACCCCAAGCTGCCCGACCTGGTGGTCTGCCGCCCCGAACTGGCCGCCACGGTGCTGGCAGCGATACCGCCGAACGTCGAATAGTCAGCCAACTAAGAGGACGCTCGGCGCCGGCGTCCGTTGGCCTCGTGCGTCCACTCCTTCTCGACGCGCCCGATCTCGAGCGAAAGCAGCGCGAGAGTCGGGTTGTCGCAATGCACTTCGTGCGCGGTGCGTAATTCGGCCGCATCGCCGGTGATCGAAAGGTAGGGCCGCAGGCTCTCGAACCATTCGTCGCCGACGACGTTCGGCGGTTCGCCATTCTGCGGGCCGCAAGCCCACTGCTGGTAGGCGTCCCGCGCGTTCGCCAGGCCACCGCGCCAGCGGTGGATCGCGTCGCAGCGCTGAGTGTGAATGTGCATCTTCATCTGATGCTTGTTGTTGTTGCTTGCAACCATCCCGGGCAGCAAGTTATCGGCGGCGGACCTCGCGACGCCCGCGATGCCCATGGCCGACGCACCCACGACAGTCCCGACGAGGCCCATCGTCATCATGTCCATTCGCTGATCGTCGCACCCCGGGCGGCGACGGCCAAGGGATGCCGCCGTCAGCGCGATCCGGTGAGGTCCAGGGCGATATCGACGAGCATGTCCTCCTGGCCGCCCACCATGCCGCGCCGGCCCGCCTCCTCCAGCAGGGTCCGCGCGTCGATGTCGAAGCGGGCCGCGGCGGCCTCGGCGTGCCGCAAAAAGCTGGAGTACACGCCCGCGTAGCCAAGGGTCAGGGTTTCCCGGTCGACCCGCACGGGCCGGTCCTGCAGGGGCCGAACCAGGTCGTCGGCGGCGTCCTGTAACCGGTGCAGGTCGCAGCCGTGCTCCCAGCCGAGCCGGGTGGCCGCCGCGACGAACACCTCGAGGGGTGCGTTCCCCGCGCCGGCGCCCATCCCCGCGAGCGAGGCGTCGACGCGGTGTGCGCCGTGCTCGACGGCGGCGATCGAGTTGGCGACACCCAGCGACAGGTTGTGGTGGGCGTGGATGCCGATTTCCGTTGTGGGCGATAGTGTTTGGCGCAGCGCCTCGACCCGGTCGCCGACGTCGCGCATCGTCATGGCGCCGCCCGAGTCGACGACGTACACGCAGGCGGCGCCGTAGCCCTCCATGAGCTTGGCCTGCGCGGCGAGGTTGGCGGGGCTGGTCAGGTGGCTCATCATCAAAAAGCCCACGGCGTCCATGCCGAGGTTACGGGCGGCGGCGAGGTAGGGGGCCGAGATGTCGGCCTCGGTGCAGTGGGTGCCGACGCGCACGACGGTCGCGCCCGCGCGGTGGGCGTCCCTGAGGTTGCGCAGGCTTCCGACACCCGGCAGCAGGAGCGTCGCCACCTTTGCGTTCCGGACGGCCGCGGCCACGGCCTCGATCCATTCCAGGTCGGTGTGCGCGCCGAACCCGTATACGCAGCTCGAACCGGACAACCCGTCACCGTGGGCGACCTCGATCGAGTCGACACCGGCCTCGTCCAGGGCGCGGGCGATCGCGGTGGCGTGCTCGGTGCTGTATTGGTGGCGCACCGCGTGCATGCCGTCGCGCAGGGTGACGTCGCTGACGTAGATCATGTTGCGGCTCCGGCGGTTTCGTTGTGGTGCGCGGCGATGCGTTCGGCGGCGGCCTTGGCGGCGGACGTCACGATGTCACCGGCGCCTTCGAGCAGCACCGTCACGCGAGTGCCGGTGAACTTGCCGGTCTCGGGGATGTAGAGCGGGTGCTCATGGTCGAACACCTGGAACTGGACGTCTTGCTTGAGCCGGTAACCGGGCGCGTACGCCGCCACCCGGCCGACCATGTCGTGGATCTCCCGCTCGATCCTGTGGCGGTCCGGCTCCCCCTCGACGAGGCAGTACACGGTGTTGCGCGCGGGCACCGGGGGATCGGCGGGGTTGAGGATGAGCACCGCCTTGCCGCGCTGCGCGCCGCCGACGACCCGAAGCGCGGTGGCGGTGGTCTCGATGAATTCGTCGACGCCGGCCCGGATTCCCGGTCCCGCGGACTTGGCCGGGATCGACGAGACGACCTCTGCGTAGGAGACGATCCCGGCCGTGGCGACCGCGGCGACGATCGGAATGGCCGCCTGTCCGCCGCAGGTCACCAGGTTGACGGAGGGCGCGTCGAGGTGGTCGTCGAGGTTGACCGCCGGCACGCAAAACGGACCGCTCGAGTTGGGGGTGAGGTCGAGCAGTGGAATTCCGCTGTTCACTTCGTGTCCTCGGAAACCATGCGCAGTGCGCTGTCGTAGAGGGTGTTCGCGTGCAGCTCGAACAGCGCCAGCAGGTCGACCGAGTCGCCGCCGAGCTCCTTGGCGACGAACAGGCCGTCGCCACCGGCGAGGGCGTAGGTGGCCAACTGGTGGACCTGTGCGTCGGTCAGCCCGGGGACGAGGTCCCGCACGGCTAGCGTGAGCGTCTCGAACGCCCGGGCGCGCACGGCGAGGAACATCGCCCGCCCCCTCGGCTCGACCGGCCGGCGCTCCAGCGCGAGCATCAGGCCGAGGCGCAGGAAGTCGGGGGAGTCCAGCAGTGCCTTGGCGATTTGCATGACCATCGAGACGAGGCGCTCCCGCGGCGTGCCCTCGGCCGGCATCTCCCAAGCCGAAAGCCAGTGCGCGAAGCTGCGTTCGATGACCGCGGCGATCAGGTCGTCCTTGTCCTTGAAGTGCCAGTAGATGGAGCTGGCCGGTAGGCCGCACTTGGCGCTGACCAGCCCGATGCTGGTGCCCTCGTAGCCGCGCTCGCTGGCGATCTCGGTGGCCGCGTCGAGGATGCGGGTCCGGGATGCCTCGCCGTCGAGGCGGCGGCGGCGCTCTGGCTTGTCTTTGGTGGCCACTGGAACTCCTTGCCGGCAGGGTCTTGACTCCGTAGTGATCACTACAGTACCGTAATGATCGCTACAGAACAAGCCGGACACGAAGGCGAGACGGCAATGAACGAATATCCGACCTATGACGTCGCGGTGATCGGTTACGGTCCGACGGGCGCCACCGCCGCGAATCTGCTGGGCCGCCTCGGCCTTAGCGTGGTAGTCATCGAGCGCGACCCCGATGTGTACGGGCGGGCGCGGGCCATCTCGACCGACGAGGAGGTCATGCGCGTCTGGCAGTCCGTCGGGCTGGCCGACCGCCTGCAGCGGGACATGCTGCCCGACCGGCCGCTGGCCTGGGTCGACGCCCAGGGCGTGCCGTTCATCGAAACCACCATGACGCCCCGCGGTTGCGGGCACCCCCCGCAGCAGTTCCTGTACCAGCCCGCGGTCGACCACGTGCTGCGCGAGGGCGTCGACCGGTTTCCCAGCGTCGAGGTGCTGCTGGAACACGAGTGCCTGCGGGCGGTCAACGGGCCGTCGGACGTCGAACTGATGCTCGCCGACCTGCGCACCGACACGTTCAAACGCGTGCGGGCGTCATACGTGATCGCGTGCGACGGCGGGGCCTCGCCGACCCGCGGCCAGCTCGGCGTCGGATACGAGGGACGCACCTACGCCGAACGCTGGGTTGTCATCGACACCAAGGTGATTCGCGAATGGGACGGTCACGACCGGCTGCGCTTCCACTGCAATCCCGCCCGCCCGACCGTGGACTGCCCCACGCCGCTGGGGCACCACCGCTGGGAGTACCCCGCGCGGACCGGCGAGGACGAAACAAGGCTCGTCACCGACGAGGCCGTGTGGGAAGTCCTCAACGACCAGGGCATCACCGACGAGCACGTCAAGATCCTGCGTGCGGTGATCTACAGCCACCACGTGCGCGTCGCAGACCGTTGGCGCGTCGGGCGCATTTTCCTGGCCGGCGACGCGGCGCATGCCATGCCGCCGTGGATCGGGCAGGGCATGTCGGCCGGCGTGCGCGACGCGGCCAACCTGTGCTGGAAGCTCGCGGCCGTGCTGCACGGGCAGGCGCCCGATTCGCTGCTCGACAGCTACCAGGCCGAGCGCAAGCCGCACGTCACCGAGGTCACCCGCCGGGCGGTACGCAACGGGCGGATCATCACCGAGCGCCGGAAGCCGTTGGCGTGGTTGCGAAATCACCTGCTGCGGGCCGTGACACGAGTTCCCGGGGCGCTGAAGGCCGGGCAGAGCCTGATCTGGATTCCACCCGCGCACTACCCCGCCGGATTCGTGGCACCGGATGCGCACCCGGCGGCCGGCTGGCAGCTGCCCCAGCCCTGGGTCACCGACCCGAGCGGAAACAGGTCGCGGCTGGACGACGCCCTCGGCGGCGGTTGGGCCGTGCTGCACCTCGGCGCGACGCCATCCGGTACGGATCGCTGGGAGCGGCTGGGCGCGGTCTCGCTGTCCATCACCAGCGGTGCGCCGGCGCCCGGAGCAATCCGCGACGACGACGGCAGCCTGACGGGCTGGCTGCGCGGCAAGAAGGCGGCCGCGGTCGTCGTGCGCCCCGACGGGTTCGTCTACGCCGCCGCGCCCGCCGGCGCTCCGCTGCCCGCCCCGCCGCCGGGGCTGACCGACCTGACCCCGCCCCTGCCAGCCGCCCCGATCGGAGTCCCCGCATGATCACCACCGAACTGACCGAGCGCACCGTCACCGTCGCGGGCAAGCCCATCTTCGTCACCGAAACCGGGACCGGGCCGCCCGTCGTCATGCTGCACGGCGGCGGCCCCGGCGCGTCGGGCGTGTCGAACTACTCTCGCAACATCGACGCTCTCGCAACGCATTTCCGCGTCATCGTGCCCGACATGCCCGGCTACGGCAGGTCGGCCAAGGGCGTCGACCGCAACGACCCGTTCGGCTACCTCGCCGACATGATCCGCGGCCTGATCGACGAACTCGGCATCGACACCGCGCACCTCATCGGCAACTCCTACGGCGGATCGGCGGCGCTGCGGCTCGCCCTGGACACCCCGGATCGCGTCGGCAAGCTGGTATTGATGGGCCCGGGCGGCATCGGCACGACCCGGGGCCTTCCCACGGCCGGGCTGAAGAGCCTGCTGTCCTACTACGGCGGCGACGGCCCCAGCCGCGACAAGCTCGCCACGTTCATCCGCACCTACCTGGTGTACGACGGGGCCGCCGTGCCCGAGGACCTGATCGACCTGCGCTACCGCGCATCGATCGACCCCGAGGTGGTCGCGAACCCGCCCCTGCGGCGGCCCTCCGGACCGACCGCCCTGCGCACCCTGTGGCGGATGGACCTCACCCGGGACGGCCGGCTGAAGGACCTGCCGACACCGACGCTGGTCCTGTGGGGCCGCGACGACAAGGTCAACAAGCCCTCGGGCGGGCCGCAGCTGCTCAACCTGCTGCCGAACGCCGAGCTGGTGATGACCTCGCACACCGGACATTGGATGCAATGGGAACGCGCGGAGATGTTCAACCGGCTGGCCATCGAATTCCTGGAGCGTGCGCGATGACGCCGTCGGTGTTTGGGCGGGTCCACCTCGGTTACGTGGTGGTCGAGACCGAAAAGTTCGGGGACTGGCGGCGATTCGGCCGCGACGCCATCGGCATGCACCTCGACGAGGCCGGCAGCGACGCGATCCGGTTTCGCCTCGACGACAACGAGTGCCGTTTCCTGCTGCAACGGGGCGCGGCCGAGGACGTCACCGCGCTCGGCTGGCACATTGACGACCACGACGCCTTCGACACCGTCCTCGCCCGCGTCAAGCGCCACGGCGTGCCGGTGACCGAGGGCACCGACGACGAGGCCGCGCTGCGCGCCGTGGAGCGGCTGGTCCGATTCCCCGGACCCAACGGCCTGACCCAGGAGGTCTTCACCCGCGCCCGCACCGGCACGGCACCGTTACACCTGGCCGCGGGCGGCGGGTTCGTCACGGGCGCAGCGGGCCTGGGCCACGTGGCGGTCACCACGACGAAGCCCCATCAGCTGCGTGGCTACTACGACGCGGTGTTGGACGCGCGGCTGTCCGACTACATCGACGAGACGATCAGCGGCCTCAAGTTCAAGATCCGCTTCCTGCGGGTCAACGAGCGCCACCACACCGTGGCGATCGCGGCCGTCAACCGGTTGCGGCTCAACCCGATCCGCACCCGGGTGCAGCACGTCAACGTCCAGGTCGCGCAGCTCGACGACATGACCGCGGCCTACCAGCGCGTCAAGCAACTCGGGTTCCGGATGGCGCTCGGCGTGGGCCAGCACACCAACGACAAGGAACTGTCCTTCTACGCCGTCACACCCTCGGGCTTCGAATGGGAGCTGGGCTGGAATCCGATCGTCGTCGACGAGACCACGTGGGAGCCCACCACCCACCAGGGCATCAGCATTTGGGGGCACACTCCAGAGGGACAGACCATCGTCGAGAAGCTCGGCCAGTTCAAGACCGGCGCCGCGTCGATGTTGCACCACGAGGACGTCGTGCCGGCCCTGGCCGGCGCGGGCATTCCGGACCACTGATCGGCAGGGGAGCAGCGATGCCGCGGATCGACACCCACCACCACGCCATCCCGTCCTTCTATCGAGACCTGTTGCGAAAGGCCAAGATCGACGAGGAGAGCGGCCGTGCGCTGCCGGAGTGGAGCCCCGAGGAGTCGCTGCGGACCATGGGGGAACTGAACGTCGCCACCGCGATCCTGTCGGTGTCCACGCCGGGCACCGCGTTCCTGCCTGACGCGAAGGACGCCGAGTCGCTCGCCCGCGACATCAACGACTACCTCGCCGAACTCGCCCGGACCCAGCCCAACCGGTTCGGATTCTTCGCGACCATCCCCATGCCGCATCTGAGCGAGTCCGTCGACGAGGTCGCCCGATCACTCGACGCCTTGAGCGCCGACGGCGTCGTGTTGCTGGCCAACAGCGCGGGAACCTACCTGGGCCAGGATGGACAGGACGATCTGTTCGCGGCGCTGGACGCGCGCTCGGCGGTGGTGTTCATCCACCCTGCCAACCTGCCCGGCCCCGTCGTGGACGGCGTAGTACCGTTCGCGGCCGACTTCCTGCTCGACACCACGCGGGCGGCGTATTTGCTTGTCCGCAACCAGATTTGCCGCAAGTACCCCAACGTCAAGTTCATCCTCAGTCACGCGGGCGGATTCGTGCCCTACGCCTCGCACCGGATGGCGGCGGCCATCACGGGCGACACCGGACGCAGCCTCGCCGACGTCCTCGACGACTTCGCGGGCTTCTACTTCGACACCGCGTTGTCGTCGAGCGCCGCCGCGCTGCCGAGCCTGCTGGCTTTCGCGAAGCCGGGACACGTCACCTTCGGCTCCGATTGGCCCTTCGCCCCCGTCGCGGCCGGCAAGCTGTTCGCCGCCGGACTGGAGACCTACCCCGGGCTCGACCCGGGCACCCGAGCGGCGATAGAGCGCACCAACGCGCTCGCGCTGTTCCCCCGCCTTGGGACGGCGCCGCCGCCGGCGGCCGAATCCGCAGTCGACCAGCTGCGCCACGCGGCCAGCAGGGCGCTGATGCGCGGCGTCACGCGACTGATCAACAGCGGCTAGCGCCGCTCAGCGCAGGGCCTGCTGCCAGGCCAGCATGCGTTCGGCCAATTCGGGCCCGGCGTCTTCCTGGATGAAGTGGCTGGCCTTGATGCGGGCGTGCGGCTGGCCGGCCGCGCCGGGGATGTGCTTGATCAACGGGCGGTCCGCTTGCCCGAGGATGGGATCCCGGTTGCCAAAGATGCACAGGCAGGGCTTCTCCCACTGGCCCAGGGTCTTCCACGCCGCCCGGTTGGCCTGGATCGCCGGGTCGTACGGTGACGTCGGCACCAGCTGAGGGAACGCGCGGGCGCCGGCCTGATAGGTCTTGTTCGGGTACGGGGCGTCGTAACCCGCGCGCACCTTGGGGGGCACTCGGCGGACGGTGCCGGTCGCGACGATGCGCCCGGCGGGCAGCACGGGGGAGTAGCGCGCGAAGGCCCGCCATGCGTAGAAGGCCGGCGGCGTGGGGCGCTCCGCGGTGGGCAGGAAGCCGTTCGCCACGACCAGTCGCGCGACCCGATCACCCTGCTCGGCGGCGATGCGTAGGCCGATCAGCGACCCCCAGTCCTGCACGAACAGGGTGACGTCCTTCAGGTTGAGCCGCTCGAACCACGAGGTGACCCACTCGACGTGGCGCAGGTAGGTGTAATCCTCCATCCGGCTGGGCTTGTCGGAGCGGCCGAAGCCGATCAGGTCGGGCGCCAGCACGCGGTTCCCGGCATCGGCCAGCGGGGGAATCATCGTGCGGTACAGATAGCTCCACGTCGGCTCGCCGTGCAGCAGCACGATCGGCGGGCCATCGACCGGGCC
Organism: Mycobacterium sp. NGS34; assembly: GCF_059812845.1. NCBI lineage: Bacteria > Bacillati > Actinomycetota > Actinomycetes > Mycobacteriales > Mycobacteriaceae > Mycobacterium > Mycobacterium sp. NGS34. Next base: position 195,190 of record NZ_JCALDM010000011.1, read on the forward strand.
CTCGTCCAGGAAGTGCATGCGCAGCGGCTCGGTGTCGCTTGCGGTCACGTCGATGTAGTTCGCTACGAACGGATAGCCCTCCAGGTTTTCGAATCGGGAGTCTGGGGTTCGCAGCACATCCATATTCGGCTCCTCCGGGGTGGGACCTCTGCAAGCCTCTCGCGGCAGCGCGATTTCGTCCAGTGGCAGATTCATTGAGACGGTAACCGGCAACAATTAAACTCGCGACATCATGGCCATCCGGCACGCGGTACTGCTCATCGCCGACATCGGCGGATACACCCACTACATGAACTGGAACCGGACCCACCTGGCGCACGCGCAGCTAACCGTGGCCGGGTTGTTGGAAGCGGTCATCGACGCGGGCAAGGGCCTGAAGCTCGCCAAGCTGGAGGGTGACGCGGCGTTCTTCTGGGCGCCGGAGGGCAACGCCAAAGTGCTGGTATGCGAGCGGCTGTCACGGATGCGCGAGGCGTTCCTCGCGCAGCGCGAGCGGTTCAAGGCGGACATCGCCTGCGAGTGCGCGAGCTGTGGACAGCTGGACAACCTGTCGCTGAAGTTCGTCGTCCACCAGGGCGAGGTCGCCGAGCAAAAGGTGAAACGCCACGTCGAACTCGCCGGGGTCGACGTCATCCTGGTGCACCGGATGCTGAAAAACTCGGTACCCGTTGTCGAATACGTGCTGATGACCGATCCGGTCGCCGCGTGCCTCGACGACCCGATGCGCGGTCTGTGCAAGCCGTTGGTCCACCATTTCGAGGGCATCGGGGACACCTCGACGCATTACATCGACCTCGCCACCCCGGAGATGCCGGCCGCGCGGCCACGGCCCAGCCGGTTGGGGCGGTTCGGCAAGACCGCCAAGTTCGAGTTGATCTCGCTGCCGTTCCTGTTGGGCATCAAGAAACCCGCGGAGGGTTTCCGCAACCTGGACCGCGCCGAGGACGTTCCCGCCTAGCCGGTTTCGAGCGCCCCGCCCATTCGCGATATCGCCTCGGTGAGAATGGCTTTCGAGGTCGCGAAGTTCAACCGGACATGCCCGGCCCCGCCGGTTCCGAAGACGTGACCGGAGCTGAGCGCGACGCGGGCGTGGTCGAGGAACCACCGGGCCGGCCCGGTCAGGTCCGCCACCACCGCCAGCCCGCCCGCGGCCTCCTCGTCGAAACCGAGCTCCCGGCAATCGAGCCAGGCGAGGTAAGTGCCCTGTGGCCATTGGTATTTCACGCCGGGAAGGTGCTCGGCGATCAGGTCGCCCAGCAACGTCCGGTTCGCGTCGAGGCCGCCCAGCAGCGCGTCGAGCCAGTAGTCCCCGCTGTGGAAGGCTTCGGCGTGGGCGATGACGCCCAGGTGGCTAGGGCCGTGGCTGACCTCCTCCGGCATCCGGTGCAGGTCCGCCGCGGCCTCCGGACCGGCGATGGCCAACGCCGCCTTCAGACCCGAGAGGTTCCACGCCTTCGAGGCCGACGTCAGCGCCAGTGCGTTCTCGGCGCCGGGCACGCTCAGGTAGGGGACGAAACGCGCACCCGGCAGGATGACCGGCGCGTGTATCTCGTCGGAGACCACCCGCACGCCGTACCGGCGGGCCAGCTCAGCGACGGCGCGCAGCTCCTCGAGCGTGTGCACCGCCCCGGTCGGGTTGTGCGGATTGCACAACAGGTACGCGACCCTGCCGCCCGAAGCGCCGGCCCGGACGAACGCTTCCTCCAAGGCGCCCAGGTCAATTCGGCCGTCGGCGCCGAGCGGCGCCTCGACCACCCGGCGACCGTCGTGCGATACGAACGCGTAGAACGGCGCGTAAACGGGTGGGTTGACGATGACGGCGTCCCCGCGCTCGGTGACCAGACGCAGCATTTCCACGGCGCCCAGCATCACGTCGGGGACGATCGCGGTGCGGCCGACCTGCAGGTCGTGCCACTGCCAGCGGCGGGATGCGAATGCACTGACCGCCTCGGCAAACGCGGTGCCGCAGGGATATCCGGTGTCGCCGATGTCGATCGCCCTGCGGAGCGCCTCGGCCACCGTCGGCGGCAGCGCGACGTCCATCTCGGCGACCCACAGCGGCAACACGTCGTCGGCGTGGGCGCGCCATTTCATGCTGGTGCGCAGCCGCAGTTGCTGCAGCGTGAGTTCCTCGAGTGGGTTAAACGTCACCCCGGCAGATTAGGTGGCGAACGCGTGCTTTGGAATCGTCAGTGGTAGGTCGACAGAACTCAGCAGCCCGGGTTCGGCCGCAACGACATACGGCACGGCGTTGACGACGCGCATCGCGGTGGCGACCATCGCGCCCGCCCCCGACGTCATGCCGGCGACGCCGGCCTTGCGCGGATCTTTCAGCGTGGCCGCCAGCGTGCACTCGATGTCGGGGTCGCCGGTGATCGCGATGCGGTACGACAGGTCGCCGATCCCGGTCGGCCAATCGGGGGCGACATCGTGCGCGAGCCGGGTGACATGCTCGATGACGATGGCCTCGCGCCCGTCGACCACCCCGATCGCCTGCATGCGCAGCGCACCGCACGTCCCCGCCTCGACGGTGCCCATCGCGACCTCCAGCGTCCGGTCGGTGACGGCGCGATCGAAGCTCTCGCGGACCTCCTGGACCTCGACCCCCAGCGCGTCGGCCACCAAACGGATCTGACCCTGCCATTCGCCGGCGATCGCGCCCGGAAAGCCGATCCAGGGCTGGTATTCGAGCGGACGCCCGAAACCCAGCGCGTCGCTCATGATGTCGGGAACCCCGTAGTCGTCGTACAGGCCGATCTCGAACGAGTGGATCTTCTCGATCGACGACGACTGCGTGGACAGCACCAGCGGCAGGTAGTCCGCGGCGAACCCGGGCTCGATGCCCGACGCGTACAGCGATACCTGCCCCTGCTTGGCTGCGGCGACGAGTTGGTCGCGCCACTCCGCGGGCTCGTAGGCGTGCGGGTTGACCAGCCGCGTGGTGCTGGTCGTGACGACGTTGATCCCCGCCTCGAGCAGCATCACGTAATCCGGGATGGCCAGCGCGTCGCGTTCGGGGCCGCTGGCCGCATAGATCACGCAGTCGGGTTTCAGCGCGATCAGCGCGTCCGCGTCATTCGTGGCCTTCAAGCCGATCGGGTCCCCGTTGGCCAGTTCGCCGGCGTCCCGGCCATCCTTCTCCGGCGAGTGCACCCACACCCCGACCAGGTCCAGGTTGGGGCGGCGCTGAATCGCGCGGATGGCGATCGATCCGATGCCGCCGGTCGCCCAGACCACTACGCGGTGAGTCGTCATCTTGTTTCTCCTCCGTTGCGCGCGATGAAAGCCGATACGGCCGTTGCCCTTAAGTCGATAAGAAAGTGAACACTATCCTAAAGAACAAATCTTAGGTTAACCTGCAGCTGATGTACACGCTCGGAGCGCGGCGCCTACCGCACCCGCTGCCGCTGCACCCGCTGTGTGGTGGCGTCCCGCCGGAGGCGGCGTGGCCCTACCTGGAACGCGCCGCCGCCGCGGCAGGTCAGTAAGGAGAGTGCTCATGCGCATCGTCGTGTGGTCCACCGGGGGAGTCGGCAAGATCGCGATCGACGCCATCAACCGCCGACCGGACCTGGAACTCGTTGGCGTATGGGTGCATTCGCCCGACAAGGTCGGCAGGGACGCGGGCGAATTGGCCGGCATCGGGGCGCTGGGGGTGACGGCCACCGACGACGCCGATGCGTTGATCGCCCTGGCGCCCGACGCCGTCGTGTACGCCGCGAGCGGTCCCGAACGCGACGGCGCCGCGGTGCCCGACTATCTGCGGCTGCTGGAGGCGGGCATCAACGTCGTGTCGACGTCGTCGACGAGCCTGGTGTACCCGCCGTCGTATTTCGCCCCGGACTGGCGCGACCAGCTGGAGGCCGCGGCCAAGTCCGGCGGTGCGTCAATGTACGTCTCGGGCATCTTTCCCGGCTTCGCCTCCGATCAGTTGGCATTGCTGATGACGACGCAGTCGAAGCACATCCGCACCATCACGGCCAGCGAGGTCGCGCTCAACGACCACTACCCGGTGGCCGACGTGATGATGGACGGCTTGGGCTTCGGCCGGCCCCTGGATTTCGAGCCCATGCTCAAGACACCCGGTTTCATCGAAATGGCCTGGAAGGCACCGATATTCCTGATCGCCGAGGGCCTCGGCGTCGAAGTGGAGGAGGTGCGGGGTTCGTTCGAGCGGGAACTCACCGACCGCGACATCGACGTGGCGTTCGGCACCATCGAGGCCGGCACCTGCGGTGCGGTGCGCACCCGGGCCGCGGGGGTGGTGCACGGTCGTGAGGCCATCGTGATTGAGCACGTCATCCGGATGGCCCGCGACGTCGCCCCCGACTGGCCCGCCTCGGATTGCGACGCGACCTATCGGGTCGACATCGAGGGCGACCCGGACGTCCACTGCGTGCTGACCCTCGGCGCGGCCGAAGGGCACGGCGCCGGTCGCGCCGCCATGACCGCCACGGCCATGCGCGTGGTGAACGCGATCCCGTACGTCATCGACGCGCCGCCCGGGCTGCTCAGCTCGCTGGACATCCCGACGACTTTGCCGCGCCACGCCTTTGACTGAACGTTGACGCAGCTCTCGGCGGCCACGTACCGTACGCGATACAAATATTAGGTTATCTAGGAGTCCACTGTGTTCACGTTGCGCTTCGACATGCGTGCCCCGTCGTGGGGGGCGCCGCGAGTAGCGCTGTACGGCGCCGTGCCCGAGATGTGCGCGTGGGCCGAGGATCATGGCGGCCTCGCCGCGGTGTTCTGCGAGCATCACGGGTCCGAGGACGGCTACCTGCCGTCCCCGTTGTTGCTGGCGTCGTCGGTGGCGTCGCGAACGGAGCGCCTGGCGCTCAGCCTGATCCTGATCCTGCCGTTCTACGACCCGGTGCGCCTGGCCGAGGACATGGCGGTCCTCGACATCATCAGCAAGGGGCGGGCGTCGTACATCCTCGCCCTGGGGTATCGGCCCGAGGAGTTCGAGCACTTCGGCGTGGCGCTGCGCGGTCGCGGCCGGCTCGCCGACGAGAAGCTCGCCCTGCTGCGCTCGCTGCTCTCCGAGAAAACGGTCAACCAGGACGGGCGACGGATCACGGTGACACCACGCCCGCACACCGAGGGGGGCCCGGGTCTGATGTGGGGCGGCGGAACCGTGGCGGCGGCCCGGCGGGCCGGCCGGTACGGCCTGGGCATGCTGGGCAACGCCAACGAACCCGGCATGCGGGAGGCCTACGAGGAGGCGTGCCGCGAACACGGTCATACGCCGGGCCCGACGATGTTTCCCGGCCGCGACACCCCGTCGGTCGTGTTCGTCGCCGACGACGTGGACCGGGCATGGGAAGAGCTCGGCGAGCACCTGCTGCACGACGTGCGAACGTACGCCGCGTGGAATCCCGGGGACGAGACGACGGCGGGCTTCTCGCACGTCAACACCGTCGACGAGCTGCGCGCCAATCCCGCGTCGCACGTGATTATCTCTGTCCCGGAGGCGATTTCGCGGGTGCGCGCCGGCGAGGTGCTCAACCTGTCGCCGCTGTGCGGCGGGCTGCCGCCGGAAGTCGCGTGGCCCTATCTCAAGCGCGTGGGGGAGGTCGTGCTGCCCGAGGCGCTGGCGGAGACGAAGGCACCGCTATGACCGGGGCGGGGACCGCCGAGGTTTACTACGACCCCTTCGATTTCGCCATCGACGACGACCCGTACCCGACCTGGAAGAGGCTGCGCGACGAGGCGCCGCTGTACTACAACGACAACTACGGCTTCTACGCGCTGAGCCGTTACGAGGACGTCTCCCGCGAGCTGATGAACTTCGGCACGTACCGGTCGGGTCGCGGCACCACGATCGAAATCATCAAGAGCGGCGTCGAGGTCCCGCCCGGAATCATCCTGTTCGAGGACCCGCCCATTCACGACCTGCATCGCCGTTTGCTCTCAAAGGTTTTCACGCCCCGCCGGATGGAGGCGGTCGAACCGCTGACCCGGGCGTTCTGCGCACGCGCGCTCGACCCGCTGGTGGGGACGGGCCGGTTCGACTTCATCGAGAATCTCGGCGCGATGGTCCCGATGCGCACGATCGGATACCTGCTGGGCATCCCCGAAGACGGTCAGGAAGCGATCCGCGACAAGGGCGGGCGTCAGCTCACCCTGAAGGAGGCCACGTTCCGGCCCGCCACGCAAGACTTGTTCGAGCGAAGCTACGAGATGTTCTCCGACTACATCGATTGGCGGGTCGACCACCCGTCGGACGATCTGATGACCCAGCTGCTCAACGCCGAGGTCGAGGACGACGGCCGGACCCGGCGGCTGACCCGGATCGAGGTGTTGCAATACACCAGCATGATCGCCGGCGCGGGCAACGAGACGACGACACGCCTGATCGGGTTCCTGGGTCAACTTCTCGCCGAGCACCCCGACCAGCGGCGGCAAATCGTGGCCGACCCCTCGCTGATTCCCATGGCCATCGAGGAGACCTTGCGCTACGAAGCCCCCTCGCCGGTGCAGGCGCGCTACGTCGCCCGCGAGGTCGAATGCCATGGCACGGCCGTTCCCGAGGGCTCGATCATGTTGCTGGTCAACGGATCCGCCAACCGGGACGAACGCAGGTACCCGGACGCGGACACGTTCGACATCCACCGCGGCGACACCCACCTCAGCTTCGGGCACGGGCTGCACTTCTGTATGGGATCGGCCCTGGCGCGCATGCAGGCGCGGGTCGCGCTCGAGGAGGTCATCAAGCGCTGGCCGGACTGGGAAGTCGACTACGCCAACGCCGGCAAGGCCCACACGACCAGCGTGCGGGGATGGTCGAAGCTGCCGGTGTTCACCTGATTTCGCCCGCTCGCCGAACGTCGAGTTGTTGCATGAGATCCGGC
>NZ_JCALDM010000012.1:0-160434 GCF_059812845.1 Mycobacterium sp. NGS34
CAGTTCCCGCCGGTTCGGCGGCTCGCCGGTGAGCAGGAAGTGGTGGTTGAGCAACGCCGGTCCGACCCGCGCGGTCAGCGGCGTGATCGTGGCCGGATCCAGGTCACCGCACTCGACGGCGGCCTGCAGGATCGATTCGACGATCTTGAGGCGAGGTGCGACCACGGCGTCGGCGAAGATGGCGCGCATCTCCGGTTCGTGCAGCAGCTGCTGGACCACGTAGAGGCCGGGGAACGTGGTCTTGCCGGCCAGCATGTCGCGGTGCGCGGTGAACATCGTCAGCAGGTTCTCCCTGGGCGACCGGCCTGGGCGCAGCTCGGGCACCGGCGGTAGCGCGTAGACCAGCGTGGCGTGCACCAAATCGTGCTTGCTGCACCAGCGCCGGTACAGCGCCGCCTTGCCGGTGTGCGCGCGCGCCGCGATGCCTTCCATCGTCAGCCCGCCATAGCCGACTTCGGCCAACTCCGCCAGCGTCGCCTCGTAGAGCGCACGTTCGAGCACCTCGCCACGTCGGCGGCGCCGGGTGCTGCTCCGGTCCTCGGTTAGCTGCGGCATTTCTCGATAGTAGCCGCCCGCGTTCCTATTCGCTGCGGGTCGGCCACGCGGAGGTAGGGTGCCTCCATGCCCGAGACTCCACGGCTGCTGTTCGTCCACGCGCATCCCGACGACGAGAGCCTCGCCAACGGCGCCACCATCGCCCACTACACCGCCCGCGGGGCGGAGGTGCGCGTCGTCACCTGCACGCTCGGCGAGGAGGGCGAGGTGATCGGCGACCGGTGGGCCGAACTCGCCGTCGACCGCGCGGACCAGCTCGGCGGCTACCGCATCGGCGAGCTCACGGCCGCCTTGCGGGCGCTGGGCGTCGACGCGCCCCGCTACCTCGGGGGAGCGGGCCGCTGGCGTGACTCCGGCATGGAGGGCACCCCGAGCCGGGGCCGCCAGCGGTTCATCGACGCCGACGGGCGCGAGGCCGTCGGCGCGCTGGTCGACATCATCCGCGAGCAGCGCCCCCACGTCGTCGTGACCTACGACCCCAACGGCGGTTACGGGCACCCCGACCACATCCACGCCCACGCGATCACCACGGCCGCGGTCGCCGCCGCCCCCACCGACGATTACCCGGGGCGGCCCTGGGCGGTGCCGAAGTTCTACTGGACGGTCCTGGCCACCAGCGCGTTCCAGGCGGGTTGGGGGGAGCTGGATCGCGACGACCTGCTGCCCGACTGGGTGGTCCCGCCGCAGGACGAGTTCGACTTCGGCTACGCGGACTCCGACATCGACGCCGTCGTGCGGGCCGCCCCGGAGGCGCTCGCGGCGAAGATCGCCGCCCTCGCCGCGCACGAAACCCAGCTCGTCGTCGGCCCGACGGGGCGGGCCCTCGCGCTGTCGAACAACCTGGCGCTGCCCATCCTCGCCGACGAGCATTACGTCCTGGTGGCCGGTTCGGCGGGGGAGCGCGACGCGCGCGGCTGGGAGACGGATCTGCTCGCGGGACTCGGTTTGACCGCCGCCGCGACGCGGTAGGCTGCCAAACAGGCAGCCACGGAAGGAATTCGAATGGACCCCGACCTGGACCCTAATATGCAGCACTGGCAGGACCGGCTCGACAGCCTGCAGTGGGTCATCGGCTCGATACTCTCCAACGTCGACAGCGTCCCGACCTGACCGAAACCAAGCCGCGCGCCGCGTCCGTCCAGGATGGCGGCGCGACGGATCCCGCGATTCGTTTCGTCGTTTTGGCGCTGCTGGCCGTAGACGGGATTCTCTCGGCCCTGGCCGGCGCGCTGCTGCTTCCTTCCTATATAGGTGCGATTCCGTTCCCCGTCAGCGCACTGGTCAGTGGGCTCGTCAACGGGGCGTTGGTGTGGGCGGCCGGCCTGTGGACCCGCTCCGCGCGGGTGGCCGCGCTGCCGTTGTGGACGTGGCTGCTGACGGTCGCCGTGATGAGCATGGGCGGTCCCGGCGACGACGTGATCCTGGGCGGCCGGGGGCTGATGGCGTACGGGGCCCTGGTCCTGATCGCGCTGGGTGTCGCGCCCCCGGTCTGGGTGTTGTGGCGGCGCGGCCAGCGCGGCTGACGGAGCCGGTTACGGGAAGAAGGGCGGCAGCGGCGGCAGCGGCGGGAGGAAGCTGAGCGCCCAGTAGACCTCGCTGTTGATGAACTGGTTGATCGACGCCGTGGTGGCGTCCCAGAAGTTGGCAAGCCCTTGCGCGAAGCTGATGCTGCCCTGCAGCCAGTCGATGGTGTTGAACAGCCCGGCCTGCACCATGGGCTCGAAAAGGTCGTAGAAGAAGTAGATCTGCGGGGCCAGCCAGCCGACATAGGGCAGGTAGCCGACCGCGTAGGCGGCGAGGTCGAAGCCGTACTGCACGTACGGCTCGACGAGCAGGTACCCGGCCTTGATGGCGTCGCCGATCGACCCGGTTGCCGCCGGTACGACCGAGGCGTTGGTCATGGCGGCCGGGGTGACGAGCGCGCTGGCCGCGGTCAGGGCGCGGATCCCGCCGGTCGGCACCAGCGCGCCCGCCTCGCTGGCGAGCGCCGAAAGACCACCCGGGAAGCCGGCCCCCAGCAGCCCGGCGCCGCCCAGGAGATTGGAGCCGGCCACGGCGCTCTCGACCTGGCTGACCGCGCCGGACAGGCCGCGGACCATGCCCGCGACACCGCCGCCGCCCGCCAGCGGTGCGCCGCCCAGGAGAGTGGAGCCGGCCACGGCGCTCTCGACGCGGCTCACCGCGTTGGACACGGCGCCGCCGATCGCGCCCGCGACGCCGCCGCCCCCGCCGCCGAGCAGCGTCGCGGCGGGCGCGTTCACCGCGCTGGCGAGGTTCTGCGCGGCGCCGGGCAGCGCCGCGGCCGGCGCCGCGGCGCTGGCGAGGTTCTGCGCCGCACTGGACTCGGCCGCCGCGAACGCGTTCGCGCCGGAGCTCAAACTCTGGACAAACTGCTCATGGAACTGCGCGATTTGCGCGCTGAACTGCTGATAGCCCAGCCCGTGCTCGGACAGGAAGGCCGCTACCTGGGCCGACACGGCGTCGGCCGCCGAGGCCGCCACCGCGGCGGTCGGGGCCGCCGCCGCCGCGCTGGCGCTGTTGATCGTCGAACCAATGCCAGCCAAATCCGAAGCCGCTGCCGCCAGCGCCTCCGGGGCCGCGAATAGGAACGACATTCGGTACCTCCCTGGATAGGACGGATGCTATCTCGATCGCCGCTGGCTGGCGGGCAAGTTTGCCAAACACTTAAGTTGCGGCCCCGGGCGTGGCCGCGAGGCCGGGATGTGACCGCAGACCGGCGGGAGCCTGGCGCTACTGTTGCGCGTATGGCACCGCCGCCCAGAGCTGCACAGGCTGGGCCGGGCGGATGAAATTCGATCGTGGGGAAGTTACACCAACGTGCCACTGACACCGGAGCATCCGGCGCCCAGCGCTCTGCCTAGCCCTGTCGTTCCGCCCAAGGCCAGCGCGTCGGCGTTGCGGCGCGTCCTGCGGCGGGCCCGGGACGGCGTCGCTCTCAACGTCGAAGAGGCGGCCGTCGCCATGACGGCGCGCGGCGAGGATCTCGCCGATCTGTGCGCGAGCGCGGCGCGGGTGCGCGACGCGGGCCTCGAGTCGGCGGGCCGGCGCGGCGCGGGCGGGCGGCTGCCGATCAGCTATTCGCGCAAGGTGTTCGTGCCCGTCACCCACCTGTGCCGCGACAGCTGCCATTACTGCACGTTCGTCACCGTCCCCGGCAAGCTGCGCGCGCAAGGCGCCGGCATGTACCTGGAGCCGGACGAGATACTCGACCTTGCCCGCCGCGGGGCCGAACTCGGTTGCAAGGAGGCGCTATTCACCCTCGGCGACCGGCCGGAGGACCGGTGGCCGGAGGCGCAGGACTGGCTCGCCGAACGCGGTTACGACTCGACGCTGTCCTACGTGCGGGCGATGGCGATCCGGGTGCTGGAGGAGACCGGGCTGTTGCCGCACCTGAACCCCGGCGTGATGAGCTGGTCGGAGATGTCGCGGCTCAAGCCGGTGGCCCCGTCGATGGGCATGATGCTCGAGACGACGTCGCGGCGGCTCTTCGAAACGAAAGGGCTTGCGCACTATGGCAGCCCGGACAAGGACCCGGCGGTCCGGCTGCGCACCCTCACCGACGCGGGCCGGTTGTCGATTCCGTTCACCACCGGGCTGCTGGTCGGCATCGGCGAGACGCTGGCCGAACGCGCCGACACCCTGCATGCGATTCGCAAGTCGCACAAGGAGTTCGGGCATGTCCAGGAAGTGATCGTGCAGAACTTCCGGGCCAAGGAACACACCGCGATGGCGGCGTACCCCGACGCCGGGATCGAGGACTACCTGGCGACGGTGGCGGTCGCGCGTCTGGTGCTCGGCCCGGGCATGCGCATCCAGGCGCCGCCCAACCTGGTGTCGCGCGACGAGTGCCTGGCCCTGATCCGCGCCGGGGTGGACGACTGGGGCGGCGTCTCGCCGTTGACGCCCGACCACGTCAACCCGGAACGGCCGTGGCCCGCGCTGGACGAGCTGGCCGCCGTCACCGCCGAGGGCGGATACGACCTGGTGCAGCGGCTGACCGCGCAACCCAAGTACGTCCAGGCCGGCGCGGCGTGGATCGACCCGCGGGTGCGGGGACACGTGCTGGCGCTGGCCGATCCGGCGACCGGCCTGGCCCGCGACGTCAACCCGGTGGGCATGCCCTGGCAGGAGCCCGACGACGTGGAGTCGGCCGGCCGGGTCGACCTGAACGCGGCGATCGACACCGAAGGCCGCAACACCGCGGCCCGCAGCGACCTCGACAGCGCGTTCGGTGATTGGGAGTCAATCCGCGCGCACGTGGGTGAGCTGGCGGCGCGCGCCCCGGAACGCCTGGACACCGACGTGCTCGCCGCCTTGCGTTCGGCCGAACGCGACCCCGCCGGTTGCACCGACGACGAGTACCTGGCATTGGCGACCGCCGAGGGACCGGCGCTGGAAGCGGTTGCCGCGCTGGCGGATTCGCTGCGACGCGACGCCGTCGGCGACGACGTGACCTTCGTGGTGAACCGCAACATCAACTTCACCAACATCTGCTACACCGGGTGCCGCTTCTGCGCGTTCGCGCAGCGCAAGGGCGACGCCGACGCGTACTCGCTGTCCACCGAGGAGGTGGCCGACCGCGCGTGGGAGGCGCACGTCGAGGGCGCCACCGAGGTGTGCATGCAGGGCGGGATCGACCCCGAGTTGCCGGTGACCGGGTACGCCGAGCTGGTGCGCGCCGTCAAGGCCCGGGTGCCGTCGATGCACGTGCACGCGTTTTCCCCGATGGAGATCGCCAACGGGGTGACCAAGAGCGGGTTGAGCATTCGCGAGTGGTTGATCAGCCTGCGCGAGTCCGGCCTGGACACCATCCCCGGCACCGCCGCGGAGATTCTGGACGACGAGGTGCGCTGGGTGCTCACCAAGGGCAAGCTGCCGACCTCGATGTGGATCGAGATCGTCAGCACCGCGCACGAGGTGGGCCTGCGGTCGAGCTCGACGATGATGTACGGCCACGTCGACACCCCGCGGCACTGGGTGGGCCACCTCAACGTGCTGCGCGACATCCAGGACCGCACCGGCGGCTTCACCGAGTTCGTGCCGCTGCCCTTCGTGCACCAGAACTCGCCGCTGTACCTGGCCGGCGCGGCGCGCCCGGGGCCCACCCATCGGGACAACCGGGCCGTGCATGCGCTGGCGCGGATCATGTTGCACGGCCGCATTTCCCACATTCAGACCAGCTGGGTCAAGCTCGGCGTCGAGCGCACCCGGGTGATGCTCAACGGCGGCGCCAACGACCTGGGCGGCACGCTGATGGAGGAGACCATCTCGCGGATGGCCGGGTCCGAACACGGGTCGTCGAAGACCGCCGCGGAGCTGGCCGCGATCGCCGAGGGCATCGGCCGCCCGGCGCGCCAGCGCACCACGACGTACGCCCCGCTGGCCGCGTAATCGGCTTAATTTTCGGCGGCCGAGGGTACCCCACGCGCCGTGAAGCGACACATAGACGACGACCGATTCCCCGAATGGCGTCCCTTTGTGGACGCCGTGCAGCAGCGCCCACCCGAGGCCGGCACCTGGTGCGAGGCATGGACGGTGCGCGACATCGTCATCCATCAAGCCGGAAACGCCGAGGAGCTCGCCCGGGTGCTGGCGGCGCATCTGGAGGGCGAACCGGTCGGCACGCGCGGCTTCGAGGAACGAGAGGCTCCGCTGCGCGCCATGGCCGACGCGGACCTCTGGGACGCGCTGCACGACCGGATGGCCACCCTGAACGAGGTCGCGGCCGCGGCCGAAAGCGTCCCGGCCGACACCGACGTGGCCTGGACCGGGCGCACCATGAAGGTGCCCTGGTTCGCCGAGCACATGCGCGAGGAACTCGTCCTGCACGGCTGGGACGTCACCGGTGATGACGCGGCGGCCCAGGCCCGGCTCGCCGAACCCTGGATGACGACGCACAGCGTCGTCGCGGTGGGACGGCCACTGCTCGCCAAGGGCGCCAAGTCGCTGGGGCCCGGCGAGCGCATCGAGGCGCGGTTGCGGGTCTTCGGCAGCGACGACGTGCTGATCAGCGCGGACGCGGAACGGACCTCAATCGGAATGGCCGGGCCCGAAGGCCCGGCCACTCTCGAAACCGATTCCGCCGCAAGGGTTTTACTGCTTTGGGGTCGCCGACCCGCAAACCCCTCGCGGATTTGCAGCGACGCCGGGCCCGAACTGCTGGGCCAGGTGCGCCGACTGCTCAGCGGCTACTGAACGCTCAGTAGTTGTTGCAGCTCCCGGCCACCGACAACACGTCGTTGAAGTACGGCGCGGCCTGCGGCATGGCCTGGATCTGCTGGGCCATCGCCAACCGCTTCGGCGGCGGCGAGGCCAGGAACTGGCGCAGGTAGGACGTGGCGACCGGCGATGCGGTCAGCTGCGCGGCAGCCGCCGGGTCGGTCGCGTTCAGCGCGGCCATCACCTGTCCGTAGTTGCAGGTCGTGTTCACGACCGGATCCAGCGGATCGGCGGACGCGATCCCGGCGCCGGCGGTCAACGCAAAAGCAACGCCCCCTGCGGCAGCAGCCAATTTGGTCAACGACAGCTTCACCATCTGTGGACACCTTCCCCAATTTCAATGCACCGTCGATTGACGGCGACGACATCTGCCCAACGGTTGCCGTCTGCGGACGAGGCTACCAGGCTCCGTGAGCATTCATCTATCGCAACCGTTATCGCACAGGATCTTCTAATCGTAACTATGCGCAGGTCAGGGCGTTTTGTTTGGCTGTTCGCCCACGGTGAAATGCCACCCGCCCCGGCGCACCCGTGCCGGGTGGTTGACGTGTATGTGCAACGTCTAGTATCAGTAACCGAATGCTTGCGCTGTCGCGGCCGGAGCGCCGTGGCGAGCCGAACTGCAGCCCACACGCAGTACATGGAGGAGATGTCTGTGACGTACACGATCGCCGAGCCCTGCGTCGACATCAAGGACAAGGCATGCATCGAGGAGTGCCCGGTCGACTGCATCTACGAGGGTGCCCGGATGCTGTACATCCACCCCGACGAGTGCGTCGACTGCGGGGCCTGTGAGCCGGTCTGCCCCGTCGAAGCGATCTATTACGAAGACGACGTGCCCGAACAGTGGAGCCAGTACACGCAGATCAACGCCGACTTCTTTGCCGAGCTGGGGTCGCCGGGCGGTGCCGCGAAGGTCGGCATGACCGAGAACGACCCGCAAGTCGTCAAGGACCTGCCGCCCCAGGGCGAAGGCGACTGAGCGAGCGAGTGTCGGCGTCGCTGCCGGAGTTTCCCTGGGACACGCTGGCCGACGCCAAAGCGCGGGCCGCGGCCCATCCGGACGGGATCGTCGACCTGTCCGTCGGCACCCCGGTCGACCCGGTCGCGCCGCTGATCCGAGAGGCGCTGGCCGCGGCCAGTTCCGCCCCGGGATACCCCGCGACCGCCGGCACCGCGCGGCTGCGCGAATCGGCGGTGGCCGCGCTGGCCCGCCGTTTCGGCATCACCGGGCTGACCGAGGCGGCCGTGCTGCCGGTGATCGGCAGCAAGGAGCTGATCGCGTGGCTGCCGACGCTGCTCGGCCTGGGCCCCGCGGACCTGATCGTGGTGCCGGAGCTGGCCTATCCGACGTATGACGTGGGCGCGCGGCTGGCCGGCGCGCCGGTGCTGCGCGCGGATTCGCTGACCCAGGTCGGCCCGCAATCCCCCGCGTTGTTCTATCTGAACTCGCCGAGCAACCCAACCGGGCGGGTGCTGGGGGTGGACCACCTGCGCAAGGTCGTCGGATGGGCGCGCGAGCGGGGGGTGGTGGTCGCCTCCGACGAGTGCTACCTGGGCCTGGGCTGGGAGGCCGAACCCCTGTCGGTGCTGCATCCCTCGGTCTGCGACGGCGACCATACCGGGCTGCTCGCGATCCACTCGCTATCGAAGAGCTCGTCGCTGGCCGGTTATCGGGCCGGCCTGGTCGCCGGGGACCCGGCGCTGGTCGGCGAGCTGCTCGCGGTGCGCAAACACGCCGGGATGATCGTGCCGACACCGGTGCAGGCCGCCATGGTGGCCGCGCTCGACGACGACGCCCACGAGCGTGAGCAGCGCGAGCGGTACGAACGGCGGCGGGCCGCCCTCCTGCCCGCGCTGCGCTCGGCCGGTTTCGCCGTCGACCATTCCGAGGCCGGCCTCTATCTCTGGGCCACGCGCGGCGAGCCGTGCCAGGACAGCGTCTCCTGGCTCGCCTCCCTCGGCATCCTGGTGGCGCCCGGCGACTTCTACGGCCCGGGCGGCGCCCGGCATGTGCGGGTCGCGCTGACCGCCACCGACGAGCGCATCGCCGCGGCGGTCGAGCGGCTGAGTTAGCCGGTCCGCCCGCGGCGCGGACGGGCCGGGCGGCAGAATGCAGGTCGTGACAACTTCGACGGGCAAGGTCCCGATCCCGACGTCGGTCGGGGACATCGCCAAGCGCGTCTTTCTCGGGAAGCC
The DNA here is from genome assembly GCF_059812845.1 of Mycobacterium sp. NGS34. NCBI lineage: Bacteria > Bacillati > Actinomycetota > Actinomycetes > Mycobacteriales > Mycobacteriaceae > Mycobacterium > Mycobacterium sp. NGS34. The sequence continues at coordinate 8,995 of NZ_JCALDM010000012.1, forward strand.
GCTGATCACCGAGAAGCTGACACACGAGAAGCTTTCCAACGGGGTTGCGCTCGGTGCGCTTGCACCCGACGCGATCTCGTCCACCGCCTACGGCAGCGAACAGATCCTGATCGAGCTGCTGCCGGCGGCGGGGCTCGCGGCGTTTACCTTGTTGCTGCCCATCAACGGCGTGATTTTGGTGATTCTGGCTTTGGTGGCCGCGTCCTACCGCCAGGTTGTGATGGCCTACACCCGCGCGGGCGGCTCGTACATCGTGGCACGGGAGAACTTCGGACCCCGGGTGGCGCAGGTCGCCGCCGCCGCGCTGTTGATCGACTACGTGGTCACCGTGGCGGTGCAGACGGCCGCGGGCACGGTGGCGGTGGTTTCGGCGATCCCGGTGCTGGGTCCCTACAGCCTGGCGATCACGGTGGCCGTGGTGATCGTCATGTGCTACGCGAATCTCCGTGGGCTGAAGGAAGCGGGCCGGCCCTTTGCCGTTGCGACGTATGTCTTCGTCGCCATGATCGGCCTGACGATCGTGACCGGCGTCGTTCGCGAAATTTTCTGGGGGCTACCGACTTACGACGCGCAGCACATCGCCGGGGCGGTGCCGGTTCACCAGGGGGACGGCCTGGTGATGGGCGCGACCGTGCTGGTGTTGCTGCGCGCGTTCGCCAACGGCGGTTCGTCGCTGACCGGGGTCGAGGCGATCTCCAACACGGTCACCGTCTTCCGTAAACCGCAGGGACGCAACGCCCGCCGGGTGCTCACCATCATGGCGTGCATACTCGGGTTCTTGCTGGCCGGCGTCGCCTACTTGACGTTCGTCACCCACGCAACGCCGTTCGAGGCCGGATATCCGTCGGTGCTGTCGCAGGTTGCCCGCGCGGTCTTCGGCAACGGCACGATTGGCAACGTCCTGTTCATTGTCGTGCAGGCGTCAACCGCGGCCATCCTGTTTACCGGCGGAAACACCAGCTTCAACGGATTCCCCACGCTGGCGAGCTTCGTCGCCGAAGACCGCTTCCTGCCGCGTCAGCTGATGACGCGCGGTCACCGCCTGGTGTTTTCGAACGGCATCATCACGCTGACGGGGCTTTCGGTGGTGCTGCTGCTCGCGACGGGCGGCTCGGTCACCGCGCTCGTCCCGTTCTACGCGATCGGCGTGTTCACCGGGTTCTCGATGGCCGGCTACGGGATGACCAAACACCACCTCACCCATCGGGAGCCGGGGTGGCGACGGCGCCTCGCGATCAACCTGTCCGCGGGGATCCTGTCGACCATCGTGGTGGGAATCTTCGCGGTGGCGAAGTTCACCGAGGGCGCCTGGCTGGTGGTCGTGGTCTTCCCGGTGCTGGTGTTCGCGCTGACGCGGCTGAACCGCGAATACCGCGCCGAGGCGGCCATTCTCGAGATGTTCCGCACCGACCGGCCCGAGTTGGTGAAGTACGCCCGGCACAAGGTGTTCGTCTTCGTGAACTCGCTCGACCTCGCGGTCATCGAAGCGCTGCGTTACGGCCGGGGGTTGCGGGCCGACGAGTTGGTCGCGGTGCATTTCATGGTCGACGAAGCCCATGCGAAGGCGTTGCGAAAGCGTTGGGACGACTTCGATCTCGACACCCCGCTGCGGGTGGTCGACTGCCCGGACCGCAGGGTCACCCGGGCCGCGCAGGTGCTGGTCGCCAAGGCGCGCGACGAACACAAGAACACCAACGTGACGGTGCTGCTGCCGCGCCGGACCTACGCCCCGTTCCTGGGGCGCCTGCTGCACGACCGCACCGCGGACAAGGTGGCCCGCGCGGTGAGCCTGATCCCGGACGCCGCGGCGACGATCGTTCCGTACGACGTGGAGTCCCGCATCAAGGAGGCGTACCCCGAGGGGTTCGAGCAACGAATCTCCCGCGAGCTCGACAAGATCGAGGCGTGGGTTTCGAGGGACGAGGAGCAAGAGGTCGAGGCCTACGAACATCCCGACCGGTCGGCGTCGGTGATCACGGTCGGCGGCCTGATCCCCGGGCAGCGCGCCACCTTCGAGGGGCGGGTCAACGAGGTCCAGGACATCAACGAACGCAGGCGCACGGTCCGGCGGGTCGTCGTCGGCGACAACAGCGGCGAGATCTGCGTGACGTTCCGGCATGGGCGCGGCGGCGCCGACATCCAGCCCGGCCAGCTGCTGCGGATCACCGGCAAGCCCCGGCAGAGCGGCACCCAACCGATGGTGTTGGTCGACCCCGCGTATCACGTCGTCGAGGACCCCGCGAAGGCCGCCGGGTCGTGAAACGGGCGGCGGCCGTGCTGGTTTCGGTGTTCAGGCTCCGGCCAGGCCGACCGCGAGCAGGACGCACCCGACCGCTGCCAGCAGGGCGGTGACCTCGATCCGGCGCCGCGACCGGATCCAGTCGTGCAGCGCCGCCATCGAGTCGCGGGTCGCCCGGGGCGCCAGTAGATAGACGAGTAGGGGAATCTCGACCAGGGCGAAGGCCACGGCGTTGAACATCAGCAGCGCGCCGATCTGGGTGGTGGCCGCGGCCCCGGAGGCCAGGATGACGGCCAGCGCGGCCAGATAGTCGACCGACGGCAGCGCGATTCCGAGGCCGGCCGCGCCCGCGACCCATAGGGAAGGCCCGGTCATCACTCGCTGCGCGCGCGTCGTGAACCTGGCCGGCACGGCCACGCGGTTGCGCGTCACGGCCAGCGCGGCGGCCGCCAACAGCGCCAGCACACCGATGCAGATCTGCACCCTCGGCAGCGTGAAGTACGTCGACCACATCAGCCTGCGCCGCAGGACGAACAGGACGACCAGGCCCACGCTCATGCCCATCGCGAAGCCGCCGCACAGGAATGCCAGCAGCTGCAGCATCGGCCGTGGCCGGTTCAACATCAGCACCGTCATGCCGACCCGGAAGGGCTCGAGGCTGACGGCGAAGGCCATCACCAGGATGGTGATCCACATTGCGGGCCAGGTTACCGTCTGCCTCCGCTACGTGGTTACGCCCCAATGCAACACGCGCGAGGTGAGCAGGACGAGCCCCAGGGAGACAGACGCGACGACGGTCAGCCCGATGACGGCGACGACGAGCGGGCGCCACCCGGTGCGCGCGATCTGGCGGATGTCGGTGGTCAGCCCGACCCCGGCGAAGGTGAGCAGGAACGCCCACTTCGACACGTTGGCCAGGTTGGCGGTCTGGCCCTTGCTCAGCCAGTGCGCCGTCGCGATCGCCGACACCGCCAGGAAGCCGAGCACGAATTTCGGGAACTTCTCCCAGACGAAGGCGGCCTTGGCCTTGGCGCCGGGGGCGATCTCGTCGGCCTGCCCGCGGGCGGACCAATACAGCGCGAACCCCAGGACGACGAAGCCGATCAGCGCGTTGCGGGTGGACTTGACCAGCACCGCGATCTTGCCGGCGTGCTCGGAGAACAGGTAGCCCGTGGCGGTGGTTTCGGCGGTGTTGTCGACGGCGAGCCCCGCCCACAGGCCGAACTCGTAATTGGTGAGGCCGATCAGGTGTCCCAGCGGCGGCAACGCGAACAGCCCGACGGCGCCCAGCGCCAGGATCGCCGCGATCGCGTAGCTGACGTCGGCGTTGCGCGCGCGGATGGCGCCCTTGGCCGCCACGATCGCGGACACGCCGCAGATGGAAGTGCCGATCGCCAGCAGCGAGCCCAGCTTGCCCGACAGCCCGAATGCGCGGGCGGCGACGAGAATGATGGTTCCGGCGATCGCCATGTCGACCAGGATCTGTACCAAACTGGTGGCGCCGAGCTTGGCGATGTCGCCCAGCACGAATCGCGAACCCAGGGCCACGATCCCGACCTTGAGCCAGAACTGGTAGGTCAACACGCCGGCGCGGAATATCCGGTGCAGGCCAACGGTATTGGTGATGAGTAGGCCAATCACGATGGCCCACAACACATATTCGATGTCGGGCACGGTCCAGTGGTGGTGCTTGGCCAGCGTGTTCCACCAGATCTGGGCGTATTTGCCCAGCAGGCCCACGCCGATCAGCAGCAGGATGCCGGGCACGTAGTCGAGCAGGCGCCGGCTGGTGAAGGCGGCCTCGGTCGATTCGTCCTCGGCTTCGTCGGGTCGAAGGCTTACCGTGCTCACGCCATCACCACGGAATCTTCGGGAGCGCACCGGCGACCGCCAGCGCCACGATCACGCCCGCCAGCAGCGTCGCCCACCAATCTTCGGATAACCGGCCCACGGCGCAATGGTGGCGTGGCGGTGGCCGCCGGCCAAGTGATTGGCTCGCGCTGAATCTAGGTGGGCAGCCCTTCTCGCTCGGCGTCCGCGCGGTAGCGTTCCACCCATTCGTCGGAGCGTTGGTCGGCCTGGCGTTCCAGGGCCGGCTGGGGCGCCAGCAGCGGGTCGAGCCCCAGCGCCTCGAGGATGCTGGCGACCACCTGAGTCAGGTTGCGCCACAACACCGGATAGGGCACCTCCATCCGCTCGATGTCTTCCTCGGCGAACCAGGTGCGCCAGCCCTCCTCCTGGGCGCGCAGCATGCGGACGACGTGGGCGATCGCGCCGGCGTGATAGGTGGCGCGCGCGTCGCGGACGGGATCGGGCCGGCCCCGCCACACCCGCGTCTGCACCGCTCGCCAGAACGACACCGCCTGCGAGACCACGTCGGGGCGGTGGACATGGATCAGCAGCGGCTCCTCGCCGACGACGTCGCGGATCGCGGCGCGCAGGCCGTCGCCCGACCGATGCGGCAGGTCCTTCGCGCGGTTCAACAGCAGCGGTGTCTGGTTCCACATCAGCTTGCCGCCCCACACGCCGTTGGGCGTTCGCCCGACCGTGCGGATGTAGTCGCGCCAGATCTCGGCCGTGGCGAGGTCGGGCGTCCCCACGTCCAACGGATCGAGCAGTCGCAGGATCGACTCGTCGTCGACGTCGGCGAACCACTGCTGCGGCTGCGGGGCCTGGCTGGTGCTCGGCAGGTATTGGAAGAACTCCTGCGGCTCGCCCGCCACCCCGGTCGCGCGCAGTGATTCCACGAGCAGCGTGCTGCCGCTGCGCTGGGAAGCCAGCACCAAATAGGACGACGGCTTTTGTGTCACCGGAGAAGCCTATCCGGCTGAAAATCCGCTGCAACTCTTCGAATTGGCTTCACGCTGAACATAACCATTGCGGGCGGCGGGCCGCTCTTTCGCGGTTGCGGCACGGTGATGCGATGATTGCCGGCGTGCAAAACTCCGCCAAAGAGGCTGCCCGCCGGATGATCTGGTGGCCGAGCGGGGCGCCGGGGTCGCCGGCTGCCCGGCGAGATCGCGGTTGAAAAAAGAAAGGAGCGTCGAATGAACACCATCTCGGCATTGGGTGCGGCGATCGGGGTCGCCGCTCCCGCGGTCCTGCTTTTCGGTGCGGCGGATGCGCGCGCCGACGACAATTACCAGCAGTTCGCTTCCGCGTCGGGAAACATTCGGTGCATTCTCAACGGCCAAGACGCTCCGCAGCCGATAGCCATGTGCCAGATCGGGGATCACACGTACCCGGTCCCGCCGGGCTTGGGCCGGGACAAGAATGGGGGGCCGTGTCCGCCCGGATCGGATCTGGGTCGCGATTTTCGCCTCGATCAGGGCCAGGCGGCCTATGTCACGTGCACCTATTCGGCGCTCGGTTCGGGGGCCGGGCCGTGGCCGGCGCTCGGCTTCGGCCAGACGAGATCGCTCGGCACGATCACCTGCAGCAGTGAGCCCACCGGGATGACGTGCACCGACGCCGGAACGGGGCATTTCTTCCGGGTGTCGCGCGAGTCGTATGAATTGGGCTGAGGCGGTTATTCGACGCGTGTTTTAAATGCGTCAGAATTGGCGCGCACGACAATTATTTAAAGATATTCGGCGCGTTTATTCCGTTTAATGCCAGGCATGCTTGGGTAAAACTCCACATGCCTCTCGAGAAATTGCACACACGCCAGTATAAATTGCTCACCGCCATGGCGACCGTCTGCCTGGCCGCCTGGTTTGGCTCCGGCATTGCACACGCCGACACCAACCGCGAACGCGAGGCGTGCGCGCTGATGGACGATCACGCCAGCGCGATGATCAACGGGTACTCGTCGTACGCGGGGCAGTACGCCTTCGTGGTGCTGTCCCACGAAATGCCGCCGTTGGACGCGGCACACGTGCTCAAGGCCGCCACGATTGACGTGTGCCCCAACCATGCCGGCGATCTGCCGGTCGATTGGCAGTAGCGCAACCCCATTGGCCGCCGCCTAGAACGGCGGGGGCTTGTTGCGTTCGGCGACGTGATCGTCGTTGAGCGCGCGTTCGGCGTCGATGCGACGGCTGCGGTCTTGTTCGCGGGTGCGGCGGCGGGTGGGCATCATGATGCCGCGCTCGCCGCGGGGCGGGTATGTGGTTGGGGCGTTGGGCAATTCGCCGGTGGGCACGCATAGGGCGGGAAACAGCAGCCGGCTGCCAGGCCGGGTAACGTACGTCCGCCCGGCGGGTGAGGTCCACACGATGGTGCCATCCGGCCACTGCCGGTCGCGCCAGTCGGGCCAGAACGTCTTGAGCAGGTGGTGTTTTCGGCACAGGCATTTGAGGTTGGACGGATGGGTGGGCCCCAGCGGATAGGGGATGGTGTGGTCGATGTCGGCGAACTCGGCGGGCCGATCGCAGCCCGGGAAGCGACAGGTCATGTCGCGGCAGCGGATGAATCGCTGCAGCTGGGCCGATGGCCGATAGCCCGGTTCGGGTGGGGCGTCGGCGGGAATGCGCACCGGCGTGACCTTGGCCCCGCCGCGGATCAGCTCGGCGACCATCGACGCGGGCAGCGTGCCGCCGCCGAGCAGATGCGCGGCCGGGGGTCGCGGTGCGGTCGGCAGGTCGGGTTCGGGATCGGGCGCCAGGGCCTCGGCCAGGGTCATCTCGGGAGTGATGGGCCGCGACGCGCGCTCCCCTGAGGTGTGCGGGTCGGGCCGGGCCTCCAACGTGTCCTCGTGGGCGACAACGTGCACGACGACCGCGGCGGCGCGCGCGTCGAGCTCCCCACCGGCAGGGCACTCGGTGTCACCGCAGCCGCAGGCGAGGTATTGACCCCCCGCGGCCAGGGCGCCCAGCGCGTCGGCGCGGCGCTGGTCGAGGGTGCGGGGGTCGTCCCGGCAGACCTGACCGGCCATGTGGGTCAGTTGGCGCTCCAACACGGCCGCGTCGCTGGCCAGCAGCGAACCCCACAGGGCTGCGGTTCCGGAATGTTCGTCCGCGGGGCTGATCGTGACATGGCGCCCGCGCGCGCCGGCGCGGGCGCGGCGCAGGGCCCCGGGGTCGTGGCGATCCACGATGGCGTCGATGGCCTGGGCGGTCTTGCTCACCGACATCGGCCCGAAGTGCTTGGCGTCGGCGGCCAGCGCCTCATCGACCAACCGCAGCGTGTCGGGGTCTTTGATCAGTCGCTGTGCCACACCATCGCCGAGGCCAGCCGCGCGCTGATGGTGCCCTCGGCGAACAGGGCCGCGACCTTAGGCAGCCGGTTGCGCAGCGCCACCGCCAGATACATCTGCCCCGATGCCATGGCCTGGCCAATGCCCTGCGCCGCGGCCACTTCGGCGGCTATCGCATCCCAGTTGTCGCATGACCAATGCGCGCGATCCGTCGGGCCGTCGGCACGCCGGGTCACCAACTCGGCGATCGCCGCCAGCCGGCGCGCCGCGGCGGCCGCCTCGGCGCGGGCGCCGTCGGTGATCGCGGTTACCACCTCGGCGTCGGACGCCTGGACATCGAACATATTTTCGAATCTAGTGATGCCCGCTGAGTTAAGGCATGAGCGAAAGCCCGAATTGTGGACAAACTGCCAACTGTGGATAACTAGGCTTATCGCTCGGAGCGCTCGACCACCCGCAGTCCCAGCGAAAACACCAACCGCACTTCGGGATCCGACAGCGAGGTGCCGAGCAGCTTTTCGATCCGCCGCACCCGGTAGCGGACGGTGTTGGGGTGCACCTGCAGCCACTCGGCGGCGGCGGCGACGTCGCCGAAGCTGTCCAGGTAGGCCCGCAGCGTCTGCGCCAGCACGGGGTCGCGCGCGCGCAGGTCGCGTACGCGCGTGTCGACCAGCCGCTCGTTGGCACCGACCAGGGTGACGATCTCGTCGAGCAGGACGGTAGTGCGGGCCTCGGCCACCGATGTCACCCGTCCTATCGAAACCGGGTGTCGCTCGGCGCTATCGAGCACGCGGTCCAGCTCGGCGCGCGCCGCGGCGACCCCCGCCAAGCCGGCGACCGGCGCGGCGATGGCGGCGCGCAGCTCGACGCCGATCTCGGCGCGCAGGGCGGCGATCGTGCCGCGGACCCAGGAAGCGACGGACCGCATCTGGGTCTGGGGCAACAGCACGTAGATTCGCGAATCGTGCGACGCGATCTGCGCGTCACGACGAAAAGCGCTGGCGCTCAGGGCCAGAACCTCGGGCAGCCGCGGATGGGGGTCCCCGATGGTATTCCAGCCGATCAGCGCGGCGGCGCCGTCGGCGGCGAGGCCGAGTTCGCGGGCGATGGCGCCGACGTCGGCCGGCTCGTCCGTCAGACCCAGAAGTTGCTGCACCCGCCGCGCCTGCGTGGACGGCCGGGCGGCCAGGCGGGCCATGATCCGGGCGGCCAATACCGCTGCGCCGCGCAACATCTCGTCGGCGTCGTCGGCCAGGGGCTGCGACCCTTGCTGCACCCAGATGGCGCCGGCGAACACCGGCGGGCGGCGGGCACCGGCCGGCTGCTGGTGGACCCCGATCGCCAGCCGCGGCCGCAGCCCCAGCTCCGGGCGCTCTGCCACGCGCACCACCTCGCCGCTGGCTCGCAGCGCGTCGAAGATGCCCCACTGGCCGATCCACTGCAAATGTTCGGGCGGGCCGGCGCGCCCCAGGATGGAAAGGCGGCGCAACTCGTCGGCCTCGTCGTTGGAGGCCGAATAGGCGAGCACGTGCGACTGCGCGTCTTCGATGCTGACCATGCCGTGGATGCGGTCGGCCAGCGACTGCGCCAGGCCGAACAGGTCGGTGCCCGAATCGTCGACCGGCTCGCCGCGGCCCCCATGGTGTTCCAGGACGTGATTGACCAACTGGTAGAGCCGCTCCCAACGCGCCCGCGGCTCGACGGCCACCACCGCCGACCCCGCCGCGACCGCCTTGGCCACCAACGCGTCCGACGGTTCCTTGACGAAGACCGCCACCGGCGCGCGCACCTGACCGGCGAGCCAACGCACGGCCTCGTCATCGCTGACCCCGAGCAGGAAGAAGACGTCGGCCGAGCCGGCCGCCGCCGCCAGGCCCAGCCGCACGTCGTCGGAATCGATCAGCGCCGCGGATCCCACCGGCAGGTCGAGGCCCCGTGGGGCCCGACCATCCGGGACCAGCCTGACCAGCGTCGCGTCCAGCGCGAGCAGCAGCTGGCCCAGGCCGACCCCCGCCGATTGCATGTTGTCCGATCTTACTACCTAAGGCTTTAGATCCTGTCCGATCGGCTAACAGGATGGCGGCCCGCCCGGGGGACCCTTAACGGCATGGACGCGATCACCCAGCCACCCGCCCCGGCCAACGAGCCGGTCCACGAGTACGCCCCGAAATCCCCGGAACGAACCCGCCTGCTCGCCGAGCTCGGCGCCCTGGTCGAAAATCCGATCGACCTGCCGCACGTCATCGGTGGAAACCACCGGATGGGCGACGGCGAGCGGATCGACGTCGTGCAGCCACACCGGCACGCCGCGACGCTGGGCACCCTCACCAACGCCGCGCGCATCGACGCGGCAGCGGCCATCGACGCCGCGATGGCCGCCAAGAAGTACTGGGCGGCAATGCCTTTCGACGAGCGCGCCGCGGTGTTCCTGCGCGCCGCCGACCTGCTGGCCGGTCCGTGGCGCGAAAAGATCGCCGCCGCAACGATGCTCGGGCAATCCAAGTCGGTCTATCAGGCCGAGATCGACTCGCCCTGCGAGCAGGTCGACTTCTGGCGGTTCAACGTGGCGTTCGCGCGCCAGATCCTGGCGCAGCAGCCGATCAGCGGGCCCGGCGAGTGGAATCGCAGCGACTACCGGCCGCTGGACGGCTTCGTCTACGCCATCACGCCGTTCAACTTCACCTCGATCGCCGGTAATCTGCCGACCGCGCCCGCTTTGATGGGCAACACCGTGGTGTGGAAGCCGTCCATCACCCAAACCCTGTCGGCTTACCTGACCATGCAACTGCTCGAGGCGGCCGGCCTGCCGCCCGGCGTGATCAACCTGGTCGCCGGCGACGGGTTCGCCGTTTCCGATGTGGCGCTGGACGATCCGCGGCTGGCCGGCATCCACTTCACCGGGTCGACGGCCACCTTCCAACAACTTTGGCAGCGGGTGGGCGTCAACATCGGCCGCTACCACAGCTATCCGCGGCTGGTCGGCGAGACCGGCGGCAAGGACTTCGTCGTCGCGCACGCCTCGGCGCGCCCGGACGTGTTGACCACTGCGCTGATTCGCGGCGCGTTCGACTACCAGGGGCAGAAGTGCTCGGCCGCGTCGCGGGCGTTCGTCGCGCACTCGGTGTGGCAGCGCATGGGCGACGACTTCCTGGGTGAGACGGCCGCGCTGCGCTACGGCGACATCACCGACCTGACCAACTACGGCGGCGCGCTGATCGACCGGCGGGCGTTCATCAAGAACGTCGACGCCATCGAGCGGGCGAAGGGCGCGCCCGGGATGACCATCGCCGTCGGCGGCGAATACGACGACAGCGTCGGCTATTTCGTGCGGCCCACCGTGCTGCTGTCCGACGACCCGACCGACGAGGCCTTCGCGACCGAGTACTTCGGTCCGCTGCTTTCGGTGCACGTCTACCCCGACGATCAGTACGAACGAATCCTCGACGTCGTCGAGACCGGCTCCCGCTACGCGCTGACCGGCGCGGTCATCGCCGACGACCGTGCGGCCGTGGTGACCGCGCAGGAGCGGCTGCGGTTCGCCGCCGGGAACTTCTACGTCAACGACAAGCCGACGGGGGCGGTGGTCGGGCGCCAGCCGTTCGGGGGCTCGCGGGGATCCGGCACCAACGACAAGGCCGGATCGGTGCTGAACCTGTTGCGCTGGACGTCGGCGCGCACCATCAAGGAGACGTTCGTCCCGGCCACCGACCACACCTACCCGCACATGGCGGCCGACTGATGGGCGGGCTGTTCGCCCGCACCGTTCGTCCGGCGATCATGGCGGCCCGGCGGCGCGAGGGGTTGCGCCGGGCCGCCGAGCGGTTGCCGGTCACCCGGCGGGTGGTGCGCCGGTTCGTGCCGGGGGAGACCGTCGATGCGGCACTGACTAGCGTTGCCGCGCTGCGCGATTCGGGCCGCTGCGTCAGCGTCGATTACCTCGGCGAGGACGTCACCGACGTCGACGACGCCGAAGCGGCTACGCAAACCTACCTGGACCTGATCGAGGATCTGGGCCGGTCCGGCGATCTCGGCGAAGACGGCGTCCGGCCGCTGGAGGTGTCGCTGAAGCTGTCGGCGCTGGGGCAGTCGCTGGAGCGCGATGGCGAGAAGATCGCGCGGGAGAACGCCTGGTCGATCTGCTCGGCCGCGCGGCGGGCCGGTATCTGGGTGACGGTGGACGCCGAGGACCACACCACCACCGACTCGACGCTGTCGATCGTGCGCGACCTGCGGGCCGAATTCCCGTGGCTGGGTGCGGTTTTGCAGGCCTATCTGCGGCGCACGCTCGGCGACTGCGAGGAATTCGCCGCTGCCGGGGCCCGGATCCGGTTGTGCAAGGGCGCCTACGACGAGCCCGCGTCGGTGGCCTACCGGGACGCCGCCGAGGTCACCGAGTCCTATCTGGCCTGCCTTCGGGTGCTGATGGTCGGGTCGGGCTATCCGATGGTGGCGTCCCACGACCCGGCGATCATCGAGGCGGTTCCCGGAATCGCCGGGGAATTGGGCCGTGGCGCCGGCGATTTCGAATACCAGATGCTGTACGGCATCCGCGACGGCGAACAGCGGCGGTTGGCCGAGGCGGGCAACCGCGTGCGGGTGTACGTTCCGTTCGGCACGCAGTGGTACGGATACTTCCTGCGACGGCTCGCCGAGCGGCCGGCCAACCTGGCGTTCTTCCTGCGGGCGCTGGCCCACTAGGGCGTAGCCTCTGCGCTATGAGCCTGGTTGTCGACGAGATGCCCGAGCTCGGCATCACGCGGGTGTCGCGCTGGATCTTCAACTGTTACGTGCTGCGGGGCGACGACGGCGTGGTGGTGGTCGACGCCGGACTGCCGCGGGCCGCCGGCGACCTCGCGGCCGTGCTGGGCCGCGGCGGGACCCTGCAGGCCGTGGTGGCGACGCATGGCCACAGCGACCACGTCGCCGGCGCGGTGGAACTGGCGGCGCGACATCGGGCGCCGATCTGGTTGCCCGAGGCGACGCTCACCTACCTCGACGGGGTTAAACCGCGCACGCCGACGCCGGCCAAGGCCGCAACCATCTGGCCCACCATGATCGACCAGCCGCTCGACCGGATCGGGGTGGCGGGTCTGCTCGGCGGCGCCCGGGTGGCCGGCTATGGCACGCCGCTCGGCATGCGCTGGAGGGGCCCGTCGCCCGCCGGCGGGCTCGGCGACGGCCGCCCGCTGCCCGGCGCGTCGCAGTGGACCGTGATCAACGCTTACGGTCACACCGACGACAGCATCGCGCTGTGGAATCCGACCACCCGGACGCTGCTGTCCGGCGATGCCGTGCTGTCCGTGCGCGGCAAGGCCTGGCACACACCGGAAATCGTCGACGCGGCGAGCGCCGCCGCCACCCGTGCGCGCCTCGAGGAGCTGCCGGTCGCGCACCTGCTGCCGGGCCATGGCCGACCGGTCCACGCCGCCGAAACGGTTTGGCCTCAACAGCGGCGCTGAGCGCTAGCCGCGGCGGGGCCGCGGGCGATCGCCGGCGAATCCCCGCACCACGTGCGCGCGCACGAATTCCGCCACCACCTCGGGGTCGTCCATGTCGAGCGTCGACGACGGCGTGCTGAAGAGCGAAAAGAGCATGCGGGCAAACCATTCCCCGGCGGCCTCGATGTCGAGGTCCTTGCGGACGTCGCCGGTGAGCCTGGCGGCGGACAGGTAGGGCGCGAAGAACTCGACGCACTCGCGCAGCAACACCGCGGCGTCCTTGGTGAGCAGCAGGCTGGTCGCGTCCTCGTCAAAGTACTTCTCGGAGGCCAGGACCCGCCGCGCCTGGGTGACGAACACCGCCGCGCGGGTCAGCTTGTCCTCGAGCGAGCTGCCCGCCGCCATCGCCCTGGACATCTCGCGGTAGAAGCGTTCGGACGCGTGTTCGGCACACGCCTCGACGATCGCGCCCTTGTCGCTGAAGTACTCGTAGATGGTGCTGCGCGAAACGCCGGCCTGTTTGGCGATGTCGACGATGGTCGCCTTGTCCAATCCCTGTCTGCCGAAACAAATGAACGCGGACTCGACGATGAGCTCGCGCGTGTCGGTGGTCTGCGCCGCCTGGGTCGTCACGGCACCAACGCCCCCCTCGGCACCAGCCCGGCGTCGGCCGCGGCGAGCGGGAATTCGGCCAGCTCGATCGGCCCCCCCGGTGCGGTCAAGACCGCGAGCTTGGGCATGAGCTTCCCCCTTAGTCGGCGGGCGCGAGGATCAGCCCGCTGGTCGGCACGCCGGTTCCGGACGTGACGAGCACGTGCTCGACGCCCTCGACCTGGTTGTGCGAGGTGCCGCGGACCTGTCGCACGCCCTCGGTGATGCCGTTCATGCCGTGGATGTAGGCCTCGCCGAGCAGGCCGCCGTTGGTGTTGATCGGAAATTCCCCGCCCAGCGACAGCCGTTCGACGGTGGCGAAGTCTTTGGCCTCGCCGCGCCCGCAGAAGCCGAGCTCTTCGAGCTGCGTGAACACGAACGGCGTGAAATGGTCGTAGATGAAGGCGGTTTGGATGTCCTGGGGCTTGAGGCCCGAGTCGCGCCACAGCCGGTTGGCGACCACGCCCATCTCCGGGAGACCGGTGATGTCGTCGCGGTAGTAGCTGGTCATCATCTCGCCGTTGGCGGCCGCGCCCTGGGCGGCCGCGGTGATGACGGCCGGCGGCTGCCTGAGGTCGCGGGCGCGTTCGGCGCTGGTGACGACGAGCGCGACCCCGCCGTCGCTTTCCTGGCAGCAATCCAGCAGTCGCAGCACGGGTTCGACGATCCAGCGGGAGTTCTGGTGATCCTCGAGCGTGATGGGGCGCTGGTAGAACCAGGCGTCGGGGTTGGTCGCCGCGTGCGCGCGGTCGACGACGGCGATGCGGCCGAAGTCCTCGTTGGTCACCCCGTACGTCGACATGTAGCGCTGGGCGTGCATCGCGACCCACGCCGCGGGGGTGAGCAATCCGAACGGGGCGTAGTGCGCCATGAACAGCGGCGTCGCGGTCATGTCGCGGCCGCTGCCGCCGAACCGGAAGCCGGACCGTTCGTTGAACGCGCGCCAGCAGACCACCACGTCGGCGACGCCCGTCGCGACGGCCATCGCCGCGTGCACGACCGTGCCGGCCGCCGCGCCGCCGCCGTGATGGACGCGGGAGAAGAAGCTCAGGTCGCCGATGCCCACGTTGCGGGCGATGTCGATCTCGTCGCTGGAATCCATGGTGAAGGTGACCATGCCGTCGACGTCCGCGGGCGTCAGGCCGGCGTCGTCGAGCGCGGCACTGACCGCCTCGCAGGCCAATTGGAGCTCGCTGCGCCCGGACTCCTTGGAGAACTCGGTCTGGCCGATACCGACGATGGCGCAGCTGCCGGGCAGCGAGGAGCTCATGCGCGGGACCCGTCGAGCAGGCTGAGCACCGCGGTGCCGGAGACGTGATCGCCCAGGCTGTTGGAGCCCTTGAACGTCACTTCGACGAAGTTCTCGCCGTCGGAGCCTTCGGTTTTGGACGTCACGGCGCCGGTGAAGCGCAGCGGGTCGTCGGGGAAGCACGGCACGCCGAGGCGGATCGACAGGTTTTTCACCATCGCCTCGGGGCCGGCCCAGTCGGTGAGGAAGCGCACGCAGTACCCGTTGGTGGTCAGGATGTTCATGAACAGGTTCGGCGAGCCCTGCTTGTTAGCGAAGTCGCGGTCGTGGTGCACCGGCATGAAATCCCGCGACGCGATGGCGCCGGCGACGATCATCGTTGTCGTGATGGGGATTTCGAGCGGGGTCGCCTCGTCGCCGACGCTGATGTCGGCCCACTTGAGGGTGGTGCGGCTGGTCATCGGTTTCCTTCCGGATAGGTGCTGCCGATACTGGCCAGCTGCGCAGTGGCGGGGCCGAGGGTGAGCTCGTTGTGCTTGGCCCACAGGAAGTAGCGGTGCAGGGGATAGGTGACGTCGATCCCGATGCCGCCGTGGACCTGCTGGGCGCTGGCGGCGACCCGGGCGCCGGCGTCGGCGGCCCAGAACTTCGCGATGCGGGCCGCCCTTTCGGCCTCTTCCGCGGGGCGTTCCCGCGCGACCAGCCAGGCCGCATGCCAGGTGGTCCATCGGATCGCTTCGACGTCGATGAAGGCGTCGGCCAGCCGCTGCTGCACCGCCTGGAAGCTGCCGATGGGCCGCCCGAATTGCTCACGGCCGCTGGTGTAGTCGGCCGCGATGCGCAAGGCCCGGTCCGAGACGCCGAGCTGGATCGCGCACAGGCCCACCAGCGCCCTGGTGTGCAGCGATTCGATCGGGCCGTCGAGCCGGTCCTGTGCGGAAACCGTTGCGCCATCGAGGAATACGTCGGCATGGGGTTCGCGGTTGGTGGTCGCGACCGACCGGATGTCGACACCGTGGGCGTCGGTGGGCAGCAGGAACAGGCCGACCTCGCCGTCGTCCACAGCGGCCGGGATCAGGACGGTGTCGGCCAGCTGGGCGGCCGGGACCAGCTCCTTGGCGCCGTCCAGCCGCCAATTCGCCCCGTCGCGAGACGCTTTGGTGGCCGGGCTCGCCGGATCGGATCGGCCCGGCTCCTGCAGGCCCGCGCTCAGGATGCGGGTTCCGGCGACGACGCCGGGCAGGAACCGTCGCTGTTGTTCGGGGGATCCGTGCCGGGCGATCGGGTCGGCGCCGAGCACCAGCGTCGCGTAGGCGGGCACCGGCGCGACGCTGAAGCCCACCTCGGCCAGCAGCACGCCCAGCTCCAGGAAGCCGCCGCCGGTTCCGCCGGCCGACTCGGGCAGCCCGGCACCCAACAGGTCGGCGGCCGCGAGTTCCGCCCACAGCGCGGCGTCATAACGGGTTTCGCCGGCCTCCAGTTCGGTCAGCCGTTCGGGGGTGGCCCGGCGCTCGAAGATCTCGCGGGCGAGTTTGGCGACCGTCTCCTGCTCTTCGGTGAACGTGAAATCCATCGCGCCGCCTACCGGACGGGCCGGAACTGGTGCAGCACCAGGTCGTCATCGAAGGCCTGGTAGAAGACCTCGACCGGCATCCCGACCGTCACGTCGGCCGGGTCGATGCCGCACAGGTTCGACACCACCCGCACCCCCTCGTCGAGCTGCACCAGCGCCACGATGTAGGGATATTCGAAGAACGGGAACCGGGGTTCGTGCGGCATCACGTAGCTGTAAACGGTGCCGCGGCCCGCGGATTCGATCGCCTCCCAATCCAGGGACCGGCAGTTCGGACACATGGGGCGGGGCGGGTGGCGCAGCGCCCCGCATCCGCCGCAGCGCTGGATCAGCAGCTTGTGCTCGCGCAAGCCGTTCCAGAAGAACTCGGTGTCCGGGCTGATCGCCGGCGCCAGCCGGGGGGCCATCAGGCCGCCGGCCTGAATCGCAGCACGCGGAATCGCTGTCGCCCCAGCACTTCACCGGTCTCATCGGTGTAGGTGATCAACCACGTCAAAAAGAAGCCGGTGCCCAGCGCCGTCTTCTTCTCGTCGGAGACCTCCTCGAACACCGACGTCGCGCTGATGACGTCACCCAGCTGCGGATAGCGTTCGATCTCGAATTCCGAGTTGGTCGCCACGGTGCTGGTGTACCCGGCCTCGTCCAGGAATGCCGTTGGGTTGCTGAGGATCTCGACGGGGGCACCGCCCCGCTCCCGGATTCCCTCGAGCTTCGGGGATGGCATGGTCCAGGTTTGCAGCATCACCGGCGGCGACACGATGCCACCGAACCGCGACGACGCCGCGAACTCCGGGTCGAGGTAGACGGGGTTCATGTCGTCGAGCGCGTGGGCCCAGTGCCGGATCATCGGCTGGTTGACCGGATCCGGTGCCACGGTGGGCAGTCCGGTGCCGCCGGTGGGCTGGCCGACGAGCGCCCGCAGCTTCGCAAGCACCTCGGAATCTTGGTCCGTCATGATCCTCCTGTTTGCTGGGGGCGAAGGTCGCGGGGCGCCCTCGGCATCCCCAACCCGGCCATGGCGATGATGTCACGCTGAATCTCGTTGGCGCCACCACCGAAGGTGTTGATGACCGCCCAGCGATACGCGGTCTCCAGGGCGCCGCGCAACGGCGCGTCGTCGCCGCGGCGCACCCCGTTGCCGTCGAGCACCTCCAGTAACTGGCGGGCGACCTGCTGCGTGAGCTCGGTGCCGAAAACCTTGGCGGCCGACGCTTCTCCCATACTGAGTACGCCCTTCGTCATCGCCGCGTTGATCCGCGTGTTGACGAGTTTGTACGCGGCGACCTGCGCCTCCACCCTGGCCAGCGCGAGCCGCACCCACGGCTGGTCGATGACGCGGCCGCCGTCGAGCTCGGCGGTGGTGGCCCAGTCCAGGGTCTTCTCGAACAGCGGCTCGAGGGCGCCGAGGTTGCCCAGGGCGGCGCGTTCGAAGTTCAACTGGGTGGTGATCAGCTGCCAGCCCTGGTTTTCGCCGGCCACGATGGCGCTGGCCGGGACCCGGACGTCGTCGTAGAACGTGTAGAAGGTGGAGATGCCCGGCATGGTGTGCAGCGGCTGCCAGGAGAACCCGGGCGACGAGGTGGGCACGATGAAGATCGAAATGCCCTTGTGCTTCTTGACGTTCGGGTCCGTGCGCGCGGCCAGCCAGACGTAGTCGGCGTACGCGGCGCCGCTGGTGAACATCTTCTGGCCGTTGATCACGTAATCGGCGCCGTCGCGCACCGCGGTGGTGCGCAGCGATGCTAGGTCGCTGCCCGCCCCCGGCTCGGAGTAGCCGATCGCGAACTCCACGCTGCCGTCGAGGATGGCCGGCAGGAATTTCCGCTTCTGCTCCTCGGTGCCGCATTGCATCAGGGTGGGGCCGACGGTGTTGAGCGTCACCAGCGGGATCGGTGCGCTGACCCGCTGCGCCTCCTGGGCGAAGATGAATTGCTCGATCTCCGAGAAGCCGCGTCCGCCATACTCTTTGGGCCAGCCGACGCCCAGCAGCTTGGCCGCCGCCAGGGCGCGCACGCATTCGCGCACCTCGGGACCGCCCTCCATGCGATCGCTGAGGGCCATGGTGCGTTCGGGCGTCATCACCTCTTCGAGTGCGGCGCGGATCTCGGCGCGCAGCTGCTGCTGCTCGGGCGTGTAGTCGAGCTCCATCAGTCGGCCGTCCCGAGCCGCACCGGCATCCGCTTCACGCCGGGCACCATCGTGGCCCGCATCCGGTCCACGTCGCCGGCCAGCTCCAGGCGGGGGAAGCGCCGCAGCAGCTCGTCGAACATCACCGAGGCCTCCAGGCGCGCCAATTGAGCACCGACGCAAGAGTGTTCACCGCAGCCGAACGCGATGTGCGGGTTCGGGTGGCGGGTCACCTTGAACTCCTCGGAGTCGGCGCCGAAGATGTCCTCGTCGCGGTTGGCCGAACCGTACAGCATCACCACCGTGTCGCCCTCGGCGATTCGCTGCCCGCGGATCTCGACGTCGGCCGTCGCGGTGCGCGCCATGTGCACCACCGGGCTGTTCCAGCGCAGCATCTCCTCCACGGCGCCCGGGATCAGCGATCGGTCCTCGACCAGCAGCCGGCACTGGTCGGGGTGGGCGATCAGCGCCAAGGTTCCCAAAGCGATTAGGTTGCGGGTGGTTTCGTTGCCGGCGACCAACAACAGGAACGCGAAGTTGAGCAGGTCTTCGTCGGTGAGGCGGACCCCGTCGATCTCCGCGCCGGCCAGTACCGACAGCAGGTCGTCGCGCGCCTCGACGCGCCGCTGGGCGATCAGCTTCTGGAAGTACTCGAAGAGCTGCCCGATGGCCACGAAGGGATCGAGTTCGATCTCCGGGTCGGCGGTGCCGGTGGCGGCGTCCGACCACGCCCGGAACTGCTCCCAGTCGTCGGGTGGGGCGCCGATGAGCTCGGCGATCATCCGGGTGGGCAGCGGCGCGGCGATCTCCTCGGCGAACTCGTGGACGGAATCGGGTCGCACGTCGTCGAGGATGCCCCGCACGATCTCGCGGATCTTCGGCTCGAGGACGGCCACCCGGCGCCGGGTGAACCCGGAGTTGATCAGCTTGCGCATCTGCCGGTGCCGCGGCGGGTCGGTGAAGATCAGGCTGCCCGGCTGGACCGGGCTCGGCTGGGCGGGGTCGGGGATGGTGATGCCCTCGGTGGAGCTGAACAGCGCCGGGTTGCTCGACACGAAGCGGATGTCCTCGTACTTCAGCAACGCCCAGAAGTTCGTCACGTCGTTCCAGCACACCGGCGACGACGCGCGCAGCTCCCGGTAGGCCGGGTAGGGGTCGCCCGCGTAGAAGTCCGGGGAGTGCAACGGAAAGGTAGTCCGCACGGCGGGCCTCCCTCGGCAAGCGATCCGACACATCACATCAATGTGTCTTGCGACGTTGTGTCTACTCCGGTCCGGCCGTGTCTGTCAATGCGCCGCCAACGCCATGCAATAGCGCGGAATTCGTCCAATTGGTGATTGACGCCGGGGGGCCGTGGGTGAACACTGGCTGACTAGATGACCGACGTTCTGGTGAGGAAGCGCGCATGACCGAGCTACAGACTCCGGGATCTCTTGTCGACACCTACCAGCTCTACATCGACGGCGGCTGGGTCGACGCCGAGGACGGTCGCTACGACGACATCAATCCGGCCACCGAACAATCGATCGGCACCGCGCCCGACGCCAGCATCGCCCAGGTCGGCGCGGCGATCGACGCCGCGCGCCGGGCCTTCGACAGCGGGCCGTGGGGCCGCACGGGTCCCGACGAGCGGGCCGCCTGCCTCAACCAGCTCGGCGCGGCGCTGCTGAAGCACGCCGACGAATTCTTCGCGCTGTCGCAGGCGGAGTGGGGCTGCGTGTCGAACGAGCGGATGATGCAGATCGACGGGGCCGGCTACATGTCGATGGTCGCGGCCCAGCTCGCCGCGCAGCTGGGCGAGGAAGCGGTGACCGGAATGAGCGCCGGCACCACGCTGCTGCGTCACCAGCCGCTGGGCGTCGTATCGGTCCTGACGCCGTGGAACTTCCCGCATTGCCTCAACGTCATGAAGCTCAACCACGCGCTGGCCGCGGGCAACACCGTCGTGCTCAAGCCCTCGCCGCTGACCCCGCTCGCGGGGCTGGCGCTCGCGCGGATCATCGACGAGGAGACCGACATCCCGCCCGGCGTGGTCAACGTCGTCACGCCGTCCGGCGTCGAGGCCGCCCGGCTGCTCACCACCGACCCGCGCATCGACATGGTGAGCTTCACCGGCAGTTCGGTCGTCGGGCGCCAGGTCATGTCCGCCGCGGGCGACACCATGAAGCGGATCCTGCTGGAACTGGGCGGCAAGTCGGCCAGCATCGTCCTGGACGACACCACGGTCACCGACGAGATGTTGCGGCAGATGCTGTTCGAGTCGTGCTCGCTGCACGCCGGGCAGGCCTGCATCCTGCACAGCCGGATGCTGCTGCCCGATTCGCTGCACGACGACGTGGTCGACCGGCTGGTGGCGCTGGCCCGCGAGGTCAAGGTCGGCGATCCCGCCGACCCCGACGTGCAGATGGGGCCGCTGATCAGCGCGGCGCAGCGGGACCGGGTCCAGGCGCTCGTCGACGGTGCGGTCCACGACGGAGCCCGGCTGGCGACGGGCGGTGGCCGCCCGGCCGGCCTGGACGTCGGATTCTATTTCGAGCCAACGATTCTCACCGGCGTCGATCCGGATTCGACCATCGCCCAGGAGGAGGTGTTCGGGCCGGTGCTGGCGGTGCTGCGCTACCGCGACGACGACGACGCGGTCGCCATCGCGAACAACTCCCAGTACGGACTTTCCGGGGCGGTGTGGGGCGGCGACGTGGACCGCGCCGTCGGCGTCGCGCGGCGCATCCGCACCGGGCAGGTCGCGGTCAACGGGGTCGGTCCCGGCGGCGCGCCGTTCGGCGGGTTCAAGCTGAGCGGGTTGGGGCGCGAGGGCGGCGGCCTCGGCGGCCTGCACCAGTACATGGAGGCGATGGCGATCGGGGTTCCCGCGTGAGCGGACCCCTCGCGGGGCTGTCCGTCGTCGAAATCACCAAGGAAATCTCCGGCCCTTATGCGGCAAAGCTTTTGGCCGACCTCGGTGCCGATGTCACCAAGATCGAGCCGCCTGGCGGGGACCCGCTGCGCCACTGGGGCAGTGGCGGGTTGTTCGAGTACCTCAACGCCGGCAAGCGAATTGTGGCGCTACAGGACGCCCCGGACCTGATCGCGCGGGCGGACGTGCTGGTGGAGAACCTGGGCCCGGGAGAGCTGGAAGCGTTGGGCGTCGATCTCGACAGCGTGGTGTTGCTGCGCCTATCGCCCTTCGGGCAGTCCGGTCCGTGGCGCGACCGGCCGGCCACGTCGCTGACGCTGCAGGCGGCGTCGGGCTGGGTCAGCGCCCGCGATCCCGACCGCCCGCCGGTGCAGGTCGGCGCGCGGATCGACGAGTACGTCGCGGGCGCCTACGGCGCGCTGGGCGCGTTGACCGCGCTGCGGTGCGCGTCCGATGAGGTTGTGCGGGTGGATGTTTCGGAGTTCGAGTCGCTGCTTTCGACGCTGCCGTATCCGATGCTGATGGCGCAGAAGATGCTCGGCCTGGGCCTGCCCGCCAACGCCCGCAGCGCTCCCATGCTGGGGGTGGTCCGCGCCGCCGACGGCTGGGTGGGCATCAACTGCCTGACGGGCCAGCATTGGCTGGACGTGTGCGCGATGCTGGGCCTGCCCGAGTTCGGCGAGCAGCAGATCGCGATCATGCTGGGCGGCCCCGAACGCGCCGAATTCTATGCTCGCGCTGAGCCATTGCTCGCCGAGCAGACCGTCGCCGAGATCGTCGACCTCAGCCAGGCCATGCGGATTCCGGCCACGCCGGTCAACGACGGCGCCACCGTCCTGGACTGTCCGCAATACGCCAAGCGCGAGTTCTTCGTCGAGCAGGGCGGCTTCCGACGCCCGGGGAAGCCGTTCCGGCTCAGCAGTTCCGCGAACCGAACCGGGCTGCGAAATCGGGGCCCCGAAATCGCAGTGCCGTTCGATTCGCGAACCGAAGGGCCTTTCGCCGGGCTGAAGGTGCTCGACCTGAGCACCTTCTGGGCGGGCGCCTACCTGACCTGCTACCTGGGCGCGTTCGGCGCCGACATCACCAAGGTCGAGTCGATCCAGCGGCCCGACGGCTTTCGCTACTCGGGCGCGTTTCCCTTCGAGGGTGACGACTGGTACGAGCGCAGCGGCCTGTGGCAGGCCACCAACCTCAACAAGAAGGACCTCACGCTGGACCTGACCTCGCGGCGCGGGCGGGAAATCGTCCGGCGGCTGGCCGCGCAGGCCGACGTCGTCGTGGAGAACTTCTCGCCGCGGGTGGTGGAGCAATTCGGCTTGGGCTACGAGTCGCTGGTGGAGCTGAAGCCCGACGTGATCATGGTCCGGATGCCGGGTTTCGGCTTGCAGGGCCCCTGGCGCGACTACGTCGGGTGGGCGTTGAACTTCGAGCAGACCGCGGGGATGTCGGCCGTCACCGGATATCCGGACGGGCCGCCGTGCAACCCGCAGGGCCCCGCCGATCCCGTCGTCGGCGTGCACGCCGGGGTCGCGCTGCTGGCGGCGCTCGAGCACCGGCGCCGCACGGGGGAGGGCCAGCTGATCGAGATCGCCCAGATCGAGGTCGCCGCCGCCGTGACCGCCGAACCCGTGATCGAATACTCGCTGAACGGCGTCGTGCAGGCGCGGGAAGGCAACCGCCGGCGCGGCTACCTGCAGGGCGTCTACCCGACGAAGGCCGACGACGCGTGGGTGGCGCTGTCGCTACCCGGGGACCCGGAAATCGACCACGACGCGTTCGACGAACTGGTCGCGGCGTGGACCCGCACCCAGCCGCCGGAGGCGATCGTCGAAACCCTTCGGGCCCAGGGCATCCCGGCCGAGCAAGTGATCACCGGCGAGAAGATGTACGACATACCTCAACTCGACGCGCGGGAATACTACGAGGAGCTGGTGCATCCCGTCACCGGATCGCACCGCTATCCCGGCTGGCCGTTTCGCATCACCCCCGGGCCGGCGCGCCACCACCGCGCCGCCACGCCGACCCTGGGCCAGCACAACGACGAGATCCTGCGCGGGCTCGGCCTTTCCGCCGACGAGCTGGCCGCCCTGCGGGCCGAACGGGTCATCGGGGAGCGGCCGCTCAACGGGTAGGCCGTGAGCTTTTGGTAAACGGCCCGTCACATGAAAAGCTGCTGGCATGGTCATCCAGATCGCCCGCCCCAAGCTCGAAGGCAACATCGCGGTCGGGGAGGATCGCCAAATCGGCTTCGCCGAGTTCGGCGCCCCCTGGGGTCGCGCGTTCTTCTGGTTCCACGGAACCCCCGGCGCCCGCCGCCAGATCCCGATCGAGGCCCGCGTCTACGCCGAGCAGAACAACATCCGCCTGATCGGCATCGACCGGCCGGGCATCGGGTCGTCGACGCCGCATCGGTACACCAACATCCGGGCGTTCGGCGACGACCTGCGGACCATCGCCGACACCCTGGGCATCGACAAGATGGCGGTCATCGGCCTGTCCGGCGGCGGCCCGTACGCGCTCGCGTCGGCCGCGGTGCTGCCCGACCGCGTGGTGGCGGCCGGCGTGCTCGGCGGCGTCGCGCCGTTCCTCGGCGACGAGGGGATCACCAGTGGCCTGATGAACCTGGGCAAGCGGGCGGCGCCGCTGCTGAAGCTGGGGGGCGACCCGCTGCGAATCGGCGCGAGCGTGGTGATCCGGATGATCCGTCCCGTCGCGAATCCCGCGCTGTACCTGTACGCCGCGGTGTCGCCCGAAGGCGACCGGCGCCTGCTCACCCGCCCCGAGTTCGCCGCCATGTTCCTCGACGACCTGCTCAACGGCAGCCGCAAGCAACTGGCGGCCCCCTTCAACGACGTCATCCTGTTCACCCGGGACTGGGGCTTCCGCCTGGACGAGGTGAAGGTCCCGGTCCGTTGGTGGCACGGCGACAGCGACCACATCGTTCCGTTCGCGCACGGCGAGCACGTGGTGTCCCTGCTGCCGGACGCCGAGCTGATCGTGCTGCCGGGTGAAAGCCATCTCGGTGGCCTGGGCCGCGGCGAGGAGATCTTGGCCACCCTGACGAAGATCTGGGACGAGCAGGCCTGACGCTGCCGGGTAACCTGCAGACGTGCTGCTCGCGTCGCTGGACCCCTCGGCCGTTACCACCACCGACATCGCCGACGCGGTGCGGATCGACGGCGCCACGCTCAGCCGCAGCGACTTGGTCGGTGCCGCAACGTCGGTGGCCGAGCGGGTCGCCGGCGCAAACCGGGTCGCGGTGCTGGCCACGCCGAGCGCGGCCACCGTGCTGGCGGTCACCGGCTGCCTGATCGCCGGCGTGCCCTTCGTTCCCGTGCCGTCGGACGTGGGCGTGGCCGAGCGCCGCCACATGCTCACCGACTCGGGGGCGGAAGCGTGGCTGGGCCCCGAGCCGGACGACCGCGACGGCCTGCCGCACATCCCGGTGCGCCTGCACGCCCGCTCCTGGCACCGCTACCCCGAGCCCCCGCCGGACGCGACCGCGATGATCATCTATACGTCGGGCACCACCGGGCTGCCCAAGGGCGTGCAGCTGAGCCGCCGCGCGGTCGCCGCCGACCTCGACGCGCTGGCCGAGGCCTGGCAGTGGACGGCCGACGACGTGCTGGTGCACGGCCTGCCGCTGTTCCACGTGCACGGGCTGGTGCTGGGCCTGCTCGGGTCGCTGCGGATCGGAAATCGCTTCGTGCACACCGGAAGACCGACACCGGCCGGCTACGCGCAGGCGGCCGCGGAATGGGGCGGATCGCTGTTTTTCGCGGTCCCCACCGTGTGGTCGCGGGTGGTGGCCGACGGCTCGGCGGCCGAGGCGCTGCGCCCGGCGCGGCTGCTGGTGTCCGGCAGCGCGCCGCTGCCGGTGCCGGTGTTCGACCGGCTCTCCGGGCTCACCGGGCATCAGCCCATCGAACGCTACGGTGCCTCGGAATCGCTGATCACCATCTCGACGCGCGCCGACGGCGAGCGCCGCGCGGGCTGGGTGGGCCTGCCCGTCGCCGGCGTGCAAACCCGGCTGCTCGACGACGACGACAACCCGGTGCCGCAGGACGGGGAAACCGTTGGGCGCCTACAGGTTCGCGGGCCGATGATGTTCGACGGCTACCTGAACCGGCCCGAGGCCACCGCGGAGGCGTTCACGCCGGACGGCTTCTACCGCACCGGCGACGTCGCGGTGATCGACGGCGACGGCATGCACCGCATCGTCGGGCGCGAGTCGGTCGACCTGATCAAGTCCGGCGGATACCGCGTCGGCGCGGGCGAGATCGAGACGTCGTTGCTGGGGCACCCCGGCGTGGCCGAGGCCGCCGTCGTCGGGCTGCCCGACGAGGACCTGGGCCAGCGCATCGTCGCCTACGTCGTCGGCTCGGCCGAGCTGCGGGCCGACGAGCTGATCGAGCACGTCGCCAAGGAGCTGTCGATACACAAGCGGCCGCGGGAGGTGCGCCTGGTGGAGGCGCTGCCCCGCAACGCCATGGGCAAGGTCCTCAAGAAACAGCTGCTTGCCGAGGGCTGAGCTGGCGGCCGATTCACGGGTCGCGAGCGTGCGCAGATGTACACGTCGTGAGGTGGGGAGCGCTGAGCGCCGAGGCGACACGCAGCGTTTTGCCAGGTTTTCCATCGAGCGGGACGGTGAACCTTCACCTACCGTCGTAGGCGTGACGGAACTGCCGACGGTCGCGCCCGCACCCGCCCGCACCCCCATGCGACGGGTGGCGGCCGCCTGCCTCGTCGGCTCGGCGATCGAGTACTACGACTTCCTGATCTACGGCACCGCGGCGGCGCTGGTGTTCCCGACGGTGTTCTTCCCGCGGCTCGGTTCGACGCTGGGCGTCGTCGCCTCGCTGGCGACGTTCGCGACGGCCTTCCTGTCGAGGCCGCTGGGCGCCGCGGTGTTCGGGTACTTCGGCGACCGGCTCGGCCGCAAGAAGACGCTGATCGCCACGCTGCTGATCATGGCCGTCTCGACCGTCAGCGTCGGGCTAGTGCCCAGCACGGCCGCCATCGGTGTGGCCGCCCCCTTGATCCTGATCGTGTTGCGACTCATGCAGGGGTTCGCCGTCGGCGGCGAATGGGCGGGGTCGGCGCTGCTGAGCGCCGAGTACGCGCCCGCCGGGAAGCGGGGCCGCTACGGCATGTTCACCCTGCTCGGCGCCGGCACCGCCGCCGTGCTCGCCAGCCTGACCTTCTTGGGCGTCAACTTCAGCATCGGGGAACGCAGCGCCGCGTTCATGCAGTGGGGATGGCGGCTGCCGTTCCTGTTCAGCGCCGCGCTGATCGGGATCGCGCTCTACGTGCGCCTCAACATCGACGAGACCCCGGTGTTCGCCGAGGAGAAGGCGCGCGACCTGGTGCCCAAGGCGCCGCTCGGGGAGGTATGGCGCCTGCAGCGCCGCGAGATCCTGCTGGCCGGCGGCAGCCTGCTGGGCGGATTCGGTTTCGGCTACCTGGGTCACACCTATCTGCTCATCTACGCCAATTCGCACCTCGGGTATACGCGCGGCTTCATCTGGTCGGTGGGCGCGCTGACCGGGCTCGTCAGCATCGCCACGGTCGCGGCGTCGGCCACCCTGTCCGACCTGGTCGGGCGCCGCCGCCTGATGCTGCTGGGCTGGTCGCTGCTGCTGCCGTGGGCGTTCGTGGTGATGCCGCTGCTGAACACCCGCAACCCGGCGCTGTACGTGGTCGCCGTCGTCGGCATGGCCGTCGGCGGGGCGATCGGCGCCGGGCCTACCGCGGCCTTCATCCCGGAGCTGTTCGCCACGCGGTACCGCTACAGCGGGTCGGCGCTGGCCCTCAACCTCGCCGGCGTCATCGGCGGTGCCCTGCCGCCGCTGCTGGCCGGGACGCTGCTCGCGACGTACGGCAGCTGGGCGATCGGCGCCATGCTGGCCGCGCTGACGTCGGTCGGCCTGGTCTGCACCTACCTGCTGCCGGAAACCAACGGCACGTCGCTCGGTTAGTTGGCGTGCAGGTCCTCGTTGAGCGCGATGCCCTGACCGTCGCGGGCCACCACCTCGACCGCCCCGGTGACCGAATTGCGCCGGAACAACAGGTTGTTGGCGCCGGAGAACTCGCGGGCCTTGACCGCTTTGCCGTCGGGCATGGTGACCTTGGTGCCCGCGGTGACGTACAGGCCGGCCTCGACGACGCAGTCGTCGCCCAGCGAGATGCCCAGGCCCGCGTTGGCGCCGAGCAGACAGCGCTTGCCGATCGAAATCACTTCGGTGCCACCGCCGGACAGCGTGCCCATGATCGACGCCCCGCCGCCGACGTCCGACCCGTCGCCCACCACGACCCCGGCGGAGATGCGCCCCTCGACCATCGACGCGCCCAGGGTGCCGGCGTTGTAGTTGACGAAGCCCTCGTGCATCACCGTCGTGCCGGGCGCCAGGTGCGCGCCCAGGCGCACCCGGTCGGCGTCGGCGATGCGCACACCGGTGGGCAGGACGTAGTCGACCATCCGCGGGAACTTGTCGATGCCGTAGACCGTCACCGGCCCGTGGCGGCGCAGCCGCGCGCGCACGGCCTCGAAACCCTCGATCGCGCACGGGCCGCGGTTAGTCCACACGACGTTGGTCAATACCCCGAACAGGCCGCCGGCGTTCAGCCCGTGCGGCGCCACCAACCGGTGCGACAGCAGGTGCAACCGCAGGTAGGCGTCGTAGGCGTCGGCGGCCACGTCGTCCAGCGAACCGATGACCGTGCGCACGGCGATGGTCTCGGTGCCGCGCTCGTCGTCGCGGCCCACCAGGGCGACCAGTTCTGGCGGAACGTCGGACAACGCCAGCCGCGACGTGCCGCCCGCGCCCGGTTCCGTCAGTTCCGGTGCGGGAAACCACGTGTCGAGCACCGACCCGTCGTTGGCCAGCGTCGCCAGGCCAATACCTGCAGCTCCAGTCACGGCGGCCAGGTTACTTGTGCCGCCGAGCAGACGCAGAATCGCATCCCAAGGCGGCCGATAGTGCGATTCTGCGACTGCTCGCCGAATGAAGGCGACCCATTACCCTTGGGGGCGTGCTGGACCTTCGCGGGGACCCCGTCGACCTGACCGCGGCGCTGGTCGACATCCCCAGCGAGTCGCGCGACGAGGCGCGCCTGGCCGACGAGGTGGAGGCCGCGCTGCGTGCCCAGACGTCGGGCTTCGAGATCGTCCGCAACGGCGACGCCGTGCTGGCGCGCACCTCGCGGGGTCGGCCGTCGCGGGTGCTGCTGGCCGGGCACCTCGACACCGTGCCCGTGGCGGACAACCTGCCGAGTCGCTTGGAGGGCGGCGACCTGTGGGGTTGCGGCACCGCGGACATGAAATCCGGTGACGCCGTCTTCCTGCACCTGGCCGCCACCGTCGCCGAGTCGGTGCACGACCTGACGCTGGTGTTCTACGACTGCGAGGAAATCGACGCGGCGGCAAACGGTTTGGGCCGCATCGAGCGCGAACTGCCGGAGTGGTTGTCCGCCGACGTCGCGATCCTGGGCGAGCCCACCGGCGGCTACATCGAGGCCGGCTGCCAGGGCACCCTGCGCGTCGTCGTCAGCGCAACCGGGACGCGCGCGCATTCGGCGCGATCCTGGTTGGGCGACAACGCAATTCACAAGCTGGGCGCGGTGCTGGACCGGCTGGCCTCCTACCGGGCGCGCAGCGTCGACATCGACGGCTGTCAGTACCGCGAGGGCCTGTCGGCGGTGCGCATCGACGGCGGCGTGGCCGGCAACGTGATCCCGGACGCGGCCGCGGTGACGGTCAACTTCCGGTTCGCCCCGGACCGTTCGGTGCAGGCGGCGCTGCGGCACGTGCACGAGGTGTTCGACGGCCTGGACGTCCGGATCGAGATGACCGACTCCGCGGCCGGCGCGCTGCCCGGCCTGTCCCAGCCCGCGGCCAAGGCGCTGGTCGAGGCCGCCGGCGGACGCGTGCGCGCGAAGTACGGCTGGACCGACGTGGCGCGGTTCGCCGCGCTGGGCATCCCGGCGGTCAACTTCGGGCCGGGCGATCCCAACCTGGCGCACACCCGCGACGAACGGGTGCCGGTCGCCAACATCACCGCCGCGGTGGAGATGCTGCGGCGCTATCTGGGCGGCTGACGCGTCTCGAGCGTCGCGCCAGCGCGGCGCTCGGCGCCGACGGCCGCGCTAGCGCGACGCTCGGCGGAACATCAGCGCGTCACGCCGGCGCCACCGCCACATCGACCCTGGCCGCGCCCGGGCTTGCCACGACGGCCAGCACGGGCGCGTTCGGCGCCGAAACCACTTGTCCGCCAGTGACACTCACCTGATAGCCGTTCGGGTACTCGACGGGCGGCACCGAGATGAACGTCTGGGCGCCCGGCGCGAAGTTGCCCGCGTGGTCGGCCCGCTCGATCGTGTAGCAGAGCCGGAACACGCCCGACCGGAACGACCACTCCCGCGGCGTGCCCGCCACCACCTGCGGGTACGGCGCGGCCAGCACCGCGAGCTTGGCCGCGTTCACGTTGGCGCCCGTCGGCGGCTGGCTCGGGTCGAAGACCAGCGCCTGGTCCGTCGGCGACGAGCTCGTCTTGTCGTTGCCGGTGTACGCCCACTCCAGCCAGCCCATCCGCTGGTGGTCGGTGTGGCGCATCACCTCGGCGAGGTTGTTGAGGTCGTTGGTAGCGCCGAACTCCGTCAGCAGCGGCGGGACGTGGTGGAAGCCCGAGTAGAGGTTGGCGTTGGTGATCGTGAGGCCGTCCTCGAAGCGGCAGGTGATGTTCTTGTGCAGCACCGATTCGATCGCGCAGTAGTCGTGGAACGAGAACCCGGTGTTCGGGTCGGCCACCCCGCCGATGTCGGTGTGGACGCCCTCGTCGGATAGCGTGTTCGGCTCGAAGAACACCAGCGTGGTGGGGTCGGCCGTGCGGATGACCGGCACCACCTTCCGATAGAACACGGTCAGCTTGTGGTCCTGGATCGGGCAGCCCAGCAGGAAGTTGAAACAGCCCTCCCAGATGAAGCCGGGCCACGGCTCGTTCAGGATTTCGTAGCCGAACACGCCCGGGTTGCCGTGGAAGAAGCCCGCGACGTGCGCCCACGCCCGCGCGTAGTGGTCCTGCAGCCCGATCCCGTCGGGCGCCGGGGCGTCGCGCCAGAAGGCGTTCCAGGCGAACTCCTCCGCGGGGTTGAGGAAGTAGTTGCCCGGAAAGCCGAGCTGTGGGTTGGGCAGGCCCGCTTGCGCCACCGCCCACGCCGGGGCGCCCTCGCCCTGGAACGCCTCGTTGTAGAGGTCCTGGTGGAAGTCGAGCAGGCTGACGATGCCGTGCGACGCCAGCGTCGCCACGGTCTGCGCGATCGAGTTGAGGTAGTTGTCGTCGTAGGCGAGCGGCTGGGGCTCCACTGCGGCCCAGATGACGCCGACCCGCATCGCGTTGAAGCCGTTGGCCTGCAGGAAGGCCGCGTCGTCGTCGCCGAACCCGTCGGCCGACGGCGTATAGGGCGGCACCTTGTGCACCTGGTTGAGCCCGTGCAGGATGACGACGCGCCCGTCGGCGTCGGTCATCCACCGGCCGGCGTGGCCCAGCGGCAGCGTCGGCCCGGTGGGCGCCGCCAGGGCGCGCGGCGGGGCGACGACCGACGACGCGTCAGTCGTCAGCGCGGCGATGAGCAGGCCGGCCGCGAGCAGGGCGGCCAACCGCCGAGGGCGCATATGCATGGTCCTCAAAACGGTGAGGCGCGATAGTCACTCGTGTAGCACGGGGGAGTCACGGTTCGCGCACAATGCGGCGCGCCTGCGCGCCGGCATCCGCGGCCGCGGCGCGCAGCCCGACCGCCGCCAGGTCGTCCGCCACGGCCCGCAGCGCGGCCTCGTCGCCGGCCGCCAGGGCGCGCGCGTGGGCGAGCGCCAGGCGCCCCGCCGCGCAGTCGACCTCGCCGCACAGCCGGGCCAGCGGGTCGACCGCGCGGGTGTCGCCGAGGCGGACGGCCTCGTGCCAGGCGCGCACCGCCACCGTCGACTGCCCGCCGCGCTCGGCCATCCGGGCGGCCTCGCGGGCGGCCGCGACGGCGCCGGGCGCGTCGCGGGTGGCCGCCAGCCGCCAGGCCCGCGCAATGCCGAGCTCCGGGCCGAACAGCGCCGACTTGGTTCCATGCCGAGACTCGGCCCGGCTCAATGCCTTTGCCGTGGCGGCGACGTCGCCCCGCTGCGCCAGCGCGGTGGCCAGCAGCGTCAGCGACAGCGGCCCCCACGAGTAGCCGGTGCGTTCCAGGGTGGTGGCGGCCGGGGCGAGCAGCGCCGCGGCTTGGGCGAACTCGCCGTCGGCGATCAGCACGTGCGCCAGCAGCACCTCGCCGATCGCGCGGCCGGGCTGCTGCAGCTCCGCGAAATCGGTGAATTGCTGGGCCAATTCGCGCGCCCGGGCGTGCTCGCCGGCCATCAACAACGCGGTGGTCTGGCCCAGCCCGATGGTGAACCGCAGCAGCCCGGGGTGTTCGGCGGACAGGGCGCGCTGCGCCAGCGGTTCGACGTCGCCGAACCGGCCCTGCCGCGCCGCGCACAGCGCGGCGGCGCTGGCGGCCCAGGCCACGGCCTGGTCGTCGGCCGACGGCGCGTCCAGCACCTCGCCGGCGACCTTGACGGCGTATCCGACGTTGCCGGCGTTCATCGCGAATGTGGCGCTCAACGCGTCGAGCGTGGTGCGCGGGCCCGGATCGGCGATGCGGTTGCGGATGGTCCGCAGGAACGCGGTGGCCCGCTCGGGCTCGCTGAGCATCCAGAACTGGTTGGCGGCCCGCAGCAGCGCCCAGTCCATCAGCGCCGGCTCGGCCAGGGCGGCGGAGTCGACCTCGGCCAGCAGCGCGTCGGCCTCGCGGCCGCGGCCCTGCCACGCCAGGGCGTGGGCCAGCGACAGCCGCGCCGTCAGGCCGCCGGACCGTTCCAGCGCCGAGCGGGCCAGCCGCTCGCCGAGCGCGAGGTCGCCCAGGCGCAGCGCCTGCTGCGCGGCGGCGGCGACGTCGGCGACGCGCTGGGGGGTGTCGCTGTCCAGCGCCAGGGACGCCAGCCGCAGCCGGTCGCTGAGGTGGTCCGAGGCGCGCCGGGACAGCAGCGCGACGACCTCGCCACGCCGTCGGCGCGCGTCGTCGGGATCGAGCGCGGCGAGCGCCCGCTCGGCGAACAACGGGTGCGCGGTGTAGACCACCGGCTGGACGCCGTCGCCGCGCGCCCGGGTCTCCGCCGCGCCGACGTCCTCGGCCGCACCGACCGCGCCTTCACCCGCGAGAGCGGTCAGGTCGGCGAGCGTCAGCGGCTCGGCGACGGCGAGATAGTCCAGCACCGCGCGCGCCGCGGCGGGCAGCTCGGCGATGAACGCGTCGACCTGGGCGGGCGTGGTCGCGCCGCCGGGCGCCTCGACATCGATCCGCTCCAACAGGCCGTCGGTCCACAGCGCCGCGATCGCCTCGGGCGCCGCCTCGGCGCGGGCGGTGACGACCATCCGGGCCGTGCCGGCCAGGGCCAACTGGTACACCAGCGTGGCCGACAGCACGTCGAGCTCATGGGCGTCGTCGACGACGAGCAGCAGGTCGTCCCCGCCCAGGGAGGCCCGGGCCGCCCGCAAGAGCGCGGCCGGCTTGCCGAGGTCGGATATCGCCACCAGGTGGCTGAACGCCCCGAACGGGACGGCGCGCTCGGTCGGGGTGCCGGTGACCCAGCGGGCGAGCGTGCCGGGGTGCGCGCGGCCGTAGCCCTCGGCGGCGAGCCGGGCCAGGGTGGATTTGCCGCAGCCGTCGGGCCCGAGCACGACGGCCCCGCGCTCGTTCCCGAGCGCGTTGTTCAGCCGCTCCAACGCCGCCTCGTGTTGGGGGACGTTCCAACGAATCGGCACCCGCCGGAGTTTATTGCGCGCGGTGTGCGCGGCGCACCGGGCGTGGTCTACCTTTCGTTGTATGAGCTCCGACTGGGCGGTGTGCGTTTACTGCGCCTCCGGTCCCGAGCATCCCGAATTGCTTGAGCTGGCTTCGGAACTCGGCGAGGCGATCGCTGAGCGCGGCTGGACCTTGGTGTGGGGCGGGGGCCGGGTTTCGGCGATGGGCGCGGTGGCGAGCGCGGCGCGCGCCCGCGGCGGGCGGACCGTCGGCGTCATTCCGCAGAACCTGATGCGCCTCGAGGTCGCCGACCGCCGCGCCGACGAGCTGATCGTCAGCGACACCATGCACGAGCGCAAGCAGATCATGGAGGCCCGCGCCGACGCGTTCATCGTGCTGCCCGGCGGGGTGGGCACCCTGGACGAGCTGTTCGACGCGTGGACCACGGGTTATCTCGGGGTGCACGAGAAGCCCATCGTGCTGCTGGACCCCTTCGGGCACTACGAGGGGCTGTGGCTGTGGCTGTGCGGTCTGCTCGACAGGGGGTACATCACGCAAGCGGCGATGGACCGGTTGGTGCTGGTGGATAAGGTGGGGGCCGCAGTGGAGGCGTGCGCACCCGCCTGAGTTTGCGGATCTGCACCTAGGGGAATCGAGGATGACGTGTCCGATCACGACGGGGGAGCGCGCGCGGCCGTCAGGCTGACCGACATCGCGTCCCGGGTGCCGGGGCTGCTGGCCGATCTGCCGGCGATCGTGCGCGGGGCACGGACCGGACTGCTGGCCCAGCCGGGCTCGAAGAAATCGATCGGCACGGTGTTCGCCGACCGGGCCGCCCGCTACGGCGACCGGGTCTTCCTGCGGTTCGGCGATCAGCGGGTCACCTATCGCGACGCCAACGCGACCGCCAACCGCTACGCCGCGGTGCTGGCCGCGCACGGCGTCGGCAGCGGCGACGTCGTCGCGATCATGCTGCGCAACTCGCCCCACGCGGTGCTGGCAATGCTGGCCGCGGTCAAGTGCGGCGCGGTCGCCGGGATGATCAACTACCACCAGCGCGGCGAGGTGCTGGCGCACAGCCTGGGCCTGCTGGACGCCAAGGTCCTGATCGCGGAGACCGACCTGGTCAGCGCGGTGGCCGAGAGCGGCGGCACCGGCGCCACCGAGACGCTGACGGTCGAGGACCTGGACCGTTTCGCCGTCAGCGCGCCCGCGACCAACCCGGCGTCGGCGACGGCGGTGCAGGCCCGCGACACCGCGTTCTACATCTTCACCTCGGGCACAACGGGTTTCCCGAAGGCCAGCGTGATGACGCACCTGCGCTGGCTCAAGGCGCTGGCCGCGTTCGGCGGCATCGGGTTGCGGCTGAAGAGCACCGACACGCTGTACAGCTGCCTGCCGCTGTATCACAACAACGCGCTGACGGTGGCGTTGTCGTCGGTGATCAACTCCGGGGCGACGCTGGCGCTGGGCAAGTCGTTCTCGGCATCGAAGTTCTGGGACGAGGTGATCGCCACCGAGGCCACCGCGTTCATCTACATCGGCGAGGTCTGCCGCTACCTGCTCAACCAGCCGGCCAAGCCGACCGACCGCGCGCACAAGGTCCGGGTGATCGCGGGCAACGGGCTGCGCCCGGAGATCTGGGACGAGTTCACCGACCGGTTCGGCATCGCGCGCGTGTGCGAGTTCTACGCGTCCAGCGAGGGCAACGCCGCGTTCATCAACGTCTTCAACGTGCCGCGGTCCACCGGCTTGTTTCCGATGCCGCTGGCCTACGTGGAATACGACCCCGACACCGGCGAGCCGCTGCGCGACGAGAACGGGCGGGTGCGCCGGGTGCCCGCCGGCCAGCCCGGCCTGCTGCTCAGCCCGGTCAACAAGCTGCAGCCGTTCGACGGCTACACGGACCAGGAGTCGACCGAAAAGAAGTTGGTGCGCAACGCTTTTCGTGAGGGCGACTGCTGGTTCAACTCGGGCGACGTGATGAGCCCGCAGGGCATGGGGCACGCGGCGTTCGTCGACCGGCTCGGCGACACGTTCCGGTGGAAGGGCGAGAACGTCGCCACCACCCAGGTGGAGGCGGCGCTGGCCTCCGACGAGTCCGTCGAGGAGTGCACGGTGTTCGGCGTCGAGATCCCGAACACCGGCGGGCGCGCCGGGATGGCCGCGGTCCAGCTGCGCGAGGGCGCCGAGTTCGACGGCCAGTCGCTGGCGCGTGCGGTGTACGGGCAGCTGCCGCCGTATGCGCTGCCGTTGTTCGTGCGGTTGGTCAAGACGCTGGAGCACACCTCGACGTTCAAGAGCCGCAAGGTGGAGCTGCGCGAGCAGGCCTACGGGTCCGACGTCGAGGATCCGCTGTACGTGCTGGCCGGCCGCGACGAGGGCTACGTGCCGTTCTATGACGAGTACCCCGAAGAGGTCGCGGCCGGTAAGCGGCCGAAGGGCTGACTGGCTTGCGCCGAGTGAGGGCGCCGGGGGTCGTTAGGAGCCGTGGCCGCCGTCACCGCCGGTGACGGTGCCGCCGAAGTCGCCCGCCGTGATGGTGGCGCCGCCACCGCCGCCGCCACCCCCACTGATGCCCACGGCGCCGCCGGCGGCACCGTTGACGCCGCTGCCGCCGGCATTACCGGCCGAACCGCCGCTACCGCCGCCGTTGAAGCCGCTGAAGCCGCCGCCGGTCGCGGAGGCACCGCCCCCGACGCCGCCGGTGCCGCCGGGGGCGCCGTTGATACCGCCTCCGCCGCCGCCGCCCCCGCCGGCCGAGTCGATGGCGCCGGCGTCGGCTCCGCCTGCGGCGAAGCCGCCCAAACCGCCTTGTGAGCCAGCGCCGAAGCCACCCTGGCCACCGGTGATCCCCGTCCCGGTGGCACCGATGCTGACGGCACCGCCTCCGCCGCCGGCACCCCCGGTGCCACCGACGCCGCCTCCGCCGAGGCCACCGCCGCCGCCTGCACCGCCTCCGCCGATCGCGACGCCGCCGTTGGCCTCGGCCGTGCCCCCGCCTCCGCCGTTGCCGCCCTTGCCGCCGGTGCCGTTGCTGAAGCTGCTGCCGCCGTCGCCGCCGCCGCCACCGCCGCCGCCGCCCATGGCGCCGTCGGTGGTGTTGGTGACGAAGGCCGAACCGCCGGCGCCGCCGTTGCCGCCATCGCCGCCGTTGAGGCCGTTGCCGCCGCCGCCACCGTTGCCACCTTTGCCGGCGCTTTCGACAACGTTGCCGCTGACGTTGAGACCGGCGCCGCCACCGCCGTCGCCGCCGTTGCCGCCGTCACCGGCGGCGCCCGCGGTGCCGCCGACGCCGCCGTCGCTGCCACCTATGCCTGCCGTCCCGCCATGGCCCCCGTTGCCGCCGTTGCCGGCGAAGAATGAGGTGCCGCCCTGGCCGCCCTTACCACCGGAGCCACCGGTACCGCCGTCGCCGCCGAAGCCGTCGTGGCCGAACAAGCCCGGTCGTTGGCCGCCGGGTCCGCCCGTCCCGCCGTTGCCGCCGTGGCCGCCGTCGGTGCCGTTGCCGACGATCAGGCCGGAGCTGCCGGTTCCGCCGGCGCCGCCGGGACCGCCGGCCCCGCCGGTACCCCCGGTCCCGCCGTCGCCGAAGATCAGCCCGCCGTTTCCGCCGGCCCCGCCGACCGCGCCGTTACCACCGTGGCCGCCGGCGGCGCTGGAGGTGCCCGCGGTGCCGGTGGTGCCCGTCCCGCCGGTCCCGCCGTGGCCACCGGTGCCGAAGAACCAGGCGTTCCCGCCGCGGCCGCCGGGCTGCCCGGGCGCGCCGGATCCGCCGTCGCCGCCGGGCCCGAATAGCAGTCCGCCGGGGCCGCCGTTCTGCCCGGTGCCCGGCGCGCCGTTGATTCCCTTGCCGATCAGCGGGGTGCCCAACAACAGCTCAGTGGGGGTGTTGATCACCGCGCGAACGGGTTGCCAGAGGGCGTCCAGCGGCGAGGCGTTCGCCGCCTCGGTGGCCGCATAGGCAGCGCCCGCGCCTCCTAACGCCGCCACGAACTGGGCATGAAACATCGCCGCCTGCGCGCCGAGTGCCTGAAACTCCATTGCGTGCCCGGAAAACAGCGACGCCACCGCCGCGGACACCTCGTCGGCGCCGGCGGCCAGCAGCGCGGTCGTTCGGGTGGCGGCCGCCGCGTTCGCGGCGCTGACCGCCGAACCGATGGTGGACAGATCCGTCGTCGCCGCCGCGATGAATTCCGGCGCCGCAATCACAAAAGACATCTCGGCCTCCCGTCGCTGTGAAGTGTGCGCGTGGAGGAGGCCGCGGTTGATGGGGAATTTTCCCCATTTATTTGTGCGCCCGGCGTCTGCGCCGAGTGTGCGGCTGGCCGCACGTTCGGCGTCCAACGTGCGGCTGGCCGCACACTCGCGGACCGGGCCAGGCACCATGGACGGGTGCATTCGACGTTCTGCGGCCGGCCGGTCGCGGGGGATCGCCCGCTGATCATGGCGATCGTCAACCGCACCCCGGACTCGTTCTACGACCGGGGTGCGACCTTCAGCGACGCGGCGGCCCGCGACGCCGTCCACCGCGCCATCGCCGAGGGCGCCGACGTCATCGACGTCGGCGGGGTCAAGGCCGGGCCGGGCCAGCCGGTCGACGCGGACACCGAGGTCGCCCGGCTGGTGCCCATCATCGAGTGGCTGCGCGACGCCTATCCCGACCAGCTGATCAGCGCCGACACCTGGCGCTCCGGCGTGGCCAGGGTGGCCTGCGCGGCCGGCGCCGACCTGATCAACGACACCTGGGGCGGCGTCGATCCGGCCCTGCCCGAGGTTGCCGCCGAGTTCGGCGCGGGCCTGGTGTGCTCGCACACCGGCGGCGCGCTGCCGCGCACCCGCCCGTTCCGGGTGAGCTACGGAACCGCCACGCGCGGGGTGGTCGACGACGTGATTCGCCAGGTGACCGGCGCCGCCGAACGTGCGGTCGCCGCCGGGGTCGCACGGGACCGGGTGCTGATCGACCCGGCCCACGACTTCGGCAAGAACACCTTCCACGGCCTGCTTTTGTTGCGACACGCGGGCGAACTTGTTAACACCGGATGGCCCGTCCTGATGGCTTTGAGTAACAAGGACTTCGTCGGGGAGACTTTGGGTGTGGAACTGACCGAACGGCTGGAGGGGACGCTGGCGGCCACTGCGCTGGCGGCGGCGGCCGGCGTCCGAATGTTCCGGGTGCACCAGGTGGAGGCCACCCGGCGGGTGCTGGAGATGGTGTCCTCGATCCAGGGGATACGCCGGCCGGCGCGCACGGTAAGGGGCCTGGCATGACGGAGCTCGCGGACCTCGCCGGCGTGGGCATGCTCGCCGCGCGGCCCGGGGACGTCTGGCTGGCCGACCGACGCGGCGGCCGTCGCGGCCGGACGGTCCGCGAGCTGGAAGAGGCGAAGGCCGGCCGGACGGTCTCGGTGGTGCTCCCGGCCCTCAACGAGGAAGCCACCGTCGAGTCGGTGATCGACAGCATCTCACCGCTGGTCGACGGCCTGGTCGATGAGCTGATCGTGCTGGATTCCGGCTCGACCGACGACACCGAGATCCGCGCCATCGCCGCCGGCGCCCGCGTCGTCAGCCGCGAACAGGCCCTGCCCGAGGTGCCAGTGCGGCCCGGCAAGGGCGAGGCGCTGTGGCGCTCCCTCGCGGCGACCAGCGGCGACATCGTGGTGTTCGTCGACTCCGACCTGATCAACCCGCACCCGATGTTCGTGCCCTGGCTGGTGGCCCCGCTGCTCACGGGAGACGGGATTCACCTGGTCAAGAGCTTCTATCGACGCCCGCTCAAGGTGGGCGAGGCGGGCGCGGCCACCGGCGGCGGGCGGGTGACCGAGCTGGTGGCGCGGCCGCTGCTGGCGGCGCTGCGCCCGGAGCTGAGCTGCATCCTGCAGCCGCTGGGCGGCGAGTACGCGGCCAGCCGCGAACTGCTGACCTCGCTGCCGTTCGCGCCGGGCTACGGCGTGGAGATCGGCCTCTTGGTGGACACCTTCGACCGGCTGGGCCTGGACGCGATCGCCCAGGTCAACCTCGGCGTGCGGGCGCACCGCAACCGGCCGCTCGCCGAGCTCGGCGCGATGAGCCGCCAGGTCATCGCCACCCTGCTGTCGCGCTGCGGGATCCCCGACTCCGGGGCCGGGCTGACCCAGTTCTTCGCCGACGGCCCCGACGGTTACGGCTACACCGCGCACACCTCGCCGGTCTCGCTGGACGACCGGCCGCCGATGAACGGGCTCAGGCCGCGCTAGGTTTGTCGGCCGGATAGGGCAATATCGACGACGTGGCCTTGGTGTTGCTGTACCTCGTGGTGTTGGTGCTGGTGGCGACCGTGTTGTTCGGCGCGGCCAGCCTCTTGTTCGGCCGCGGCGAGCAGTTGCCGCCGCTGCCGCGCGGGACGACGGCGACGGTGCTGCCGGCCTACGGCGTGACCGGCGCCGACGTCGACGCCGTCAAGTTCACCCAGGTGTTGCGGGGATACAAGACCAGCGAGGTGGACTGGGTGCTGGACCGGCTTGCCCGCGAGCTCGAGGCGCTGCGCGGCCAGCTGGCGGCCGTGCACGCCCCGTCGGCCGCCGCGAATGAAGACCCGCCCGCCGTCGTGGAACCGGCGGACAGCGGGAATCGTCAGGACTAGATGTGAGTGACGACGGCCGAATCCGCTGTCCGTGGGCGGACGGCACCGACATTTACCGCGACTACCACGACCAGGAGTGGGGCCGCGCCCTGCACGACGGGGTGGCCCTGTTCGAGCGGATGAGCCTCGAGGCGTTCCAGAGCGGCCTGTCGTGGCTGATCATCCTGCGCAAACGGGAGAATTTCCGGCGCGCCTTCGCTCGCTTCGACATCGAGACGGTCGCCGGCTACACCGACGCCGACGTGCAGCGTTTGATGGCCGACACGGGGATCGTGCGCA
The DNA here is from genome assembly GCF_059812845.1 of Mycobacterium sp. NGS34. NCBI lineage: Bacteria > Bacillati > Actinomycetota > Actinomycetes > Mycobacteriales > Mycobacteriaceae > Mycobacterium > Mycobacterium sp. NGS34. The sequence continues at coordinate 49,050 of NZ_JCALDM010000012.1, forward strand.
ACCGCGCCAAGATCGACGCGACCATCGCCAACGCGCGCGCCGCCGCCGAGCTGGGCTCCGCCGAGGACCTGTCCAAACTGCTGTGGTCGTTCGCGCCGTCGCCGCGCCCCCGCCCGGCCGACGGCTCCGAAATCCCGTCGGCCACCGACGAATCGAAGGCGATGGCCAAGGAGCTGAAACGGCGCGGATTCCGCTTCGTCGGGCCGACCACCGCCTATGCGCTGATGCAGGCGACCGGCATGGTCGATGACCATATTCGCGGTTGCTGGGTGCCTGCCACGCCAGTTTGAGGGCTCGATGCCGCATCAGATGCGGGTCTTTGTGTAACTGCCGACCCGAATAGGGAACAATGGAGGGCGTGATTTGGCATTTCAAAGTCGGGTATGGCTGGAAATCCACTGGCGGGGCATGCTCGGCGCCGACCAGGTCCGCGAAGCCGGACCAGCTCGAATCTGGAGGGAGCACTCGATGGCGGCGATGAAGCCCCGTACCGGAGACGGTCCTTTGGAAGCGACCAAGGAGGGGCGCGGCATCGTTATGCGGGTACCGCTCGAGGGAGGCGGACGGCTGGTCGTGGAGCTGACGCCCGACGAAGCCGCCGCCCTGGGTGACGAGCTCAAGGGCGTAACCAGCTAAGGCGGTTTTACGCGCACACCTTCCGGTAGATCTCCAGCGTCTGCTCGGCGACGTGCGCCCACGAGAAGTCCTCGACGCACCGCTGACGTCCCGCCTCGCCATAGCGCTTCGCCCTGTCGGGGTCGGCGACGAGCTCATTGACCGCTTCGGCCAGGCCGGCCCGGAAAGCCGCCGGGTTCTCCGCGTCAAAGCGCACCAGTGACCCAGTGACGCCGTCCGAAACCACCTCGGGTATCCCGCCCACTCTGGACGCCACCACCGCCGTCGCGCAGGCCATCGCCTCGAGGTTCACAATGCCCAACGGCTCGTACACCGACGGGCACACGAAAACCGTTGCCGCCGAAAGTATTTCGCGCAACTCCCCGATGGGTAGCATTTCCTGGATCCAGAACACCCCGTCGCGCGCCCGGGCCAGCTCGGCCACGGCGGCCCGGATCTCCTCGGCCAGCTCGGGCGTATCGGGGGCGCCGGCGCACAGCACCACCTGCACCTCCGGGCTGAACCGGTGCGCGGCCGCCACCAGGTGCGCGACGCCCTTCTGCCGGGTGATCCGCCCCACGAACGCCACCATCGGCCGGGCCGGGTCGACCCCGAGTTCGGCCAGCACGGACCCGCTTTCCGCCGGGCCGGCCGGATACCAGACGTTGGTGTCGACCCCGTTGCGCACGACGTGCACCTGGCTCGGATCCAGCGTGGAGTACACGCGCAGAACGTCTTCGCGCATCGCCGAGCTGACCGCGATGACGGCGTCGGCGCCCAGCACCGCGGTCCGCTCCACCCACGTCGACACCCGGTAGCCGCCGCCGAGCTGTTCGGCCTTCCACGGGCGCAGCGGTTCGAGCGAATGCGCCGTCAGGACGTGGGGGATGTCGTACAGCAGCGCGGTCAGATGCCCGGCCAGTCCGGTGTACCAGGTGTGCGAGTGCACGACGGTCGCCGCCGACGCGGCGTTGGCCATCAGCAGGTCGGCGGACAACGTGGACAGCGCCGGGTTGGCGCCGTGGATGCGCGGGTCGGGCTCCTGCGCGAAGGCATCCGGACGGGGTGCGCCCATGCAGTGCACGTCGACCGGGCACAGCCGGCGCAGCTGGGCGACGAGTTCGGTGACGTGTACCCCGGCTCCGCCGTAGACGTCTGGTGGGTACTCCCGAGTCATCATCGCAACCCGCATACCCGAACCGTAGTTCGGCGACGGGGCCGCCCGCATCTCGGGCCGACGATCGAGCTGCGGTGCGGAGCCAAAACCATTGACGGACAGCCCGTCAGGCGGTGGCCAATAGGCCGCTCCCCCTGGCAGCGGTTGGCGGGGGCCGATAGTTTGTAGCCATGAGGGAAGCGCCACACGTGCTGGGGATCGTCCTGGCCGGCGGTGAGGGCAAGCGGCTGTACCCTCTGACCGCCGACCGGGCGAAACCCGCCGTTCCCTTCGGGGGCGCCTACCGGCTGATCGATTTCGTGCTCTCCAACCTGGTCAATGCCCGCTACTTGAGAATTTGTGTTCTCACGCAATACAAGTCGCATTCACTCGACCGTCACATTTCGCAGAACTGGCGACTGTCCGGCCTGGCCGGCGAGTACATCACCCCGGTGCCCGCCCAGCAGCGCCTCGGCCCGCGCTGGTACACCGGCTCCGCCGACGCGATCTATCAGTCCCTCAACCTGATCTACGACGAAGACCCCGACTACATAGTCGTTTTCGGCGCCGACCACGTGTACCGGATGGATCCCGAGCAGATGGTCCAGTTCCACATCGACAGCGGGGCCGGCGCGACGGTGGCCGGCATCCGGGTGCCGCGCAGCGATGCCAGCGCGTTCGGCTGCATCGACGCCGACGAGTCCGGTCGCATCCGCAACTTCGTGGAGAAGCCGCTGGAGCCGCCGGGCACCCCCGACGACCCGGAGATGACGTTCGCCTCGATGGGCAACTACATCTTCACCACCAAGGTCCTCATCGACGCGATCCGCGCCGACGCCGACGACGACCACTCGGATCACGATATGGGCGGCGACATCATCCCGCGGTTGGTGGACGACGGGATCGCCGCGGTCTACGACTTCTCCGACAACGAGGTGCCCGGCGCCACCGACCGCGACCGCGGCTACTGGCGCGACGTCGGCACGTTGGACGCGTTCTACGACGCGCACATGGACCTGGTCTCGGTGCACCCGGTGTTCAACCTGTACAACAAGCGCTGGCCGATCCGTGGCGAGTCGGAGAACCTGGCGCCGGCCAAGTTCGTCAACGGCGGCTCGGCCCAGGAGTCGGTGGTGGGCGCCGGCAGCATCATCTCGGCCGCGTCCGTGCGCAATTCGGTGCTGTCGTCGAATGTCGTCGTCGACGACGGCGCGATCGTGGAGGGCAGCGTGATCATGCCGGGCGCCCGGGTCGGCCGGGGCGCGGTGGTGCGGCACGCGATCCTGGACAAGAACGTCGTCGTGGGCCCCGGCGAGATGGTCGGGGTGGATCTCGAGAAGGATCGCGAGCGCTTCGCGATCAGCGCCGGCGGCGTGGTCGCGGTCGGCAAGGGCGTCTGGATCTAGCGCGGCTTGTCGGTAGCCCGACGGCGCGGGGCGCCGCTCAGGGGATCTCCGGGATCAGCAGGTGCGCGTCGTGGTCCGGGTCCCAGTGCAGCGTTACGCGACCGCGCGGTGAGCTCTGATATGCCGCGGGCATCTGACCGGTCAGCGGGTTGGTCGGGCACAACCAGCGCCCGGCGACCACCAGCCGCAGCTGCTCGCCCGCGCGGAACAGCGTGGCCGACGGGCCCAGTGCGACGTCGACGGCGACCACCTCGCCGGCGGAGACGGGCTGCGGCTCGGCGCATCGCGCGACGGGTTCCCACGGGCGCGAGAGCTCGGGGTCCAGAGCCCGCAGGGAGACCCGCTGCCACCCGGTGGTAACCCTGTCGCGGCCATAGCCGTACGACCCCTCGAATCCGACGAACCGGCCCCCACGCCACTTCTCCACTCCGACGAAGAGGTTGGCGTCCTCGCAGCCGCCCAGTTCGACCCAGAGCCGGGCAGCCATCGGGCCAATCAGCTCGAGGTCGTCGGGGACCGTCCAGCTGAAGGCCGCTGCGTTGGAGGCGGTTTCGAACGCGATGCCGCCGACCCGCGTCGGCGGATCGGGCTCCAGCGCGCCGGCGCCTGCGAGATACAAAGGCCGCCAACGGGTCCGCGGGAGCGGCCAGTCGGCTTCCTCGCGCACCGCGGTGACGGTGTCACGGTCCTCGCGCACCTCGACGCGCACGCTGCGGGATCCGGCGGCGCCGTCCAGCGCGCGGCGGAAGAAGTTGAGCTGTTCGGCACGCGCGGCCTCGGAGTAGAACGTCGCCCATTTGCCGCTTCGATGGGTGTAGAGGCGGGCGTGGGGGGAACCGGCGCGCGTGAACGCCCGGATCGAACCGCGGCTGTGCAGGTTGTTGTCCGAGAAGCTGCCGCAGACCAGCATGGGCACGTTGATGGCCGACAGGTCGGGCACCACCGAAAGCCAGAAGTCGTCGCGCAGCGGGTGGGCGTCCTGCATCCGCTCGAGGTCGTAGCGCTGCCGGGTGTCGCGACGTACGTTGCGCGACCACAACCGGGTGAAGCCGAGCTCGCGAACGCCACCGGGAAAGGTCAGGTCACGGTACGCGTCGGTGAAGCCCTCCCACGGGCAGATCGCCCGCAGCGCCGGCGGCTGCATTGCGGCGACGGCGTATTGGGTGATGGCCAGGTAGGACACCCCCAGCATCACGACGCGGCCGTCGCACCACGGCCGCCCGGCGATCCACTGCACGAGGTCGTAGGTGTCCTCGGCCTCTTGGCGCGACAACAGGTTTCCGGTGCCGTCGGAGTGGCCGCAGCCGCGCATGTCGGCGTTCACCACCGCGAAGCCGTGCCCGGCCCACCACGCCGGATCCGGCGCCTCCCAACCGGTCAGGGCGGAGAAGGTGATCGGCTGGGTCTGGCGCAGGGCACGGAATTGCACCGAGAACGTCCACCGCCCGGCCCGCCTTCGCGGGAGGTTGTCCTTGCCATACGGATGCACGCTGAGGATCACCGGCCGAGGGGCGTCGTCGGGCGTGCGGCAGACGTTGATCCGCAACACCGTCCCGTCGCGGGTGGGGACGCCGACGTCCCGCTCGACGAGGATGCCGGGTGGCGCCGCAGTGACGGTGATCGGCGGCTTGGCGATGCCGCGGAGCCGGGTCAGTGCGTAACGTAGGGCGCCCGGACGTCGCCATGGCCGGTCGAGCGCGGGTGCCGGATTTCGCGCCACCCCAATACCTTAGGGCCGCTACCACACGTTCGGCACCAGGCGGTACCGCACGTGCTGCGCGTATTCGCGGTACCCGGGCAGATCCTGGATCAGCAGCTTCTCCTCGTCGAGGATGCGGAAGACCAGCACCGCGATTCCCGGGACGACGAAGAGCAGCCCCCAGTACGAGCCCAGCGCCAGGGGCATGCCCACCATCATGATGACGTTCCCGACATACATCGGGTGCCGCACGAGCTTGTAGACGCCGCTGGAGGCGACCTTCTGGCCGGTCTCCACGGTGACGGTGGCCGCGGCGTAACTGTTTTGGATGACCACCAGCATGGCGAGACCGAGCCCGGACGCCACCAGGGCGTCGCCGAGCACGGATACCCACGCCGGGACCGTCGACCAGCCCATCCGATGGTCGAGGGCGCTGAAGGCCATCATCGCGAAGAGCACCAGGAACGAGCCGGTGATGATGACCTTTTGGGCCGCACGGGGTTCCGCCCGCGGGCCCGCGTGCATGCGGCGCTGCAGGGCGGCCGGGTTGGCCTTGGCCAGGTAGATCGTGGGGCCGAGGGACGCCGCGGTGAACACGGCGAGGAAAGCCCATGCCTGCCAATAGTTGAACGTGCCGGCCGGTCCGAACAGGATCAAGATGGTCGCGGCGGTTCCGAAGACCGACGATGCCGTCAGCCGAATAGCGGTTTTCATGATCGTGCCCTCCCTAGCAACGTAGATCACGGCGTCGAAAAGCCATGACTCCCAAGGTGATCAGCGCGGCGTCGATGGCCAGCAGCCACAACAGCGGCGCGGCGGTGAAGTCGGCGCCGACCCGCGGCGTGTGCGCGAACGGTTCCAGGTCTTGCACCCACTGCGGGAACCGGGCCAGCGAACCGATCAGGTACACGGTGATGAACGCGATCAGCACGCCCCATGCCACGGGCGTGAACCGCGGGGCCAGGCCGAACACCGCGACGGTGACGGCCGCCAGCAGCCACACGGCGGGCAGCTGGACGGCCGCGGTGCCGACGACGACGGCCAGCTTGCCGCCGACGTCGCCGGCCGCGATCCCGTAGACCAGCCCGCCGGCCACGCCGCTGACCAGCAGCGCGACCGCGGACCCGGCGAGGGCGGCCACCAAATGGCTTGCCAGCCAGTGGGTTCGGGAGACCGCGCCGGCCAGCGTGGTCTCGGCGCGCTGGCCGGTCTCCTCCTGGTGCGGGCGCAGGGCGAGCGAGATGGCGAACGCGGCCGCGACCATGCCCATCATGGCGTACGCCACCGCGACGAACGCCTCCTCCAGCGCGCTGGTGCCGCCCATCCGCGCGACGATGTCGCGCACCATGGTGCTGTCGCCGAGCTCGTCTCCGATGCCGTGCACCACGCTGCCCATCAGCAGGCCGTACAGGCACAGGCCGACGGTCCACAGCACCAGCGCGCCGCGGTCGAGCCGCCACGTCAGGCCGTCCACGCCGCCCAGCCGCGGCCCGGCCCGGCCGGGGCCGGGACGTTCGGCAATCAGCCCGGCGCCCACGTCGCGGCCGGCGAGCAGCCGGTAGGCCACCAGGGTGAGCACGGCCGTCGTCGCGACGTGCAGCAGCAGCACCCACCAGCGGTCGCCCGCGTAGGGACGGACCTGCAGCGACCACCCCAGCGGCGAGAGCCACGACAGCGTTCCGTCGCCGGCGTCGCCGATGGCGCGCAGCGTGAACGCCGTGCCCAGCACCGCGAACGCGGTGCCGCGGGCGACGCGGGCGCTCGGCGAGAGCTGCGCGGCCACCGCGGCGACCGCGGTGAAGACCAGCCCGGAGCATGCCAGCGCCGCGCCGAAGGCGAGCGACCCGCCGCGCGGGATGTCGGTGGTGAGCAACCCCGCCGCGCCGATCGCCCCGGTGGCGATCGACGCCCCGAACGACAGCAGCAGGGCCGCGCTCAGGCTGGCGTACCGGCCGACCGCGGTCGAGTCCACCAGTTCGGTGCGGCCGGTCTCCTCGTCGGCGCGGGTGTGCCGGATCACCGTGAGGATGACCGCCACCGCGATCAGCAGGTGGAACATCCCGGCCTTCCAAATGCCAACGGCGCCAACGCTGTGGTTGTAGACCTGGCCGTAGAGCGCGCGCTGGGCCGGGCTGGCCATGATGGATGCCGCGAACCCGGCGCGGGCGGTCTCGGAAGGGTAGACCTTCAGGACGCTGCCGACGTACACACTGGCCAGCGGCACCGACAGCAGCAGCACCCACAGCGGCAACGAGACCCGGTCGCGGCGCAGATAGAGCCGCAGCATCCCAAGCGTCCCGGAGAAATTCGAACCGGCCCGGGGCGCCGGGTGCGCCGGGTGGCGTGGCCGATCGAGGGTCGCGGTGCTCATGCCGAGACCTTGTCCGTGGTGTCGTAGTGGCGCAGGAAGAGTTCCTCGAGGGTCGGGGGCTGGCTGACGAGGCTGCGCACGCCGGCGTCGCCGAGGGCCCGGATGAGTTCACCCAGGCTCTCGCTGTCGACCTGGGCGCGCACCGTGTTGCCGTCGATGCTGACGTCCTCGACGCCCTTGATCCGCCTGAGATCGCCTGGGTCCCCGATCATTTCGGCGCGGATCGAGGTGCGGCTGAGATGCCGCATGGACTCCAGGGTGCCGCTCTCGACGGTCTGGCCGGCGCGGATGATGGTAACCCTCTCGCAGAGCGCTTCCGTTTCGGCCAGGATGTGGCTGGACAGCAGGACGGTCGTGCCGCGGTCGCGCGCCTCCGCGACGCACTGCTGAAACACATTCTCCATCAACGGGTCCAGGCCGCTGCTCGGCTCGTCCAGCAGGAGCAGCCGCGCGCGCGACGAGAAGGCCGAGATCAGGGAGACCTTCTGCCGGTTGCCCTTCGAGTAGGTGCGGGCCTTCTTGTGCGGGTCGAGGTCGAAGCGCTCGATGAGCTCGGCGCGGCGGCCGTCGTCGATGCCCCCGCGCATGCGGGCCAGCAGGTCGATGGTCTCGCCGCCGGTCAGTGACGGCCACAGCGTGACATCGCCCGGCACGTAGGCGATTTGGCGGTGCAGTTCCACGGCGTCGGTCCACGGATCGCCGCCGAGCAACCGGACGCTTCCGCTGTCGGCCTTCACCAGGCCCAGCAGAACGCGGATGGTGGTCGACTTCCCGGCGCCGTTGGGCCCGAGGAAACCGTGCACCTCTCCCGCACGCACCGTGAGGTCGAGGCCGTCCAGCGCGCGCACCGCGCCGAAGTTCTTGGTCAGGCCGCGAATTTCGATGGGTGCGACGTTGGCGGAGTTGTCAGCCGGCATGGGATTCTCCTTGTTCTTGTGCTGCCAGAAATGCGTCGTACATGGTGCGATCGACCATCAGGCCCTCGGTGTAGATCTCGAGGGCCGGCAGGATCATGTCCCGGGCGTAGTCGCGCAGGACCGCACGCAAATCGGTTGGAGTGTCGTGCATTTGGATGTAGAGCAGCAGGCTGCCGCCTCCGTTGATGCCGAGGTATTTGGCCCTGGCCTTCGGATCGCGGCTGGGCTTTATCGTCCCGGCCCGCACACCCTCTTCCATGTACGCTTCGGTGTTGTCGATCATCCTGCGCCACAACATCTTCGCCAGGTCGCCGCCGGTCTGCATGCTGCGCACCAGGTAGGCCGTCATCGGGGCGAATTCCTCGATCTCGGCGAGCTGCGCGAACCAGGTGGCCGGGTCGTTGGATTTGATCGTCTCCGATTTGATGTTGCGGATCTCTTCGGCGACATAGTCGTCGCAGGCCTTGCGCAGGCCTTCCTTGGAGCCGAAGTGGTGGATCACCAGCGCGGCGCTCACCCCCGCGGCTTCGGCGATGGCCCGCAGCCCCACGCCGAAGCCGTGCTGTCCGAACTGCTCGATGGCCGCGTCGCGGATTCGAGCCGTTGCGGTCAGGTCGGCTGAACGCATGTTCAGTACATTAAACGCGCGTTCAGCCGACGGTCAAGGGGGCGCCCCGTCAGGAACTCGTAAAGATTCGTTGGCGCGAGCAGACGCAAAAGCCCCCGAACCGCCGCGCTTGCAGGGGCTTTTGCGTCTGCTCGCGCTGGAAACTAGTCCCGCGGGGCGGTCACCCCGCGGACGCGGCGGCTTCGGTTGCGCGGGTTCGGTGCCGGCGTATCTCGTCGTGGTGTTCCGAGGCCCAATCGACCAGGGATGTGACGATCTCGATCAGCCCGTGGGTCAGCGGGGCGACGGCGTACTCCACGCGCGGTGGCACCTCCGCGTACGCGGTCCTCGTCACCAGCCCGTCCTCCAGGAGTTGGCGCAGGGTGAGGGTGAGCATGCGCTGGGATATGCCGGGAACCTCGCGCTGCAGGTCGGTGTAGCGCCGGGACCCGGCCGCCAGTGCCGCTAGCACCAGGAGGCTCCACTTATCTCCGACGCGATCCAGCACTTGTCGGATGAAGGCGACCCGGTCGGCGGGGATGCCGGCACACGGCCCCTCGCCGAGGGGCGCACCGGGTTGCGCTGCGGCCTGCATTGCACACATTCCTCTCCGGCACGCACATCGATGTGCCTTTTGTAAGCCCTCCAATACTGGCCCATCATGGCGTTACGCACAAATAGTAGGAATTGGCGATCACGCCTCGTCTCAACCCGTTAAGGAGCGCTTCGGATGTCCAAAGTGATTGCAGTTTTCGGCGCCGGTTCCGGTCTCGGTGTGGCCGTCGCCCGGCGCTTCGGGCGCGAAGGCTTTCGCGTCGCCCTAGTGGCCCGCCGGCGCAACCGCCTGGACGCGTTGGTGGAGAAGCTGGCCGCGGAAGGCATCGAGGCGGCCGGGTTCACCGCCGATCTGAGCCAGCCCGCCCAGGTCGGGGCGCTGATCGGGGCCATTCGCGAGCGCTTCGGCCAGATCGACGTGATCGAGTACGGGCCGATCGGCGGCGAGCAGGGCTTCACCCCGGCCGTCGAGGTGGACGCGGCCACCTTGGAAGGCCTCATCCCGCTGCTGTTGCTGACGCCGGTGGAGGTTGCCCGCGCCGTGCTGCAGGAGTGGATCCAGCGCGGTCAAGGTGCGTTCCTGCTCACCCAGGGCGTTTCCGCCGTGCAGGCGATACCGCACCTCAGCGGTGTGGGCCCGGTGATGGCCGCCACCCGCAACTGGCTGTACTCGCTGAACGGCGAGTTGGCCGGCACCGGTGTTTACGCCGGCACGCTGTCGATCGGGGCTCTCATCGTCGGCAGTGAAATGGGTGCGGTGGCCGCCGCGGCGCAGGCCGACTCCGAGTCGGCCGGCGCATTTCCGCTCGCCGACCCCGACGACCTCGCCCAGATCTACTGGGACATGTACACGAAACGCGACCGCGTCGAACGGATCTATCCCGAGGCCTGGCCCGCCTAGCCCACTAGTCGCGCACCGCGGCGAGCAGGCCGTCGCCGAGCGGCACCAGGGCGGGGGTGAGCCGTTCGTCCTCGGCGATCAGCCGGGCAGCCTCGCGCACCGCGGTCACCTCCGCGTCGCGGGCCGCGGGATCGCCCGCCCGGCCACCGAGCGCCGCGCGGTGGACCACGATGACGCCGCCGGAGCGCAGCAGCCGCACCCCCTCGACGACATAGTCCGGCTGATCGATCGGGTCGGCGTCGATGAACACCAGGTCATAGGACTCGTCGGCGAGCCGGGTGAGCACCTCCTGGGCGCGGCCGCCGATCAACCGGGTGCGCGACGGTCCGACGCCGGCGTCGGAGAACGCCTGCTTGGCGATCCGCAGGTACTCGGGCTCGATGTCGATCGTGGTCAGCACCCCGTCGTCGCTCATGCCCGACAACAGCCAGAGCCCGCTGACCCCGGCGCCGGTGCCCACCTCGGCGACGGCCTTGCCGCCGCTGAGCTTGGTCAGCAGGCTCAACAGCGCCCCGACCGCGGGCGTCACCGCCGCGGCGCCGATCTCCTCGGCGCGTTCGCGGGCGGCCGCCAGGAGCGCGTCCTCGGATATCGACGCCTCGGCGTGCGCGACCAGCGATTCGGCTCGACTGGAGGCCGCCGGGGCGGGGGTTTTTTCGTCGGTGCCGTCCATGCCCGCAGCGTATTCCAATTCGCGGCGCTCTCGGGCAGGCGCGCCTTAGCCGGACCGCCACGACACGCCCGGAGCCCGTGGCGCGACGCAGCTCACTGCCCGACGGATTCGCCCTGCTCAACGCTCGTAACGATATGGTTTCTCAGCCAAACCTCAGATTGCTCCTATGCCCCGCATACGCCGATGGGCGACGGTATGCATATGGAACGCGGGGTGCGGGGGACCGGGAATACAAATCGCCGGAATGGGAATACACGCTGGGAACTCCGCGTTGACGCGGTCGATGAGCTGTCGAGCTTCGACGGCAGGCCAATTCTGGAGGATCCAATCACCACAGCGCTTTTGAGCCCGACCACCATGTCGCACGCCCAGGACTGCCGGGACGACGAATGGGTGGAGACGACGGACGCGTTGCAGGGCACCGCGGTGTTCGACGCGACCGGGGACAAGGCGGCCATGCCGTCGTGGGACGAGCTGGTGCGCCAGCACGCCGACCGCGTGTACCGGCTTGCTTACCGGCTCTCCGGCAACCAGCAGGACGCCGAGGACCTGACCCAGGAGACCTTCATCCGGGTTTTCCGCTCGGTGCAGAACTACCAGCCCGGAACCTTCGAGGGCTGGCTGCACCGCATCACCACCAACCTGTTCCTCGACATGGTGCGCCGGCGCGCCCGCATCCGCATGGAGGCGCTGCCCGAGGATTACGACCGGGTGCCCGCGGACGAGCCCAACCCCGAGCAGATCTACCACGACTCGCGGCTCGGGCCCGACCTGCAGGCCGCGCTGGATTCGCTGCCGCCGGAATTCCGCGCCGCGGTCGTCCTGTGTGACATCGAGGGCCTGTCCTACGAGGAGATCGGCGCCACCCTGGGCGTCAAGCTCGGCACCGTGCGCAGCCGCATCCACCGCGGGCGCCAGGCGCTGCGCGACTACTTAGCCGTGCACCCGCAACACGGCGACGCGGCACAGGTCAAGTCGGCTTAGGACGCCTACGCCCTCTTAAAAGTCAAGCTGCCGCCGGACGGGAGCGGGGCGTCGGGCGCGGCATACGGGAAGGCCCGCAGCAAGTACTCAAGCTCGGCACGATCGATTCGGCAGCGCATCGTCACGCCGACGACGAGCCACCGGGCGTCAAGTGGTCCGGCCGTCGTCGCCACCCGGGTGATTCGCGCCGTTGGGTTCGGATGTGCTTCGTAGACGACGCGCGGCATGGGCTTCAGCTCGACCTCACAGACGACACGCTGGCCGCTTTCGCCGACCGGGCCGGGTTCGACCGTGCGGATCGTGATAGTGCCGTCCTGCCATCGCACCTTCTTAACGACGCGCAGCGTATACAACCCCCGCACTACCAAGAGGAATGCCGCGCCGCCGGATAGCGCCAGGCCGATCGAGACCAACCACCCGAAGCCGACGGACGGTAGGACAGCTCGTCCAACCAGTCCGACGAGCAACAATACGAGCCCGGCGGCCAGGAGCACCCTGAGTGCCTGTCCCAGAACCGCTTCAGCGCGTGCCCTCCCGGCGCTGAGCCCAGCTTCCATCCTCAGGTGCATCATGTCGTCGCGCTTGTCTCGTCGCTTGTTGGAGATCTCCAGGCCCGCCGTCGCGGTGGTTGGCGTGCCCCCTCCGTGTTCTGGGCGCGTGCGCCTGTACAACGCGGCTGACGCCAAGAACATCAGCGTCGCGAACACCCCTGCTCCGGGCCGGAGCCGTGTTGGGATTCGGAACGAGCCGATCTCGGGGTGCCCGAACGCCAGCCGGGCACTGACGAATTGGTCGACTTGGCCGTCGGTGGTGATTTGGTAGTCACCGTCCCGCGGGATCTCTGCCACCCACACTTGCCGCCGCGAGTCGTTATCGACGCTCGTTGTCCCCCCGGCGGTTTCGGTGACTTTCGGATGGGCCACTCCGGTGGGAGGCGCGATGTTCAGCTGGAGGTCCGGGATCGGCAGGCCGGCATCCGGAACGCCGCCGGTCTCGGCATGAAAGGTGATCGTCACCTGTCCGGCGGGCAGGTGCAATGTCTGGGTTCCCGGGATCGGCACCTCGCCGTAGGCCCTATACGCGTTGCCCTTTTCGCCGTGACCATCGCCGCTGTAGTTGCCGAACAGCGAGTTATAGAACACGAGGACGACGACGCCGCCGATCCCCAACATCAGCAGCACAACGGACGCGACGATGGCGGACCGACGCATCAGTGACCCCCGAAGGGGAGTTGAGAAATGAACCGCGCGAAGCCGGGTATCGGCGTGGGATCGCGACGGAATCTTCGAACAGAGGTCGATCCGTCGCTGCTCGGCGAGCTGATTTTCCAGATCGGCGAGGCGTTTCTCGGGGTCGTCCGGGTCCGTTCGCAGGTGGTTTCGTCCGCTCATGTCCGTCTGTCCTTCGCTTGTGCGCCGTGCTGCCGCGATCGAGTCGGGCGGCTCAATGCGAAGTGTGCCCGGGGGGCGGGGGTTCGTTGATGGGGAAAATTCCCTATTTGTCTGTCTGCCCGGTTATCTGGCCGGGCATCTCCCAGGGACCCTTGAATCCTGGCAACTGCACGACGGTCGATTCGCTACCAATTCCGACTTGCCCCGCCGGCGGGACGCGCTTCGTGCTTCACAGTGGGCAGGCGATTCGCCGCTATTTCGAGGTGTAAGCCGGATCAGGAGTCGAAGGTTTGAGTTGCCGGGCCTGGGCCGCGGCCTGCGTGCGGTTCTCCACGCCCAGTTTGGTCAGGATCGATTCCACGTGGTGGCCAACGGTTTTGCGGCTGATGGAAAGTTTGGTCGCGATGTCGGCGTCGCTGTGCCCGGCGGCGATCAGCGTGAGCACTTCCCGTTCGCGGCGCGATAGTCCGTCGGGGTCGGCCCGGATGTCCGCGCGCCGGGTGCGTGGCGTGGTGCCGCGCAGCTCGGTGAGGCGTTGCCGGGCGCGGCGGGCGGCGGCCTTGGCGCCGAGGCGGCGGAAGGTGGCCAGCGCCGACTCCACTGCGGCGGTGTCGCCGCCGAGTTGGGCGATGGCCGCCTCGTAGGGGCAACCGCGGCGCGTCCACCCGGCGGCGGCGCCTCGGCAGTCGCCACCGGCCTCCAGCTCGAAGAGGGTGCCCGCCCGGTGGTTGTCACCGGGTTCGCCGCCGGCCAGATGGGCCCAGCGATGCAGCGCCCCGACCCACCACGGGTCGGTCTGGTCACCGACGGTGGCCAACCCCGCGCGCGCCTCGGCGAGCGCGGTCTCGTCGTCCCCGCATAGCCAGGCGACCTCGGCGCGCGCCGCCCACACCGGCCCGAGGCGGAAGAAGTCGTCGGGCTCGGCGGCGGCCAGGGCCTCGTCGAGCAGCGCGGAGACGGCTCCTTCGCCGCGCCGGGCGCGGATCAACGCCAGCGTGAGCAGCGGCAGCAGCCGATGCAGCGGGGTCATCGCGGGTCGGGACAGTACATCCTCGGCGCGGGCGGCTGCGCCTGCCCAGTCCCCGCGGTGCAATGCGACCACCGCGGCAGAGGAGACCGCGAGTGGCTCAAACGTGCCCAGCTCGTGGTCGGAGCAAAAGGCGGTGGTTTCGGCGATGTAGCGCTCGGCGCGATCCAGTTCGTGGTGCAGCGAGGCTTGCCAGCACAGCCCCGAACCCATGACTCCCGCCAGTTCGGCGAGGTCCGCGGTGCCCATGGTCTCGCGCCAGGCCGAGGCGAGCTCGTCCCACCCCGCACCGGTGCGCAGGACCGCCGCCAGCGTGGAGTAGTACCGCGCCTTCATCGACACGTCCGGTAGGCCCAGCGCGTCGCCGAGCGCGATCGCGCGGAGCGCGTAATCGTCGCAGGCCGGGTCGTAGGCCATGAAGGACAACTCGGCCATGTGGGCCAGCGACCATGCCAGCTGCGGGGTGCGCCCACACTGCTCCAGCAGCCGCAGTGACGCCTGTCCTGCCTTTCTCGCCTCGGAGGCCCGGCTCAGCACGTGCGAGAGCCGGCGCAGATCGTCGCCCTCGCCCAAGGGATCCCCAAGCTGACGTCGCAGCGCGATGGCGTCGCGGTACGAACGCACACAGGCCTGCACGCGCCCGCCCAGATAAGCGGCCCGCGCGTGCCGCTCCAGCCAGGCCACCTTCCGTTCGGGAGGCGAGGCGTCGGCGTGGCGCAGCACTAGGCCGTAGAGCTCGGCCGCTTGGCGGTGTGCCCCCAGTCCCGCGGCGCGCTGCGCGCCGGCGACGCCGTACCGGACGGCGGCCTCGGGATCGTCGGCCTCGTCGGCGTGAAAGGCCAGGGCCGCCAACGTGTTTGGGTCGACCGGTGGTTCGGCGAGCGTGGCGAGCGCGCGGGCATGCAAGAGCTTGCGCTGGTGGCCGTCGATGCGGTCCAGCGTCGCGTGCCTGGCCAGTTCGTGGCGAAACGCGATCGAGCGCTCTTGAGCGACAAGCATTCCCGCGTCGAGGCATTCGGCCAGTCCCGCGTCGGCCGCCGGACAAAGCCGGTGCACCAGCGCGGGATCGGCGTGCGGACCGCAGACGGCTACCGCCTTCGCGGCGTCGCGGGCCGCCGCCGACAGCCGAGCTAGCCGACCCCACACCGCCTCGGAAACGCTGCGCGGCAGAGCTTTTCCGCCCCGAGCGTCGGTGCCGGCGGCGAGCACCTCGGTGACGAAGAACGGGTTTCCGCCGGTGAGTCGGTGCAACTCGTCGGCGTTGAGCCCGCTGCCGGTGGCCAACGCGGCCACCGCGTCACGGCTGAGCGGTTCCAGCGCGATGCGGCTCACCGCCGCGCAGGTTGCCACATCCCCGAGCGCCACCGCCAGCGGATGCTGCGCGTCCACTTCTTCGTCGCGGTACGACACCAGCAACAGCAGCGGCAGCGACCCGATGCGCCGGGCCAGAAACCGCATCAGGTCCACGGTGGCCCCGTCGGCCCAATGGGCGTCTTCGATCACCCACACCCACCGGTGGCCGTCGCGCAGCAGCGCCAGCAGCCGGCGATACAGCGCGGCCGTATCACTGGCCTCGATCGCGGCGCCCAGCGCGTCGGCCGCGGGGCCCAGCCCGACCAGCGCGTCGAGCAGCGGCCCCAGCGGCCGTGGCGCGCTGAGTGGGTCGCAGCCGCCTGCCAACACGCGCACCGACCGGTCCAGCCCCGCAGTGAACGCGGTGATCACCGCGGTCTTGCCGCCCCCGGCTTCACCGCGCAGCAATACCACCCGGCCAGCGCCGCCGCGCACTCCCCGTGTCAGCCCGACCAGCTCGGCCAGCACCGTCTCGCGCTCCAACAAGCGCGGCACCGGAATCTGACGTCGTCGCGGTGCTGTCAATTCGAGCGCTCCAGAAAATGGGGAGAATTCCCCATCAAACGCACCCACCTACCGGCGCACGCTGAGGAGCGAGCGCCCCGGGAGGCCGCCCCGTCGATCCGAGGGGCAGCGGCGAACCCACATCCGGACATGATGCGGATTCACTGTAGCTCCGACGCCGCCCGGCCGCGCCCGACGTGTGTCGTGGGCTATCCACAGCCCACTGGCGAATTTGGCCGCGAATCGTGGGGTTTTGCGGGCCGTACGGGGGGTGCCGGGGGCTCGGCCGCGCTACATTCGAATTATGCGCGGCTTAGAAATCTTAGAGTTTCCCGAAGGGATGTGGTGATGGCCGACCGGGGAGAGGTATTTCGCCGCGCGTTCTCCTGGCTGCCCGCCCAGTTCGCCTCCCAGAGCGACGAGCCCGTCGGCGCGCCCCGCCGGTTCCGCTCCACCGAGCACCTGTCCATCGAGGCGATCGCGGCGTTCGTCGACGGCGAGCTGCGGATGAATGCGCACCTGCGGGCGGCGCACCACCTCTCCCTGTGCCCGGACTGCGCGGCCGAGGTCGAGGATCAGAGCCGGGCGCGTTCCGCGCTGCGCGACTCCCACCCGATCCGCATCCCCAGCAACCTGCTCGGGCTGCTGTCCGAGATCCCGCACTACCCGTCCGACGACGACACCTCCGAGCGTGATACGCGCGACCAGCGTAAGCGCCGATAGTCGCCGCACCCGTGGATACTAGGGTGGACAACCACAGTGCCGCGGCGCCGCAGCGCGCCTCGTAAGCGGCCTGTCTCGAGCCCTCGAGAAGAGAATCCAAAGGGGTAACGTGACCTCCGACGACCGTAATGACGGCGGAAACCAGGGCGGTAATCGCCTGGCGCCGCGTCCCATCTCACGGCCTCCGGTCGACCCCGCCTCGCGTCAGTTGTTCAGCCGCCCCGCCGGGCAGCAGGGCTCCTTCGTAGCCGATCGCGTGCGCCCGACGAAGTACCGCGACGAGGACGAATTCACACCCCATGATCAGCCGGCCGACCCCGTCCTCGAGGAGGCCTTCGGCAAGCCCGTAGGCACCGCGGACACGCTGCAGCGCCACCCGATCGATGCCGGCGCGCTGGCGGCCGAGCAGGACGGCGCCGAGCCGGAGGGCGCCGAGGACCCCTGGCGCGACCCCGCCGCCGGGGCCGCCCTGGGGACCCCGGCCGTGGCGCCGGCCCCTCCGCCGGGCGTGCCGGGTTACACCGGCAAGCTCGGGGTGCGCGACGTGTTGTTCGGGCGCAAGGTGTCCTACCTGGCGCTGGCCGTGCTGCTATTGATCGCGTTGGTGATCGGTGTGATCGGCGGCGTGATCGGTCGTAAGACGGCCGAGGTCGTCGAGGCGTTCACCACCTCGAAGGTGAGCCTGGCGACCAACGGCAACGGCGAGTCGCCGGCCGGCCGGTTCGCCAAGGTGGCGGCCGCGACCGCCAATGCCGTGGTGACCATCGAGTCGAAGAGCGACCAGGAGGGCATGCAGGGCTCCGGCGTCGTCATCGACGGCCGCGGCTACATCGTCACCAACAACCACGTGATCTCCGAGGCCGCCAACAACCCCAGCCAGTTCAAGACGACCGTGGTGTTCAACGACGGTAAGGAAGTCCCCGCCAACCTGGTGGGGCGCGACCCGAAGACCGACCTGGCCGTGCTCAAGGTCGACAACGTCGACAACCTGACCGTGGCCCGGCTCGGCGACTCCGACAAGGTGCGGGTCGGTGACGAGGTGATCGCCGCCGGTGCGCCGCTGGGGCTGCGCAGCACCGTGACCCACGGCATCATCAGCGCCCTGCACCGGCCGGTGCCGCTGTCGGGGGAGGGCTCGGACACCGACACCGTCATCGACGCGCTGCAGACCGACGCCTCGATCAACCACGGCAACTCCGGTGGCCCGCTGATCGACATGGATTCCCAGGTGATCGGCATCGACACCGCGGGCAAGTCGCTGTCGGACAGCGCCAGCGGGCTGGGCTTCGCGATCCCGATCAACGAGGCCAAGCAGGTCGCGCAGACGCTGATCAAGGACGGCAAGATCGTGCACCCGACGCTGGGGGTCAGCACCCGCTCGGTGAGCAACGCGATCGCCTCCGGCGCGCAGGTCGCCAACGTCAAGGCGGGAAGCCCCGCGCAAAAGGGCGGGATTTTGGAGAACGACGTGATCGTCAAAGTCGGCAACCGCAAGGTCGCCGACGCAGACGAGTTCGTCGTTGCCGTCCGGCTGCTGACAATCGGCCAGGACTCCCCGGTTGAGGTGGTCCGCGACGGCCGGCACGTCACGCTGACGGTCAAACCGGACCCGGATTAGCGATGTTCTCCAACCTCAGCTGGGAGCACATCCTGGTGCTCGTCGTGGTCGGACTGGTCATCCTCGGGCCGGAGCGCCTGCCCGGCGCCATCCGCTGGACGTCGACCGCGCTGCGGCAGGCACGCGACTACCTCAGCGGGGTGACCAGCCAGCTGCGCGAGGACATCGGGCCCGAGTTCGACGACCTGCGCGCCCCGCTGTCTGAGTTGCAGAAATTGCGCGGCATGACGCCGCGCGCCGCGCTGACCAAGCACCTGCTGGACGGCGACGACTCGTTCCTGACCGGGAATTTCGACCGGCCGGTGAACGGCGCCCCGCCCGCGGCGGCGCCTGCGCCGCGGCCCGTCGAGGGCCCCGTGCCGTTCGATACCGACGCGACCTGATCCTTCGGCGCGAGCGACCGCAAATGCACGCCTATGACGGCGTGTCGGCGTACAAACACGGTCGCTCGCCGGCAGTGAGTCAGTGGCGCGTGGGGTCCAGCCCCAGCGACACGCCCGCCAGCCCGCGCTTTCGCGACGACAGGGCGTCGGCCACGCCGCGCAGTTCCTTGCCGACCGGGGAGTCCGGCGCGCTGAGCACGACGGGGACGCCGGAGTCGCCGGCGGCCACCAACGACGGGTCCAGCGGGATCTGACCGAGCAGCGGCACGTCGGCGCCGACGGCGCGGGACAACCGCTCGGCGACCTGCCGGCCGCCGCCCTCGCCGAACACCTGCATCGTGGTGCCGTCGGGCAGCGTCAGCCCGGACATGTTCTCCACGACGCCGACGATGCGCTGGCGGGTTTGCAGGGCGATGCTGCCGGCGCGTTCGGCGACCTCGGCCGCGGCCAGCTGGGGGGTGGTCACGACGAGGATCTCCGCGTTGGGGATCAGCTGGGCGACCGAGATGGCAACGTCGCCGGTGCCCGGGGGCAGGTCGAGCAGCAGGACGTCCAGGTCGCCCCAGTACACGTCGGCCAGGAACTGCTGCAGCGCCCGGTGCAGCATCGGCCCGCGCCACACCACCGGGGTGTTGCCCTGCGTGAACTGGGCGATCGAGATGACCTTCACCTCGTGGGCGATGGGCGGCAGGATCATCGACTCGACCTGCGTGGGCCGGTCGGTGGTGCCCATCATCCGCGGGATGGAGTGGCCGTGGATATCGGCGTCCAGCACGCCGACCGACAGGCCGCGGGCGGCCATCGCCGCGGCCAGGTTGACCGTGACCGTGGACTTGCCGACGCCGCCCTTGCCGGACGCGACGGCGTAGACCCGGGTCAG
This sequence comes from Mycobacterium sp. NGS34, assembly GCF_059812845.1. Lineage (NCBI taxonomy): Bacteria > Bacillati > Actinomycetota > Actinomycetes > Mycobacteriales > Mycobacteriaceae > Mycobacterium > Mycobacterium sp. NGS34. The sequence continues at coordinate 68,813 of NZ_JCALDM010000012.1, forward strand.
GGAGCTGGGCTGGGCGAAGGGGATGACGGGCTCGGCGGCGTCCCCGCGCAGCTGCTTGCGCAGCTCGGTGCGCTGCTCGTCGTTCATCACGTCCAGGCTGACCTTGACCGCGCCGGTGCCGGGCACGTCGGCGACCGCGGCGGCGACCCGCTCGGTGATTTCGGTCTTCTTCGGGCAGGCGGCGGTGGTCAGGTAGATCCCCACGTGCACTCCGCCGTCGGCGTCGACGTCGACGCTCTTGACCATCCCGAGTTCGGTGATGGGACGGCGCAATTCGGGGTCGATCACCTTCCCCAGGGCGGTGCGGATGGCGGCAGCTAGATCGGTGGTCATCACCGCCGAGTGTAGGCGTGCGTGGTCGGACCGGTTAGCCGGCCGGACCGGGCGCCCTGGGCGCACCGGCGGGACCCGGGCCGCCGGGACCGGCGGGCGGGGCCGCGGGCATCGCGGGCGGGGGCGGCGGCGCGAAGGCCGGCTGCCCGAAAGGCGCCGGCGGCGCCGGGCTTTGGGGGCCGATGCAGATCACAGTGCAGCCGGGCAGCTGCGTGGGCGCCTGCTGCTGCGGGGGCGACATCCACGGGTACATCGGCTGCTGGCCGGTGGGCGGCGTCCCGCTCAGGTCGATCAGCGGCGTCCGCGAGAAGAAGTCGTCCGACGGTAGGCCGATGACGTTCATCGGCAGGTTGGGCCCGAGGCCCTCCGGATGGTCGTCGTGCGCGTTGCCCAGCGGCGGCGGCGGCCCGGTCATCGGCGGCAGGTCGACGGGGACCACGCCGGTGGCGTAGGCCGCGGCCCAGCCCAGCACGTTCTGCGCGTAGGCCATCGAGTTGTTGTAGCGCAGGATCGCCGACATGACCTGCGCCGGGTCGCGCAGGTTCAGCCCGCCGCTGCACAGGTAGCGGGCGGCCGCCAGGGTGGCGTCGAACAGGTTCTGCGGGTCGGCGGTTCCGTCGCCCTTGCCGTCGGCGGCGTAGCGCGCCCAGGTGCCCGGCAGGAACTGCATCGGCCCCATCGCGCGCGCGTAGGTGGGGCGGTTGCCGGTGGTGCTCTGCAGGATGACCTCGTTGCCGGGCAGCGTGCCGTCCAGCGCGGGGCCATAGATCGGCACCACGGCGGTGCCGCGCGCATCGACGGCGCCGCCGCTCGCGTGGCCCGACTCGATGCGCCCGATCCCGGCGAGCAGGTTCCAGCTGACGCCGCAGCCCGGCGCGGCGACGGCCATCTTCTGTTCGGCGCTGCGGTATGCGGCGAGCGCGACCGACGGAATGCCAAGCGCGCCAGGCGCACTCACGATCATCGGGGGAGGCGGCGCCGACGGGGCGGCCTCGGCGATGTGGAAAGCCGTCGGCGCCCGGTCGATGGCGAAGACGACGGGCCCGGTGGTGTCGGGCACGGTCGGCGAGACCGCGGCCACCGGAAAAATCGCGGCGTCGCGCACGGGCATGACCTGGCTGTGCACCGCCGGGGTACGCCCGGGAAGTGTGGGGGCCGCGCCGCCGACCGCTCCGGCGAAGACCAGGGGAGTGATGACGGCGACGCCGAAAGCCGGCGATTTTGTCAGGCGTGCGCGCTGCCGCTCGGCCGCGGCGTCGGGGCGTTTACCCCAGCGTGCCCCAATGCGCACTCGACGGTCCTAAGGTCGGGAAACTACCTGCTTAGCTTCGTGAACCAGATCACAATACATAACCCCCGTGACGGGAGTGGCGCAATGGGGGATTTGAGAATTAGCGGGATTTCTTAGCCGCCCGCTCCCTGTCGTCGCCGGCCCCCACGGCCTCCCGGTCCGCACCTTCCGGCTGCAACCGGGCCAGCATAGAACGCAGGTCCTCCAGCTCGTCCCGCAGGTAATCGCGCGTCACGACCTCGCCCACCGCCAACCGCAGCGCCGCCAGCTCGCGGGCCAGGTACTCGGTGTCGGCCTTGGTCTGGGCGGCGCGGCGGCGGTCCTCTTCGAGCGCGACGCGGTCCCGGTTCTCCTGGCGGTTCTGGGCCAGCAGGATCAGCGGCGCCGCGTAGGCGGCCTGCGTGGAGAAGGCGAGATTCAGCAGGATGAACGGGTACGGGTCCCAGCGCAGCGCCGCGGCGAACACGTTCACCAAGATCCACGCGATCACGATGATCGTCTGGATCAGCAGGTAGCGGCCGGTGCCGAAGAAACGCGCGATGGACTCGGTGATCTGCCCGACGGCCTCGGGGTCGACGCGCGGCGAATACCGGCGCGACGTCCGGGGGGTGTAAAGCCGTCGCGGTGCCGTGGACCTGCTCACCCGGACCCTCCCAATCGTTGTTCGATTCGGCCGGTGGTGTCCAGCTGCTGCACGTCTACCCGCCAGTCGTGCGGGAGCAGGTGGTCGAGCAGGTCGTCCACGGTCACCGCGCCCAACAGGTGGTTCTGGTCGTCGAGCACGGGTCCGCACACCAGGTTGTAGGCGGCGAGGTAGCGCGTGACCGCGCCGAGCGGGGTCTCCGGCGTCAGCGTCAGCAGGTCGCTGTCGACGATCCCGCCGACCAGCTCGGCCGGCGCCTCGCGCAGCAGCCGCTGCAACGGGACGCAGCCCAGGTAGCGCCCGGTGGGGGTGGCAGTGGGCGGGCGCGCCACGAACACCATGGACGACAGCGCCGCGGTCAGGTCGGGGTCGCGGACCCGGGCCAGCGCCTCGGCGACGGACGTGTCCGGGGTGAGCACCACGGGGTCCGAGGTCATCAGGCCGCCCGCGGTGTCGGGCGAGTGGGTCAGCAGCCGGCGCACCGGTTCCGACTCGTCGGGGTCCATCCGGGTCAGCAGCATCTCGGCGTCCGTCGGGTTCAGCACGCCCAGCAGGTCGGCGGCGTCGTCGGGATCCATCTCCTCGAGCACGTCGGCCGACCGGTCGGTGCCGAGCTGCGAGAGCACGTCGGCCTGATCCAACTCGGGCAGCTCCTGCAAGACGTCGGCCAGCCGTTCGTCGTCGAGCGCCTTGAGCACCTCGTAGCGGCGCTTGGGCGGCAGCCCGCGGATCGCGTCGGCCACGTCGACCGCCTTGCGTCCCTCGAACTGGTCCAGCAGCTGCGCCACGCCCTGGCCCGGCAGCGCCAGCGCCGACGGGGTCAGCCCCTGGACGTTCTGCCAGTCGACGACGTGCACGGGGCCGCGCCGGCCCAGCCGCCGCTGCGTGCGCACGGCGACCCGGGTGACCAGCCAGTCGCGCGTGCGGGTCTGTTCGATGCCCAGGTCGGTGATGACGACGTCGAGGCCGGCCAGCTCCGGCAGTTCGGGATCGTTGACCTTGACGACCGTGTCGAGCACCTGACCCATGGCCAGCACCTCGCCCGGCCGCTGCTCGAAGTGGCGCAACGAGACGCTGCCGGTGTTGAGCGTGACGGCGTTGGGCTCGATCGCGGCGACCCGCAGCATCGGGATGAAAATGCTGCGGCGCGTGGCCAAATCGACGACCAGTCCCAGGACGCGGGGCTGCTGGCGCACGATGCTGATGCTGATCACCACATCGCGCACGCGGCCGAAGTTTTCGCCGAGCGGACCCAACACCATCATTCGCGGGAGCCGCGCGACGTACACCCTGTTGACCGGTCCCATGCCAGAGAGCCTATTCAGGCGCCGCCCGGATGGCGGGGCGGCCACGCCCGCTTTGCCGATGCGCCGCGTTAATGGGAACGGATGCTGAACATCGCGACGATCAAAAACACCACCAGGGTGCCGGCGCCGATCACGATGCCCGTCACGGCCAGGCCGTAACCCTCCTGGCGGGTCTGCTTGATCTGGCTCAGCGCGACCACGCCGAGCACGATGGCCAGGATCGAGCCGATGCCGCAGCAGAGGAACCCGGTGAACGACGAGATGAGCGACGCGATCGCCATGCCGTTGGTGCCGGGCTGGACCCGGTAGTCCGACGTCGCGTAGTAGCCGCCGGGATAGGACGGCGGCCCGTAGCCGGGATATTGGGGCGGGTACGCGGGGGGCCCGTAGCCGGGCGGGGGGTAGGGCGCGGGTGGCATCGGCGGGGCGCCGTAGCCCGGCGGCATCGGCGGGGGATAGCCGGGTGGGTAACCAGGCGGGTAGCCCGGCGGGTAGTCCGGCGGCGAATACGCCGGATAGTCGATCGCGGGCGGATCCCAGGGCGGCGTCCAATCGTCCCGGCCGCCTTGCGGCGCGTTGGCGTCGTCGGTGGCGCCGCCAGGAGCTGACATGCTGCTCAACCTAGCAAAACGGCCTCGGGATGAGAGGATGGCCGAGGCGGAGGAGAATGAGCGGCGATGACTAGTCCTTTCCAGCCCGGACAGGTTCCCGGCGCCACGCCCACGGGCGCGGCGGCCGGCCGGCGCGGCGTGCCCTCGCTGCCGACCCCGCCCAAGGGCTGGCCCGTCGGCTCCTACCCCACCTACGCCGAGGCGCAGCGCGCCGTGGACTACCTTTCCGACCAAGAGTTCCCGGTGCAGCAGGTGACGATCGTCGGCGTCGACCTCATGCAGGTCGAACGCGTCACCGGCCGCCTGTCGTGGCCCAAGGTGCTGGGCGGTGGGGTGATCAGCGGGGCCTGGCTCGGCCTGTTCATCGGGTTGGTGCTGGGCTTCTTCAGCCCCAATCCCTGGGCGGCGCTGGTCACCGGCCTGGTCGCCGGGGTGTTCTTCGGCCTGATCACCTCTGCCGTCCCGTACGCGATGGCCCGTGGCACAAGGGATTTCAGCTCCACCATGCAATTGGTGGCCGGTCGTTACGACGTGCTCTGCGATCCGCAAAACGCGGAGAAGGCACGGGATCTGCTGGCGCGCTTGGCGATCTGATGGGTCGTCGTGGCCTGGCGGCGGTCATGGTCGCGTCGGCGCTGTTGTCGGGCTGCGGGGCGCCCGGTTCCGGGGTGGTGGTCAGCTTCTACACGCCCGCCACCGACGCGGCCACGTTCACCGCCGTCGCGCAGGAGTGCACGGCGCAATTAGGGTTCACGGTCCGGCACGTCAGCCTGCCCCGGGGTCCCGGCGAGCAGCGAGTGCAGTTGGCCCGGCGCCTCAGCGCGCACGACCGCGGCCTGGACGTGATGGCGCTGGACGTGGTGTGGACCGCGGAGTTCGCCGAGGCGGGCTGGGCGCTGCCGCTGTCCGACGATCCCGCGGGGCAGGCCGAGGCCGACGCCACCGTCGATACCCTGCCGGGTCCGCTCGCGTCGGCGCGCTGGAAGCAGCGGCTCTACGGCGCACCGGTGACGACCAACACGCAATTGCTTTGGTACCGACCGGATTTGGTGGCGCAGCCGCCCGCGACCTGGGACGCGATGGTGACCGAGGCGGCCCGGCTGCACGCCGCGGGCCAGCCCGCCTGGATCGCCGCGCAGGCCAACGAGGGCGAGGGCCTGGTGGTGTGGTTCAACACGCTGTTGGTGAGCGCCGGTGGGCAGGTGCTCTCCGACGACGGCCGGCGGGTCACGCTGACCGACACGCCGGAACACCGTGCGGCCACCGTCGACGCCCTGCGGGTCCTCAAGTCGGTGGCCACCGCGCCCGGGGCCGACCCGTCGATCAGCCGGACCGACGAGGGCACCGCCCGGCTAGCGGTGGAGCAGGGCAAGGCCGCGCTCGAGGTCAACTGGCCCTACGTGCTGGCGTCCCTGCTGGAAAACGCGGTCAAGGGTGGGGTGCCGTTCCTGCCGCTGAACCGCGATCCGGCGCTGGCCGGCAGCATCAACGACGTCGGCACGTTCGTGCCCACCGACGAGCAATTCCGCATCGCCTATGAGGCAAGCCGGCAGGTCTTCGGTTTCGCGCCCTACCCGCGGGTGGCGCCGGGCCGGCCGGCCAAGGTGACCATCGGCGGGCTGAACCTGGCGGTGGCCAGCACCACCCGTCACCGCGCGGAGGCGTTCGAGGCGGTGCGCTGCCTGCGCAGCCTGCAGAGCCAGAAGTACGTGTCGATCCAGGGCGGCCTGCCCGCGGTGCGGACGTCGCTGTATTCCGATCCGCAATTTCAGGCCAAGTATCCGATGTACACGGTGATCCGCCAGCAGCTCACCGACGCGGCCGTGCGCCCGGCAACGCCGGTGTACCAAGCGTTGTCGCTGCGGCTGGCGGCGGCGCTGAGCCCGATCACCCGTATCGACCCGGAGCGCACGGCCGACGAACTCGCCGCGCAGGCGCAGAAGGCGATCGACGGCAAGGGGCTGCTGCCGTGAGCCTCATGGCGGAACGGCGGCTTGCCTTCGCCCTCGTCGCACCCGCCGCGACCGTGATGCTCACGGTGACGGCGTACCCGATCGGCTACGCGGTGTGGCTTAGCCTGCAGCGCAACAACCTTGCCACGCCGGGCGACACCGCCTTCATCGGGCTGGGCAACTACCAGACGATCCTGACCGACCGGTACTGGTGGACGGCGCTTTTGGTGACGCTGGGGATCACCGCGGTTTCGGTGTCGATCGAGTTTGTGGTGGGACTGGCGCTGGCCCTGGTGATGCACCGCACGCTGGTCGGTAAGGGCCTGGTGCGCACCGCGGTGTTGATCCCCTACGGCATCGTCACCGTCGTCGCGTCGTACAGTTGGTACTACGCCTGGACGCCGGGGACCGGCTACCTGGCCAACCTGTTGCCACAGGGGAGCGCCCCACTGACGCAACAGATTCCGTCGCTGGGAATCGTGGTGCTCGCCGAGGTGTGGAAGACCACGCCGTTCATGGCGCTGCTGCTGCTGGCCGGGCTGGCGCTGGTGCCCGAGGACCTGTTGAAGGCCGCGCAGGTCGATGGGGCCAGTGCATGGCGGCGGCTGACCCGGATCACCCTGCCGATCATCAGGCCGGCGATCGTGGTCGCGCTGCTGTTCCGCACGCTGGACGCCTTCCGCATCTTCGACAACATCTACGTGCTGACCGACGGCGCCAACAACACCGACTCGGTGTCAATCCTGGGCTACGACAACCTGTTCAAGGGCTTCAACGTGGGCCTGGGCTCGGCGATCAGCGTGCTGATCTTCTGTTGCGTGGGCATCATCGCGCTCGTCTACATCAAGGTGTTCGGCGCGGCGGCGCCCGGTGGTGGCGATGGCCGCTAACCCGCGCGCCGCCCTGTGGGCCGTGATCGACACGCTGGTCGTGGTGTACGCGCTCGTCCCGGTGCTGTGGATCGCGTCCCTGTCGCTCAAACCGTCGTCAACGGTCAAGGACGGCAAGCTGATTCCGTCGTCGGTGACCCTGGAGAACTACCGCGGCATCTTCCGGGGCGAGTTCTTCAGCTCGGCGCTGATCAACTCGATCGGGATCGGGTTGATCACCACGGCGATCGCAGTGGTGCTGGGGGCGATGGCGGCCTATGCCGTTGCGCGGCTGGACTTTCCAGGCAAGCGGGCCCTGATCGGTGCCACCCTGCTGATCGCGATGTTCCCGGCGATTTCGCTAGTGACACCGTTGTTCAACATCGAACGCGCGCTCGGCCTGTTCGACACCTGGCCCGGCCTGATCCTGCCGTACATCACTTTCGCTCTGCCCCTTGCCATTTACACGCTGTCGGCGTTCTTCCGGGAGATCCCGTGGGACCTGGAGAAGGCGGCCAAGATGGACGGCGCCACGCCGGGCCAGGCCTTCCGCCGGGTGATCGTGCCGCTGGCGGCGCCGGGCCTGGTGACCGCGGCGATCCTGGTCTTCATCTTCGCCTGGAACGACCTGCTGCTGGCCTTGTCGCTGACCGCCACCAGGGCGGCCATCACCGCGCCGGTGGCGATCGCGAACTTCTCCGGCAGCTCGCAGTTCGAGGAACCGACCGGTTCGATCGCGGCCGGGGCCGTCGTGATTACCGTCCCGATCATCGTTTTTGTTCTAATTTTCCAACGACGGATTGTCGCCGGGTTGACCTCTGGCGCTGTGAAGGGATAGCGCGATGGCCGAGATTGTGTTGGAAAACGTCAACAAGAGCTACGCCGACGGCGCCGCGGCGGTGAAGGACCTGAACATCACCATCGCCGACGGCGAATTCCTGATCCTGGTCGGCCCTTCCGGTTGCGGCAAGACCACGACGCTGAACATGATTGCCGGGCTTGAGGACATCTCGTCGGGCGAGCTGCGCATCGACGGCGTGCGGATGAACGAGAAAGCACCCAAGGACCGCGACATCGCCATGGTGTTCCAGTCGTATGCGCTCTACCCGCACATGACCGTGCGGCAGAACATCGCGTTCCCGCTGACCCTGGCGAAGATGAAGAAGGCCGAGATCGCGCAGAAGGTCGATGAGACCGCCAAAACCCTTGACCTGACCGAGCTTTTGGACCGCAAGCCCTCCCAGCTTTCGGGCGGACAGCGGCAGCGGGTCGCGATGGGCCGGGCGATCGTGCGCCACCCCAAGGCGTTCCTGATGGACGAGCCGCTGTCCAACCTGGACGCCAAGCTGCGGGTGCAGATGCGCGGCGAGATCGCCCGGTTGCAGCGCAGATTGGGCACCACCACCGTCTACGTCACCCACGACCAGACCGAGGCGATGACGCTGGGGGACCGGGTGGTGGTGATGCACGGCGGGGTGGCGCAGCAGATCGGCACGCCCGACGAGCTTTACGAGCGTCCCGCCAATCTGTTCGTCGCGGGGTTCATCGGCTCGCCGGCGATGAATTTCTTCCCCGCCGACCTGACGCCGAACGGGCTTAACCTGTCGTTCGGCGAGGTGATGCTGACGCCCGAGGTGCAGCAGGTGATTTCGCAACACCCGCGGCCGCAGAACGTCATCGTCGGCGTGCGGCCCGAGCACCTGGCCGACGCCGCCCTGATCGACGGGTACCAGCGCATCCGGGCGCTGACCTTCGAGGTCAAGGTCGACATGGTCGAATCGCTGGGCGCCGACAAGTACGTGTACTTCACCACCGCGGGCCCGGCCGTGCATGCGGCCCAGCTGGACGACCTCGAGGCCCACGGGGAGGTGCACGAAAACCAGTTCGTGGCAAGGGTTCCCGCGGAGTCGAAGGCGGCCATCGGGCAGTCGATCGAGTTGGCGCTCGACACGACGAAGGTCGCCGTGTTCGACGCCGACTCCGGGGCGAACCTGACGCTGCCCCTCGCCGAGTGATCACGGACCTGGTGCGCGCGCACCTGCGCGCCCACTTCGCCGACCTGGAGCCGGACTCGGCGAGCGTGACGTTCCTGGGCACCGAACCCATTGAGGTGCTGCGCTTTCGCAGCGAAGGATTGGTTCACTACGTGTCGCTGGGCTGCTCGCGCCACCCGATGACCGATCCGTCGGAGATGGTGGCCGACCCGTTGCGCGGCCCGCGCGCCGAGATCGTGTTGCGGCTGCGGGATCCCGGGCCGGTCACCGGCATCGCCCGCAGTGTGGCGGTGCTGGCGGCGACGCCGGCCGTCGACGGCGTGGTGCTGGTCGCCGACGCCCTGATCGACCTCGGCTCGCCGCTGTGGGCGTCCCCGTCGGCGCGGGTGCCGTTCACGGCGGTTCTGTTGGGTGACAGCGCCATTGCCGATCTGCCGCTGGACCCGCCCAGTGACCCGGTTCGTTTTTTGTCGGCCACCCCGATCACCGCGACCGAGGCCGCGTGGGTCCGGCTCAAGGGGGCCGAGGCGATGCGGCAGGCCTGGAGCAACGACGGCGTCGATGTGCTGGATCCCAAACGCCCCGCCGCGCAACCCGACTGATTGCTTTCGCGAGCAGACACAGACTCGCATGAATCATCGCGAAAGCGTGCGATTCTGCGTCTGCTCGCGAGAGAAAGCGAGTTAAAGCCAGTGGTTGCGGCGGAATTGGAAATACAGGATCAAGCAGGAGAGCGCCATGAAGGCCATGATGCCCGGGTAGCCCCACGTCCAGTTCAGCTCGGGCATGAAATGGAAGTTCATCCCGTAAATCGCGGCGACCGCTGTGGGCAACGCCGCAATACCGGCCCACGCCGCCATCTTGCGCATGTCGTTGTTCTGCTGCATGCCCACCCGGGCCAACGCCGCCTGGATCAGTGAGTTCAGCATGTCGTCGTAGCTGGCGATGTGCTCTGCGGCCTCGGAGTGGTGGTCGGCAAGGTCGCGCAGGTAGCGCCGCACTTCCTTGGAGATCAAGTCCTTGTTTTCCACCTGGATGCGATGGAACGCGCCCGACAGCGGGTTGACGCACCGGCGCAGTTCGACGACCTCGCGCTTGAGGAGGTAGATGGGCTCGACGTCGATCTTGCGGCCCGGCGAGAACGCCACCTCCTCGATGCTGTCGATGTCGGATTCGATCAGGTGGCTCACTTCGAGATAGTGGTTCACCACCTCATGGGCGATGGCGTGCATCACCGAGTACGGCCCCAGGCGTAGCTGCTCGGGGTCGGCCTCCATCTGCTTGCGCACCTCGGAGAGCCCGCCGTGCTCGCCGTGGCGGACGGTGACCACGAAGTCCTTGCCGACGAAGACCATCACCTCGCCGGTTTCGACGATCTGGCGGGCCGCCGCCACCGATTCGTGTGGGACGTAATTCACGGTCTTCAGGACGAGGAACAGTGTCTCGTCGTATCGCTCCAGCTTGGGCCGCTGGTGCGCGCATACGGCGTCCTCCACGACCAGGGGATGTAGCCCGAAGACGTCCGCGACCTCCTGCATTTCGGCCAGGCTCGGCTCCCGCAACCCCACCCAGACGAACGCCGGCTGCCCGAAAACTTCGGACTGGCGCACCCGGGTGAGCGCTGCCCCGTAGGTGAACTTGCCCGGCAGCCGATTGCCGTCGGCGTAGACGGCGCAGTCGACCAGGGTCTCGATGGGCGGCTGCTCGACGGGCTGGGTGCGCGTCTCGCGCGGCTCGGGTACGAGCGGTCGCAGCACTTCGGGCAGTGCGTCAGGTCCGGGAAACACCTTCACCTCCGATCGCGGCGCGGGTCGGGAAAGCGGTGCCTAATGCTACGCGTGCTGGTGAAACGCGGCGTGAAGACTCCGCGCGCCGCGTGGACCGGAGATTTCGCGCCGACGGCGGTGCGCTAGTTTCGACGTCGACCGCAACTGTCCCGAGGAGTAAATCGAAGTGAGCGCAAGTCCTGTCAAGGTCGCCGTCACCGGCGCCGCCGGCCAGATCGGCTACAGCCTGTTGTTCCGCCTGGCCAGCGGGGCGCTGCTGGGCGCCGACCGCCCGATCGAGCTGCGCCTGCTGGAGATCGAGCCGGCGCTCAAGGCGCTCGAGGGCGTCGTGATGGAGCTCGACGACTGCGCGTTCCCGATGCTGGCGGGCGTCGAGATCGGCGCCGACCCGAACAAGATCTTCGACGGCGTGAACCTCGCCCTGCTCGTCGGCGCGCGGCCGCGCGGCCCGGGCATGGAGCGCGGCGACCTCCTCGAGGCCAACGGCGCGATCTTCACCGCGCAGGGCAAGGCGCTCAACTCGGTCGCCGCCGACGACGTGCGCGTCGGCGTCACGGGTAACCCGGCCAACACCAACGCGCTCATCGCGATGACCAACGCGCCCGACATTCCCAAGGAGCGGTTCTCTGCGCTCACCCGCCTCGACCACAACCGGGCGATCTCACAGCTGGCCAAGAAGACCGGCGCCGCCGTCACCGACATCAAGAAGATGACGATCTGGGGCAACCACTCGGCCACCCAGTACCCCGACGTCTTCCACGCCGAGGTCGGCGGCAAGAACGCGGCCGAGGTCGTGGGCGACCAGGCCTGGATCGAGAACGACTTCATCCCGACCGTCGCCAAGCGCGGCGCGGCGATCATCGACGCGCGCGGCGCCTCGTCGGCCGCGTCGGCCGCGTCGGCGACCATCGACGCCGCCCGCTCCTGGCTGCTGGGCAGCCCGGCGGGTGACTGGGTGTCGATGGCCGTCGTGTCCGACGGTTCCTACGGCGTGCCGGAGGGCCTGATCTCCTCGTTCCCGGTGACCACCAAGGACGGCGACTGGTCGATCGTGCAGGGCCTGGACATCGACGAGTTCTCCCGCGGGCGGATCGACAAGTCGACCGCGGAGCTGGCCGACGAGCGCAACGCGGTCACGGAGCTGGGGCTCATCTGAACCGATCCAGCGGAAATTAGGCCTACTAATGGGTAGCCCTTACCCTGGTGCGATGCCCGAAACCGCGCACCCGCAGCTGGCCATCGGAGACGACGAGATCTTCGACGCGCACGTGGGCGGGAAGCTTTCGGTAGCGCTGAGCGCGCCGCTGGACACCCAGCGCGCGTTGTCGATCGCCTACACCCCGGGCGTGGCGCAGGTCAGCCGCGCCATCGCCGCGGACCGCACCCTGGCCGCCCGCTACACGTGGTCGAGCCGGCTGGTGGCCGTCGTCAGCGACGGCAGCGCGGTGCTCGGCCTGGGCGACATCGGGCCGGCGGCGTCGCTGCCGGTGATGGAGGGCAAGTGCGCCCTGTTCCAGGCGTACGGCGGGCTGAACGCGATCCCGATCGTGCTGGACACAAAGGACCCCGACGAGATCGTCGAAACGCTGGTGCGGCTGCGCCCGACGTTCGGCGCCGTCAACCTCGAGGACATCTCCGCGCCGCGCTGCTTCGAGATCGAACGGCGGGTCATCGAGGCGCTGGACTGCCCGGTGATGCACGACGACCAGCACGGCACCGCGATCGTCGTGCTGGCCGCGCTGATGGGCGCCAGCAAGCTGCTCGGCCGCGACATGTCCACGCTGCGGGTGGTGGTTTGCGGCGCCGGGGCCGCAGGCGTGGCGTGCACGAATCTCCTTCTGACGATGGGTGTTTCGGACATCACCGTGGTCGACTCGCGCGGCATCCTCTACACCGGGCGCGACGACATGAACGGCGTCAAGGTCGATCTCGCGCGGCGGACCAACCCCGACGGCCTGTCCGGCGGCCTGGTCGAGGCGCTCGAGGGCGCGGACGTGTTCCTCGGGCTGTCGGGCGGCGTCGTCCCCGAGGAGCTGGTCGCCACCATGGCGCCGGGCGGGATCGTGTTCGCGCTGTCCAACCCGGACCCGGAAATCCACCCCCAAATCGCGGCCAAGTACGCGGCGGTGGTGGCCACCGGCCGCAGCGACTTCCCCAACCAGATCAACAACGTGCTGGCGTTCCCCGGGGTGTTCCGCGGCGCGCTGGACGCCGGGGCCCGCCGCATCACCGAGAAGATGAGGGTGGCCGCCGCCGAGGCGATCTTCTCCGTCGTCAGCGACGACCTCGCGATCGACCGGATCGTCCCGAGCCCGCTGGACTCGCGGGTCGGGGAAGCGGTCGCCGCCGCCGTCGCGATCGCTGCCGACTCTTCCGTGTGAGCAGGCTGGCCGCCGCGCTGCTGGCCGCGCTGCTGGCGCTGGCGGGCTGCGGCGAGCGACGCCCGCCTCCCGAATTGGTGGTCGGATCGCAGTCGTCGCTGCTGGCCGCCGTCTACGCGGCGGCGCTGCGGTCCTACGGCTTCGCGGCCCGGCCCGAAACCGTCCCCGACCCCATGGCCAAGCTGGACTCGGGCGCGTTCACCGTCGTGCCCGCGTTCACCGGGCAGACGTTGCGGCTGCTGCAGCCCGGCGCGACTGCGATGTCCGACGCGCAGGTCTACCGCGCGATGATCGCCGCGCTGCCCGAGGGCGTGCTGGCCGGCGACTACACCACCGCCGCCGAGGACAAGCCCGTGCTGCTGGTCACGCGGGCCACCGCCAAGGCGTGGGGCGGCCACGACCTCACCGCGGACCTGAGCGCGCTGCCCGCGCATTGCGACGGGCTGGCCATCGGGGCGGTCACCGGGTTTACCGCGCCGGCGGCGGTGGGTTCCTGCCGGCTCCCGTTACCGCGCCAATTCCCTTCCGAGGCGGCGCTTTTCGACGCCGTGCGGGCCGGGCAGCCCACGGCGGGGTGGACCACCACCGCCGACCCCGCCAGCCCGGGCGACCTGGTCGCGCTGGCCGACGGCAAGCCCGCGCTGATCCAGGCCGAGAACGTGGTGCCGCTGTATCGGCGCAACGCACTCTCCGATCGGCAGCTGCTGGCGATCAACGAGGTGGCCGGCGTGCTGGACACCGCGGCGCTGGCCGACATGCGCCGGCAGGTGGCCGCCGGCGCCGACCCGCAGGCGGTCGCGGGCGGGTGGCTGGCCGAACACCCGCTGGGGCGGTAAGTGTTGGGCATCGAGTCTGCGCTCAGCGCGTGTTTTCGCCGCTTGGATTCAGGCGCTCGCTGCAACAAATGCGGATGGGTTTGAGAGTAGTCGGTCGAGTTCTTCGGCGGGGGTGCGCCAGTTGTGGCGTTTGCGGGGTCGGGCGTTGAGTTCGGCGGCGACGTTGTCGAGGATCCCGGGGCCGTGAAAGGACAGGTCGGTGCCTTTGGGGAAGTATTGGCGCAGCAACCCGTTGGTGTTCTCGCTGGTGCCGCGTTGCCAGGGGGTGTGGGGGTCGCAGAAGTAGATCGGTAGGCCGGTGGCTTGGGTGATCTGGGTGTGCAGGGCCATTTCCTTGCCTTGGTCCCAGGTCAGCGATTGACGCAAGATCTCGGGGATCTCGGGGATTTTGGCGGTGATCGCCTCGGCCAGGGTGGCCGCGGTGTGATCGCCGCGCAGGTGCAGCAGCACGACGAATCCGGTGGTTCGTTCCACTAGGACACCGATCGCGGTTTGCCCGTGAGCGCCCAGAATCAGGTCGCCTTCCCAGTGGCCTGGGATCGCGCGGTCCTTGGCCTCGACGGGGCGCTCGCTGATGTTGATCATGTCCTTGATCCGGCCGCGGCTATCGGTTGTCGTGCGGCCCTGCGGTTTTCGTTGTGTCCGGCCGGTGCGCAGCGCGGTCTTGACCAGCCGCGCCAGCTCCCCGCGGGGCTGGACATACATGGCCTGATAGATCGTCTCGTGTGACACCCACATCTCCGGATCATCGGGGAAGTCTTCGCGCAGCCGGCGGGCGATCTGCTCGGGACTGTGCCGCTTTTTCAAGCGTCGCACAACCTCATCGAGCAAGGGCGCCGTGCTGCTCGAGCTTGCGTGGTTTGGGGCGTTTGGCGTGGGCCTCGGCCACGTCTTGTCCGACCCGCGCACGATATCCCGACCCGGTGGCCCCGCGGCGAGCCTCGCGCACGATGGTCGATCGATGCCGCCCCAACACATCCGCCGCTTTAGCCTTCGAGCACCCGATCTCGAGCAGCTCCTCGAGCCGGCAGCGCTCGACGAACGACAGCGACTGGGTCAGCGGCACCGTATCGACGGCTTGATCAGGGCAAAACGATGTTCTGGGCACATACCCAGCCTGTTGAATCCAGCGCAGCGCGCTGTGTTCTGACACACCCGCGCTCACCGCCGCCTGCGTCGGGGTCAACCCCGACCGCAGTGCTTCCCAAAACGCCTTCTTGACCTGTTGCGAGTACTGCTGGCCGTGGTGCTTGGGGTTGGTCTGATACCCCGCCGCCCTAGCCCACTTGCGCCCCGTTGCACCCGACACCCCGGCCACCGTCGCGGCCGCCGTCGGAGACAACCCCGATCGCACCGCCCGCCAGAATTCCTCGGTCACCGACGCCTTCGACTCGACGTCTAGATGCACACCATGACCACGAAAACCACCCTGATAACCCACGCGGCAACACCCCTCTGAACAAACCAGGTGTTGCAGCGATCACTTGAGCCCAAGCCGGGATTGGGCGCGCTGAGCGCAGACTCGGCGGTTAGGGGTCAGGGCTTGGGCATCAGGCGGCCCATCACGGGGCCGAACAGCTGCTGGTAATACGGGCCTGCCACCCGGACCATCACGTCCAACAGCTTGGCGTCGGTGCCGACCAGCACCCGGGCCTTCTTCTTGCGGACCGCGTCCAGGATGACCTTGGCGGCGCGTTCCGGGCTGGTCCGGGCGAGCCGCTTGTCGAACAGCTTGGCCAGTTGCTCGGGGTCGAGCCCCTCGGCGGCGGTGGCGTTGCGCGCGATCGCGGTCTGGATGCCGCCCGGGTGCACGGTGGTCACCGCGACCGGGTGACGGGCCAGCGCCATTTCCTGCCGCAGCGCCTCGGTGAAGCCCCGCACGGCGAACTTGGCCGCGTTGTACGCCGCCTGCCCGGGCACCGAGAACAGCCCGAACACGCTGGAGACGTTGACGACGTGACCGTCGCCGGAGGCGATCAGGTGCGGCAGGAACGCCTTGGTGCCGTTCACGACGCCCCAGAAGTCGACGTCCATCACCCGCTCGATGTCCTTGAACTGGCTGACCTCGACGTCCCCGGTGAACGCGATGCCCGCGTTGTTATAGATCTGGTTGACCTTGCCGAAGTGCTCGGCGACCGCGTCCGCGTAGGCCAGGAAGGCCTCCCGCTCGGTGACGTTGAGCCGGTCCGCCTTGACCGGCGCGCCGATCGCCTTCAGCTTCTCCTCGGTCCGCGCCAGGCCCTCGGTGTCGACGTCGCTGATGGCCACCTTGGCGCCCGAGCGGGCCAGCTCGATCGCCAGCGCCTGCCCGATGCCCGAACCGGCGCCCGTGACCACGGCGACCTTCCCCGCGAATCCCTGCATGAGCACCCTCCTCGTATCGGCTCTCGTCGAGGCTAGACGGTACCCGGGGTTACGGGTTACCCCGGCCCCGCGCAGCCGATCGCCGATAACGCTGCCGCGCACCCGTGCATCTGGGATGCTCCCTACCAGCGATCCACGCCCCCGCAAGGAGCTTGCGCCCGAAATGACCGACGATCCGCGCGCCGATGTTGTCTCCCATCAATACCAGCGGTGGCGGTACCCACAACCCATCCAGGACCTCGACGCTTTACCCAGCGGCGTCTGGTACTGGTTCGACCCCGTCGACTTCCACCGGATCCTATGGCCCGACCGGGAATACAAGCGCGACCTCGACATCTTGATCGCCGGTTGCGGCACCAACCAGGCGGCGGTCTTCGCCTACAAGAACCCGGACGCAAAGGTGGTGGGGGTCGATATCAGCCGGCCGTCGCTGGACCATCAGCAATATCTGAAGGACAAGCACGGCCTGTGGAACCTGGACCTGCACCTGCTCCCGATCGAGGAATTGCCCACGCTCGGAAAGGATTTCGACCTCATCGTGTCGACCGGGGTGTTGCATCACATGGCCGACCCGCTGGTGGGTATGAAATCGCTCGGCGCGTGCCTGCGGCGTGACGGCGCAATCGGTTTGACGCTTTACGCGAAGTATGGCCGAGGAGGCGTCGAGCAGCTGCAATCGGCCTTTCGCGACCTTGGGCTGGGGCAGGACGAAGCGTCGGTGGACGTGGTCAAGGCGACGATCTCGGGGCTCTCCGCGGATCACAACGTCCAGAGCTATCTCAAAATCGAGGGCGACGAATTGCGGTACGACGGCGCGGTGGTGGACACGTTCCTGCACGGTCGCGACCGCAGTTACGACGTCGACGAGTGCCTCGACCTGGTCACCTCGGCCGGGCTGGACTTCCAGGGCTGGCTCGTCAATGCGCCGTATTACCCGCACGATTGGTTCAGTCCGGGAACCGCGGCCCACGAGATCGTGCACGCGCTGCCCGAGCGCAAGCTGTGGTCGGTGATGGAACGTCTGCACGTCTTCGGCGCCTGCCATTTTTTCCTGGCGTGCCGACCGGACCGGCCGAAAGACAGCTATGCCATTGACTTTTCGGCGGCCGGCGCTCTCGACTACGTTCCGTCGCTGCGGTTGCGGTGCGGCCTGTCGGGCGCCGACTTCGTCAAGCCCGGGGGGCGCCTGACCCTCAACGCCGCCCAATTGCCTTTTGTGCAGCACGTCGACGGCCGTCGCACCATCCGCGAGATCGCCGCGCGAGTGGGCGAGACCCAGCCGCGGCGCGGCGACGGTTCGAGCCTTGAGGACCTCGGCCGCAAGCTGTTTCAGTCGCTGTGGCGGCTCGATTTCGTTGCGATGGCGATCAAGACGGGTTAGAGCAAACGCCAGATACGTTGCGAGCGCGACGATACGATCTGCGGATACCTGATTTCCTCTGACCGGAAGGCCAGCGATGTCGTTCGTGGTGGCGGCGCCGGAGGCGCTGGTGGCGGCGGCCACGGATCTGGCGGGCATCGGTTCGGCGCTGGGCGAGGCGAACAGTGCCGCCGCGGCCATGACCACCGAGCTGTCGGCGGCCGGCGCCGATGAGGTGTCGGCGATCATCGCGTCGCTGTTCGGCGCGCACGCCCAGGCCTACCAGACCCTGAGCGCGCAGGCGGCGGCGTTCCATCAGCAGTTTGTGCAGGTGGTGCAGGCCGGCGCCGGCGCGTACGCCGGCGCGGAGGCCGCGAACGCCGGCCCACTGCAGGTCGTCGAGCAGGACCTGCTCGGGGTGGTGAACGCGCCCACCGAGGCGCTGCTGGGGCGCCCGCTCATCGGCGACGGAAGCAACGGGACGGCGGCGAGCCCGAACGGCGGGGCGGGCGGGCTGCTGTTCGGCAACGGCGGCACCGGCTTCAGCCAAACGGCCAACGGCGTGGCCGGCGGAAACGGCGGGGATGCCGGGTTGTTCGGCAACGGCGGCGCCGGCGGTGGCGGCGGCGCCGGCGCGAACGGCGGCCACGGCGGGGCCGGCGGCCTGCTCAATGGCAACGGCGGGACCGGCGGGCTGGGCGGGGCCGCCGCCGTCGGCGTCAACGGCGGCAACCCAGGGACCGGCGGGGCCGGCGGCAGCGCCGTGTTGTTCGGCAGCGGCGGGGCCGGCGGCCAGGGCGGCACGGGTCTGGCGGGGACAACGGCCGTCACGCCCGACAACGGCACTGCGGGCTCCGGCACCACCGGGTTGAACGCCGGAAACGTCGGCGGCCCGGGCGGCACCGGCGACAACGGGACGGTGGGCCAGGTCGGCGGCACCGGCGGCGCGGGCTTCGGCCCCAACGCCCTCCTCTCGAACGCCGACGCCCAGGGCGGCAATGGCGGCATCGGCGGCGTCGGCGGCAAGGGCCTCGACGCGACCGCCGGCGCGGGCGGCACCGGGGGCGCCGGTGGGATCGGCGGAAACGGCGGGCTGCTATTCGGTAGCGGCGGGGCCGGTGGGCAGGGCGGCGCCGGTGGCACCGGCGGGACCGGGGGCATCGCCGCGCACGGTGGCCTGGGCGGCAACGGCGGCACCGCCGCGACTTCCGGCAATCCCGACCTCAACTCCGTCGGCGGCGGCGGGGGTGCCGGCGGTCTCGGGGGCGCCGGGGGAACCGGGGGCACCGGCGGCACCGGCGGTGTCGGGGGTGACGGCGGCCGCGGCGGACTGCTGTTCGGCTCCGGCGGAGCCGCCGGCAGCGGCGGCGTCGGCGGCGTCGGCGGCACCGGCGGTGTGGGCGGCACCGGCGGCACGGGCGGCAACGGCGGCAACGCCTACGCGCTGAGCGTGGGTAACGAGTTCGGGATCGGCGGCAACGGGGCTGTCGGCGGCGACGGCGGCGTCGGCGGCACGGGCGGCCAGGGCGGCGCCGGCGGTGCGGCCGGCAAGGCGGGGGATGGCGGCCTGTTCGGCCCGGCGGGGTCCGGCGGCAGCGCGGGGGTGGGCGGCGCCGGGGGCACCGGCGGGGCCGGCGGCGTGGGTGGCGACGGCGGTTCCGGCGGGATCACCGACAAGCAACCCGGCGGGGGATCACCGATCGGTCCCTCGGGTAGCACCGGGGGGCAGGGCAGCGGCGGTGGCGGCGGCGCCGGGGGCACGGGCGGGTCGGGCTCGACCGCCGGCGCGACCGGAAACAACGGCGCGACGGGCACTGGTCCCTAAGCGCGAGCGTGCGCAAAATGCCGGCCAAAGCGGCGTGTCGCCGTACAGACACGCGCGCTCGTCGTCGAAAAGGCGAGCGTCAGCGGAATGCGGTGTCCAGGATCTCCTGCTGCTCGACGGCGTGCACCTTCGACGAACCCGACGACGGCGCCGACATGGCGCGGCGCGAGATGCGCTTGAGCCCGGTTAGCTTGTCCGGCAACAGTTCTGGCAGCTCCAGCCCGAAGCGTGGCCACGCACCCTGGTTGGCCGGCTCTTCCTGCACCCAGAAGAACTCCTCGGCCGCCGGGTAGCGGTCAAGCGTCTCGTTGAGCCGGCGCTTGGGCAGCGGGGCCAGCTGCTCGATCCGCACGATCGCGACGTCGTCGCGATTGTCCTTGGCCTTGCGCGCCACCAGCTCGTAGTAGATCTTCCCGCTGGTCAGCAGGATCCGCCGGACCGTGCTGCGGTCGCCGATGCCGTCCTCGTAGGTGGGTTCCTCGAGCACCGAGCGGAACTTGATCTCGGTGAAGTCGCGGACGTCGCTGACGGCGGCCTTGTTGCGCAGCATCGACTTCGGCGTGAACACGATCAGCGGGCGCTGGATGCCGTCCAGCGCGTGGCGGCGCAACAGGTGGAAGTAGTTGGACGGCGTCGAGGGCATCGCGATGGTCATCGACCCCTCCGCCCACAGCTGCAGGAAGCGTTCGATGCGCCCGGAAGTGTGGTCGGGGCCCTGCCCCTCGTGCCCGTGCGGCAGCAGCAGCACCACGTTCGACAGCTGGCCCCACTTGGCCTCGCCCGAGCTGATGAACTCGTCGATGATCGACTGCGCGCCGTTGACGAAGTCGCCGAACTGCGCCTCCCACAACACGAGCGCGTCCGGGTTGCCCACGGTGTAGCCGTACTCGAAGCCGACGGCGGCGTACTCAGACAGCGGCGAGTCGTACACCAGGAACTTGCCACCCGTCGGGGTGCCGTCGAGGTTGGTCGCCAGCAGCTGCAGCGGCGTGAACTCCTCGCCGGTGTTGCGGTCGATGATCACCGAATGCCGCTGGGAGAAGGTGCCGCGCCGGGTGTCCTGCCCGGACAGCCGCACCAGCTTGCCCTCCGACACCAGCGATCCCAGCGCCAGCAGCTCGCCGAACGCCCAGTCGATCTTGCCCTCGTAGGCCATCTCGCGGCGCTTTTCCAGCACCGGCTGCACGCGCGGGTGCGCGGTGAAACCGTCCGGCACGGAAAGGAAAGCGTCGCCGATGCGCGCCAGCAGCGACTTGTCCACCGCGGTGGCCAGCCCCGCGGGCACCGGCTGGTCGGCCTCCACGGACGAGCTGGGCTGCACGCCGTGCTTCTCCAGGTCGCGGACCTCGTTGAACACCCGCTCCAGCTGGCCCTGGTAGTCGCGCAGCGCGTCCTCGGCCTCCTTCAGCGAGATGTCGCCGCGGCCGATCAGGGCCTCGGTGTAGCTCTTGCGGGCGCCGCGCTTGGTGTCCACGACGTCGTACATGTACGGGTTGGTCATCGACGGGTCGTCGCCCTCGTTGTGGCCGCGGCGCCGGTAGCACAGCATGTCGATGATGACGTCCTTGTGGAACCGCTGCCGGAAGTCGACGGCCAGCTTGGCCACCCACACGCACGCCTCCGGGTCGTCGCCGTTGACGTGAAAGATGGGCGCCCCCACCATCTTTGCCACGTCGGTGCAGTATTCGCTGGAGCGCGAGTACTCCGGCGCGGTGGTGAAGCCGATCTGATTGTTGACGATGATGTGGATGGTGCCGCCGACGCGGTAGCCGGGCAGGTTCGCCAGGTTCAGCGTCTCGGCGACCACCCCTTGGCCGGCGAAGGCGGCGTCGCCGTGCATCATCATCGGCACCACGGAGAAGGCCTTCTCGTCGCCGTCGTCCTCGGCGCCATGGTTCAGCAGGTCTTGCTTGGCCCGCACCAGGCCCTCCAGCACCGGGTCGACGGCCTCCAGGTGGGACGGGTTGGCGGTCAGCGACACCTGAATGTCGTTGTCGCCGAACATCTGCAGGTACACGCCGGTGGCGCCCAGGTGGTACTTGACGTCGCCGGAGCCGTGCGCCTGCGACGGGTTGAGGTTGCCCTCGAACTCGGAGAAGATCTGCGAGTACGGCTTGCCGACGATGTTGGCCAGCACGTTGAGTCGGCCGCGGTGCGGCATCCCGATGACCACCTCGTCGAGGCCGTGCTCGGCGCACTGGTCGATGGCCGCGTCCATCATCGGGATCACGCTTTCCGCGCCTTCGAGCGAAAATCGTTTCTGCCCAACATATTTGGTCTGCAGGAACGTTTCGAAGGCCTCGGCGGCGTTCAGCTTGCTCAGGATGAACTTCTGTTCCGCCACGGTCGGTTTGACGTGCTTGGTCTCGACCCGCTCTTCGAGCCACCGCTGTTGTTCGGGCTCGAGGATGTGGGTGTACTCCACGCCGATGTGGCGGCAGTAGGCGTCGCGCAGCAGGCCCAGCACGTCGCGCAGCTTCTTGTATTCGCAGCCGGCGAAGCCGTTGACCTTGAAGATGCGGTCGAGGTCCCACAGCGTCAGGCCGTGGTTGAGGATCTCGAGGTCGGGGTGGCTGCGGAACCGGGTGCTGTCCAGGCGCAGCGGGTCGATGTCGGCCATCAGGTGCCCGCGGTTGCGGTAGGCCGCGATCAACTCCATCACCCGGGCGTTCTTGTCGACGATCGAGTCCGGGTTGTCGGTGCTCCAGCGCACCGGCAGGTACGGGTTGCCCAACTCGCGGAAGATCTCGTCCCAGAACGCATCCGAGAGCAGCATCTCGTGGATGGTGCGCAGGAAGTCGCCGGACTCCGCACCCTGGATGATGCGGTGGTCGTAGGTGGAGGTCAGGGTGATCAGCTTGCCGATGCCCAGCTCGGCGATGCGCTCCTCGCTGGCGCCCTGGAACTCGGCGGGGTACTCCATGGCGCCGACGCCGATGATGGCGCCCTGGCCCGCCATCAGCCGCGGCACCGAGTGCACGGTGCCGATGGTGCCCGGGTTGGTCAGCGAAATCGTCACGCCCGCAAAGTCTTCCGCGGTGAGCTTGCCGTCGCGGGCGCGGCGCACGATGTCCTCATACGCGGTGACGAACTGCGCGAACCGCAGTTCCTCGCAGCGCTTGATGCCCGCCACCACCAGGGAGCGCTTGCCGTCCTTGCCCTGCAGGTCGATGGCCAGGCCTAGATTGGTATGAGCCGGTGTGACGGCATTCGGCTTGCCGTCGACCTCGGCGTAGTGCCGGTTCATGTTCGGGAACTGCTTGATGGCCTGCACCAGCGCGTAGCCCAGCAAATGCGTGAAGGAGATCTTGCCGCCGCGGGTGCGCTTGAGCTGGTTGTTGATGACGATCCGGTTGTCGATGAGCAGCTTGGCCGGGACGGCGCGGACGCTGGTCGCCGTCGGCACGTCCAGCGACGCGGACATGTTCTTGACGACGGCGGCGGCCGCGCCGCGAAGCACCTGCACCTCGTCGCCCTCGGCCGGCGCGGGCGCGGCGGGCTTCGCCGGCGCCGGCGCCGGGGCCGCGGGTGCCTGCGCCGTCGGCGCCGGGGCGCCGTTGCCCGCGGTGGGTGCGGGCGGTGCCGGCTTGGTCTCGGCGGGCTTGGCCGCCGGGGCGGCGGCTTGCCCGTCGGATGGGGCCGCGGGGGCCGCATCCGTGGCGGGCTCGGGGTTGTAGTCGACCAGGAACTCGTGCCAGCTCGGGTCGACCGAGGAGGGGTCATCGCGGAACTTGCGGTACATCTCCTCGACCAGCCATTCGTTTTGCCCGAATGGTGAAATGTTGCTCACGGCCGCTGTTCGCCTCAATTCTTTTGTCCTGCAGGCGCGCTGTACGCGTTGTCGGCGGGCACCTCAGTCCCGCGACGGTGCGGGACGTTTTCGCCCCAATAAAGGCTAACCTTTCGCGAGCAATCCGCGAGAGGAACCGGGTCGGGCGGCCGTTAGCCGGCTTCGTGGATCGGCGGCAGCAGCCGCAGCGTGCTCGGCCAGCGCGAGGGCGGGAAGCCGAACGCGTGGCGGGCGTTGCTGACGATCTTCTTGCCAACAATTCGGTTGCCGGCGCCGCCGACCACGGCGCCGATGCCGACGGGCAGCGCCTTGCCGAACATCAGGGCGCCCTTGCGCAGGGTGTAGCGCTTGACGAAATAGCCGAGCATCCGGGTGTTCAGCCGCGACAGCGTCGGCAACGGCAGCGAGGCCATGCCCTCGGCCAGCCAGCCCCCGTTGGTGCGGCCGGGCCCGATCAGCTCGCCGATGGCGCGCTGGCTGTCGTCGCCGACCAGGGCGGCAAGGACCAGCGCGCGGCGCCGCTCGCGGTGGTCGGCCGGGATGTTGTAGACGACGGCCTTGGCCAGCACGAACAGGGCGGTGGCCTCGATGAAGAAGACGGTTTCCCCCGCGCCGGCCGACACCGCCGTCAGCGTGCCGACCCCGGGAAACGTCGCGGCCGAGCCGACGGCGGCGCCGCTGGCCGTCAGCGCCGCCAGGAAGCGCTTCTCCAGCTTGGCGTCGATTTCGGCGGGGCCGGCGGCCGGGTGTGCGCGGCGCAGCCTCGACACGTAGGCCTCGGCGGCGGGCCCGTGTACCCGGGTGCTCCGCTCGATGACCTGCGCCAATGCGCGCGCCGACGCCTTCGGTCGGCCGCCCTGGCCGGCCGCCGCCTGTTCCGGCGTTGACATGCGTGACGCTCTGTTCCGTCGGGCCCGCATCCTGCCTCGCTTCCACATGTCCTTCCAGGCTAACGTGCGCTCGCCGATCCGCGGCCGAGCGGCGCATTTGCCCACGCGGGATAATGCGGGCTGGGTGGCGATTGACGCCAAGGTTGCGAGGGGGTTAGTCAGATGAACGCGGCGACGCCTTGGTCGCCGGGGGAGAGCCGGCGCGCCGGGCCGAGTCGCGCCGAGTTCGTGAAGCGCTGGAACTCCCTGCTCGCCGCCGGCCCGCGGAATCCCTGGAACGCGCTGTTCGCGATGATGATCGGCTTCTTCATGATCATGGTCGACTCCACCATCGTCGTCATCGCCAACCCGACCATCAAGATCGACCTGCACACCGGGTACGCCACCGTGGTCTGGGTGACCAGCGCCTACCTGCTGGGGTGCGCGGTGGTGTTGCTGGTGGCCGGGCGGCTGGGCGACCGGTTCGGCACCAAGAACCTCTATCTGGCCGGGCTGGGCCTGTTCACCGTCGCGTCGATCGGGTGCGGGCTGTCGGGCAGCGTGGCGGTGCTGATCGCCGCGCGGGTGGTCCAGGGCGTCGGCGCCGGCGTGCTGACCCCGCAGACCCTGTCGATGATCACCCGGGTCTTCCCGCCGGAGCGGCGCGGTGTCGCGGTCAGCGTGTGGGGCACCACCGCAGGCGTGGCCACCCTGGTCGGGCCGCTGGCCGGCGGCGCGCTGGTGGACGGGCTGGGCTGGCAGTGGATCTTCTTCGTCAACGTCCCCATCGGCGTCGCCGGGCTGGCGCTGGCCGCGTGGCTGGTGCCGGCGCTGCCCACCCAGGCGCAGCGCTTCGACCTGGTGGGCGTCGCGTTGTCCGGGCTGGGCATGTTCCTGATCGTCTTCGGCCTGCAGGAGGGCCAGGCCGCGCGCTGGCAGCCGTGGGTCTGGGCGATGATCGTCGCCGGCATCGGGTGCATGTCGGTGTTCGTGTACTGGCAGGCCGTCAACACCCGCGAGCCGCTGATCCCGCTGCGCGTCTTCGCCGACCGCGACTTCGGCCTGTGCAACGCCGGGGTCGCGGTCACCGCGTTCGCGATGACGGCGATGATGCTGCCGCTGCCGTTCTTCCTGCAGGCCGGGTGCGGGCTGTCGTCGACGCGTTCGGCGCTGGTGATCGCGCCGATGGCGGTGGTGGGCGGTGCGCTCGCCCCGTTCGTGGGGATGATCGTCGACCGGTACCACCCGGGGCCGGTCCTCGGCTTCGGCTTCTCGACGATGGCGATCGGGCTCACCTGGCTGTCGTTCGAGATGTCCCCGTCGACGCCGATCTGGCGGCTGCTGCTGGCGTTCGCCGTGATCGGGGTGGGCAGCGCGTTCGTGTGGGCGCCGCTGACGGCGACCGCGACGCGCAACCTGCCCCCCGAGTTGGCCGGGGCGGGTTCGGCGGTGTTCAACTCGGTGCGCCAACTCGGGGCGGTCCTCGGCAGCGCGGGCATGGCCGCGTTCATGACGTGGCGGATCGGTTCCGAGATGCCGGCTGACGCGCCGTCGGCCTCGGCGGAGGACGCCACCGCCGTACAGCTCCCCGAGTTCCTGCGCGAGCCGTTCGCGGCGGCGATGGCGCAGTCGGTGCTGTTGCCCGCGTTCGTCGTGCTGTTCGGCGTCGTGGCCGCGCTGTTCGTGCTCGGGTTCGCGCCATCGGCGGCCGGCGAGCAGCCGGATGAGGGCGACGACTACGACGACTATGACGACGACGACTACGTCGAGTTTCTGCTGGTTCGTGAACCGGACGCGGCGCCCTCGCCGCGCGCGCGGCCGGCACCGGCGCCGGCGCACAAGCCGGTCCCGTCCGGACCGATCGGCTTCGCGCACAACGGGTCTCGCGTCGAGGGCGGGAAGCGGTTTCGTCCGATGGCGTCACCGGGCCACCGCTACCGCCCCGATCCGGACGACGACCCGGCCGGCTACGGCCGGCACTCGTCGTGCTAGTCGCGCGTTGTGTGTGAGCTCACGGCTTTCGGTGTGAACGCAGGGCGGGGAATTCGCCGAAATCTCGCCGTGGCTTCACTCGCAAGGCCCTCAGCGCACACTCATTCGGCTCGCACTAGTCCCGCGTCAGCGCCAGGAAGGCGCCCAGGTCGACGAGGCCGCCGGGCGTGCCGGGGAGGTACTCGGTGAGCAGCCGCGACCGCACGATGACCGCCGCGTACTGCGCCCTGCTGATGGCGACGTTGAGCCGATTCCGGTTGAGCAGGAACGAGATTCCGCGCGGCACCACGTCGACCGACGAGGCCGTCATCGACACGAACACCACCGGCGCCTGCCCGCCCTGGAACTTGTCGACGGTCCCGACCCGGACCGCGCCGAGCCCGGCCTCGCCGAGCCGTCGGCGGATCAGGGTCACCTGGGCGTTGTAGGGCGCCAACACCAGCACGTCGGATGCGGCCAGCGGTCGAGTGCCGTGCTCGTCGGTCCACGCCCGGCCGAGCAGCCCGCCGATGTGGTCGGCGATCGCGTCGGCCTCCTCGGGGCTCTCCGTCGAATTGCCTTGGTGTTCAACCACGCTCACGTGCACGCCGGGGCTTTTCCCGTCGAGGCGGCGCGCCTCGGTGCACTCGTGGGAATGCAGCCGGCCCTCGTAGGACAGCGCGGATACCGCGGCGCAGACCGCCGGATGCATGCGGTAGGAAAGGTCCAGGAAGTAGCCCCGTTCGTCGGGCAGCGTGCGCCGGCCGTCCACCAGCCAGTCCAGCGCCGACGTGTCGACCGGTTCCGGATGCGTGCCCTGGCTGACCTGCGGCAGCTGCTGCGGATCGCCGAGCAGCAGCAGGTTGGCGGCCGCCGGCGCCACGGCGATGGTGTTGGCCAGGCAGAACTGGCCCGCCTCGTCGATCACCAGCAGGTCCAGGCTGCCCGGCGGCACCCGGTTCGCGTTGGCGAAATCCCAGGCGGTGCCGCCGATCACGCAGCCTTTCGCGTTCGCGATGAACGCCGGGTATTCGCCGGAGTCGATCTCCTGCCAGCGGGGGGCGTCGTGCCCGGCGGGCTTCTTGGCGACCCGGGCCGGATCCAGTCCGGCGTCGATCGCGCAGCCCAACAGGTTCTCCACCGTGGCGTGCGATTGCGCCACCACGCCGACGCGCCAGCCATGTTCGGCGACAAGGGTTTTGATCACCCGGGCCGCGGTGTGCGTCTTGCCGGTGCCCGGCGGGCCGTGCACCGCGAGGTAGGACGAGTCGAGATCGAGTGCGGCGCCGGTGATGTCGGCGACGGTGTCACCGGTGCGCGGCAGGTGGGCCTTCGTGCGGGGCGCGCGGCGCAGCAGGACGTCGATCACGGCGGTGGGCGGCAGGGTTGGCAGGCCGGCGGCGAGGGCGTCCGCGGTCGTCTCGATCGCCTCCCGCAACGCCGTCGTGGCAATGGGCGGGCCCGGGGTGAGGGCGAACGGCAGCTGGTCAAAGGTGCTGCCGTCCTTGCCGACTCGCTCGGCGATGACCACCTTGGTGGGCACCGCCGGATCGTCGACCGACACGACCTCGGCGCGCCCGGCCGCGCGCCGGTCGGGGTTGTCGGTCATGCCCGGCGGGGCGGGGGGCTCGTAGAGCGCGAAAACCTCGGTCATCAGGTCGCCGCGCGCCAGCTCTCCGGTGAGGCGCACGTGTCGCCGCGGCTTGCGCGCGCGGGGCGGGGTGTGCCAGTCGGCGTCCACCGATGCCGTCTCGGCGAGGAAGACGTCGGTGTCGTCGGACCACTCCTCGACCGGGAAGTTCAGCCGGTCGAAATGCGCCCACCAGAACGGCTTGTCCTCGCGCCGGTGGTAGCCGCGCGCCGCGGACACCAGCGCCACCGCCGTCTGCTCGGGCGTGCGCTCGGCGACGCCGGCGTCGCCGGTGAACGCCGACAACGTCGTCGCCAGCCGGTCGCGGTCCTCGATCCGGTTGCCCTCCGGAACCGGTTGCGCGCCAATGGGTACGACGCCGGATTCGTAGGCGCGCAGCATCAGCCAGTTGCGGAGCGCCTGTGTGGAGCGGCAGTCGTAGTGGTTGTAGTCCTCGATCTCCTTGAGCAGGGACGCGGCGTCGTCGGGTTGGCCTTCGTCCTTGAGCTGGCAGTAGCGGGCGTAGGACGTGATCGACTCGGCGGCGGTCGTGACGTCACCGGCGCGCAGCTGCGATCCCATGTACAGCGGCTCGAGCGCCTTGAGGCCGAAGGACTCCGCGCCCACCCGAATGCTCTTGCGCACCACGGGATACAGGTCGACCAGCGTGCCGCTGCGCAGCAATTCGTCGACGTCGTCCTCGCCGACGCCGTACCGCCCGGCGAGCCGCAGCAGCGCGGCCTTCTCGTAGGGCGCGTAGTGGTAGATGTGCATGTTGGGGCGGCGCTTGCGGCGCTTTTTCACCCTTGCGAGGAAGTCGATGAGGGCCTTGCGCTCGTCGACCCGGCTGTGCGCCCACAGCGGGTGGAAATTCCCGCCGGCCTCCAGGACGCCGAACAGATATTCCAGGCCCCAGTCGCGCCCGTCGGCAGTCCACAGCGGGTCGCCCTCGAAGTCGAAGAACAGGTCGCCCGGGTCGGGCTCGGGCAGCAGGGTCAGCGGCTGCGGGTCGACGACCTCGAATTGCGGCGTTGCGGTGTCGCGTTGGCGCACTTGCAGTTTGGCTTGCGTGGTGAGTTTTTTCAGCGCGCTGGGCGCCAGGTCGGGGACCGGCTTGGTGCGCTCCGCCAGCTCGGTGACGGTGCTGATGCCGGCGTCGATCAGCTTGTCGCGCTGGGTGACTCGCATCCCGGCGACCAGCAGCAGGTCGTCGGTGGCGCGCAACTGTTCGACGCACAGCGGGCAGTGCAAGCACGCGCCGACGTGTTGGTCGTCCCAGCGCACCGGGGTGCCCGCGGCGTAGTGCTCGTCGAGCAGGCGCTGCAAAAGCGCGCGCTGGGAACGGTAAACCGGGATCAGGTCGCCGACGCGGTAACGCACGATGGCGCCGTCGCCCAGCTCCAGCTCGGCCTCCGGCGCCACCGGGACGCCGGAGGCGGTCAGCGCGTCGGCGTAGGCGGCCAGCTGCAGCAGCGCGGGCACCTTGGGCGAGCGCGCCAGCTTGGTGTCGGCGACCCGGTACCGCTCGCCGTCGAGGACCAGGAAGTCGGCGAATCCGACGAACCGGCCATCGAACATCGCGGCCTGATACACCACCGGGGCGCGGTTGACGATCGCGCGCCGGGTGGCCTCGGCGGCGGCCGTCAGCCCGGCCAGTGTGTAGGCCGGGCGGCCGATCATCGCGACGCCGTCGCCGAATTCGTCGCGGTATCGATCGAGGCGGCGCCGTTCGTGCTCGGTGCCGAGGGCGGAGGTTCGCGCGAGCAGCTCGTCCTCGACGGCGACGGCGGGGCCGCGGCCGAGTTTGGCGTCGAAATCCCGCAATAGGGCGTATTCGCACCGTGCGGCGGACGCGAGGTCCGACGCGCTGTAGACGACGGTTTCGCCGGTGACGAACACAGCTGCAACTGTAGGGGAGGGGACCGACACGGATCGGTTCGGGCGGGTCGGCGGATGGGCGCGCGCATTTGACATCGCCTGTGCGGCAGGGCATATCGCGAAACCGGTGGGCCGAGTGCGACCGTGCCCCGGGAAGGCGGTAGCTTCGGCGGGTGATCGTTACGGGGGCTTTTCTCGCCGAAGCGGCACAGGTGGTCGACAACAAGCTCGACGTGCGTGGCGGCGTGTTGTCCCGATTCGTGGTGGGGCCCGACCGGTTCGCCACCTTTCTGCTCGTGGTGCTGACGCAGTCCGATGCCGACGACGGGGGCGGGCGGGTCGACGTCGAGATCTGGCGTCCGACGGGTGACAAGCCCCTTCAGGTCGCCTTCGAGCTGCCCGCGGCGGCCACCGTCGGCGAAATCGGGTTCGCCTTCTTCCCGGTCTCGGTGGCGATGCCCGTCGACGGCCGGTGGGTGATCGTCGTCGCCGGCGGCCCCGGCGTGATCTCGCTTCCGCTCGTTGTCAGCAGCTGACGCGGGCTCAGTGGCCGGGGCCGTTACCGATCAGCTGGACGCCGTTGCCGTCCCAATGAAAGCGCACGTCGGTGTTGAGGCCGTTGATCCCGCCGGGATACGTCAACGCGACCGTGTCGCCGGTGGTCTGCGCGGCGTCGATGCCGTTGAACCCGTAGGTGTCGGGCACGCCCTGCGGGATGAACTGGCCCAGGTGGAACAGCACCGCGCGGGTGGTCGGATTCACGGCGTTGGTGTTGGCCTTGATGATCACCGCCGACAGCTGGGCGCACTCGTTGTAGTTGCCGGCCACCGGTTCGGGGCTCCAGCCCTGCTGGCTGCGCGGGTCTTTCGGCAGTTCGGAGACCACCTTCGCGATGGTGGGCGAGGCCAGGTTCACCGCGCACGGGTCGGGCGCCGCGCTGCTGGGCGGGGCGGCGGCCCCGGACGTCGGGACGGGCGTGGCGGGGGCGGTGATCGAAGCCGTCGCCGTCGTCGTCGTCGCCTGCGGCGTCTTGGCGACGGTGGAATCCCCTGAACCGCAACCGGTTAGCGTCGCGGCAATCAATGCGAGGCCGGCCAGTGGCTCGGCGCGACGGGTTTGAGACCACACATCGCGAAACCGTACCGTTATCCGCCCCGCGGCTCGGGCAGGCATGGCCGCACCAGTCGAGTTTCCGGCGGCGACGCCGTCCCTGGGTCACGGCCGATGCGCTCAATCGATGAAAAAAGTCGGGAATTACCCAAGAAAACTGAGTGAATAGTCCGTGATCTTGACGGTACGACTGTATCGTTCAGGGCGGTCCTGAAGGTCGCCCCGAAGAGAGTCCCACATGGCGTCGTTTGTCGTCGCAACATCCGACGCGCTGGCGGCCGCGTCCGCGGATCTGACCGGGATCGGATCGTCGATCAGGGCGGCGACGGCGGCGGCCGGAGTCTCGACGACGCAGGTGGCGTCCGCGGCCGGCGACGAGGTGTCCGCGGCGATCGCTTCCCTGTTCGGCCGGTACGGACAGGAGTTCCAGGCGCTCAGCGCGCGAACGGCTGCCTTCCACGAGCAATTTGTGCAGGCATTGGGCGCGGGAGCGGGCGCCTATGCGGCCGCCGAGGCGGCCAACGCCTCGCCGCTGCAGACGCTCGAGAACGACGTGCTGGCGTTGATCAACGCGCCGACCGAGGCCATGATGGGACGCCCGCTGATCGGCAACGGCGCCGACGGCGCGGCCGGCACCGGGCAGGCCGGCGGGCCGGGCGGGATCCTGATCGGCAACGGCGGCAACGGCGGCTCGGGCGCAGCGGGGCAGTCCGGCGGGGCCGGCGGGGCCGCGGGGTTGTTCGGCAACGGCGGCTCGGGCGGGTCCGGTGGCGCCGCGACTGCGGTCGGTGGGACCGGCGGCAACGGCGGCGCCGGCGGCGCCGGCGGGATGCTGGGCGGCTTCGGTGGCGCCGGCGGGATCGGCGGCGCGGGCGGGACCGGCGGCGTGGTCGCGGGCGCCGCCGTGGCCGGCGGGACCGGCGGCGCGGGTGGGACTGGTGGGGTCGACCGGGCGCTGATGTTCTACAGCGGCGGGGCCGGCGGTGCCGGTGGGGCCGGCGGTGCCGGGGTCGACGGCGCGGCAGGATCGTTCTCCAACGGCGGCACCGGTATTGGCGGCAACGGCGTCGCCGCCGGCACCGGTGGCACTGGTGGCGCGGGCGGCGCGGCGACCGGTGTGCTCAGTTCGGGCGGCGCCGGTGGCGTCGGCGGCGTGGGCGGGTTGGGTGGCGCCGGCGGGACCGGCGCCAGCGGGCTGGGTTTGGGTGTCAACGGGGCCGTCGGCGGTGATGGCGCGGCGGGCGGCGCCGCGGGTCTGGGTGGTGCCGGCGGCATGTCGCTGTTGGGGACCGCCGGAACGGGCGGCGGTGCGGGCGTCGGGGGAACAGGCGGTGCTGGAGGCATCGGCGGGGCCGGCGATAGCGGCGCCAACGCTGGCACGGTCGGCGGTGTCGGCTTCGATGGCCGCGCCGGCGGCGCCGGCGGCCACGGCGGTGCCGGCGGGAGTGCCGGCGCCGGTGGCACCAATGGCGCCGGCGGGGCCGGCGGCCAGGGCGGCACGGGTGGCGCCGGTGGGACGGGCGGTGCGGGCGCGGCGGATACCGGCAGCGGCGCGGGGACGGGCGGCACCGGGGGCAGCGGCGGGGCCGCGGGCGCCGGCGGGGCCGGCGGGGCAGCGGGCACGGGAACCGGCGCCACGGGTGCGGTCGGAGTTGCTGGCCATGCAGGTACCGGCGGGGCCGGGGGCACCGGCGGTCAGGGCGGGGCGGGGATGGCCGGCACCGCGGGTGCGACGGGCGGTAACGGCAGCGCCGGAACCGCGGGCGGTCAAGGGGGTCAGGGCGGTCAGGGCGGCAGCGCAGCGGTGGGCGGCACCAATGGCGCCGGCGGCGCGGGCGGCCAGGGCGGCACCGGCGGCGTCGGCGGCGCCGGTGGGCAGGGCGCCGCGGACACCGGCCACGGCGCGGGCACGGGTGGCACCGGGGGCACTGGCGGTGCGGCGGGTGCCAGCGGGGCCGGCGGCGCCGCGGGCGCGGGAGCCGGCGCCGCGGGCGCAGCGGGAGCCACCGGCCATGCGGGCACCGGCGGGGCGGGCGGGACCGGCGGTCAGGGCGGTCAAGGTTTGGCGGGCAGCAACGCTGTTCTTACCCACGCTCCCGGCGGGGATGGCACCGCCGGCGGTGCGGGCGGCCAGGGTGGCCAGGGCGGCAGCGCGGGGGCGGGCGGCACCAACGGCGACGGCGGCGCGGGCGGCCGAGGCGGCACCGGTGGGGCCGGCGGTACCGGCGGGCAGGGCGCCACGGACACCGGCATCGGCGCGGGTAGGGGTGGCACGGGTGGCAACGGCGGCAACGCCGGCGCCGGCGGGGCCGGCGGGGCCGCGGGCGCTGGTAGCGGCGCGGCCGGCGGCGTGGGCGCCGGGGGTACTGCGGGCACCGGTGGCCAGGGCGGCCAGGGCGGTCAGGGCGGCCGGGGGATGCAGGGCCCGACCGGCAGCACCGGCGGGGCCGGTGACCCAGACGGCGGCACCGGCGGCGACGGCACCACCGGCGGCACGGGCGGTCAGGGAGGTCAGGGCGGCAGCGCCGGCGCTGGTGGCACCAACGGCGCCGGCGGTGCCGGCGGCCAGGGCGGCCAGGGCGGCACCGGCGGCACCGGCGGCCAGGGCGCCGACGACACCGGCAGCGGCGCCGGCACCGGTGGCATCGGCGGTACCGGCGGTCACGCCGGGGTCGGCGGAGCCGGAGGCGCCGCGGGCACGGGAAGCGGTGCCACGGGCAGCGTCGGCCCCGGGGGTGCCGCGGGCACCGGCGGCACCGGCGGGCACGGCGGTCAGGGCGGCGCGGGCCTGTCCGGCACGACAGGCAATGACGGCACCGCGGGCGGAGCCGGCGGCCAAGGCGGCGTAGGTGGAAACACCACCGCGGGCGGCACCGACGGCTCTGGCGGGGTCGGCGGCACTGGGGGCTCCGGCGGCACGGGTGGCGCCGACAGCGGCAGCAACGATGCCGGCGCCGGCGGCCGAGGCGGTCAAGGTGGCATCGGAGGCCAAGGGGGTTCCGGCGGCAGCTACGCGGGTGCCGCGGGCACCGGCGGCACCGGCGGCCAAGGCGGCCAAGGCGGCGCTGCCGCGGCTGCGGCTGACACCGCCGGCCAAGGCGGCCAGGGCGGGCAGGGCGGGCAAGGCGGCCAAGGCACGACCGGCACGATCGGGAACATCGGCGCCACCGGCGGGGCCGGCGGCGCTGGTGGCCAAGGCGGCCAGGGCGGCGTCGCCAGCTCCGGCGAATTCAACGGCAGTGGCGGTCAGGGCGGTCACGGCGGCCAAGGCGGCACCGGCGGCACCGGCTACGCCGATGACGGCAGCAACAACGCCACCACCGGAGGCCAGGGCGGCATCGGTGGTCAGGCCGGCTCGGCCGGTGCGGCCGGCACCGGCGGCTCCGGGGGGTTCGCGGGGGCGGCGGGAACGGCCGGGACCGGCGGTACCGGCGGCCAAGGCGGTGCCACCAACTTCGTCGGCGACACCGGCGGCACCGGCGGCCAGGGTGGCCAGGGCGGTCAGGGCACGGCGGGGTCGACCGGAAGCGCCGGCGGGGCCGGAAACCCCGACGGCGGCACGGGTACCGCCGGCACCACCGGCGGCGCGGGCGGTCATGGCGGCCAGGGCGGCACCGCTGCGGCGGGCGGCACCAACGGAGACGGCGGGGCTGGTGGCACCGGCGGAACCGGGGGTACCGGCGGCACCGGCGGGCAAGGCGCCGCCGACACCGGCAGCGGCGCGGGCACGGGTGGCACCGGCGGTGACGGTGGTAGCGCCGGGACGGGCGGGGCCGGCGGTGCCGCGGGCACTGGAAGCGGCGCCCCGGGCAGCGCCGGCGCCGCCGGTGCGGCGGGCAGCGGGGGCACCGGCGGCCAGGGTGGCCAGGGCGGCCAGGGCATGGACGGGTCCACCGGCAGCGCCGGCGGGGCCGCAAACCCCAACGGCGGCACCGGAACCGACGGCACCGCCGGCGGCGCGGGCGGTCACGGCGGCCATGGTGGCAGTGCACCGGTCGGCGGCACCAACGGCGCCGGCGGGGCCGGTGGCACCGGCGGCGCTGGCGGCACCGGGGGCAGCGGCGGCCAAGGCGCCGCCGACACCGGCGGCGGCGCGGGCACGGGTGGCGATGGCGGCCACGGTGGCAACGCGGGCTCCGGCGGCACCGGCGGGACCCCGGGCACCGGCACCGGCAGCGCCGGTGCAACGGGCGCGACCGGGCACGCCGGTACGGGCGGCACCGGGGGCAGCGGCGGCCAGGGCGGGGCGGGGATGGCTGGTGCCGCGGGTACCACGGGCAATGTCGGCGGCACCGGCACCGCCGGCGGGGCGG
Source organism: Mycobacterium sp. NGS34 (assembly GCF_059812845.1). Taxonomy (NCBI): domain Bacteria; kingdom Bacillati; phylum Actinomycetota; class Actinomycetes; order Mycobacteriales; family Mycobacteriaceae; genus Mycobacterium; species Mycobacterium sp. NGS34. The sequence goes on from NZ_JCALDM010000012.1 coordinate 103,927, forward strand.
GCGGCAATGCCGGGGCCGGCGGTAATTCCGGTGCGGGCGGCACCGACGGCTCCGGCGGTGTCGGGGGCATCGGGGGCACGGGCGGCGATGGCGGCGCCGGTGGGGCCGATGGCGGCACCGACAACGCCGGCGCCGGCGGCCAGGGCGGTCAGGGCGGCACCGGAGGTCAAGGCGGTCAACGCGGTAGCGGCGGCACCACCGCGGGTGTGGTGGGCGCCGCGGGCCGTGGCGGCACCGGCGGTAACGGCGGTCAGGGCGGTGCTACCAACGTCGCGGCTGACACCACGGGCGCTGGCGGCCAGGGCGGTCAAGGCGGGACCGGCGGCAGTGGCCACACCGACGATGGGAGCAACGATGCGACCGCCGGTGGGCAAGGCGGTACCGGCGGTCGAGGCGGCGCTGCCGGTACCGGTGGCATCGCGGGTGCCGCGGGCGCGGGCGGCGCCGGCGGCGCCGGCGGACAAGGCGGTGGCACCAACGTGGCCGCCGACACCGCCGGCACCGGGGGCCAGGGCGGCCAAGGTGGCCAAGGTGGCCAAGGCGCGACCGGTTCAATCGGAGCCAGCGGCACACACGGCGGCACCGGCGGGTCCGGCGGCCAGGGCGGCCAAGGCGGGGTCGCCGGCAACGGCTCCAACGGCACCGGCGGGGCGGGCGGCACCGGCGGCCAGGGCGGCACCGGCGGCACCGGCTACGCCGACGACGGCGCGAACGACGCCACCGCCGGCGGCCAAGGCGGTCAGGGCGGCACCGGTGGCGTGGGGGGCAGCGGCGGGACCTCGGGCGCCGCGGGCGCCGGCGGTACCGGGGGTACCGGCGGCAGCGGCGGCGCCACCACCTTCACCGGTGATACCGCCGGCCAGGGCGGCCAGGGTGGCCAGGGCGGTCAGGGCGTCGACGGCGCCACCGCCACCATCGGCACGGCGGGCGGGACCGGCGGCACGGGCGGGGCCGGCGGTCTGGGCGGCCAAGGCGGGGCGTCCGTCTCGGGGGCCACCGACGGCAGTGGTGGCGCCGGCGGGACCGGCGGCCGGGGCGGCCAGGGCGGCGCCGGCTATGCCGATGACGGCAGCAACGACGCCACCGCAGGCGGCATCGGGGGCACCGGTGGCGGGGCCGGCGCGGGCGGTTTGACGGGTGCCGGCGGCAGCGGTGGCGCCGCTGGCAGCGCGGGTGCCGGCGGCCAAGGTGGTCAGGGCGGCACCGGCGGGGCCGGCGCCCAAGGCGCTACCGGCACCAGCACCCACGCCGGCGGCACCGGGGGCACGGGCGGGGCCGGCGGTCAGGGTGGTGGCGGCGGCGCGGGCAACGGCGGCACCAACGGCGGTGGTGGGGCTGGCGGCACCGGCGGCCAGGGCGGCCAGGGCGGCACCGGCTACGCCGACGACGGCAGCAACGACGCCACCGCGGGCGGCACCGGCGGCACCGGTGGCCAGGGCGGGACCCCGGGCGCGATTGGCACCGGCGGCGTCGGCAGCATCGCGGGCGCCGGCGGCCTGGGCGGCGACGGCGGCTCCGGCGGCCGGGGCGGCGCCACTTCCCACCGCGGTGACGTCGCCGGCGCGGGTGGGGCAGGCGGGGCCGGCGGTGCGGGCGGCGCCGGCCATCACGCCGACGGCAACGACATCGTCGGGTTCGGCGCTCTGGGCGGCCCCGGCGGGCAGGGCGGCGACGGAGGTCAGGGCGGCCAAGGCGGCGGTGCGGTTGCCGGCGCGACCAACGGCAGCGGCGGCCAAGGCGGCGCCGGCGGCCAGGGCGGCCAGGGCGGCACCGGCGCAGACGGAACTCCTGCCAACACGTATATCGCCGGCACCGGCGGGGCGGGCGGCCTGGGCGGCGCCGGCGGAACTGGCGGCGCGGTGGGAACTGGCGGCAGCGGCGGGACCGCGGGCATCGGCGGCCAGGGCGGCGCCGGCGGGCAGGGCGGCCAGGGCGGCGGTGGCGTGGACGGGCAGGGCGGCATCGGCGGCCATGGCGGCGACGGTGGGCTGGGTGGCCAGGGCGGGACCAGCAGCGGCGGCACCAACGCCGACGGCGGTCAGGGCGGCTCCGGCGGCCAAGGGGGGGCGGGCGGCGCCATCTTCACCGGCCAAACCACCGGCGGTGGCAACGGCGGTATGGGTGGCACCGGTGGCCAGGGCGGCCTGATCGGCGTCGGCGGCCAAGGCGGCACCGCCGGGGCCGGCGGAACCGGCGGCCAGGGCGGCGCGGGCGGCGCTGTCTCCGGCAACCAAAACGTGCCCGATTGGAATGTCGGCGACCCGGGCGCGGGCGGCGCAGGAGGCCACGGCGGCCAGGGCGGCCAAGCCAGGGCCGGCGGCGACGCCGGCGCGGGTGGCGCTGGCGGCCAAGGCGGCGCCGGCGGGGATATCGTCGGCGAATCTAAAATCACTTTGTCGGGGGCCGGCAAGGGTGGGCAGGGCGGGCAAGGCGGCCAAGGCGGCACCGGCGCCGACGCCACCACGCCCTACGGCAGCGGCTCGGCCGGCGGCCAGGGGGGCCAGGGGGGCCAGGGCGGCCAGGGCGGCAACGCCGTCAACGTCCTGCCTGGCGCCGGCGGTAAAGGTGGCCAGGGTGGGTCCGGCGGCACCGGCGGCGTCGGGTATGCCGACGACGGCTCCAACGATGCCGGGGCCGGCGGCGCCGGCGGCACCGGCGGGCTCGCTGGTGGCGGTGGCGCGGGGGGTATCAGCGGAAATGTGTTCTCACCGAGGATCGCGGGCGCCGGCGGCGCCGGCGGCGTCGGCGGCACGGGCGGCCAAGGCGGTAGCACCACCACCGTCGGTGACACCGCGGGTGCGGGCGGCCAAGGCGGGCAAGGCGGCGCCGGCGCCAACAACGCCACGCCCGGCGGCGCGGGCTACACCGGCGGCCAAGGCGGTCAGGGCGGCGCAGGCGGCAATGCCGTCGCGGGCGCCATCGACGGCGGTGGCGGCCAGGGCGGCACGGGCGGCGCCGGCGGCGTCGGCGGCACCGGTCGCGCCGACAGCGGCGCCAATAACGCCGGCGCTGGCGGCGCCGGCGGGACCGGCGGCCAGGGCGGTACGGGTGGCGCCGCCGGGTCGGGCGGCAGCGGCGGGACGATGGGCACGGGTGGGACCGGCGGCGTAGGGGGCGCCGGCGGCCAAGGCGGTAGCACCGCGACCGTCGGTGACACCGCCGGCGCCGGCGGCCAAGGCGGTGCCGGCGGCGCAGGCGGTGGCGGCGTAGACGGCGGCATCCCGAATGGCGCCGGCTTCAGCGGCGGTCAGGGCGGCCAAGGCGGCCAGGGCGGTCAGGGCGGTACCGCCGTGACCGGCGCCGTCAACGGCAGCGGCGGTCGCGGCGGCGACGGTGGCAGCGGTAGCAGCGGCGGTGCGGGCTACGCCGATGACGGCACCGCCGATGCCGGGGCGGGCGGCAGCGGCGGCTCGGGCGGCGCGGGCGGTGGCGGCGGCGCGGCGGGCGTCGGGGCGGGCACGGCCGGCGCCACCGGGGCGGGCGGCTCAGGCGGTCAAGGCGGCTTTGGTGGTCAAGGTGGCGCCAACGTGACCGACGACGGCGTCGCCGGTGCCGGCGGTCAAGGTGGCCAAGGCGGCCAAGGCGGCGCAGGCGCAGGCGCCGGTGCCGGGGGTCTCGGGGGCGGCGGCGGCCAGGGCGGCACCGACGCCAGCGGCACCGGCGGCAGCGGTGGCATCGGCGGCCGCGGTGGTACCGGCGGCATCGGCGGCAGCGGCGCCGACAGCTCCGTGCACGGCGGCGCGGGCATCGCCGGCGGCCTGGGCGGCGCCGGCGGCGCGGGCGGTGTCGGCGGCGCGTCCGCGTCGGGCAGCAACGGCAGCGGCGGGGCCGGTGGCATCGGCGGTCAGGGCGGTGCCGGCGGCGCGGGCTACACCGACGACGGCAGCAACGACGCCGGCGCGGGCGGCGCCGGAGGTACCGGTGGCGCGGGCGGTGTCGGCGGCGCGGCCGGTAGTGGCACCGGTGGCACCGGCACCGTGGGCATCGCCGGTACCGGCGGCCAGGGCGGCACCGGCGGCCAGGGCGGTGGCTCGACGACGCTCGCGGACGCCGTCGGCACCGGCGGGCAAGGCGGCGTCGGCGGCCAGGGCGGCGCCGACATCGGCGGGGGCGCGGGTCGCGGCGGTCAGGGCGGCATCGGCGGCCAGGGCGGTGGCGGAGCCGACAGCTCCACGCCCGGCAGCGCGGGCGCTGCCGGTGGCCAAGGTGGCGTCGGCGGCGCGGGCGGTCAGGGCGGCACGTCGATCTCGGGGACCAACGCCAGCGGCGGGGCGGGCGGTACTGGCGGCCAAGGCGGCCACGGCGGCAGCGGCCACGCCGATGACGGCACCAACGACGCCACCGCCGGCGGTATCGGCGGCACCGGTGGCCAGGGTGGTGTCGGCGGCGCGGTCGGTACCGGTGGCAGTGGCGGCACGGTGGGCGCCGCGGGCACCGGCGGCGATGGCGGCACCGGCGGCACCGGCGGCGGCACCACGACCCACGGGGATACGGCCGGCGGCGGAGGTCAGGGCGGCCGAGGCGGCCAAGGCGGTGCCGGTACCGGCGGCGCGGGACGCATCACCGGCGGCTCCGCCGGCGGGCACGGTGGCGCGGGTGGCGCCGGCGGGGTCGGCGGCAGCGCGGCGACCGGGGCGACCGCCGGCACGGGCGGCGTGGGGGGCACTGGCGGGGCCGGCGGAGGTGGCGGTGCGGGTGCCGCGGGGGTGGGCAGCGACGGCGGCGTTGGTGGTGCCGGGGGTGACGGCGGCGCGGCGGGCGCCGGCGGCGCCGCCGGCGCGGGTGCGGGTGCAGCGTCGGGTGCCGCGGGCACCGGCGGCCGGGGCGGCACCGGCGGGATTGGTGGTGCCGGCGATAGCGGGGCGGCTTCGACCGATCCCGCCGCGGCTGGTGGGACGGGCTTTGAAGGTGGCGCGGGTGGCGCCGGCGGCCAGGGCGGCAGTGCGGGTGCTGGCGGAACGAGCGGCGGCGGCGGCCAGGGCGGTAACGGCGGGGGCGGCGGCGGCGGCGGAGCCGGTGCCGCTGGGGTGGGCAGCGATGGTGGCGCGGGTGGCGTCGGCGGGAACGGCGGTGTCGCGGGCGCGGGCGGCGCGGCCGGTGCGGCGGGCGCGGGTGCGACGTCGGGCGCGGCGGGTGCCGCGGGCACCGGCGGTCACGGAGGGGCCGGCGGGACTGGCGGCGCCGGGGACATCGGGACGGCGGCGACCAGCGTCGGTGCGGCTGGTGGTACGGGCTTTGCCGGTGGAGCCGGTGGCGCCGGTGGGGTCGGCGGGAGCGCGGGTGCCGGCGGCACCAGCGGCGGCGGCGGCCAGGGCGGTAACGGCGGGGCCGGCGGCGGCGGCGGTGCCGGTGCCGCGGGGGTGGGCAGCGACGGTGGCGCGGGTGGCGTCGGCGGGAGTGGCGGTGTCGCTGGGGCGGGCGGCGCGGCCGGTGCGGCGGGTGTGGGTGCCACGTCGGGTGCGGCGGGCACCGCGGGCACCGGCGGTCACGGCGGGGCCGGCGGGACTGGCGGCGCCGGGGACATCGGGACGGCGGCGACCAGCGTCGGTGCGGCTGGTGGTACGGGCTTTGCCGGCGGATCCGGCGGCGCCGGCGGGGCCGGCGGCAGCGCGGGCACCGGAGGCGTCAATGGCTCCGGCGGGCAAGGGGGCACCGGCGGGCAAGGGGGCCAGGGCGGCGCCGGCGCCGACGGGGTTGACAGCGCCGGAGGGGCCGGCGGCACCGGCGGCAGCGGCGGCACAGCCGGTGCGGGTGGCGCGGCGGGCACGGGGGCGGGAGCCACCGCGGGAGCGGCCGGTGCCGCGGGCATCGGCGGTACCGGCGGCAGCGGCGGCACCGGCGGCGCCGGCGACGCGTCGCTCACCGCAGGGAGCGCGGGCTTCGGCGGCGGCACGGGCGGTTCCGGCGGTTCCGGCGGGACAGGCGGGAGCGCCAGCCCTGGTGGCACCAGCGGCGCCGGCGGCCTCGGCGGCGCGGGGGGACAAGGTGGCCACGGCGGGGCCGGCTACGCCGACGACGGCAGCAACGACGCTTCCACCGGCGGCGTCGGCGGGACTGGCGGCCAAGGCGGTCAAGGCGGGGCGGCGGGCAGCGGCGGTGCCGCGTCCGGTCCGGTGGGTGCCGGGGGCGCCGGGGGCACCGGTGGCACCGGCGGTCAAGGCGGCGCCACCACCACCGCCGGTGACACCGCCGGCGACGGCGGTCGAGGCGGTGCCGGCGGCCAGGGCGGCGCAGGCGTCAGCAGCCATACGCCCTCCGCCAGCGGCTTCGCCGGCGGGACCGGCGGCCAGGGCGGCCAGGGCGGCCAGGGCGGCGCCGCCGTCTCGGGCGCGACCGACGGCAGCGGCGGCCAGGGCGGCCAGGGCGGACACGGTGGCACCGGCGGCACCGGCTACGCCGACGACGGCACCAACGACGCCACCGCCGGCGGCATCGGCGGCGCCGGCGGCCAAGGCGGCAGCGGCGGCGCGGCGGGCAGCGGCGGCAGCGGCGGTTCCGTGGGCACCGCGGGCGGCGGCGGCGTCGGCGGCACGGGTGGGACCGGCGGCGCCACCAGCCACAGCGGCGACACCGCCGGTGCGGGCGGCCGGGGCGGCGCCGGCGGGCAGGGCGGCACCGGGGTCGACAACGACACGCCTTACGGCACCGGCTACACCGGCGGCCAGGGCGGCCAGGGCGGCCAGGGTGGCCAGGGCGGCGGCGCCGTGTCGGGCGCCGCGAACGGCAGCGGCGGGCAGGGCGGCGCCGGCGGGCGAGGCGGCACCGGCGGGGCCGGCGGCGAGGACGTGGATTACTACCACCTCACTGCCGGGCAAGGCGGCACCGGCGGGGTCGGCGGTCAGGGTGGCGCGGGCGGCGCGACGGGAATCGGCGGGAGCGGCGGCAGCGTCGGCGCGGGCGGCACCGGCGGGCAGGGCGGCACCGGCGGCGCCGGCGGGGCCGATGTGATCGGTTTGTTCGGCGGTCACGGCGGCACGGGCGGCGCCGGGGGCCAGGGCGGCACCACCAGCGGCGGCCTCAACGGCAGCGGTGGCCAGGGCGGCACCGGCGGCCAAGGTGGCGCCGGCGTCGATGACCTGTTCGGCGACGGGGGCCTCGGCGGTGTGGGCGGCACCGGCGGCCAGGGCGGAACCGCCGGCACCGGCGGCATCGGCGGCGGCGCGGGCGCGGGCGGCACCGGCGGCCAGGGCGGTACCGGAGGCAACGTCCATACCGGGGTGTTGGGCCGCAGCGGTGACGGCGGCGATGGGGGCCTGGGCGGCCAAGGCGGCACCGGGGCCGCCGACACCACCCCGGGGGGAACGGGTTATGCCGGCGGCGCCGGCGGTCAGGGCGGTCAAGGCGGCTCCGGCGGCGCGAACACCACAAGGACCGGCTACGGCGGCAATGGCGGCAATGGCGGTCAGGGCGGTCAGGGCGGACTCGGCGGCGCCGGATACGCCGACGACGGCGGCAACGACGCCGGCACGGGCGGCGCCGGCGGCACCGGCGGTCAGGGCGGCGCCAGCGGCCTCGGCGGCACCGCCAGGGTCGGCGGGACCGCCGGCTCGGCCGGCGGCGGCGGGACCGGGGGTACCGGCGGCCAAGGCGGCGCGGCGGCAGCCGGCTCCGACAACGCCGGCGCCGGCGGTCAAGGCGGCACCGGCGGCCAGGGCGGAGTCACCAGCATCGGGTCCAACGCCGCCGGCGGCGACGGCGGCGTCGGGGGGCAAGGCGGCACGGGCGGCCTGGGCACCGCGGACGGCGGCAGCAACACCGCCGGCACCGGCGGCCAAGGCGGAGTCGGCGGACGGGGCGGCCCCGGCGGCGCCCACGGCACGGGCGGCACCGGCGGCACGGTCGGCAACGGTGGTACCGGAGGCGTCGGTGGCACGGGCGGCCAGGGCGGCGCCGGGTCCACCCAGACCGGCGATGCCGGCGGGCACGGTGGCATGGGCGGCGCGGGCGGTCAGGGCGGCACCACCAGCGGCGGGACCAACGGCAGCGGCGGCGCCGGCGGCACCGGCGGCCACGGCGGCAGCGGCGGCAGCGGCGCCGCAGACAATGGCACCGACAACGCGGGCACCGGCGGCGTCGGCGGTACGGGTGGTCAAGGCGGAACCGGCGGTGCGATCGGAACCGGCGGCACCGGCGGCACGTCGGGCGCCGCGGGCAGCGGGGGCGTCGGCGGGACCGGCGGTCTCGGCGGCATCACCGGTTACAGCGGCAACACCGCGGGCACCGGCGGCCAGGGCGGTCACGGCGGCCAGGGTGGCACCGGCGTCGACGGCACCGCGCCCCACGGCAGCGGCCTGATCGGTGGCCAGGGCGGGCAGGGCGGCCAGGGCGGGGCCGGTGGCAACGCGAGCAACGGCGGCGTCGACGGCTCCGGCGGCCGCGGCGGCCAAGGCGGACAGGGCGGCAGCGGCGGCGTCGGCTACGCCGACGACGGGACCAACGACGCCGGCGCCGGCGGTCAGGGCGGTCAAGGCGGGCACAGCGGCGCCGGCGGCGCGGCCGGCAGCGGTGGCGTAGCGGGTGGCCCGGCCGGCGCCGCGGGCGCTGGAGGCGTCGGCGGTACGGGTGGGCGGGGCGGCGCGACCACCACGGTCAACGACACCGCCGGTACCGGTGGCCAGGGTGGACAAGGCGGCACCGGGGCCGACGGCACAAACCCCGGCGGCGCAGGCTTCGTCGGCGGCCAGGGCGGCGACGGCGGCGCGGGCGGCACCGCCGTCGCGGGCGCGACCAATGGCAGCGGCGGCCAGGGCGGTCAGGGCGGCACAGGCGGCGCCGGCGGCGCCGGCCCCCCCGACGACGGGACCAATGACGCGGGCACCGGCGGACACGGCGGGACCGGCGGCCGAGGCGGGACCGCCGGCGCGGCCGGCACCGGCGGCAGCGGTGGCAGCGCGGGCACCGCGGGTACCGGCGGCACCGGTGGCGCAGGCGGGCAGGGCGGATCCACCAGCGGCGGAACCAACGGCAGCGGCGGCCAGGGCGGCCAAGGCGGGCAGGGCGGCACCGGCCTTGCCGGCCACAACGACGATGGCAGCAACGATGCGGGCGCCGGCGCCGCCGGCGGCCAGGGCGGCCAGGGCGGGGGCGGCGGAGCGCTCGGCACCGGCGGCAGCGGCGGCACCTGGGGCGCGGCGGGCGACGGAGGTGTCGGCGGCACCGGCGGCCAGGGCGGCGCGACCTCGCACAGCGGAGACGCGGCCGGCGCGGGTGGCCGCGGCGGCGCGGGAGGGCAAGGCGGCACCGGCGCGAACGGCAGCACCCCCTCGGCCGCGGGCCTCACCGGCGGTCAGGGCGGCCACGGTGGCCAAGGTGGCCAAGGCGGCAACGCCGTCTCGGGCGCGACCAATGGCACCGGCGGCCAAGGCGGTCAGGGCGGGCAGGGCGGAACCGGCGGCGCCGGATACAACGACGACGGCACCAACGATGCCGGCAGCGCCGGCATCGGCGGAACCGGTGGCCTGGGCGGCGTCGGCGGGGCGGCCGGCACCGGCGGCAGCGGCGGCACGGTGGGGTCCGGCGCGATCGGCGGCACCGGCGGCACCGGCGGCACCGGCGGCACCGCCGCCTCGGGCAGTGATGCGGCGCGGCCGGGCGGTCAGGGCGGTCAAGGCGGCCAGGGCGCGAACGGCGCCACTCCCTACGCCGCCGGCGCCGCCGGTGGTCAAGGCGGCACGGGCGGCGTCGACACCGGCGTCGGCGCGGGCGCGGGCGGTCAGGGCGGCGTCGGCGGCGCCGGATACAACGACGACGGCACCAACGATGCCGGTGCGGGCGGCCAGGGCGGTCAGGGCGGCACCGGCGGCCAAGGCGTCCTCGCGGGCGCCGGCGGCACCGGCGGAACCGGCGGGCAAGGCGGCGCCACCGCCTACAGCGGACACACCGCCGGAACTGGTGGCCAAGGCGGCCAAGGCGGACAGGGCAGCGCCGGCGTCTACGGCACCACGGACTTCAACTACGGCGGCGGCCAGGGCGGCCCCGGGGGCCAAGGCGGGCTGGGCGGCCACGGCGGCCAAGGCGGCAACGCCGTCGCCGGCGCGACCAATGGCAGCGGCGGCCAAGGCGGCACCGGCGGCACCGGCGGCACCGGCGGACCGGGCGGCACGGGCCCCACCGCCGGGGCCGGCGGCGTGGGCGGTCAAGGCGGCACCGGCGGCGCGAGTGGCGTGGCGGGCACCGGCGGCACCGGCGGCACCGTGGGAGCTGCCGGCACCGGCGGTACCGGCGGTACCGGCGGCACCGGCGGCACGTCTACCTATGGGTATTGGTCACCCGGCGGAACCGGCGGCCAGGGCGGTACCGGCGGCGCCGGCTACAACGACGACGGCATCAATGCCGCCGGCATCGGCGGCCACGGCGGGCAAGGCGGCCTCGGTGGCGCGGGAGGCGCCGTCGGCGCCGCCGGCACGGGCGGTACCGGCGGCCAAGGCGGCGTCACGACCTACAGCGGACACACCGCCGGAGCGGGCGGCCAGGGCGGACTGGGCGGCACCGACACGGGCGGCGGCAGCGGCCGGGGTGGCACCGGCGGGCAAGGCGGCGCCGACCTCAGCAGCTCGGGTGGGACGGGGGGCGCCGGCGGTGCCGGCGGTACGGGTGGCACCGGCATGGCGGGCTCGGCGACCGGCGGCATCGGCGGCACGGGCGCTCAGGGTGGCACCGGCGGCCAGGGCGGCGCCTCGAACTTCGGTACTAACGGCGACGGCGGGGCCGGTGGGACCGGGGGTCACGGCGGCATCGGCGGCGCTGGCTGGGACGACGACGGCAACGGCGACGCCAGCCCCGGCGGTCAAGGCGGCCAAGGCGGTGTGGGCGGCGCCGGCGGCGTCGCAGGCGCGGGCGGCGGGACCGCCGGCCACGTGGGCGTCGGCGGCACCGGCGGCGCGGGCGGCCAGGGCGGTCAGGGCGGCGCCAACATCAGAGACCACGGCACCGGCGGTGCGGGCGGCCAGGGCGGCATCGGCGGGCAAGGCGGTGTGAACACCGGCGGCGGTTCAGGCGCGGGCGGCCAGGGCGGCCAGGGTGGCCAGGGCGGCGCCGACGTCAGCGCCGCGGGCGGAACTGCAGGCGTCGGCGGTCAGGGCGGCACCGGTGCCCAAGGCGTCACCGGCAACGACACCCCGACGCCGTCCGGCACGGGCGCGACCGGTGGTCAGGCCGGCGCCGGCGGCTCGGGTGGCCACGGCGGCGCGTCCACGTCGGGCAGGGGCGGCGCGGGTGGCACCGGCGGCCAGGGCGGTGTCGGCGGTCTCGGCTACAACGACGACGGTGGCAACGATGCCGGGGCCGGCGGCGCGGGCGGCCAGGGCGGCGTCGGCGGCGTCGGCGGCGCAGCGAGCCACGGTGTCGACGGCGCGAGCGGCGGCGGTGGGCAGGGCGGCGCCGGGGGTCAAGGCGGCCTGTCGGCCCACGCCGGGGACACCGCGGGGACGGGCGGGCAGGGCGGCGTCGGCGGTCAGGGCGGGGTCGACGCCGGCGGCGGCGCGGGCATCGGCGGTGGCGGCGGCATCGGCGGCGTGGGTGGCGCCGGAGGTGCCGGCTCGGCGCTGTACGGCGCGGGCGGCGCCGGCGGTCAGGGCGGTGTGGGCGGCTCCGGCGGTCAGGGCGGCGCCTCCGCGTCGGGCACCAACGGCGCCGGTGGTGCGGGGGGTGCCGGCGGGCAGGGCGGTGTCGGGGGCGCCGGCCACAACGACGGCGGTGGCAACGACGCCAACGCCGGTGGCCAGGGCGGTGTCGGCGGTGCCGGCGGTGTCGGCGGTGGCGCGGGCGACGGCGTTGGCGGCGCTGGCGCCGCGGGCGTCAGCGGCGTCGGTGGGCAGGGCGGCGTCGGTGGCCAAGGGGGCGCGGCGGCCAGTGTCGGTGATACCGCGGCCGCGGGCGGTCACGGCGGCGCCGGCGGTCAGGGCGGGGCCGATGCCGGTGGCGGCGCTGGCACCGGCGGTCGAGGCGGCGTCGGCGGCCTGGGAGGCGTTGGCGGTAGCGGCTCGACGCCGAATGGCACGGCTGGCGTCGGCGGTCAGGGCGGTGTGGGCGGCTCCGGCGGGCAGGGCGGCGCCTCCGCGTCGGGCACCAACGGCACCGGTGGTGCGGGGGGTGCCGGCGGGCAGGGCGGTGTCGGAGGCGCCGGCTACAACGACGACGGTGGGAACGACGCCGGGGTCGGCGGTGGCGGCGGTGTCGGTGGCGCCGGTGGCGTCGGCGGGGCGGCGGGTAACGGTGCTGGGGGTGCCGGCAGCGTGGGCGCCTCCGGCACGGGTGGCCAGGGCGGCGCGGGTGGCCAGGGCGGCAGCGCGGCCTCCGTCAATGACGCCGCCGGCACCGGCGGGCAGGGCGGCGTCGGCGGTCAGGGCGGGGCCGACGCTGGTGGCGGCGCTGGCACCGGTGGTCGAGGCGGCGCCGGCGGTCTGGGGGGCGTTGGCGGTGGTGGTTCGACGCCGAATGGCACGGCTGGCATCGGCGGTCAGGGCGGTGTGGGCGGCTCCGGCGGGCAGGGCGGCGCCTCCGCGTCGGGCACCAACGGCACCGGTGGCGCGGGTGGTGCCGGCGGTCAGGGCGGCCTCGGCGGTGCCGGCTACAACGACGACGGTGGGAACGACGCCGGGGTCGGCGGTGGAGGCGGTGTCGGTGGCGCCGGCGGCGTCGGCGGGGCGGCGGGCAACGGTGCTGGGGGTGCCGGCAGCGTGGGCGCCGCCGGCACGGGTGGCCAGGGCGGCACCGGGGGTCAAGGCGGCGGCGCGGCCTCCGTCAATGACACCGCCGGCACGGGCGGTCACGGCGGCATCGGCGGTCTCGGCGGGGCCGATACCGGCGGCGGTGCAGGCACCGGCGGCCGCGGCGGCACCGGCGGCCTAGGCGGCGCCGCCGCCCCAAGAGGCACCGGTGGGCAAGGCGGTGTCGGTGGCACTGGCGGTCAAGGCGGCGCCTCCACGTCTGGCACCAACGGCAGCGGCGGGGCTGGAGGTACTGGCGGCCAGGGCGGTGTCGGCGGCGCCGCCGGTATCGACGGCCTGGGTGCCGCCGGCGGTCAGGGCGGTGTCGGTGGCGCCGGAGGCCTCGGCGGCGCCGCGGGCAACGGTGTCGGTGGCGCAGGCGGCGTGGGCATCGCCGGCGACGGCGGACAAGGCGGCACCGGAGGTGAAGGCTCCGGTAGCCCGTACCGCGCCGGCGACCAGGGCGGCCCCGGCGGCATAGGCGGCGCCGGCGGAGAAGGCGGCGCGGACACCGGTGGCGGCGCAGGCACCGGTGGCGTCGGCGGTACCGGCGGCCTAGGCGGTGGCAACCCGAGCACGTACCTCGGAGGCCCCGGTGGGCCGGGCGGCCAGGGGGGTACCGGCGGTTCGAGTGCGATTTCCGCCGGCGGCACGGGTGGCCGCGGTGGCGACGGCGGCCTCGGCGGCTATGGCAACCGTTATCCCCGCGAGGGCGGCTTCGGCGGCACCGGCGGCACCGGCGGGACCGGGTCCAGCGGGGAGCCAGGAGACCCCGGCACCAGCGGCGGCCCCGGCACCGTAGGAGGCTTCTACGGCGACAACACCGGCATCCACTACGTCCCCGGCAATGGCGGCGGTGGTGGCAGCGGCGGCGCCGGCTCGCCTTAAGCCCACACGAAATGCACCGTTCAGCCACGAGCTCGGCCCCGCCGAGCTCGTGATCACCACTAGACTCCAGGTCCTGATGACCCTCCCCGACAGCCCGCCCGAGGCTGCCTCTCCTACATTCGCCGACCTGCAGATTCACCCTGCGGTCCTGAAGGCGACCGCCGACGTCGGCTACGAGTCGCCGACGGCCATCCAGGCGGCGACGATCCCGCCGCTGCTGGCCGGCTCGGACGTCGTCGGGCTGGCGCAGACCGGCACCGGCAAGACGGCGGCGTTCGCGATCCCGATCCTGTCCAAGATCGACGCCAAGAGCACCGCGACGCAGGCGCTGGTGCTCGCGCCCACTCGTGAGCTGGCGCTGCAGGTGGCCGAGGCGTTCAGCCGCTACGGCACCCACCTGCCCAAGATCCACGTGCTGCCGATCTACGGCGGCTCGTCCTACGGCGTGCAGCTGGCCGGGCTGCGACGCGGCGCTCAGGTGGTGGTCGGCACGCCCGGCCGGGTGATCGACCACCTGGAACGCGGCACGCTGGACCTGTCCCACCTCGACTACCTCGTGCTCGACGAGGCCGACGAGATGCTCACCATGGGCTTCGCCGAGGACGTCGAACGCATCCTGTCCGAAACGCCCGAATACAAACAGGTCGCGCTGTTCTCGGCGACCATGCCGCCCGCGATCCGCAAGCTCACCAAGAAGTACCTGCACGATCCGGTGGAAATCACCGCGAAGGCGAAAACCGCTACCGCCGAGAACATTTCGCAGCGCTACATCCAGGTGGCGGGCCCCCGCAAGATGGACGCGCTGACCCGCCTGCTCGAAGTGGAGCCGTTCGAGGCGATGATCGTGTTCGTGCGCACCAAGCAGGCCACCGAGGAGGTCGCCGAAAAGCTGCGGGCCCGAGGGTTTTCCGCCGCGGCCATCAACGGCGACATCCCGCAGGCGCAGCGGGAGCGGACCATCGCCGCGCTGAAGAACGGCAGCATCGACATCCTGGTCGCCACCGACGTCGCGGCCAGAGGCCTTGATGTGGAACGCATCTCGCACGTGCTGAACTACGACATCCCGCACGACACCGAGTCCTACGTGCACCGCATCGGGCGCACTGGCCGGGCCGGGCGCAGCGGCACCGCGGTGTTGTTCGTCTCCCCGCGCGAGCGTCACCTGCTCAAGGCGATCGAAAAGGCCACCCGCCAAACGCTCACCGAGGCCGAGCTCCCGACCGTCGAGGACGTCAACGCCCAGCGCGTGGCGAAGTTCGCCGACTCCATCACCGACGCGCTCGCCGCACCGGGAATCGACCTGTTCCGCAAGCTGATTCAGGACTACGAGCGCGAGCACGACGTCCCGATGGCCGACATCGCCGCGGCGCTGGCCGTGCAGTCCCGCGACGGCGAGGCGTTCCTGATGGCGCCCGAACCGCCGCCGGAACGGCGCGAGCGCCGGGAACGTCCTGAACAATCACACGAAAGACCCAGGCAGTCAAGGAACTTCGCCACCTACCGGATCTCGGTGGGCAAGCGGCACAAGATCGGGCCGGGCGCGATCGTCGGCGCCATCGCCAACGAGGGCGGCCTGCACCGCAGCGACTTCGGCCACATCGCCATCGGGCCGGATTTCTCGCTGGTGGAACTGCCGGCCAAGCTGCCCAGGGCAACGCTGAAAAAGCTTGAGCAGACCCGCATCTCGGGCGTGCTGATCGACCTGCGGCCGGACCGGTCACCCGGCAAGAGCAAACCGCGCCGATGACCCTGTCGGAGGAACGCGACGCCCAGGGCGGGCTCGAGCAGGTCTCGCACGTTGACCGCGTCGCATCGCTGACCGGCATCCGCGCCGTCGCCGCGCTCACCGTCGTCGGCACCCACGCCGCCTACACCACCGGCAAGTACACCCACGGCTACTGGGGTCTGGTCGGCTCCCGGCTGGAGATCGGCGTCCCGATCTTCTTCGTGCTGTCGGGCTTCCTGCTGTTCCGCCCGTGGGTGAAGTCGGCCGCCACCGGCGGGCCGGCGCCGTCGCTGAGTCGCTATGCGCGGCACCGGGTTCGGCGCATCATGCCGGCCTACCTCATCACCGTGCTGTTCGCTTACGTGCTCTACCACTTCCGCGAGGCCGGCCCGAACCCCGGGCACACCTGGCTGGGCCTGGTGCGCAACCTGACGCTGACCCAGATCTACTGCAACGGCTATCTGGGCAAGTACCTGCACCAGGGCCTGACGCAGATGTGGAGCCTGGCGGTGGAGGCGTCGTTCTACGTCGTGCTGCCGCTGCTCGCCTACCTGCTGCTGGTGCTGGTCACCCGGCGCCAGTGGCGGCCGAAGCTGGTGCTCGCCGCCCTGGCGGCGATGGCGCTGATCAGCCCGGGATGGTTGATCCTGGTGCACACCGACCACTGGTTCCCCGACGGCGCCCGGCTCTGGCTGCCGACCTACCTGGCCTGGTTCCTGGCCGGCATGGCGCTGGCCGTGCTGCAGGCGATGAGGGTGCAGTGCTACGCGTTCGTGGCCATCCCGCTGGCGGTCATTTGTTATTTCATCGCCTCCACGCCGATCGCCGGCGCGCCCACGACGTCGCCGGCGACGCTGAGCCAGGCCATCTGCAAGACCGTCTTCTACGCCGTCATCGCCGCGCTCGCGGTGGCGCCGCTGGCGTTGGGCAATCAGGGCGCGTATGCGCGGCTGCTGGCCAGCCGGCCGATGGTGTGGCTGGGTGAGATCTCCTACGAGATCTTCCTGATCCACCTCATCACCATGGAATTCGCGATGGTCTACATCGTCCGCGCGCACGTCTACACCGGCTCGATGGGCTACCTGTTCGTCGCGACGCTGGCGGTGACGATCCCGCTCGCCTGGCTGTTGCACCGCTTCACCCGGGTCAAGGACGGCTAGGTGCCCGACGACGAAGGCGGGACGGCTCTCCACCCCCGCCTGACGCTGCTCGCGGTGTGCCTCGCGGTGTTCATGCTGCTGCTCGACATGACCATCGTCTCGGCCGCGCTGGCCAACATCCAGGCCTCCCTGGACGCCGACCTCAGCGGCCTGCAGTGGGTGGTCGACGCGTACGCGCTGCCGATGGCCGGGCTGCTGCTCACCGCCGCCACGCTGGGTGACCGGCTCGGGCGGCGACGGCTATACCTGGCCGGGATGGTCGTGTTCACGCTGGCCTCGGCCGGCTGCGCGCTGGCGCGCAGCATCGAGGCGCTCAACCTGTGCCGGGCGCTGCAGGGCACCGGCGGGGCGGTGCTGCTGGGCGTCTCGCTGCCGATGGTGGCCGCGGCCTTTCCCGAACAGCGGGGCCGGGGCATCGCGATCGCGATCTACGGCGCCGTGATGGGCGCCGGCGCCGCGGTCGGGCCGCTGCTGGGCGGGGCGCTGGTCGGGGCGTTCGGCTGGGAGTCGATCTTTTTGATCAACGTGCCGGTCGGCGTGCTCGCGTTGGCCATCGCCGCGCGGTTCGTCCCGGAAACCCTTGGCGCGCAATACCGTCCAGTCGACCTGCTCGGCACGGCCGTGTTGTCGGCCGCGCTGTTCGCCGGCGTATACGTGCTGATCGAGGGCAACCACCGCGGCTGGACCAGCGGGGCGATCCTGGCCCTGGGCGCGTTCTCCGTGTCGGGCCTGGCGGTGTTCGTGTGGTGGGAATCGCGCTGCGGCGCGCCGATGCTCGACCTGACGGTGGTGCGCCGCCCGGGTTTTGCCGGGGTGTCCCTGGCGGCGTTCGCGGCGGCCGGGACGCTGATCGCCTCGACCAATTACCTGGCGCTGTATTTCATGAACACGCTGGGATACAGCCCATTTCAGTCCGGCCTGCGGGCCCTGCCGCTGACCATCGCCTGCGTGCTGGGCGCCCCACTGGCCATGATCGGCGCGCGGTATTTTCCGGCGTGGACGTCGATCCCGGGCGGGGTGGCGCTGATCGCGGCGGGGCTGTGGCTGATGACCGGGGTCGGCCCCGACACCCAATGGACGCATTTCATCGCCGGTTCCGTCGTGGCCGGGCTCGGCCTCGGCGGCCTGTTCGCGTTGACGTCGGACATCGCACTGCAATTCGTGCCGGTCGCCGACGCCGGGATGGCGACCGGTGCGGTGAGCACGGTTCGCCAGGTCGGCATCCTGGCCGGCGTGGCCGGCCTGGGCGCCCTGTTCGGTCGGCGCGGGTCCGCCAGCGCCACGAGCGAACTGGCCCAGCTCGGCCTCGCCGGCCCCGGCCCCGCGCAGCGCCTCGTCGACCGGTTGTCGGCCGGCGCAGGCCTTCGGGCGCTCGATTTCCTGCCCGCCGAATACCGTGCCGCGCTGCCCGCGATCGCGCGCGCGGCCCGTCAGGCCAGCGCCGCCGGAATGCAGGTCGCTCTGGTGGCCGCGGCCATTGCGGCGACCGCCGCGGCGGTCGTCAGCGCGATCTTGATCGGGGTCGGCGCGCGCCGCCACGATGAGCCCGAAATGCCGTTTGCTGAAGGCATGTCCGTGTAACGTTCCGATCCATGTTGGGCGATGCGACCATCATCCCGGCGACGGACAACAACCGTTACAGCGTCATCATCTCCAGCGACCCGGCAAACATCGAAGCCGCGCAGCGGTTGCGTTACCAGACGTTTGCCGAGGAAATGGGCGCGGCGCTGCCGCAGGCGATCCGCGGGCCCCTGACCGGAGAGATGATCGACGTCGATCAGTTCGATCCGTACAGCGACCACCTGCTGGCCCGGGACGAGACGAGCGGACAGATCGTCGGGTGCTACCGGCTGCTGCCGCCCGACGGGGCCAAAGCCGCCGGCGGCCTCTTCGCGGACACCACGTTCGACATCGGTGGCCTCAACGAGTTGCGCTCCGGGCTCGTCGAACTCGGCCGGGTGAGCGTGCATCCCGACCACCGCAGCGGTGCGGTGATGGGGTTGTTGTGGGCGGGAATCCTCCGATACCAGGAAATCAGCGGCTACCAGTGGGGGATCGGGTCGCTGTCGGTCCGGATGGACGATGGCGGGCCGCGCGGCGCCCTGGCGCGGGGTGTGCGCGACGTGGCGTTGGGCAGGCATCCCGCCCCCGAGCGATACCGGGTTATTCCGCGAAACCCCGTCACGGTCAACGGGTTGAGCCTCTCCGAGCTGCCCGACCCGGGGCCGGTGCGCATCCCGCCGATGGTGCAGGGGTCGCTGCGGATCGGCGGGATGATCTGCGGGGAGCCCTCCTACGACCCGGACTTCGACATGGCCGACTTCATTGTGCTGATCGACAGGGCCACGGTGCGGGAACGCTATCTGGAACGGTTGGCGCGGTCCTATGCCCATACCTGAGCAGACCGGCCTGCTGGGCGTCGGCTTCGGGCCGTCGAATCTAGCGTTGGCGATCGCGTTGGACGAGCGGCGCATGGCCGCCGTGTTCGTCGAGGAGCAGGCCGAGTTCGGTTGGCACCTCGGGATGCTGCTGCCGAACGCCCGCATGCAGATCCCGTTCCTCAAAGACCTCGTCACTTTGCGAAACATCAAGAGCGACTTCACGTTCCTGAACTACCTGAGCGAGCGTGGCCGACTGGTTGAATTCATCGGCCTGCACACGTTATTCCCCACCCGAATGGAGTTTCACGACTATCTCGAGTGGGCCGCGGCACGCGTCGCCGCCGACGTCCGCTACGGGCACCGCGTCGTCGAAATCGGCTCGGGTGATCCGGGTTTCGTGGTGCACACCGAACCCGACCGCGTCATCCATGCGGCGACCCTGGTCCTCGCGACCGGGCTGCACCCCGTGTTGCCGGCGGGCGTCGTCGAGACGTCCCGGCAGTGGCACAGCCACCGGCTGCTCGACAACCTGGCCGCGCTGAACCTTGACGGCGCAGGACGATTCGCCGTGGTCGGCGCGGGCCAGAGCGCGGCCGAGGTGGTCGCCCATTTGCACGCGACCTACCCGCAGGCCGAGGTGCACGCGGTCTTCGCCCGGTACGGATACAGCAGCGCGGACGACACCCCGTACGCGAACCGCATTTTCGACCCGTCGGCGGTGGACGAGTTCTACTGCGCCGACGCGCACGTGCGCGAACGGCTGCTCGATTACCATCGCGCGACCAACTATTCGGTGGTCGATCCGGAGTTGATCGACGACCTCTATTCCCGCGAGTACGCCGAACTGGTGGCGGGCGATCGCCGGCTCTTCATGCACAACGCCTCGGAAGTCGTTGCCGCGCGGGAGTATCCGGACAAGGTGCGCCTGACGGTGTGCCACCTGATCGATCGCTCGCGCGCGACGCTGGACTGCGACGCGGTGATTTACGCGACGGGCTACGAACCGCTGGACGTCCAAGGCTTCCTCGGTGACCTGGCCGCCCGGTACGAATTCGACTCAGACGGGCGCCCGGCCGTCACCCGCGACTATCGACTGGTGGCCAAAGCCGGTGCCCCGGGGGACATCTACCTCAACGGCGCGGTCGAGCACACCCACGGCCTGTCGTCGTCGTTGCTGTCCAACGTGGCGGTACGCGCCGGGGAAATCGTCACCGCGTTCGCGGCGCGCGAGCAGCGCAGGCCTCACGCCGCGTCGGCGTAGCACGCCGGCGATTCGCCGTCGTCACTTCCGCCCCATTCGTATCTGTCGCTGTGAGGCGGGCACTACGCGTCTTGGTCATGTGACGACGGGGATGCCGCTACGGGTAGTTGTTGCCGGGCGAGCCGTCGCCGCCGGCCGTGTCGCCGGTACCGGGCTGGCCGCCGGTGCCGTTGTCGGCGAGGCCGCCGGTGCCGTCGCCACCGGCGCCGCCGGCGCCACCGTGGCCGGTCCCGGTGAGACTGCCGGCGCCACCGGCCCCGCCGTGGCCGCCCGTACCGGAAATGTTGCCGCTGCTGGTGCCGATGCCGCCGTGGGCGCCGGCGCCACCGTAGGCCCCGGCCATGGAACCACCGGCGCCGCCGGCCCCGCCGTAGCCGCCGGTGGCGTTGGCGGCGACGGTGCCGGAGAACCCGACGACGTGGCCGAACCCGCCGACCCCGCCAATTCCGCCACCCGCGCCGTACACGGTGCCGGCGCCGCCGGCCCCGCCCGCCCCGCCGGTGGCGGTGCCGGTGACGTCGGCGGTGCCGAGGGCCTGCACCCAGCCGTTACCGCCCTTGCCGCCGTTGGCGCCGTAAGCGCCGGTGCCGCTGTGGCCGCCAGCGCCGCCGTAAGCAAAGCCGCTCGCGGTGGGGTTGTCTGCGGGGGTGGTGGGGTCCTCACCGACGATCAGGGCCCCGCCACCCTTCCCGCCGGTGTGGCCGGCATATCCGGCCCCACCACTGCCGGCGGTGGCGGTCCCCGAGGCGTGCCCGGTGGTGGAGCCCAGGTTGCCGAAGCCGCCGTCGACGACGCCCCCGCCGCCCGCGCCGCCGATGCCGCCGCCGAACGCGGCGCCGCCGGCGCCGCCGGTGGCCGTGCCGTCGGCGGTGCTGTTCGGACCCGCGGCCTCGACGACGCCGTAGCCGCCATGGCCGCCGCTGCTGCCGGCGCCGGTGGCGTCGCCGCCGACCCCGCCGATACCGGCGCCGCCCGCGGCGCTGCCGGTGGTGTCGCCCGCCACGGTGCCGTAGCCGCCCTGCATGTAGCCGACGCCGCCGGCCCCGCCGTGGCCGCCGTCGGTGCCGTTCCCGCCGTGGCCGCCGGTGGCGATCCCGGTGGCGGTGGCGCTGTCGGCGTTGCCGGTGCCGTAGCCCCAGACCGTGGCGCCTCCGCCGGCGCCGCCGATACCGCCGGCGCCCGTACCGGCCCCGCCGGCGCCACCCGTGGCGGTGGCGGCGGTGACCGCACCGCCGTCGGTTGCCTTGACGGTGGCGTAGTTTCCGGCGCCGCCGACGCCACCGCCGCTGCCGGCCCCACCGGCCCCGCCGGTCGCGGTGCCGCCGGTGACGGTGCCGCCGCTGTCGGCGTCAACCATGGCCGCTCCGCCCGCACCGCCGATGCCGCCGCTAGCGCCCGCACCGCCGGCGCCGCCGGTCGCGGCGCTGCCGGTGATGGAACCGTTGGCCCCGGACGAGACGGTGGCCGAGCCCCCGTTGCCGCCGATGCCGCCGCTGATGCCGCCGGCGCCGCCGTGCCCGCCGACGGCGGTGCCGCCGGCCGAGCTGGGCGAGTCCACCGGGTTCCCGCCGACGAGGTGTTGGCCGTTGGCGATGAGCGACGCGTCGCCGCCGGCGCCCCCGGCTCCGCCCTCGGCGCTGGTGGTGCCGGCGCCGCCGATCCCGCCGCCACCGCCGGTGGCGGTCCCGCTGATCGTGCCGCCGTTGCTGGCCTGGACGGTGGAGCCGCCGCCACCACCGCCGCCGCCACCGCCGAAGCCTGCCACGGCACCGGCGGCTGCGGCGCCCGCGCCGCCGGCCCCGCCGGCGCCGGCAATGGCGCCGGTACCGATGGCGCCGCCGGCGCCGCCCCTACCGCCGTCGCCGCCGAAGCCGGCGGTAGCACTGGCGCCGCCGGCCAGCCCGCCCCTGCCGCCGGTGCCGCCCTGGCCGCCCGCCGCGCCGGCGGCGCCCAGGCCGCCCTGCCCGCCGGTGCCGCCGGTACCGCCGTTACCGGCGTCGCCCGCGGCGCCGCCGGTCCCGAACATTCCGCCCGAGCCGCCCGCGGCGCCCAGCCCGCCGGTGCCGCCGCCGCCGCCGTGACCGCCGGCGCCGGCCGCCGTGAGGGTCGTGCCCGGGGCGCCTTGCGCGCCCACCCCGCCGGTGCCGCCGGCCCCGCCGGCGCCGCCGGCCCCGCCGGTGCCGAACATCCCGCCGGCGCTGCCCCCGACGCCCCCGTGGCCGCCCTGACCGCCCTGGCCGCCGGCCGCGCCGGGCGTGGCCAGCGGGTCGGTCGCCGCGTCGTAGCCGTGGCCGCCCTGCCCGCCGGCGCCGCCGGCACCCGCGGTGCCCCCGAGCATTTGATGGCCGGCGCCGCCGGCCCCGCCCTGACCGCCCATGCCGGCGGCCGCGTTGGCGGTGGCCGCGGCGCCGAGCCCGCCGGCGCCGCCCGATCCGCCGCCGCCGTAGACCCACCCGCCGGCGCCCCCGGCGCCGCCGGTGCCGCCGGTCGCGCCGCTGCCGGCGAAGGCCGTCCCGCCCGTCCCGCCGTTGCCGCCGTGACCGAACATGAAGGCCGACCCGCCGGCGCCGCCCGCGCCGCCGGCGGGATTGGCCGCGGTACCCGGCGCGCCGGACCCGCCGTCGCCGCCGTTGCCGTATAACCACCCGCCGGGACCGCCGGCCTGGCCGGTCCCCGCCGCGCCATTGGTGCCGGGGCCGAACAGCGGGCGCCCGGTGAACTGCTGCACGGTCCCGTTGATCGCACTTTCGGCGCTCTGCGCAGCCGACTCGACCGCCTGCAACGGGGTGGCGTTGGCGGCCTCGGCGGCCGCGTACGCCAGCCCGCCCGAGCTCAGCGCCTGCACGAACTGCTGGTGAAACATCGCGGCCTGCGCGCTGAGCGCCTGGTACTGCTGCCCATAGCTGCCGAACAGTTCCGAGAGCGCCGCCGACACCTCGTCCTGGGCCGCGAGCACCAGCGCCGTCGTCGACGGCGCCGCGGCCGCGTTCGCTGCCCTCAGCGTCGACTGGATCCCGCTCAGCTGCTCCGACGCGGACGCCAGCACATCCGGCGACGCGACCACGAACGACGACATATCGGCTCCGATCACCTAGGGCAGAGAAAACCCGAAGAGTTCCTCGACACGTGACCAATAGTAACTAAATCCGAATCTTTACAAACTAAAAGTCCGGAATAGTGACCAAAGACTCTATGGTCGGTTTCTAAAGTCACGCTGCTGTCGCGCGCAAACGTCAACCGCGGCCGGGTCAATCGACCGGGTCGCGGTTGACGTGTTCGTCAGCGGTGGGCTGTCACGGGAAGTTGGCGCCGGGCGAGCCGTCGTTGCCGGTTGTGTCGCCGGTACCGGGCTGGCCGCCGGTGCCGTTGTCGGCGAGGCCGCCGGTGCCGTCGCCACCGGCGCCGCCGGCGCCGCCGTGGCCGATGCCGGTGAGGCTGCCGGCGCCGCCGGCGCCGCCGTGGCCGCCGATGCCGTCAGCGTCACCGCTGCTGTTACCGAAGCCTCCGTTGCCACCGGCGCCGCCGTAGGCGCCGCTGACGGCGCCACCGGCCCCGCCGCTTCCGCCGTAGCCACCGGTGCCGCTGGCGTTGACGACGCCCGACGACGGGGAGACCCGGCCGTACCCGCCGGCCCCGCCGGCACCGCCGGGAGCACCGGCAACCGTGCCGTCGCCGCCGGCCCCGCCGGCGCCGCCGATGGCGCCGGTGCCGAAGCTGGACACACGGGCGTCGCCGGTGGCCAGCAGCTCGGCCCTACCGGCGGTACCGGAGGTGCTGTTGATGGCGTTGCTACCGCCGTCGCCGCCGTACGCCCCGTGGCCGCTATGGCCGCCGTCGCCGCCGGTGGCGATGCCGCTGGCGTTGACCCCGGCGTAGTTGGCGCTGTGGGCGATGATGGAGGCCCCGCCGCCGGCACCGCCTAGATGGCCGTCGTAGCCGGCGCCGCCGGCCCCACCGGTGGCGGACCCCAACACGGTGCCGTAGCCTCCGTCGCCGGCCTCCATCTCGGCCCACCCGCCGGCACCGCCGGCGCCGCCGCTGCTGCCGTTGCCGCCGGCGCCGCCGGTGGCGGTGCCGTGAGTGACGATGCCAAAGCCGCTGGCGGAGGCGAGGGCGTTTCCTCCGGCGCCGCCGATACCGCCCTGGCTGCCGTTGCCGCCGGCGCCGCCGATCATCGCGCTGTCGAATTGGACGGAGCCGTCTGGGCCGTCGGCGGATGCGAGGGCGTGACCTCCGGCGCCGCCCTGGCTACCGGCGCCGGAGCCGTAGCCCCCGGCGCCGCCGGTGGCTGAGCTGATGTCGATGGTGCCACCGTTCGTTGCGGTGACGCTGGCGTAGTTTCCGGCGCCGCCGATGCCGCCGCTGCTGCCGGCCCCGCCGGCGCCTGCGGTGGCCGTGCCGCTGGTGACGGAGCTGCCTGCGCCGTCGGCGGAGACGATGGCGTGGCCTCCGGCGCCGCCCTGGCTGCCGCCGCCGGAGCCGTAACCGCCGCCGCCGCCCGTGGCGGTACCAGCGGTGACGGCACCGCCGTCGGTCGCGGACACATTGGCGTCGCCACCGGCGCCGCCGATGCCGCCGTCGATGCCGTTACCGCCCGCGCCGGCGGTGCCGGTGCCGCCGGCGATCGAGCTGCCCGCGTCGACAGTTTCGACGATGCCGTGGCCACCGTGGCCGCCGGCGCCGCCGCCGGTGGCGTAGCCGCCCGCGCCGCCGGTGGCGGAGCCACCGCTAATGGAGGAGCCGCCGAACGCCTCGACGGTGGCGTAGCTTCCGTAGCCGCCGACGCTGCCGGCGCCGGTGCCGCTGCCGCCGGCGCCGCCGATCGCGTGACCGGTAGTGATGGTGCTCGATGCGCCGTTGGCGTTGACGGTGGAGCTGCCCCCGAGGCCGCCGGCGCCTCCGCTGTTGCCGGCCCCGCCGACGCCGCCGGTGGCGTAGCCGCCGGTTACGGTCGCGCCGCCGGCCGTCTCGACGGTGGCGGAGCCTCCGCCGCTGCCCGCGCTGCCGGCGTCGATGCCGTCGCCGCCGGCACCGCCGACGACCGTGCCCGTCGCGACGGAGCTGCCGGTGCCGGAGACGGTCACCGTGGCGCCTCCGCCGGCCCCGCCGACTCCACCGGTGTGGCCGGCTCCGCCGGCGCCGCTGGTCACGGTGACGTCGGTGACGCTGCCGTCCAAGGCCTGGATGAAGGCCTGGCCGCCGGCCCCGCCGGTGCCGCCGCCGACGCCGGCGCCGCCGGCCCCGCCGACGGTCGTGCTGCCATTGACGTAGGCACCGAACTGAGCCTGGACGATGGCGTTGCCGCCGACACCGCCGGTGCCACCGGCGGTGTCGGTCCCGCCGGCCCCGCCCGTGACGGTGCCGTCGGTGATGTTGGCGCCGCCGTTGAAGTCTTCGGCTATGCCGAAGCCCCCGGCGCCACCGTGGCTGCCGAGGCCGCTGCCGGCGCCGCCGGCGCCGCCCGTGGCGGTGAAGTTACTGGCGGAGCTGTCATTGCCGGCCTGAACGAAGCCCGCCCTGCCGGCACCGCCGTAGCCGCCGGCGGTGCCCGCGCCGCCGATGCCGCCGGTGCTGGAGCTCGCGGTGACGGTGCCGTGGTTGACGGCCGCGAGGGCGCCGTAGCCACCGGCGCCACCCACGCCGCCGTCGCTGCCGGCCCCGCCGGCGGCGCCGACAGCCGTGCCGTCCACGGCGGAGGAGCCGATGGACAAAATAAGCGCCTTTGCACCGGCCCCACCCGTGCCGCCAGTGGTGCCCGCGCCGCCGGCCCCGGCGGTGGCGTAGCCGTCGGTGACGGTGCTGCCGGTGGTTGCCGACGCCTTGGCGTAGCCCCCTTCGCCGCCCGTTCCGCCGCTGCCGTGGCCGCCGGCCCCGCCGGTTCCGGTGCCGGTAGTGATCGAGCTGCCCGCGCCGTCGGCGGTGACGAGGCCGTGGCCTCCGGCGCCGCCCTGGCCGCCGGCGCCGGTGCCGTAGCCGCCGGCGCCGCCGATGGCCGAGCCGGTCGTGACGGTGGCGCCGTTGGTTGCGGTGACGGTGCCGTAGCTTCCAGCACCGCCGGTGCCGCCGGCGCTCCCGGCCCCGCCGGCGCCGCCGGTGGCGGTGCCGCCCGTGATGCTGCCCCCGTCAACGCTGGCGAGGGGCTGACCGGCGTCGAGATTGGCGCCGCCTCCGGCGCCGCCGATGCCGCCGCCGCTGCCGGCCCCGCCGACCCCGCCGACCGCGCTGCTGTCGGTGACTGCGGCATTCGCACCGAGGGTGCCGCTGAAGGCTTGCACTTCGGCGCGGCCTCCGGCGCCGCCGATGCCGCCGCCGCTGCCGGCCCCGCCGGTACCGCCGGTGGCGTCGCCGTTGTTCACGCTGCCGTAGTTGATGGCTCGCACGCGGGCGTAGCCCCCGTCGCCGCCGTGGCTGCCGGCACCGGTGCCGTAACCGCCGCCGCCGCCTTTGGCGGTGGAGTCGCCGGCGGAGCTCGCCACGCCGTAGCCATAAACCCTGGCCCCTCCGCCGCCACCGCCCGCACCGCCATTGGCAGCCGCGCCGCCGGCGCCGCCGGTGGCGGACACGTCGGTCATGGTGCCCTGGTTGCCGCCGACCTGGCCGGCGCCGCCGGCGCCGCCCTGGCTGCCGGCGCCGCTACCGTCGCCCCCGGCGCCCCCGGTGGCGGTGCCGGAGGCGGTCCCGTATTGGAAATGGCCAAGCGAGGCAAACCCACCGGTACCACCCGAGCCGCCGGCGGTGCCGTTCCCACCGGCGCCGCCGGTGGCGGTGCCGTCAAGGACGGTTGCGTTGCCGCCGTAAGGCCCGACACTGCCAAAGGATTGGATGATGGCGGCGCCTCCGGCGCCGCCTTGGCTGCCGGCGCCGCTGCCGTAGCCGCCGGCGCCGCCGGTGACCGTGCCGGAAGTGGAGTCGGTGGCGGCGCCGCCAGAGCTGGCGGAAACCTGGGCGACACCGCCGGCGCCGCCGCCGCCGTTTGTGCCGGCACCGCCGCCGCCGCCAGTGGCGTGGCCGTCGGTGACGGAGGTGCCCGCGCCCGACGCGCGGATGCTGCCGAGGCCGCCGTCGCCGCCCTGGCCCGCGGCGCCGCTGCCGGCGCCCCCGTCGCCTCCGGTCGCGGTGGATCCGCCGATGGAGCTGGTATTGAAGGCGTCGATTTCGGCGTGCCCGCCGGCGCCACCGATACCGCTGTTGGTTCCGGCCGCGCCGACGCCGCCGATTGCCGTGCCGTCGGTGATGGTGCTGCCGCTGTTGGCCGCGACGGTGGCGTAGCCTCCGGCTCCGCCGAGCCCGCCGGTGGTGCTGCCGCGCCCGCCTTCCCCGCCGGTGGCGATGCTGCCGGTGACCGAGCTGACCACGTTGGAGGCGTTTGCGCCGTTGGCGGAGATCGTGGCCTGGCCCCCGTAGCCGCCGACCCCACCCGGGCCGCCGTCGCCGCCGACACCGCCGGTGGCCGTGCTGCCGGTGACGGCGCCGCCGTAGGAGCCGCTCGTGGCGTAGCCCCTGACCTGGGCCGCGCCGCCGTCACCGCCGAACCCGCCCCCGTCGCCGGCGCCGGCCGCGCCGCCGACGGCGGTGCTGTTGGTGACGGTGCCGCCGACGCCGCTGCCGCCCGTCCTGGCGGCATCGACGTCGGCGTAGCCCCCGATGCCGCCGTGGCCGCCCGCGGTGCCGGCCCCGCCGAGCCCGCCGGTGGCGCTGGCGTGGGTGACGGTGCCGCTGCTGTTGGCATAGACCTGCGCGTCTCCGCCGGCGCCGCCGATGCCGTTGTTGGTGCCGGCTCCGCCGACCCCGCCGGTCGCGGTGCTGTCCGTGACATGAGCGCCGTAGTTGTCGGATTCGACGAGGGCCGAGCCCCCGTCGCCGCCGTGGCCGCCGGTGGAGCCGGCCCCGGCGTCGCCGCCGATGGCGGTGCCGCCGGTCTCGGTGCTGTATGCCCTGGATTCGACGGTGGCAGAGCCTCCCTGGCCGCCGGTGGCGCCGTTGGTGCCGCCGGTCCCGCCGTGCCCGCCGATGGCGGTCCCGGTGGCGGAGCTGGGCGAGTCCACCGGGGTTCCGCCGACGATCCGTTGGCCGTCGGCGATGACCGACGCGCCGCCGCCGGTGCCGCCGGCCCCGCCCTCACCGGTGGTGGTGCCGGCGCCGCCGGCGCCGCCCGCACCGCCGGTGGCGGTTCCGCTGGCGGTGCCGCCGTGGATCCCTTGAACGGTGCCGCCACCGCCACCACCGCCGCCGCCTCCTCCGTAGCCGGCCACCGCGCCGGTGGCTGCTGCGCCCGCGCCGCCGGTCGCGCCCGCGCCGGCGGTGGCGCCGATACCGAGATAGCCGCCGGCGCCGCCCTTGCCGCCGTGCCCGCCGTCGCCGGCCGTACCGCCCGCGCCACCGGCCAGGCCGCCCTTGCCGCCGGTACCGCCCGTGCCGCCCGCCGCGCCGGCGGCACCGAGGCCGCCCTGCCCGCCGGTCCCACCGCCGCCGCCGTTACCGCCGTCGCCGGTGGCGCCAGTGGTCCCGAAGATTCCGCCGGAGCCGCCGGCCCCGGCCAGGCCGCCGGTGCCGCCGATGCCGCCGTGACCGCCCGTGCCGGCCGCACTCAAGGCCGTGCCCTGGGCGCCCTGCGCGCCCCCGCCGCCGAGGCCGCCCGCCCCGCCGATGCCGCCGACTCCACCCGTGCCGCCGATCCCCGCCGCGCCGCCGCCGATGCCGCCCTGGCCACCCTGGCCGCCCTGACCGCCGGCGATGCCGGGCGCGGCCAGCGCGTCGGTGCCCGCGTCATAGCCGGCGCCGCCCTGCCCGCCGGCCCCACCGGCGCCGGCGGCGCCGCCCAGCAGCTGGTGGCTGGCGCCGCCCGCCCCGCCCTGACCGCCCATGCCGGCGGCCGCGGCGGACGTGCCCGCCGCGCCCAGCCCGCCGGCGCCGCCCGACCCGCCGCCGCCGGACACGAACCCGCCGGCACCCCCGGCGCCGCCGCTGCCGCCGGTCGCGCCGCTGCCGGCGAAGGATGTCCCGCCCGCCCCGCCGTTGCCGCCGTGGCCGAATAGCACGGCCGAGCCGCCGGCCCCGCCCGCGCCGCCGGCGGGGTTGGCCGCGGTGCCGGGAGCGCCCGACCCGCCGTCGCCGCCGTTGCCCATCAACCAGCCGCCGGGGCCGCCCGGTTGCCCGGTCCCCGGCGCGCCGTTGGCGCCGTCGCCGATCAGCGGGCGCCCGGTGAACTGCTGCACGGGCCCGTTGACCGCGCCTTCCGCGGCCGCCGCGACCGCCTGCAGCGGCGAGGCGTTGGCGGCCTCGGTCGCGGCGTACGCGAACCCGCCCGAGCTCAATGCCTGCACGAACTGGTCGTGGAAGGTCGCCACCTGTGCGCTGAGCGCCTGATACTGCTGCCCGTAGCCGCCGAACAGCGCCGAGATCGCCGCCGACACCTCGTCCTGGGCCGCGACCGCCACCGACGTCGTCGAGCCGGCCGCCGCCGCGTTCGCGGCCTGCAGCGTCGACCCGATCCCGGTCAGCTCCCGCGATGCGGCGGCCAACACATCCGGCGAAGCGAAAACGAACGACGACATGGCGGCTCCCGTCACCTACGGCGCGTAGAAGGCCGATTGTCAGGCGGCGGGGCGCGGGTGCATTCCGGGAGCGACTACTGCAATTTTCGGGTGGGCCGGAGGGGGACTACTGCAATTGGGGTCACACGACCCGCAGCCCGGCGGGAATCCGCTGCGGGTCGCGCCAGAACGCGTCACTGAGAAAGCGGTTGAACAGGTCCGGCGGCAGCAGCGTCTCGCGGGGTTCGGCCTTGACCGTGCCCCGCACGGTGTGCAGGCCGGGGGTGCCGGCGCGTTCGTCGAACTCGGTGACGTCGTAGTCGACATGGTCGAAGTCGTGATCGAAGACCGGCTCACCGAGAAACCCGTAGATCGCGTCCATCGTCTTGGCCGGATCGGAGGTCAGGGTTTCGTACTGCATCAGCATCAGCCGATCCCGCTGCGCGCCGTAGCACGCCTGCTTCAGCGCGTCGTAGGGACCGCCGACCATGCCATCGGGGGCGACCACGCTCTTGGCCCGGGTGTAGACGGTGCCGCCGGCGCTGTAGTTGAAGATCGACGACGGGGAAAACACGTTGCGTTGGATCAACCGCTCGATGCTGTCCACCACCCACGGCAGATCACGCACGCAGGCAATCACTTTCGCCTGCGGGAACAGCCGCGAAAGCGCGGGCATCCAGCCGCACCAGAAGCGGTTGGTGTCGAAGATGACGTCGGCGGTGCAGTCGGAGTAGAAGTCGTCGAACAGCCCGCGCAGGATTCGCTCGCGCTTGGCGTCGTCGATGAACACCGAAAACTCGTTGCGCGCACTCATTTCGCCGAGCAGGGCACCGAACAGGCCGGCCAGCGGGCCGGACATCCCCGCCTCGAACCGCGGATTCTGCCGTAGCAGCGCGGCCAGCAACGTCGAACCGGAACGCGGCAGGCCCGAGATGAAATGAATGGTTGGCATGGCGCCCTCTCCGACCTGTTTAGCCGTGTGATGGCGGCATCGTAACCGACCGCGCGGCGACCGGCGCCACGATCGGGACGACGAACTCCTCGATCATCGCCCGCTCGTCGGCCTCGTCCCGGCCGGGGTAGGTCAGCAGCGACGTGAGCACCCGCACCACCCAGCGCGCCCGGCGCTGCACGACGGCGCGATCTTCGGGACCGAGCGAGCCGACGAACGCCGCGGCCAGCGCCGTGATCACCTCCGACTGCGCCAGCTCGCCGCCGATCGGCGGGCGGCTGGCGGCGAACCACGCTGACAGCGCGGGGCTTTCGCGCACCATCCGCAGCGCGGCGGTCATGCTCGCCACCAGCCTCTCGCGCGGGTCCTGCGTGCCGCCGATCTCGTCGGCGATCGCGCGGCCGAGCCGGCGCGCCTCGCGGTGCACGTACGCGGTGCGCAGCGCCTCGCGGTTCTCGAAGTAGCGATACAGTGTGGCGCGGGAACAGCCTGCGGCCCTGGCGATCTCGTTCATGCCGATGGACGCCTGGTCGCGCTGGGTGTAGAGCTGCTCGGCCGCGTCGAGTATCCGGTCGGCGGCCGCCTCGCCGCGGTGCTCGGCCAACCAGTCGGGCATCAGGCGTTCACCCGGATCGGCACGCACAGCGGGCGGCGCACGTAGCTGCCGCCCGACCACACGACGCCGGCCTCGTCGACCTCGAAATCGGGGCAGCGGGACAGCAATTCGGTCAGCGCGACGCGCGACTGCATGCGGGCCGCCGCCGCGCCCAGGCAGTGGTGCGCGCCGTGGCTGAACGTCAGGATGTTGCGCGGGCAGCGGGTCACGTCGAGTTCGCCTGCGTCCGGCCCGTATTGGCGTTCGTCCCGGTTGGCCGACCCGTACAGCAGCAGGACCTTGCGGCCGGCCGGGACGGTGGTGCCCTCGATGGTCACGTCGCGGGTGGTGGTGCGCGCCAGGCCCTGCACCGGCGAGGTCAGCCGCAGCAGCTCCTCGACCGCGTCGGGGATCAGCCCCGGGTCGTCGACCAGGCGCCGGCGCTGGTCCGGGCGCTCGTGCAGCAACGGCATTGAGCCGCCGAGCATCCCGGTGACCGTGTCGTTGCCGCCGGTGACCATGGTGAAGGTGAACGCCAGCACCGACAGCGTGCCGGCGATGTCCCCGTCGGCGCCCACCCCGGCCGCCACCAGGTGCGAGATCGTGTCGTCCTCGGGTTCGGCTCGGCGCCGTTCGATCAGCGCGGTGAAGTAGGCCATCATCGACCCGACCGCGTCCAGCGAAGTGCCGATTCCCCCCTCGGACGTGTTGGCCGCGACGATCGCCTGCGTCCAGCCGTCGAACTGCGCGCGGTCCTCCTCGGGCACGCCGAGGTAGTGCGCGACGACCATCGACGGCAGCGGCTTGAACAGTTCGGTGACGATGTCGCCGCCGCCGTCGGCGCGCAGCTTCTCGATGCGCTCGACGACGAACTCGCGCACCTTGGGTTCCACCGCCTCGACCTGTCGCGGCGTGAAACCACGCGACACCAGCTTGCGAAACTCCGTGTGCACCGGGGGATCCTGCATCACGAACGGCGGATTGTCTTGCAGTCCAATCAGTTCCAGCTCGCCATACTCGACGGTCAGACCCTGTGCTGAGGAGAACGTCTCGTGGTCGCGCGCGGCCGCCCAGACGTCGGCGTGGCGGGACAGCACGTAGTAGTCGCGGTCGGGCCGGGTCTCGGGGACGACGTGGTGCACCGGGTCGTGGTCGCGCAGCGCGCGGTACATCGGCCAGGGGTTGGGCCAGGTCGCCGCGGTGGCGAGTTGGAAGCCGTGAGACATCACTGATGACATGTCTCATTCGTAAGGCATCACGGTAGCCATGTCAACCACGCCACTCGCCGAGATTGCGTCCAGCGCGCCAATTTGCGCCGCGGCGTAGCACTGGGCGCAGTCTCGGCGCCATGGGCGGGCCAAAGTATGTACACTACGTTCAGTCCGTACTGAACAAACCTGAGGATCACGGTGTCCCCGGAAGAAACCGAGTTCGTCGACCGCCTGGGGCTGTTCTTCGAGCTCCTCGGCGCGACCCGCACCATGGGCCGGGTCTATGGATGGCTGCTGATCTGCCATCCGCCGCAGCAGTCGCTGACCGAGCTGGCCGGCGCGCTGTCGGTGAGCAAGGCATCGATCAGCACCGTGGCCCGGCAGTTGCTCGAGGGCGGCATGATCGAGCGGTTGCCGAGCCCCGACCGGCAACACCTCTACCGGGTCACCCCGGGCGGGTTCACCCGCGTGATGGAGACGCAGCTGTCGCTGATGCGCCTGGGCATCGAGCCCGCCGAGTTCGCCCTGTCGGTGCTGGGGGAGGACCGCGCCGAACAGCGCGAGCGGGTCGAGGACTTCCGCGACTTCTGCGAGTTCTGCACCCGGGACTACCGCGAGCAGCTGATGCGGATGTGGACCGAGTATCGGGAGGGGAAGCGACAGCGATGACGACGACGGACAAGGTCGACTTCAGCGACGTGGCGTGGGGGTCGGTGGAATGGACCAACCTGTGCACGCTGTACCTGCGGGCCTACGAAAGCCGCTCGCCGGCACCGATTCTCGATGACAAGGCGGCCGCCGAGGCGGTGGACCGCATCGACTACGACTGGGCGCGCATGCGTCGCGCCATGCGGCCCGGATCCAACCAATATCTGGTCGCCGTGCGAGCGAAACAGCTCGACGAGTGGAGCGCCGACTTCCTGCGCCGCCAACCGGACGCCGTCGTGCTACACCTCGGGTGCGGCATGGACACCCGGGCGTTCCGACTGCGTCCGCCGGACACCGTGCAATGGTTCGACGTCGATCAACCGGACGTAATCGCCTTGCGGCGCAAGCTTTATGACGACCGCGACGGCTACCGGATGATCGGCTCGTCGGTGACCGAAGAGGCCTGGCTGCCCGAGATCCCGTCCGATCGCCCGACGCTCGTGGTCGCGGAGGGACTGGTGATGTACCTCGTCGAGCCCGAGGTGCGCGCGCTGCTGGGGCGCCTCACGGATCGGTTCGCCGGCGGCGAGATGCTTTTCGACACGACGTCGCCGCTGGGGCCGCGGCTGTCCAGGGTGCTCACCAAGGGCATCACCAAGTGGGGCATCGGCGACATCCACGACCTCGAGCGCTGGAACCCGCGGCTGCGCCTCCTCGAGCAGGCTCCGGTGATGGCGCTCTACGAGCGTGTCCCGTCGGCGCCGGTGCGGCTGCTGTGGCGGCTGGTCAACGCCACGCCGATGCGCAATTTCGACGTGCTCAACCGCTTCGAGTTCTAGATCGCGCCGCCGAACGTGCGGCTAGCCGCACGTTCGATGCCGAGTGTGCGGCCAGCCGCACGCTCGAGGCGCAAGGGACTCTAGATCGCCGCGCCCGGGTTCAGGATCCCGAGCGGGTCCAGCGCCCGCTTGATGCGCTGGTTGAGCTCCATCACCTCCGGGCCGAGGTAGCCGTCCAGCCAGGGGCGCTTCAACCGGCCGACGCCGTGCTCACCGGTGATGGTGCCGCCCAGACCGACGGCCAGGTCCATGATCTCGCCGAAGGCCAGGTTGGCGCGCTCGGTCATGGCGGCGTCGGCGGGGTCGTACACGATCAGCGGGTGGGTGTTGCCGTCGCCGGCGTGCGCGATCACCGAGATCATCAGATCCCGCTCCGACGCGATGCGCTCGATCCCGGTGACCAGCTCACCCAGCGCGGGCAGCGGCACCCCGACGTCCTCCAGCAGCAGCGATCCCTTGGCCTCCACCGCGGGGATGCAGAACCGGCGGGCCGCCACGAAGGCCTCGCCCTCGTCCGGGTCGTCGGTCGAAAACACCTCCGTGGCACCGTTTTCCGCGAACACCGCGGCCATCACCGCCGCGTCCTCCCCGGACGAGCGCCCCCGCTCGTCGGAGCCGGCCACCAGCATGGCGGCCGCCGAGCGATCCAGGTCCATGCGCAAGCTGTCCTCGACGGCATTGATCGCCGCCGAGTCCATGAACTCCAGCATCGAAGGCCGCAGCCGCGCAACGACTCCCAGCACCGCGTCGACGGCCGCGCCGACCGAGGCGAACGTCGCGACCACCACGCTGGACACGTTCTGCACCGGCAGCAGCCGCAGCGTCACCTCGGTGACGACGCCCAGCGTGCCCTCGCTGCCGACGAACAGCTTGGTCAGCGAGAGCCCCGCGACGTCCTTCAGCCGCGGGCCGCCGAGGCGCACCGCGGTGCCGTCGGCCAGCACCACCTGCATGCCCAGCACGTAATCGGTTGTGACGCCGTACTTTACGCAGCACAACCCGCCGGCGTTGGTGGCGATGTTGCCCCCGATGCTGCAGATCTCGAACGACGACGGGTCGGGCGGATACCACAGCCCGTACTCCGCGACGGCCTTTTTCACCTCCGCGTTGAACAGGCCCGGCTGGCACACCGCGGTGCGCGTGACGGGGTCGACGGTGATGTCGCGCATCTTCTCCGTCGACAGCACGATGCCGTCGTCCAGCGCGGTGGCCCCGCCGGACAGGCCGCTGCCGGCGCCCCGGGTCACCACCGGCACCCGGTGGGCCGAGGCCCAGCGCATGACGGTCTGCACCTCCTCGGTGCGCCGCGGCCGGACCACCGCCAGCGGCTTGCCGGCCGACGGGTCGAACGCGCGGTCCTGGCGGTAGCCCTCGGTGATGGTGGGGTCGGTGACGACCATCCCGTCGGGCAGCTTGGCGATCAGCTCGGCCAGCGCGTCGGCATTCACGACCCGATCCTACGGGCCGGGTAGCGCTACAGTTGGCGGATCTCGGAAGGGGCACGGTGTTCGGGCGCAGAGATCTCAGCAAAGTCGGCGTCCGCGCGTTCGCGGACGTCCTCGCGGCGGAGCAGTCGGCGATTTCGGTCACTGTCGGCAACCCGAATCTGGTTGGCAACACCGAGGTTCGCTGGAAGCTGCGGCTGCGCGTCACCCCCGACGCCGAACCGCCGTTCGAGGCCAGCGTCACCGCGCTGCTGCCCCAGCTGAGCCCGCCGCGCCCCGGCACCCGGCTGCCCGTGCTCTACGACCCGAAGGACCACGGCCGCGTCGAGGTCGACCACCGGCCGGCCGCCGCGCCCGATGTGGCGATCGACGCCGTGACCGCGGCCCGCCCCGACCTGGCGGGCGCCGCGGTCATGGGCATGCCCATGACCGACGTCATCCGCCAGGCCATCGCCGATCCCACCGGATTCCGCGAGGAGATGATGCGGCGCGGGGCCGAGATGCAACAGCGGGCCTTCGGGGCGGCGCAGGCTCAGCAGGCTCAGCAGGACCCGATCGATCGGCTGGAGAGGCTGGCCGCGCTGAAGGACCGCGGGCTGCTCACCGACGAGGAATTCGAGCAGCAGAAGCGCAAGATCCTCGGCGACTGACGGATCAGCGCGGCGTTTCCGCGGCGAGTGCCGGCGCGCGGTCCAGCTCCCGCAGCGACGGCAGGCCGCACGCGACGAGACCGATCACCAGGATCGGCACCGCCAACGCCAGGAACGTGACCTTCAGCCCGGCCGCGTCGGCCAGCGGACCGGCCACCAGCAATCCCAACGGGCCCGCGGCGTACATCAGCCCCGTCATCACCCCGACCACCCGGCCGCGCAGGTGATGCGGCGCCCGGGTCTGCATCACGTAGTTGTAGATCGGCTGGGTGGGCCCATAGACCAGGCCGGTCACTCCGCACAGCACCAGGATCACCGGCAACGGCGGCAGGAACGCGATGCCGATCGCGGCCACGCCGAAGGTGAGCGTCGCCGCCAGCACCACGGTGCGCCGCGGCGTATGTCGCGAGAGCACCGCGTAGCCGAGAGCGCCCACCAAACCGCCGACCCCGAGCGCCATCAGCACCCAGCCCAGCTGCGCGGGCTGGTGGTGGTCGCTGAAGTATTTGGGAAACAGCACGCTCTCCATCGGCAGGTACAGCGCGGTCACGACCAGGTCGATCAGCCCGAGCGTGCGCAGCACCCGCAGGTTCCAGACGAATCGCAGGCCCTCGGCGATGCCGGACACCAACCCGGCGGGCCGCGTCGCGACGTGCGGCTTGCCGACGCCCTCGAGCCGCAGCCCGCCAATCGCCAAGAAGGACATCCCGAACAGGCCCGCGGTGACCCACATCGTGTTGACGCCGCCGACCGTCGCGATCATCAGACCGCCGATTCCCGGGCCCACGATGTAGGCCAGGTTGAGGATCGCCTCGTAGACGCTGTTGGTGCGGTCCAGCGACCAGCCGGCCCGGGCGGCGGCCTCGGGCAGCATCGACTGGCGCGCCGTGGTGCCGGCCGGATCGAACGCTGCCGAGAAGAAGGCCAACACGGCCAGCTCGGCGACGTTGATCGCGTCGGCGCCGAAAAACCAGGCCGTCAGCGGCACGGCGGCCACCGCCGTTCCGGACAGCGAATCGGAGACCAGCGACACCCGTCGCCGCCCGAAAAAGTCGACCGCGGTCCCGGCCACCAGCGTGGACAGCACCAGCGGGAGTGTCATCGCGGCGGCAACGACGGCCGCGTCGCGCGCGCTGTCGCGGTGCTGCAGCGCCAGCCATGGGAACGCGACGATCGAGATGCCGGTACCCGCCGTCGCCGTCAGGGTGGCGAACAGGATCAGAATCGCGGGGCCGCTGCTTTTCATGGGATATCGGCGCTGAATGTAGCGCCAAAGCCGTCGTCGCAGCGACCGATTTTTCGTCTCATGCAGGATGTTCATGTGCTTGCCCATCCACGCAGCGGCCAGGCGTTCGCGTCTCCGGTGGTGCCCGGCTCCGGATGGCCGGGCGATCCGGCCACGCCGCGGACGCCGGTGGCCGCCGACGCCGCCCGCGTGGTCACGCTGAGCGACGGGGCCCGGTCGATCGCGGAACTCGACGCCGCGATCAGCGTGTGCCGGGCCTGTCCGCGGCTGGTGACCTGGCGCGAGGAGGTCGCCGCCACCAAGCGCCGCGCGTTCGCCGACCAGCCCTATTGGGGGCGGCCGGTGCCGGGCTGGGGATCGGAGCGGCCCTGGCTGCTGATCGTCGGGCTGGCGCCCGCCGCGCACGGCGCCAACCGGACCGGGCGCATGTTCACCGGTGACCGCTCCGGCGACCAGCTGTACGCGGCGCTGCACCGGGCGGGGCTGGTGAACCAGCCGACCAGCGTGGACGCGGCGGACGGCTTGCGCGCCAACGGGATTCGGATCGCCGCGCCGGTGCGTTGCGCGCCGCCGGCCAACGCGCCGACGCCGGCCGAGCGGGACACCTGCTGGCCGTGGCTGCAGGCCGAGTGGCGGCTGGTCTCCGGCGACATCCGGGTGATCGTGGCCCTGGGCGGGTTCGCCTGGCAGATCGCGCTGCGGCTGGTGTCGCGGACGCCCAAACCACGCTTCGGCCACGGCGTCGTCGCGGAGCTGGGATCGGGCGTGCGTCTGCTCGGCTGCTACCACCCGAGCCAGCAGAACATGTTCACCGGTAGGTTGACTCCGGTAATGCTCGACGACATCTTCACCGACGCTAAGAGGTTGGCAGGAATCAAGTGACCGACGTTCTGGTTTCGGGTGCCAGCGTGGCCGGCATGACGGCGGCGTATTGGCTTGCCCACCACGGCTATTCGGTCACCGTCGTGGAGCGCCATCCGGGGCTGCGGCCGGGCGGCCAGGCCATCGACGTGCGGGGGCCGGCGCTCGGGGTGCTCGAACGCATGATGCTGCGGGCCGCCGCGGACCACGCGCGGACACGGATCCGGGGTGCATCCGTCGTCGACGCCGACGGCAACGAGCTCTCCGAGGACACCGAATCGACGCCGACCGGCGGGATAATCGCCAACCCCGACATCGAGCTGCTGCGCGACGATCTCGTCGAATTGCTTTATGACGCAACCAAATTGAATGCCGAATACATGTTCGACGACAGCATCGCCGCACTGGAGGACGACGGCAGCACGGTCAAGGTGACCTTCGAGCGCGCCGGCGCCCGCAGCTTCGACCTCGTCATCGGCGCCGACGGGTTGCACTCCAACGTGCGCCGCCTGGTCTTCGGCCCCGAGGCGCAATTCATCGAGCGGCTGGGCACCTACGCGGCGATCTTCACCGTGCCCAACTTCCTGGACCTCGACTACTGGCAGACCTGGCACTACGGCGACAACACGATGGTCGGCGTCTACAGCGCCCGCAACAACACCGAGGCCCGGGCCATGGTCGGCTTCATGGAGGCCGACCTGCGGATCGACTACCGCGACACCGAGGCGGTGTTCGCCGAGCTGGAACGGCGGATGGCCGACGACGGCTGGGTCCGCCCGCAGCTGCTGCAGTACATGCGGACAGCGCCCGACTTCTACTTCGACGAGATGTCGCAGATCAAGATGGACCGCTGGTCGAAGGGCCGGGTGGCCCTCGTCGGCGACGCCGGATATTGCTGCTCGCCGCTGTCGGGGCAGGGGACCAGCGTGGCGCTGCTGGGCGCGTACATCCTGGCCGGCGAGCTCGCCGCGGCCGGCGGTGACTATGAGAAGGGCTTCGCCGCCTACCACGCCGAGTTCCACGACTACGTCAAGCGCAACCAGTGGCTGGTGATCGACAACATCCCCGGGGGTGCGCCGATCCCGCAGGAGGTGTTCGACCGCATCGTCAACTCGATCACCCTCAAGGACTACTGAGCGCAGGTAGGGAACGTTCGGCCCACTGAAAGCGTTGACGCCGTCGTGCGACTTTCCGTCCTCGACCTCGTGCCGGTGCGCAGCGACCAGACGACCGGCGACGCGCTGGCGGCCACCGTGCAGCTCGCCCAGGCAGCCGACCGGCTGGGCTTCACCCGCTACTGGCTCGCCGAGCACCACAACATGCCGTCCGTGGGCGCCACCAGCCCGCCGGTGCTGATCGCCTACCTGGCCGCGCAGACCACGCAGCTGCGGCTGGGATCGGGCGGCGTGATGCTGCCCAACCACGCGCCGCTGGCCGTCGCCGAGCAGTTCGCGCTGCTGGAGGCGGCCGCGCCCGGCCGCATCGACCTCGGCATCGGCCGGGCGCCCGGCTCGGACCCGGTGACGTCGTACGCCTTACGGGGCAGCCGTGGCGACGAGGACATCGAGCGCTTCCCCGACTACCTCGATGACGTGGCCGCGCTGATGAGCGCCCGGGGGGTGGTGGTGCCGCTGCGGTCGGGGGACTACCGGCTGAAGGCGACGCCGGCGGCGGCCAGTGAGCCGCGGCTGTGGCTGCTGGGCTCGTCGATGTACTCCGCGCACCTGGCGGCGGCTAAGGGGCTGCCGTACGTGTTCGCGCATCACTTCTCCGGGCAGGGGACCGAGGAGGCGCTCGCGGTCTACCGGTCCCGGTTCAAGCCGAGCGCGCTGACGCCAGAGCCGGTGACGTTCCTGACGGTCAACGCCGCCGTGGCCGAAACCCGCGACGAGGCAACGGCTTTGATGCTGCCCAACCTGCAGATGATGGCGCGGCTGCGCACCGGGCAGCCGCTGGGGCCGGTGCCGCTCGTTGAGGAGGCCGAAGTGGCCCAGCTCGGGCCGGAACAGCAACGCATCGTGGAGGGCGGCCTGCGGCGGGCCGTCCTCGGCACGTCGGAAGAGGCCGCCGAGCAGGTGCGGGCGCTGGCCAAACGGTTCGGCGTCGATGAGGTGATGGTGCACCCGGTCGCGTCGGCTCACCTCGGCACCGACCCCGCCAGGGCGCCGGCGCGGGTCGCGACGCTCGAGCTGCTCGCCAAGGAATTGTTCTAGCCGCGACGACCAGGCGTCAGGTGCCGTCGGTGCCGGTGTTGCCGCCCTGGCCGTCGACGCCGCCGGGCGCGGTGCCGGTCCCGGCGTTGCCGCCGGTGCCGGCGAAGCCGCCGGCCGCGCCCGAATCGCCGTTGCCGCCGTCACCGCCGTCGCCGCCGTTGCCGCCGTCACCGCCAGCGGCTCCGGCGCCGGCCGTCCCGCCGGAACCGCCGTCGCCGCCATTGCCGGCCGTGCCGCCGGAGCCGCCGATGGCGCCGCCGTCACCGCCGTTGCCGCCGACGCCACCCTGACCGCCGGTGCCGCCGTTGACGTCGACGTCGCCGGCGCCGCCGTCACCGCCGTTGCCGGCCAGACCGCCCTGCCCGCCGTTGCCCCCGGTGCCCGCGAGGCCGACACCGGTGCCGGACGCGCCACCGACGGCTCCGGCCCCGCCGTCGCCTCCGGTACCGCCGGTGCCGCCGACGCCATCGACGCCTGAACCACCGGTGCCGCCCTGGCCGCCGGCTCCGCCGCCGCCGCCGTCGCCGTTGGTGCCGGTGGGACTGCCGGCGTTGCCGCCGTTGCCACCGCTGCCGGCCGAGTCGCTAGCTCCGCCGCCACCGCCGCCTCCGGCCGCGGCGTCGCCGCCGGTCCCACTGGCCCCGCCGTCGCCGCCGTTGCCGCCGTTGCCGCCGATACCGCCGGTGCCCGCGTTGCCGCCGCCGCCGCCATTCCCGCCGCGGCCGCCATCGCCGCCGGCGCCGTTATTGGTTGCCAAGGTCGGGTCGCCGCTGCCGCCGCTGCCGCCGTTGCCGCCGAAGCCGCCGTTGCCGCCGTTGCCGTTGGTGCCGGTGGGACTGCCGGCGTTGCCGCCGTTGCCGCCCGCGCCGCCGCCGCCATAGGCCGCGTTGTCGCCGCCGGAAGAGCCGGTACCGGCGCCGCCGTTGCCGGAGTTGCCGGAGTTGCCGCCGTCGCCGCCGTTGCCACCATTGCCGCCCACACCACCGGTTCCCGCGTTGCCGCCGTC
This sequence comes from Mycobacterium sp. NGS34, assembly GCF_059812845.1. Taxonomy (NCBI): domain Bacteria; kingdom Bacillati; phylum Actinomycetota; class Actinomycetes; order Mycobacteriales; family Mycobacteriaceae; genus Mycobacterium; species Mycobacterium sp. NGS34. Next base: position 145,249 of record NZ_JCALDM010000012.1, read on the forward strand.
ACCGCCCGTGCCGCCCGGCCCGCTGACACCCGAGCCGCCGCCGACACCGGTGTAATCGCCGCCATTGCCGGCGTTGCCGCCTTGGCCGCCCGCCCCGCCGTTGCCGTTGGAGCCCGTCCCGGTGGCGTCGCCGCCGACCCCGCCGGCGCCGCCGGCGCCGCCGGGGCCGCCGGAGCCGGCCTGGAGGAAGGGTCCGCCGCTGTCGTCGGTACCGGCGGTGCCGTTGCCGCCGTTGCCGCCGGCCCCGGCGTTGCCGCCCGAGGCGTTGACGCCGGTGCCGGTGCCACCGTTACCGCCGTTTCCACCCACGCCGCCGTAGCCGCCAAAGTTGAAGTCGCCGGCAGCACTGTTGCCGCCATTGGCGCCGACACCACCAACACCGCCGGCGCCGCCGCCGGTCGCGCCATCGCCGCCGTTGCCGCCGTTACCGCCGCCGCCGCCGGATCCAGCCCCGCCGTCGAAGCCGACACCGGCGTTCCCGGCGGCGCCGCCAGCGGCACCGCTGCCGCCATCGCCGCCGACGCCGGTAGTACCGACGCCGCCGTTACCGCCGTTGCCACCGGTGCCACCGGAGCCGCCGATGCCCGCGCCGCTGGTGGTGCTGGCTGTGCCGATCTGGTCACCCCCATAACCGCCGGTGCCGGCCGCGCCACCGGCGCCGCCGTTACCGCCTTTAGTGGCGCCCAGCCCACCGTTCCCGCCGTTACCGCCCCAACCTCCGCTACCGGCCGAGCCGGTGCGGTTGTCGGGACCGGGTTGGCCATCGCCGTTGTCGCCGCCGGTGCCGCCCACGCCGCCAGCGCCGCCGTTCCCGCCAGCGCCGGCGGTCCCGGTGCCGCCGTCACCACCGTTTCCGCCGCTGCCGCCGGAACCGCCGTAGCCGCCGCCCGCGCTGACGCCGCTGGTGCCGCCGTTACCCCCGGTGCCGCCGTTGCCCCCGACGGCACCGTCGCCGCCGATGGCCCCGCTGGTGCCACTGCCGCCGTTGCCGCCCCAGCCGCCGCTCCCGCCGTTGCCGCCGGCGAAGCCAGGATCAGCGTTGCCCCCGTTACCGCCGTTGCCTCCGTCGCCAGCGACGCCTGCGGCACCGCCCGTACCGCCGCCACCGGCGTTGCCCCCGCTGCCGCCGGCGCCGGCACCGCCGCCGCTGCCGCCGTCGGTGGCGCTGCCACTTCCGCCGTTGCCGCCGTCACCGCCGACGCCGCCGGTTCCGCCGCTGCCGTTGGTGCCGGTGGGGCTACCGGCGTTGCCGCCGTTGCCGCCGTTGCCGGCCGTGCCGCCGTAGCCGCCGCTGCCGCCGCCGTCCGCGGCGTCGCCGCCGACGCCCCCGTTGCCTCCGGCGCCGCCGTTGCCGCCGTTGCCCCCGACACCGCCGGTGCCGGCGTTGCCGCCGGCGCCGCCGTTGCCGCCGTACGAGCCCGATCCGCCGGCGCCGTTGTTGGTCGCGAGGGTCGGGTCGCCGCTGCCGCCGTTGCCGCCGTTACCGCCGAAGCCGCCGTTACCGCCGTTGCCGTTGGTGCCGGTGGCGTCCCCGGCGTTGCCGCCGTTGCCGCCCGCGCCGCCGCCGCCATAGGCGGAGGTGTCGCTGCCGTTAGAGCCGGTGCCGGCGGCGCCGTTGCCGGAGTTGCCGGAGTTGCCGCCGTTGCCGCCGTTGCCGCCGGCGCCGCCCACACCGCCGGTGCCCGCGTTGCCGCCGTTGCCGCCGGCGCCGCCGGCGAGGCCGATGCCGCCGTTGCCGCCGAAACCGGTGTAGTCGCCGCCGCTGCCGCCGTCGCCGCCTTGCCCCCCGGCACCACCGTTGCCGTTCGCGCCGGTGCCGGTGGCGTTGCCCCCGACGCCGCCGTTACCACCGGCGCCGCCCCAGCCGCCGCCGCCGGCCTGCAGGTCCGGTCCGCCGCTGTCGTTGGAGCCGTTGGTGCCGTTGGTGCCGTTTCCGCCGGCCCCGGCGTTGCCGCCCGAGGCGTTGACGCCGGTGCCGTTGCCGCCGTTGCCGCCGGTGCCGCCGTTGCCGCCGCCCGCGCCGTAGACGTTGTCGCCGGTGCCACTGCTGACGGCGGTGCCACCGGCGCCGCCGTGGCCGCCGGTGCCGCCGCTGGTCGCGCCGTCGCCGCCGTTGCCGCCGGCACCGCCGTTGCCGGCTCCAGCGATCCCGGCTTGGAAGCCCGTGCCGTTGCTGCCCGAGGCGCCGCCGGCGGCACCGGTGCCGCCGTTACCGCCGACTCCGGTGGTGCCCACGCCGCCGCCGCCGCCGCTGCCGCCGTCACCGCCGGTGCCGCCGGTGCCGGCACCGCCGCTGGCGCCGATCTGGTCACCGCCATTGCCTCCGGTACCGGCCGCACCGCCGTCGCCACCGTTACCGCCGTTGGTGGCGCCCAGACCGCCATTGCCGCCATGGCCACCGGAACCGCCGTCGCCGCCGGTGCGGTAGTCGCCGTATTGCCCGTCGCCGTTGTTGCCGCCGTTGCCACCTAGACCGCCGAGGCCGCCGTTGCCGCCCGCGCCGACGGTCCCGGTGCCGCCGTCACCACCGGTGCCGCCCCTACCGCCGGCGCCGCCGAAGCCGCCACCCGCGCTGGCGTCGCTGGTGCCGCCAGCAGCGCCGTTGCCACCCGCGCCGCCGGCACCACCATTGGCGCCGGTGGGCCCGCTGCCGCCGACGCCGCCGTCACCGCCGGCGCCGCCGGAGCCGGCGTAGAAACCGGGGTCGGCGGTGCCACCCTCACCGCCCTTGCCCCCGGTACCGCCGTCGGCGCCGCGGCCCGCGGTGCCGACGGGACCGGCGCTGCCGGCGCTGCCGCCGTTCCCCCCGCGTCCGCCGTCGCCGCCCCCGACAGCGTTGGCGCCCAGGCCGGTTTGGTCGAAACCGTTGCCGCCGTTGCCGCCGTTACCGGCGCGGCCGCCATCGCCGCCGTTGCCATTGATGCCACCGGTGCCGGCGTTGCCACCGTTACCGCCGTTACCACCGGCGCCTCCGTAGCCGCCGTAGGCGTGAATGCCGGTTGGGTCGACCCCGTTATCGCCGTTGGCGCCGTTAGCGCCGTTACCGCCGTTACCGCCGTTGCCGTTGATGGCGCCGGCGCCGCCGGCGTTGCCGCCGTTGCCGCCGTTGCCCCCGCTGCCGCCCCAGCCGGCGGTCCAGCCGCCGGGGGTATCGGTGCCGCTGCCGCCGTTGCCGCCGTTGCCGGCATTGCCGCCGTTGCCGCTGCTACCCGCGTTGCCCGCGCCGGCGCCGGCGGCCCCGCCGTTGCCGCCGTTGCCGCCGTTGCCGCCGGTGCCCGTGCCGTGGGAATAGTAGGTGTTGTAGCCGTTGGTCCCGCCGTTGCCGCCCAAGCCACCGGCCCCACCGGCCCCGCCGCTGCCGTTGGTCCCGCTCGCGTCGGTGGCCGCGCCGCCTTGGCCGCCGTTGCCGCCGCTGCCGCCATTGCCGCCCGTGCCGGCCCAAGCCTGCGCCGCGGTCCCGGAACCACCCGCGCCGGCCGCCCCGCCGGCGCCCCCGGTGCCGCCGTGACCACCCGTGCCGCCCGTACCGGCCGCCCCACCGTTGCCGGCATTGCCGCCGACGCCGCCGGCGCCGCCGTTACCACCGGTACCCCCGTAGCCGTCGGGGCCCGCGGGGTCGTCCCCGCCGGCGCCGCCGGCACCGGCCGCCCCGCCGTTGCCGCCCGCCCCGGCCACGCCGCCGGGCGCCCCCGCGCCACCGTTACCGCCGGCGCCGCCGTTGCCGCCGGTCGCGCCGTTGCCGCTGACGCTGACCATCCCGGTTGCGGCGCCGCCGTCACCGGAAGCGCCGCCGTGGCCGCCGTCGCCGCCGCTGCCCGCCACGCCACCCGCTGAGGTGGCCGCGCCGCCATGCCCGCCCGCGCCGCCGCTGCCGCCTTGCCCGCCGGCCCCGCCGTAGGCGAAGGGTTCGTGGAGGGTCGAGTTGCCACCGATACCGCCGTTTGCGCCGGCACCCGCGTCACCGCCGCGGCCGCCGTCGCCCGCGACGCCGCCGATACCGCCCGTGCCGGTCGCGCCGCCGACGCCGCCGCTGCCGCCGTCGCCGCCGGCACCGCCGTTGCCGGCGGTGGTGCTCTCGCCGGGGAAGTCGGCCCCGGCGCCGCCGGAGCCGCCCTGACCGCCTATCCCGCCGGCCCCGCCGTCGCCGTTGGTGGCACCGGTGGCCGCGTTACCACCGCGGCCACCGGCGCCGGCGTTGCCGCCGGTCCCGCCGTTGCCGCCCGCGGCACCGCTGTCGGCCGCACCGGCCGCGCCCTCGCCACCGGCCCCGCCGTTGCCACCGTGACCGCCGTTGCCCGCGGTGCCGGTCGGAGCAGCCGCATTGCCGCCATTGCCGCCCGCACCCGCATTGCCGCCGTTGCCGCCGGCCCCGCCCGCGATGCCGGCCGCGCCCGCGCCGCCGTCGCCGCCCGTGCCGCCGCTGCCCCCGCTGGGACCTCTTCCGCCGAATCCGCCGGCTCCGCCGTCGCCACCGCTCGTTCCGGCGGGGGCGCTGGCGTCTGTGGCGGCGTCGTAGCCGGCTCCGCCGTTGCCGCCGTTGCCACCGCTGCCCACCGAGTCGCCGGCCGCACCCATTGCCCCGGCGGTGGCGCCGGCGCCCCCGGGCGCCCCGCCACTGCCGCCGGCACCCGCGGATCCGGCGTTACCACCGTTGCCGCCGATGCCGCCATCGGGGTGAGCAGCAATGCCGGCCGCCCCGACACCACCGTTACCGCCGGCCCCGGCCGTCCCGCCGGCCCCGCCGGCCCCGCCATTCCCGGTGGCGCCGAACAACGCCGAGGCTCTGCCGCCGGACCCACCCGCGCCGCCGATCCCGCCGGTGCCGCCGTCGCCGCCATCCCCGCCCAGGCCCGTGCCGCCGGCCGCGAAGCTGCCCGCGGCGCCGGTGCCGCCCGTGCCGCCGATCCCGCCGATCCCGCCGTGGCCGCCGGAGCCGCCGTTGCCGGAAAAGAGTCCCGCGTTGCCGCCGGTCCCGCCCGCCCCGCCAGTGCCGCCGGTGGCGCCCGTCAGACCGGTGGCACCCGCGATGCCGGTGCCGCCGGCCCCGCCCATGCCGCCGTTGCCGAACAGGAACGCATCCCCGCCCCTACCGCCGGCCTGCCCCGCCGCCCCCGATCCGCCGTTGCCGCCGTTGCCCCACAGCCACCCGCCCGCACCGCCGGCCTGGCCGGTACCGGGCGCGCCGTTGGCGCCGTTGCCGTACAGCGGGCGCCCGGTCAGATCCAGGATCGGGGTGAGGGGACTGGCGGCCAGCGCCTGCAGGCCCTGCTGCACCGACGCCAGCGGTGCCGCGCTGGCGGCTTCGGCGGCCGCATAGGCGCCCCCGCCGGCGGACAGCAACTGCACAAACTGGGAATGGAACGCCGCGGACTGCGCGGACAGTCCTTGAAATTCCTGCCCAACAGTGCCGAATAAGCCCGCGATCGCCGCCGACACCTCATCGGCGGCCGCCGGCGCGATCCCTGTCGTCGACGACGACGCCGCGCTGGTGGCTTGCCTGATCGCCTCGCCGATGCCGAGCACGTCCGCGGACGCGGCCGTCAACGCCTCCGGTGTGGCGACCACAAAAGACGACATGCCCGGCTCCAAGCATCGTTTCGAGCGGCGGCGTCGTTTGCCGCCACTGCCTCACGGTGATGGTCGGGCACCCGAGGGCTTGTTCGATCCGGGGTGGACTACTGCAATTTCCGGGCCCCACAGCGGGCGACTACTGCAATCGGCGCCAAAAGGCGTTTCAGCTGCCCGCGGTGCGCATCATCTCGGCGAGCCCGGAACGTCCGCTGACCCCGGCCTTGGTGCTCGCGCGGTAGATGTGGCTTTCGACGGTCCGCACCGACAGCGACACCGCGTCGGCGATCTCGCGATTGGACAGCCCCTGCGCCACCAGCACCGCGATCTCGCGCTCCCGGTTGGAAAACGGCGGCGCGAAGGAGGCGGCGCGGATCGCCGGGCTGGTGGCGCCGCCACACGACGTCGCCAGCCGGTGTGCGCGCGCCGCCGCGCTCATCGCGCTGCCGGCCCGCCCCGCGCGCCGGTGTGACGTCGCGGCCTGTCCCGCCGCGTCGGCGGCGGCCAGCATGTCGCCCATGACCTCGAATTCGGCTGAGGCCCAGTCGAGTTCACCGGCATCGTCGGCGCTCACGGCCGCCGCGTAGCGTGCCGCCAGCGCGGCGCGCGGTCCTTCCACAACCCTGGCCAACTCCGCCAGTCGCCCGGCCGCGTCGGTGTCGTCGAATTGCACCGCGGTCTGCAGACACCACACCTCGCGGGCGAATTGATCGTGCTCGCGCGCGAATTCCGCCGCTGCGCGGGCCAGCCGGCGCGCCTCGGTGGGCCGCGAGCGCACCGCCGCCAGCCATGCCTCGGTCAGCAATTGAGTGGAGGTGACGTACACGTAGGCCGGATGCCGATGTTCCTCGGCCTTGTACAGGGCACTGTCGGCCGCCTCGACATCGCCGGACCGGGCCAGCGCCTGCGCCCGCAGCAGGTGGAACCGGTGGAAGCTGTTCACGACGTGGAAACTGTTCGCCATCTCGGCGTCGACTTCATGCGGCAGGTGAAACAGCGCCGCGGCGAGGTCACCGGCGGCCAACATGACCATGCCGAGGATCTCCGCGGCCACCGCGCGCACGTCCTCCGGCTCGTCGCGGTGGTCGGTGCGGTGGCGTTCGGCCACGTCGACGGCTTCGGGAATGCGTCCCGCCGCGACCAGGGCGAATGTGTGAAACTCGGTCAACGTTTGGCGGAGGAACTTGCCCTGCCCGCTCAACGTGAGCGCCCGGTCGGCCTCGATGGCCTTGGCCACGGCCTGATCGGGCTGCCCGAGTTCGCCATAGGCCATGCTTTCGGCGCTATATGCCATCGTCGCGCCGTACCGGTCGATTTCGTGATAGTCGACCTCGGCCATGGTCCCGAGAACCTCGGTCGGGCGCGCCGCCAGCGCAAGCTGATTGGCGCGGAAAACCAGCACTTGTTGCCGCCGCGCTCCGTGCGAGGCCTTGAGCGCGTCGTCGATGAGTCGCCAGGACCGCTCCGGTGATCGCATGCCCCACATCAGGTTTGACGCGCGCATCACCACATCGTTGATGAAGGCGGATTCGGTCGCCTCGTCGACCTCCACGCCCTCGAGGACTTCCAAGGCAAGTTCGCCCTTTTCCATCATGAACAGGGAGTAGGCGAGGGGGATCCGTGCCTGCGCGCCGATGCCGGTGGCGTCGGCGGCCCGGAACAGCCGCTCCGCCGTCTCGAAGTCCAGCAGCGAACTGGCGGCCGTCGCCGCCGCCAACAGCACCTCCGGCTCGGGCGGAAGGTCGGACTCCAGCCACAGCAGTCCGCGCTTGACGACCTTCGCGGCCCGTCCGCCGTCCTTCATCGCGGTGGCGACCTTGCCGCGAAGGCGGCGCAAACGCGAAGCGCCACAACGATTCAGCCGGACTTCGGCGTACAACGGGTGACCGATGTACACCTCGTCGCCGGACGTGCGGATCAGTTCGCGTTGTTCGGCCTCTTCGATGGCGTCCTGGTCTGCGAGCAGTCTCAGGCAGTGCCAGTCGAGTGGCTCGCAAACGGCCACCAGATCCACGACGTCCCGCACGTCGCCGGGGACGGCGCCGATCTGCGAGTCCACCAGTTCGGCAAGGGATCCCGAGATCGCGGTGTCGCCATCCCAACGCACGGCGCCATCTCGGGTCACCATCCGCCCCGCTCGGTACTCCTGCTCGACGAGCTGGCGCAGGAACAGCACGTTTCCGCGCGTGAGGTGCCAGAGCTTTTTCGCGCAGTTCCGGTCCGGCGCGGTCCCGAAGGCCGCCGCCAGAAGGTCGTCAATTCCATTGCGGGTCAACGGCTCCAGTTCACGACCGCGCAGCAGGCCATCCTTCCACAGCGCCGTCACCGCGGCCGGGGCCGCCTCGCCGGTGCGGACGGTGAGGATCACGGCCGCGGCCCGCGAGTGCACCAATTGGTGCAGCACGAGCGCGGACAGGTCATCGAGCAGATGGGCATCGTCGACGAAGACCAGCAGCCGGTCCGGGTGCGCGCCGTCGGTCAATGCCTCGACGACCCTGCGCGCCAACGCAAAAGGCTCACTCTGTACGTCGTCGGTCCACTGCGAGAAGGCGCCGAGCGGGATCGGGTGACTCGTCGCGGTGGCGGCGACGCTGCGCACGGTCCACCCGTCCGCCGCGGCGGCCGCGACGGCCTCGCGAGCCAACCGCGACTTACCGACTCCCGCTTTGCCGGCCAACACGACCCCACGTACCGCGTCATCGGCGAGAGAGCGCACTATCTCGCCGATCTCGTGATCGCGCCCGATCATGGGCCAGTGGTCGAGCACACCAGAATGTTAGCCAGGCAAACCGGTTTTCGTCTTGGTAATGGGCTGAACGGCCGACTAGATCAGTCATCCCACGGGTAACACCCACACCACCAGCACCGGCCCCGCACGCCGGTTGCAATTACTGCAATTAGGACCCGTCGGCGCCGAAACGCCAGCTCAGTGGCCCGCGCCTGCGCATCATCTCGCCCAGTGCCGAACGCCCGCTGACCCCGGCCTTGCTGCTGGCGCGATAGATGTGGCTCTCGACGGTCCGCACCGACAGCGAGACCGCCTCGGCGATCTCGCGGTTCGACAGCCCCCGCGCCACCAGCACCGCGATCTCCAGCTCGCGGTTGGAGAACGGCGGCGCGAAGGAGGCCGCGTCGATCGCCGGGCTGGTCGCGCCGCCACACACCTTGGCCAACCGGTGCGCGCGCGCCGCCGAGGTCATCGCGCTGCCGGCCCGCCCCGCGCGCCGGTGCGACGTCGCGGCCTGGCCGGCGGCGTCGGCGGCGGCCAGCATGTCGCCCATGACCTCGAATTCGGCTGAGGCCCAGTCGAGCTCAGCCGCGTCGTCGGCGCCCACGGCCGCCGCATAGCGCGCCGCCAGCGCGGCGCGTGGCCCTTCCACGCGCTCGGCCAACTCCGCCAGCCGCCCGGCCGCCTCGGTGTCGTCGAATTGCACCGCGGTCTGCAGGCACCACACCTCGCGGGCGAATTGATCGTGCTCGCGCGCGAACTGCGCCGCCTGGCGGGCCAGCCGGCACGCCTCGGTCGGCCGCGAGCGGGCCGCCGCCAGCCACGCCTCGGTCAGCAACTCGGTGGAGGTGACGTAGACGTAGGCCGGATGCCGGTGCGCGCGGGCGGCGTTCAGCGCCCGACTGGCGGCGTCGGCGTCGCCGGCCCGGGCCAGCGCCTGCGCGCGCAGCAGGTGGAACCGGTGGAAGCTGTTCGCCACGTTGAAATTGTCCGCAACCTTCTCATCGATCGCCTTCGGCAGATCCCGCAGCGCAGCCTCGAGGTCACCGGCGGCCAACGACACCATGCCGAGGATCTCCGTCGCCAAAGCCCCAACGGCGGCCGGCTCTCCGCGTTGGGCACGGTGATTGCGTTCGGCCACCTCGAGGGCCTCGGGGATGCGTCCCGCAGCAATCAGGGCGAACGTGTGGTACTCGGTGGCCGGCTGGCGTAGGAATTTGCCCTCTTCGCTCAACGTGAGGGTGTAGTAGGCCTCGATAGCCTTGGCCACGGCCTGATCGGGTTGCCCGAGTTCGCCGTACGCCATGCTCTCGGAGCCGTAACCCACCGTCGCCCCGTACCAGTCGAGGTCGTCGTCGTCGACCTCCGCCATGGTCGCCAGGACCTCAGCCGGCCGCGCTTCCAGCGCGAGCTGATAGGCGCGGAACACCAGCAGCTGTTGACGGCCCACTCCGTGCGCGGTCTCGAGGGCATCGTCGATGAGCCGCCAGGACCGCTTCGGTGATCGCATGCCCCACAACAGGTTCGACGCGCGCATCACCACGTCGTTGATGAAGGCCGATTGCGTCGCCTCGTCGACCTCCAGGCCATCGAGAACTTCCAGCGCGAGATCGCCCTTCTCCCTCATGAGCAGGGAGTAGGCGAGGGGTATCCGCGCCTGCGCGCCGGCACCGGTGGCGGCGGCGGCCGTGAAAAGCAGCTCCGCCGTCTCGAAATCCAGCAGCGCGCTCGCGGCCGTGGCCGCCTTCAACAACACCTCTGGCTCGGGCGGAAGGTCGGACTCCAACCACAACAGTCCCCGTTTGACGGCTCTTGCGGAGCCGTCGCCGTCCTTCATCGCGGCCGCGATTTGGCCGCGAAGACGGCGCAATCGCGAGGTGCCGCAACGGTCCAATCGGACCTCGGCGTACAACGGGTGACCGACACATACCTCACCCTCGGACGTGCGGATCAGCTCGCGCTGCTCGGCCGCTTCGATGGCGCCGGGCTCGGCGATCAGCCTCAGGCAGTGCCAGTCGATGGGTTCGGAAAGGGCCACCAGATCCACCACGTCGCGCACGTCGGCGGGGATGCCGCCGATCTGCGAGTCCACCAGTTCGGCAAGCGATCCCGGGATCGCGGCGTTGCCGTGCCAGCGCACGGCGCCCCGCTTCAGCACCATCCGCCCCGCTGCGTGCTCGTGTTCGACGAGCTGCCGCACGAACAACACGTTTCCCCGGGTCAGATGCCACAGTTTGTCCGCGCACTGGCGATCCGGGGCCGCGCCAAGAGTCGCAGCCAGCAGGTAGTCAATTTCCGTGCGGGTCAACGGTTCTAGCTCGTGCCGGCGAAGCAGGCCATCTTTCCACAGCGCCGTCACCGCCGCGGGGGCCGGCTCACCGGTGCGGACGGTGAGGATCACGGCGGCGGCCCGCGACTGCACGAGTTGGTGCAGGACCAGCGCGGACAGATCGTCGAGCAGGTGGGCATCGTCGACGAACACCGCCAGACGGTCCGGTTGCGCGCCGTCGGTCAACCCGTCAATGACCCTGCGCGCCAAGGCAAAAGGCACGCTTTCCACATGATCGGTCCATTGCCAGAAGGCGCCGAGCGGGATCGGGCTGCTGGTCGCCGTGGCGGCAACGCTACGCACGGTCCACCCGGCCGCCGCCGCGGCCGCCACGGCCTCACGGGCCAATCGCGACTTGCCGACTCCCGCTTTGCCCGCCAGCGCCACCCCGCGCACCTCGTCATCGGCGAGCGCACGCGTGATCTCGCCGATCTCGTGATCCCGGCCGATCATCGGCCAGTGGTCGAGCACGGGAAAATGTTAGCCATGCAAACCGGTCCGCGCCACGCGAATCGGGCGATCGGTCAGTCCGTCACGCCCGCCTGAGACTTGGTGCTGGGCGCGTGCTGGCAGATCCAGTGCAGCAGGTCGTCCGCCGGCAACGGCGGGCTGTGCACAAAACCCTGGGTGATGGTGCAGCCGTAACGGCGCACCGCGCGCAGGGTGACCTCGTCCTCGACCCCCTCGGCCACCAGGTCGGCGCCCAGGCTGCGCGCCAAAGCCACCGTGGACCGCACGATCGCGACCGACCGCGGGTCCTGGGCCAGGCGCGCCACGAAGATCCGGTCGAGCTTGAGCTCGTCGACCGAAACGTCCTGCAGCCGCGCCAGCGACGACCACCCGGTTCCGTAGTCGTCGAGCGAGATCCGAACGCCGAGGCGCTGCAGCGCTGCGACGGTGTTGCGCGAGCGTGCCGAGTCCACCAGGGCGCTCTCGGTGATCTCGACGATCAGCGAGTCGGGGGGCAGGCCGTGCGTCTGCAGCAGCCGCTCGATCGTGCTCACCAGGTCCAGGTCGAGCAGGTTGGTGGTCGAGAGGTTCACCGCGACGGTCAGTGGCATGCCCCGGTCGCGCCACGAACGGATCTGTTCCAGCGCGACGTTGATGGCGCGGTTGGCCACCTGCCGCATCAGCCCGCCGCGTTCGGCGGCGTTCAGGAACTCGTCCGGGAGCAGCAACCCGCGGCTGGGGTGCTGCCAGCGCAGCAGCGCCTCGACGCTGTGGACGCTGCCGTCGCTGGCGTTGATCTTGGGCTGGTAGTGCACCGTCAGCTGGTCGTCGTCCAGCAGCGCGACGCGCAGTTCCTCGATGAGGTTGGGGTCGTTGTCGCGGTACATCTCGTACGCCGAGTCGTACACCGCGATCCTGCTGACGGCGGATTTCGCGTGCGGCATTGCGATCTCGGCGCGAGTGAGCAGCTCCTGCGGGTGATCGCAGTGGTCGGGGCAGAGCGCGATGGCGATGCGGGCATCGACCTGCACGGTGATCGGATCAAGCGCGAACGACTCGCTCAGCGCCTCCAGCAACCGGCCCGCTTGGGCGCGCGCGGCGATCAGGTCGGACCCCTCGCCCAGCAGGATCGCGAATTCGTCCTCGCCCACCCGCGCGAGCAGATCCTCGTGGCGCACGCAGAGCGAGAGCCGGTGCGCCACATGGCTCAACAACTCGTCACCGAAGTGCTGGCCGACGGAGTCGCTGATCTCGCCGAACTCGTACAGGTGCAGCAGCAGCAGCGCCCGGCGCGACGGGGCCCCGGGGACCGACAGGGGTCCCGCCGGCGCCACGTCGGACAGCCCGGTCAGGGCGGTCGCCAGCGACCGCCGGTTCGGCAGGTGGGTCACTTCGTCGGTCATGGCCTGCTTGTGGCTTTCGGCCAGCATGCTGACGTCGCGGAAGGTCGCGGATAACCGCGCGGCGACCGCGACCAGGCTCAGCGCGGCGAGAATCGTTGCCAGCCTTGAGTTGTGACCCACGACGACGGCGAGCGCGACGACGGTGCACACCACGGGCACCGCGTAGAAACCGAGCCCGCGTCTCGGTGCGGGCGGCGTCGACGACCACGGCGCCCAGCTGGCGATGGCCACCAGCAGCGACGCCGCGGGCCAGAGGGCGTCCAGCGTGGTCCCGACCCGATAGCTGCCGTCGGCGGTCTCGAAGAGGTACGCGGTGTCCGCGACGGCAAAGGCGACGAATCCCACCACAAGCAACGCCCAGCGGAATCCCTTGCGCCAGCCCAGGATTGGCAGCATGCCGGCGGTCAGGGCCAGCAGGACCAGGTCGCCCCACGGGTAGACGAGTCCCACCAGCACGGTCGCCGGAGCGCGGACCGCGGCCGCGTGCATGGGCCCCGCCCGCAGCGCCACGCCCACCGCGGCCGCGGCCAGCGCGCACACCAGGGCATCGAGCCGGATCGGAAGCGGCACCACCTTCAGTCGCGATCGCATCAGCAACAGCAGCCCGGCATAGAGGAGCGGGTAGAACGCCAGGTACTCCGGATCGGCGGCCGACGGGGACTGGCCGTCCCGCACCCATGCGACGTAGACGATGTCACCCACGGCCGACACGGCCATGCCGGCCGCGATCAAGACCCAGGGGAGACGGTCGGCCGTCACGCGGTAGGCGCGAACGGCGATCAGCGCCGCGGCGGCCAGGTTCAAGGCCGGGTACAGACATTTGGCGAAGAACGCGTTGCGCGCGGCATCGGGGTCCACCACGCTCGTCACCGCGAAGGTGGCCACGCCAATCCCCAACGCTGCCAAGGCGATCCGGATCGAGGTAGGGGGCCACCGCACGCCGTCGGGGATGTCGTGCGGGCGCTCCCGCGGCGCCGTCGCTGCCGCGGCGATCGGCGCCAGCGACCGCGCCAGCTTCGTGTTCTTACCGAAGGCGCCCGCCGGGGCGCCGGCGGCGACCGGATCCACACCCGGCGGGGCCGACTCGGCCGACTCGGCCAGCTGAGGGAACGTGTACGGGAATGGCAGGTCGGGCAGGAAGCCCCGAATGCATTGCCCGCCTTCGCGTTTGGCGGCATACATGGCCAGGTCGGCGTGCTGCAGGAACTGGTCGACGGTGCAGTTCGACGCGGCCGTGGCGACCGTGTAGCCGATGCTGGGCCTGACCTCGATGGGGACGCCGTCGATCACGATCGGCGTGCCGAACGCGTCGAGAACCCGGTCCGCGGCCGCCTTCGATTCCTCGACCGACGCCTCGAGGAGGACGGCGAACTCGTCGCCTCCGAGGCGCGCCACGGTACCGGAGTCGCCCAGCGCGGCGGTGAGCCGGTCGGCCACCCGGACCAGGAGCTCGTCGCCGGCCGGATGCCCCAGGGCGTCGTTGACCGCTTTGAAGTTGTCCAGGTCGAGGCACAGCACCGCGATCGGCCCGCCGTCGAGGCGCTGCCTGGCGACGGCCTCCTCCAGGCGGTGCAGGAAATGCGCCCGGTTCGCCAGGCCGGTCAGGCTGTCGCGGAACGCCTCCCGCGCGACCTCGGACAGCAGCCCCTGGTTTTCGGTGAGCACGATGAATTGGCGGGCGAGCACCGCGGCGACGAGGATCCCCAGCGCGGCGAGCAGCGGTCCGTGCGCCATCAGGCTCACCGCCTGGCCCAGGCCGACCGCGGCGGCCAGCATCAGCGGCAGGTAGGGCAGCCAGAGCAGGGCGGGGGACATGATCTCGGTCCGCGCGTGATCTGTGGCGGTCTCGTGGACGCTGGCCAGGCCCGAAAGCGAGAGCAGCGCGAATCCGGCCACCCGCCCCAGATCCGTCAGGTCGCCCAGGTGATAGCTGCCCACCCCGGTCTGGAAAACCATCGCGATATCCGCGGCCGCGATGGTCGCGATTCCGCCCGCCAGCAAGCCCCGACTCGGCAGGTCGTTGGAGCGGATCCGGGACAGCATCAGGATCGCCGTCGTCAGGATGATGACGTCGGCGAAGACCTCGATGAGCGTCGCGAGCCGTGAGCCGGTGTTCTCGCGCAGCTGCCTGTCGAGGACGAACACCCACGAGATGACGAACAGCGAGGTCGCCACGATCAGGCCGTCCAGCACCAGCCGGCGGGGACTGTGCCGCGACAGGTGCGACAACAGCGCCAACGACGCCATGGCGCCGATCGGATACAAGGTGAACACGGCCTCGGCCGCCGCGGGGTGGGTGGCGTGCTCGATGTCCGGACGCACCTCGTACACGGACCAGAGGATCTCGCCCGCGGCCCAGCCCAGCAGGCCGATCACCAGCGCCAGCCAGCCGAATCTGCGCCGCCCGGTCGAGAAATAGGCCGCGTAGCCGGCGGTTGAAGCCGTCACCAGCAGGCATAGCGCGAACACGCCCTCGTCGACCGGCCGCGTCCCGTACGCGCCGCGCCACCTATACGCCGACGATGCGACGACCAGCACCGCCGCCGTGCTGTAGAACGCGACGAGCAGCCAACCCGCCCGTGCGGACAGCCCGAACCGCCGCCACGGATTTCCCGCCCAGCGTGTCATAGCCGCTCCGTCGATCCCGGATCTCGCGGCGAACTGCTTCACCGCGCGTGTCAGGAGAATAGACCGCTGCGCGGCTATCC
>NZ_JCALDM010000013.1:0-157986 GCF_059812845.1 Mycobacterium sp. NGS34
CTAAGTAGGTGGGGCTGGGATTATCGCCGTTCTGCACGGTGGACAGCCGATAGCCGCGACCGAGACGGCGCTTGCGGGCGCGAAACGAAATCGCGTTGTCTCGTGATTGCATCACCAGCAGCATCACCATGCGCCGACTCCACCCTATCGGCCACAGCGTCTGCAGCCAGCGCCGCGGGTGGCGTGCGATCGCCGCGAGCCACTTCAGCGGTCGGGTAATTCGTGTGCCGTCACCGACGAGCACGGTGTAGAGCAGGCTAAGCATGTCGGCGTGCGGTCCGTAGGTCAGAAACTCGATGTGGGTGTCGGTGTCGACGTGCACGCTGCTGCTGGCGGTGACGTCGCGCCAGCTGCCGCGGTCCTCGGGCAGCAGCACAGTCAGCACGGATTCGCTGTTGGTGCGCACCAGTTCGCCGAGCCGGTCGCTGATGCGGGGCAGCGAGCCGCCGTGCTTGCAGGTGGCGAGCAGTTCGTTGGTGCCCAGCGCGCCGCCGGCGAACACCACC
The DNA here is from genome assembly GCF_059812845.1 of Mycobacterium sp. NGS34. Classification (NCBI taxonomy): domain Bacteria; kingdom Bacillati; phylum Actinomycetota; class Actinomycetes; order Mycobacteriales; family Mycobacteriaceae; genus Mycobacterium; species Mycobacterium sp. NGS34. The sequence continues at coordinate 507 of NZ_JCALDM010000013.1, forward strand.
CCGGCGGTGGTGTAGGTGCGGCGGTCGCGGTGACCGCCGCGGGGATGTTCGGTGGTGACGCGGTACCCGTCGCTGCCGTCGGGGCTGCCCAGCGGAGCGACGTCGACGACCTGATGTTCGGGCAGGATCTGCACACCGTTGCGTTCGGCGAACCATAGATAGTTCTTGGTCAGCGAGTTGACCGCCCCCACGCGGCAGCCCACCATGCAGGCCCCGCAGCGGGTGCAGCCGGTGCGGTCGGGACCGGCGCCGCCGAAGTAGGGGTCGGGCACGGTCTTGCCGGGCTCACCGAAGAACACCCCGGTGGGGGCGCGGGTGACGGTGTCCTCGGTGCCGAAGTGGCGGCCCATCTCCCGGATCCATTGCTGGTGCATCGAATCGAAGGGGACCGGTGCGGCGCCGAGCATCCGTTCGGCGGTGGTGTAGTGCGGGGCCAGCAGGTGCTCCCAGTCGCCGAGGTGACTCCACTGGTCGGCGTCGAAGAACTCCTTCTTGGCGCGGTAGAGCACTCCGCCGTAGACCAGGCTGCCGCCGCCGACCCCGCTCTGGGACGGGAAGAAGACGTGGCGGAACATCGAGGTCCGCATGATTCCCAGCTTGCCCAGCCGCGGCAGCCAGTTGTACCTGTCGGTCTGCCACGCTGAGGCGGGTAGGTCGGCGGGCTCGTAGCGGCGGCCGCGTTCGAGGACGCCGACGCGAAATCCCTTCTCCGACAGCCGCAGCGCGGAGACGCTGCCGCCGAACCCGGATCCGACGACCAGCCAGTCGAAGTCGAACGCCTCTGCGGTCACGACCGCGGTTCTTCGCTAGTGACGGACACGACGACCTTGCCCTTGGCGCGTCCGCTCTCGACGTAGGACAGTCCCTCCAACGTGTCGGCGAACGGGAACACCCGGTCGATAGTGGGGCGGATCACCCCGGCATCGACGAGGGCACCCAGTTGGCGCAACTGTTGGCCGTTGGCGGTCATGAACAGGAACGAGTAAGTCACCGAATGTCGTTTGGCCTTGCGCCGGATGGAGAAGCTCAGGGCGCGCATCGCCTGCACCAGAATCCAGTTGGCGCCGAAATCGCGGGCGAACACGGGGTCGGGTGGGCCGGCGACCGAGATGACCGTGCCGCCGGGTTTGAGCACCTGCAGCGACTTCTGCAGCGTCTGCCCGCCCTGAGTGTCCAGAACGACGTCGTAACCGGACAATTCGGCGGCGAAGTCCTGGGTCTTGTAGTCGATGACGACGTCGGCACCTAGGTCCCTGACCCAGCCGGCATTGGCGGCGCTGGTCGTGGTGGCGACGGTCGCGCCGAGGTGTTTGGCCAACTGGATGGCGATGCTGCCCAGTCCGCCGGAACCCGCGTGGATCAGCACCTTCTGACCGGGTTGAACGTGGGCCTTCTCGACCAGCGCCTGCCAGGCGGTGAGCGCGACCAGTGGCAGGGAGGCGGCTTCGGCCATGTCGAGTCGCTCGGGCTTGGGGGCGACGTCGCTCTCGTCGATGGCGAGGTATTCGGCGAAGGCGCCGATGCGGTCCTGCCGGGGTTTGGAGTACACCTCGTCGCCGGGTGCGAATCCGCGCACCCGGGGACCGGTCTCAACCACGACGCCAGCCAGGTCGTTGCCCAGCACGATCGGAAGCTTGTAGCGCAGTAGCGGTTTGAGTTCGCCGTTGCGGATCTTCAGATCCAGTGGGTTGATACTGGCGGCGTGGATCTGCACCAAGACGTCGTCGTGGCCCAGGGCGGGCTGGGTTCGTTCAACAGCGGCGACGTTGTCGGTCTTGCCGTAACGGGTCAGCGTGAACGCCTTCATCGTGTCGCTTCCTGATCGGGTGCGGGTGCCGGCGGTGCGGCGTGGGCGGGCGGCCTGCTCGGACAGCCCGGCGGTGCGCCCGCCGAGTGCGTCGGCGGGATCGGCGCTCACGACGGTGCCCCGGCTGGCTGCAGGTGGCGGTTAAGGAACTCGATCTGATCGCCGACCAGTTGCTCGAAGGGTTCGCCGAGGTAGAACTCGAAGTGCCCGGCGTCGTAGTGCTTGATCTCCCCGCGCGGCGCGGTACAGGCATAGCGCTCGGTCTGCGCGGGTGGGGTGACAGTGTCGGTGTCGCTGATGCAGAACAGGATCGGGTAGGCGATCTCCTTGGCCGACCGTCCGGGCCGATAGGTCGTGATCGTCGGGGCGACGCGGGCGGCCACCTCGTTGCGGAACGTCGTGTCCGCCGGCAGAAGTGCCAGATAGCCGGGCAGTGCGTCCGGGGCGTTCATCAGGGCCAGCGAGCCGGGCGGCCCGGCCAGCGGGATCATTGCCGGGGCCTTACCGCGTAGGATGGAGACGTAGTCCCTGGCCACCGAGGGCAGCACCTTCAGAGATGCCAGCGGCCCTAGTGCCAGCGCAGACGTCAACCCATCGGTAAACGGGCATTGCGCCACAGCCGCGGTGAGTTCGGGATGCCGTGACGCGACGGTGATGGCGTGCCCACCGCCGAACGAGCTGCCCCACACCGCGATTCGGGTGCGGTCGACGTCGCGACGGCCTTTGACAAAGGCGATGGCGGCATCCCAGTCCGCCAGTTGGCGTTTGATCGACAACAACTGGCGGGGCTGGCCGGTGCTGTCACCGAAGTGCCGGTACGTGAACGCCAGCGCCGCGATCCCGGCCTGGGCGAAGCGTTCGGCGAAGGCGTCCAGGCGCATCTCGCGGGTACCGCCCAGGCCGTGGCCCAGGATCACCACCGGCGGGGCGGTCACCCCGGTTGGCAGGTAGAGCCAGGCGGCGCAGGTGTCGTCACCAGAGGTGAAGGACACGTCGTGGCGGGTGAACGACTGCGTGGCACTCACTTGACCATCACCTCCGCGCCGAGAGCGGGCACTGTGCCGGCTTGCAGGGCGCGGTCGTAGGTGTCGCCGTGATAAAGCGGCAACTCGCCGACCGAGTCGATGTCGTCGAGGTACTGCAGCATCAGCTGCTGGCCCCGCGGGGACTGGTCGGTGCCCAGGAACTCGGTGCGCTCCACGTGCAGGCCCTCGGTCAGCGACATCGATCCGCCGAAGTAGACCGAGCGTTTGATCGCCTCGACCGACCCCTTGGTTCGCTTGCCGAAGTACTCGGCCACCTCGACCGCCCGCTCCACGACCTGGTCGGTGGGCACCACGTCGTCGACCGCGCCGTTGGCCAGTGCCTGGGCGGGGGTGAACGGCTTGCCCTCCAGAATGGCGACCAGCGACTTGTGGGTGCCGATCAGCCGGGTCAGGCGCTGGCTGCCGCCGCCGCCGGGCATGATGCCCAACAGCACCTCGGGCTGACCGATGAAGAAGTTCGCGTCGTCGGCCATGATCCGCAGATCACACGCCCAGGCGAACTCCGCACCCAGTCCCAGCGCTGATCCGTTGAGGGCGGCGACGAAGATGACGCCGCTGGCGTTCATCCGCAGGAATGTGTTGTGCAGGCGGTCCAGTTGGGCGACGCCGCGTAGCGGGGTCTTCTGTACAACCGTGTCCAGCGCCCGGGCCCGATCGATGCCACGGGCCAGCCGCAGCGCCGCCGAGGCGGCACGGCGGTTCAACTCCGGCACCGCCGCGCCTTCGGCCTGCAGCCACCGCACGTCGGCGTGGCTGACGAACCGCCCCTCGCGGGCGCCGGTGAACACCACTGCGTGAACCTTGGGGTCGCGGTCGGCGCGGCTCACCAGCGCGTCGAGCTCGTTGGCGATGTCCAGGCCGAACAGGCTGTGCGGGCCGCCATCCACTCGCGCGATCAGAATGGCTCCGCGGTCCTCGATCTCGAGGTAGCTCTTATGTTGCTGGGTCATGTTTCTTCCGTTGTGATTTCGCCGGGAGGTGATATTGCCGTTGATGCAGATCACGCATCAATGAATTGAATTGCAGTAGATGCGAACTCGTGGTGGTACTGGAAGATCGCGCCGTGCCCAGAGTTGGGATAGATGACGAGTTTCGAGTCAGCGATCCGACGATGCATGTCTTCGGAGAGAGCCGTGGGGACCATGCGATCGTTGTCGCCGTTCGCGATCAACGTCGGATGGGTGATCACAGACAGGTCTGCGGGTGTCGAGCGCCCCCACCGCTTGATCGCTTTGAGTTGGGTTCGGAAGGCCTTCACCGTGATCGGCGCGTCCCGATCCTCGGTCCGTTCTTCGAGGCGCTCGACGAACGCGCGTGCGGCGCGTCTGCCGATGTCGTCGCGATTGAAGAACAGAAACTCCTTGGGGTCCTTTCGAGCAAGTGCGGCACGCAGTGTGTCGTAGTAGGTGGTACCGGCAACCTTGTCAATGCCCTTTCCGCCTGCGGGTCCGGTTCCGGTGAGGATCAGCTTGCGGACGAGTTCAGGATGTTTGAGCACCAGCGCTTGGGCGACCATCCCGCCGAGGGAGAAGGAGAGGATGTCGACGGTGTTGAAACCGAGTGCGGTGATGAAGGTATAGGCGTCGTCGGCCATCGACTCGACGGTGTCGGGCACGGTGCCGGTGGACGCTCCTACGCCGCGGTTGTCGAAAGCGATGACGTGGTGGTGCTGAGCGATCGGATCGATGATCCGGGGATCCCAGTTGTCCAGCGTGGCGGCGAGATGGACAAAGAAGATGACCGGAACCCCGCCCGTCGGCCCAAGTTCGCGGTAGGCGTAGGTGACACCCGCTGCGGTGACTGTGCGCGATGGCGCACGCGTGTACGACGTGATCGTGTCGCTGCGCTGATTTTGTTTTGCGTTCATGCCGTTCTCCTGTTGGTCTCGGAAGCGCTTTCCTCGGCGAGGAAGCGCAGGGCGTCGGGTACGAAGGCCCGGTGGTGCTGGAACACTCCGCCGTGTCCCGAGTTGGGGTAGATCTTCAGTTGGGCGTTCGGCAGTCGGCGTGCCATGTCGGCTGAGTGGCTGCTGGCGACCATGAGGTCGTGGTCGCCGTTGGCCACTAAGACGGGCTGGGCGATGACTGACAGGTCGTCGGGTTCGCTTTGTCCGGCGTGTCGGATGGCTTTGAGCTGAGCGATGCGGGCCTGCATCGAGATTCGTTTGTCACGGTTTTGAGTGCGTTCCTTGAGGCGGGTGAGATAGTCCGACGCGGCCCGTTTGCCCTCGGCGGTGCGGGGAAAGAACAGGAAATTTCTAGGATCGCTGAAAGTGAGTGCCGCTTTGAGGTAGGCGATCCCGACGATGGTTGCCATCTTGTCGATGCCGCCGCCGCCGCGTGGGCCGGTGCCGGCGAGGATCATGCGCCGCACAAGGTCTGGTGCCTGGAGGGCGATCATCTGCGCGACGCCGCCGCCGAGCGAAAAGCCGAATAGATCAACGCGTTTAAGGCCCAAGGCGCGGATGAAGGCGATGGCGTCGGTGCCCATCTGCTCGACCGTGGGTGGCACCGAGGAGCCCGTCGCGCCGACACCGCGATTGTCGAAGGCGATCACGCGATGGTGCGCGGCGATACCGTCGATGATTCGCGGGTCCCAGTCATCGAGAACCGCGGTGAAGTGGTGGAGAAACACCACGGGAACGTCTGACCCGGTGCCGAGTTCGCGATATGCGAACTCGACGCCGCCGACGTCGATCTTGCGAGTCGGTGTGTCTATCCACGGAGCCATTTCGTGCCTTTCGATGTGATCGTGCGTCCACGCGGGGACATTGGGATGGTTGGTTCTCACCGTGCGATGTGGGGTTGCGCGTCGAGTTTGGACAGCGCGGAAAGGGTTCGCCGGTCACGGGCCAGATGCGAATCCATTGCAGGCGCGAGGAGTCCTCGCAGCGCCGAAAGGGGCTTCCATCTGGATGGCTCCACCACGCGTGGTGACCGATGAGCGAGGCCGTGGGCGAGTGCTGTTGCAGCGTGCTCGGGTTGAAGGCGTTTCAACAGGGGCCGCGGCAAGGTCGCGAGCAGATCGTCGACAGCGGGGTCGGCGTCGACGCCTTGCCTGATCATGTTGGTTTCGATCAGTGAGAAGTAGGCGATCGTGGTCGAGACGCCGTGCGCGGCAAGTTCTACGCGTAACCCGCGGCCGAGCTGCTCAACCGCTGCTTTGCTCATGGCATAAGGAATCGCGCCCATGCCGTTGAGAAACGCGAAAACCGAACTGATGAGGACGAATTGGCCGCGGTGAGCGATGACCTGATCCATGGCGGCTTGGATGGTGTTCACGACGCCGGTGACGTTGATTGCGAGCACGGAGTCGATCGATGGCTTCGGCGTGGTCCGCAAAGTGGCGGCTCGAGAGAGAATGCCGGCGTTGGCGATCGCGATGTCAACCCGTCCGAAACGGTCAACGACTTCGGCAACGGCAAGGTCGAGTCCGTCGCGGTTACACACGTCGGCGATTGAGCCGAAGGCCGAGTGTGAGGACATGTGCGCAGCAATTTGTGGTGTCTGCGGGTTGACGTCCACCAGGGCGACCTTCGCGCCGCGGCCGAGAAGTTCGCGCGCGGTAGCGCTGCCGAATCCGCCGGTTCCGCCGGTGATGAGCACGACCTTGTCGCGAATGTCGTAGGACAGACGTGTCATCGGCTATCCGGACTCCACGTCGGGTAGCGCCGCCCAAGGTGGGGGCCGCGCGGCTTCCCCGGGACGGCGAGGGCCGCGCTCATGGCGGCCTTCATAAGCAGGCGCGGTGACACAAGTCCGCAGGCCACATGCCGTGGTTCATTCAGAGGAGCCATGGGTCTTCTCGGTGGAGCGGCCGATTGACTAACGATCATAATATTATGACTGTAAGGTAATCGGCTATGATGCGCAAGGGCGACTTTGAGGCGAACGGAGGACGCGACTGTGGCGAGGTACGACGCGGAGCACAAAGGCGAAACGCGGCGAAGGATTATCGATTCCGCTGGCCGGCGTTTCAAAGAGGACGGCATCGACGGTTCAGGTGTCGCTGCCCTCATGTCTGACGCGGGGCTGACAAACGGCGCGTTCTACGCGCACTTCAAATCGAAGGATGACCTTGTGGCCAACGTGGTCGCCGACCAACTGCGCGCCCAGCACGCCAACCTCGGCTCGCTACCCGCGGGCCGCGCGGCACTGGAGGAATACGTGCGCGACTACCTCTCGCCACGTCATCGGGACGATCCGAGCACGGGCTGTCCCTCTGCGGCCCTGCTCGATGAAATCGGCCGCTGCGATGACGCCGTCCGCGATTCCTACACCGAGGGAATGCAATCCATCATCGACATGGTTGCGACGCACTTGTCCCCACGCGACCCTTCCGCCGCCCGCACCAAGGCACTCGGGTTGTTCACGCTTCTCGTTGCCACCCTGCAACTCTCACGCGCCGTCTCCGATGGGCAGCTCTCCGACGAGATACTCGAATCAGGCATTCGCAATGCACAGATCCTCCTTGATTGCGGAGAGTTCGATGGTCGTTGATGGAGTTGAGCGTGGCCGAGCAGAGGTATCAGCCGCGTGTTGGCGATGAGCATGAGTAACGCCGTCAGCGACGCTACGCGAACCGTTTACTCGTCATGGTCTCCGCCGCCGAACAGGTATCTGTCGGCGATCGCATGCTCGTTGCGTATCGACATCTCTTGGACAGTGTTCAGCCAAAGCCCGTCGAAACCTGCGGAGTGCATGCCGGCGTGGATGGCCCCGATGTTCTTAAGGTCCTGTGAAGGGAGCTCGCCCCACCCGTCGTGGTCCTGCCACCGCTCGAAGACCTGCCACTGCGTCTCAGGAACCTCGCCCCGCGCGAAATGTTCCAACGAGAACATCTCGAACGTGCACCGATTCGGGTCCTCGGCGTCGGGCAGCATGCGATACCCGAGTAGGCACAACTTCTCGACCAGGATGACCATGGTGGGGAACACGTGCCAGTCGCCGTTCCCCGCGAAGTACTGCTCCATCGACATCTGGGGGAAGTCAACGCCTTCGGCGCGCGCGAGGTCCTCACACATCTGGTGATAGAGGACAAAGGGTGGAACCTCGCTGGGTTCCATCGCGGCCAGCTTTTGCGCGGCGCGGTAGTCGCGTTCTGTGACCAGCGAGCCGACCTCCAGGTACTGGTATTGCATCGAATTCGCGAACACCTCGGGTCGCGCCGCCAGTTCCTGCCGACCGCTGTCGCGGGCGGCGTGTTCGGGACGTTGCGTGTAGACGAATCTCGAGTGGTTCTTATACGTGATGGTCGGGGTGTATGGGGCGTAGGCGTACTCTTGCGGGGCTGCGGGTTCCGCGGAGGGGCGTGGGCCTTGCACGGACCGCATCGTCTGCGGATGAGTACCGGGGGTGTGGTAACCCTCAATGAATGCGTCGATAACGGTCTTCCAATTCGCCGGCAGGAAAGTTCGCTTGCGCCAGCGGTAGCGCATGTCCTGCAACCGGAATGGCGCCAGCGCGGTCGGCAGCGGATCCAGCCAATCGATCAGATCCGGCGGGTTGTCCGCCATGCTGACGAACACCCACCCGCCCCATGTGTCGACGGCAACTGGACGAAGACCCCACTGCTCACGCGGGCGGGCGGCGAACTCCTCACGGCATGGAACGAACGACGATCGGCCATCCAACCCGTAGCGCCAACCGTGAAACTCGCAGCGGAATTCCCTGCCCTCCGCGCATCCGCTGCCGCGGACAATCTTCATCCCGCGGTGGGCACACGTGTTGTGAAACGCCTTGATGCTGCCGTCCTTCTGGCGCACCACGATGATGGACTGCCGACCGATTGTGTACTCGTAATAGCAACCGGGGGAGGGGATTTCCTCTTCCCGGCACGCGGGCTGCCAAACCTGAGTAAACAACCGGCTCAACTCGAGTTGCAGATATTCGGGGTCGATGTAGCGGCTCTTCGGCACAAACGTCTCGCCGCAGGCGAACTTTTCGGGCACCCTTCCCGTCGCAAGCTCGGTCATGGTCACCCCCTTCAGCCTGCGGGTGGTTTGTCGAAAATGTTGGGGTAGAGCACGGCTTCCTTGAACGACGTTTCGATCTCGGCGAATGCGGTAGGGATGTCCCACGTTCCCGACGCCGACACGATTTCGCGTTCGACGACCGGATTGGACATCAGGCTGATCCGCCCATTCCCGGCGAAGATGACGCGCCGATTGAGCCAGTCGGATTGCACGCTGGCCAGATACACGACCGGCGGCACGCAATTCTTGGGTGATAGGCGAACGTTGGAGTCCGAGTAGTCCATGCTGCCGCCGCCCTTGATGCCCTGCGTCATGCGGGTGCCGGCGATCGGCGCGATGGCGTTGGAGCGCACCCCGTAGTTGCGTAATGCGTTGGCGCAAGAGAACGTCAGGCCGACGATACCCATCTTGGCCGCGGCATAATTGGGCTGACTTGGCGCGCCCTGCAGCCCCGACATCGAGGTGAAGGTGATCAGTCGGTACTGTCCGCCGCGGTTTTCTCGCCACCAGGCGGCCGCGTGCCGCGTGACGTTGAACGTGCCTTTGAGGTGGACCGAGATGACCGCGTCCCAGTCCTGCTCGCTCATCTTGAACACCATGGCGTCGCGTAGGATCCCCGCTGCGTTTACCACGACGTCGAGGCCGCCGAGCGTTTCGGCCGCGCGGTTGATGAGGTCCGCGCAAGCCGCGAAGTCGGTGATGTCGGTGGTATCGGCGAACGCCTTACCACCCTGGCTCGTGATCGTCGCGACCACACTCTCGGCCGGGCCTGCGTCAGAGCCTGTCCCGTCGACGCTGACACCGGCGTCTGACACCAGAACCGTCGCGCCCTCGGCGGCCAGGCCCTGGGCGACCGCCGCGCCAATACCCCGCCCGGCGCCGGTGACCAGCGCGGTACGTCCGTCAAGCACACCCATCGTCAGTCAGCTCCCATCCCGTCTGGCTAGCATACAGAACATCAACACAACATCTGTATAGCTGTTAATCAGCGAAGGTCACTCGAATCCCCACTCCGAATATCGCCGCTCTAGCTCGGCCATGGCCTCTCGGCCGCCACGAGCGCTCCGCTCCTTCATGAAATTGAACTCGTCGTCACGCCAAGACAGATTGCTGAACACCGTGTGGCCCATGGGAACCCAGTCGCCGAACTGCGCCATCCCGACGGCATGCCAGAACGCGATCAGTGCGTGCTTTCCCACCATCAGGCCGTCGGCCGAGTGGTGGGCGATCGCGCGGGCGTACCGCAGGGCCTCGTCCCGGAGGGACTCGGGCGACACCACCGAGGAGGCCACCCCCCAATCGCGCAGTTCGTCCGCAGTCACCTTGCGGCCGGTGATCATCGCCTCATAGCCGCGGTTAGGGCCCAGTTTGAGCAGCGCGAGCGGCATGGCCGTGGAGAACCCGGCGAACCCGATGCGGGCCTGCGGCCGGGCAAGGTACATGTCATCCGAGACGACCAGGATGTCGGCGGCCAGGGCGAGATTCATCCCCGCTCCCAGCGTGGCTCCCTGGCAGCCGACGATCACCGTCTTGGGGAACTCCAGCCAGTTGGTCAGGTGCCGGTGCAGGCGCCGGGCGTTGCCCAGGCGCGCGGTCTGCGGCAATCGCTCGCCCTTACGCAGTCCCGCTTCTTCCACCGGCAGCCGGCGCACGTCGTCGCCGCTGCTGAAGTCCTTCCCCTCCGCCAGCAACATGACGACTTTTACCTCGTCGTCGTCTTCCGCGCGGTCCAGTCGCTCCTTGAACAGGTCATGCATTCCGGGCGAGAGGATGGCGTTGCGCCGGTCCGGCCGGTTGATGGTGATCTGCGCGATGTGCGGTTCGACGACTTCATAGCGGACCCAGTCGTCATCGACCTCGAATTCGCCTCCAGCGGCGGCGTCGGTGCTCATATCACTCTCCTTCGCGCTTCCGCAGTACATAAGTACACTAGTCGATCAACTGTCACATCTGGTGATACGGTCAGCGAATGCCAACATTCACGGTCACCAAGCGGCTCGCCGCGCCAGCGGACGCGGTGTGGGCCGTTCTCGCCGACTTCGGCAACGTCGACTGGATCCCCGGACCCAGCGATGTCAGGGTCGAGGGCGACGGGCCCGGCATGCGGCGGTTCATCGCCGCGAGCAGTGAGAAGCCGGTCATCGAGACCCTCATCTGGATCAAGCCCGACGAGCGCGCGCTGTCGTACGAGATCGCCAACAATCCAATGCCGGTCAGCCGCTTCGTGGCCGTCAATACCGTCTCCGAAAGCAAAGATGCCCCCGGAGAATCGATCGTCGTCTGGGACATCGACTATGTGCCCATTGCTGATGATGCCGCCGCTCGCGATGCCATGGAGTCCGTCTACGGCTTGATGGCGGGCTGGGTTCAGGACTTCGCCCTGGCGCGCGAACCAAGATAGAACACTTAGACAGAGAATGTCTATTAGTCTAAGATGCTTGAAGTGATTGATCCTCTCGATCTGGTACTGATCAGCGTCGACGACCACACCGTGGAACCACCCGACATGTTCGTCGGCCGAGTGCCCAGCCGCTTCGCCGACGACGCGCCGCGCATCGTCGAAGACGCCGACGGCGTGTGTTTCTGGGTGTACGACGGCCTTCAGCTACCGAACATCGGGCTCAACGCGGTAGCGGGCCGGCCCAACGATGAATGGGGATTCGAGCCGTCCCGATTCACCGACATGCGGGCAGGATGCTACGACGTCGACGCACGGGTGAACGACATGGACGCCTCCGGCGTGCTTGCGTCACTGTGCTTTCCGTCGTTCCCCACTATCTCGGGTGCGCTGTTCACGTACCGCGGAGACCGCGAGGTGTCCGAGGCGATGGTCCGCGCCTACAACGACTGGCATATCGAGGACTGGTGCGGTCGGCACCCCGACCGGTTCATCCCGATGGGGATCTTGCCGTTGTGGGACCCGGCCCTGGCCGCCGCCGAAGTGCACCGGTTGGCCGGGCGGGGCTGTCGCGCGGTGACGGCTCCGCAACACATCGGAAGCTACGGCCAGCCGCCCTGGCAGGATCCGCACTGGGATCCGCTGTGGGAGGCGATCTGCGAAGAGAACACGGTGGTGAACATCCACATCGGCACGGGCGGCGGGTTGCCCGTGCCGTCCGACCTGACCACCTATCTGGCCTACAACTCGATGTTGCCGATCGACACCCAACGGTTCGTGGCCGACCTGTTGTTCTCGCCGATCGTCCGGAAGTTTCCGTCCATCAAGTTTTCGTTGTCGGAGGGCGGCATCGGGTGGATTCCGTTCCTGTTGGAGCGATTCGAGGACATCTACTCGCGCCAGCGGGCCTGGACGGGTGACGACCTGGGTGACGGCCTGAGCCCCAGCGACGTGTATCGCCGCAACTTCATGTCGTGCTTCATCCGCGACCGGGTCGGCATCGAGATGCGGGAGCGCATCGGAGTGGAGACCATCTGCTGGGAGATGGACTACCCGCATTCGGACAGCAGCTGGCCCGACGCGCCCGAGCAGCTCGCCGCCCAGTTGGAGGGCTGCACACCCGACGAGGTCGAGGCCATCACCTGGGGTAATGCCGCGCGTGTCTTCGGCTACACCGGCGTCGAGCGACGCGGCAGAAAAGACTGCACCGTTGCCGCGCTGCGGGGGAGGATCTCCGGCCTGGATTTGTCGGCGCCGAAGGTCGACGCGGGCCGCGCACCCAGGGCTGGCGCCAGCGCGATCACGTACGGCGACATGAAGATACGGATGGCGTCAATCCTTCGTGGTGGGGCGTGACCGAACCAGATTACGGGGTCATCCTCACAGAGGCCGATCAGCAGTTCCGCGACGAGGTTCGCGCCTTCCTGGCAACCGCACTGACAGACGAGGTCCGCGGTTCCGGGCGCGACGATTCTGACCGACTTGATCGAATGCGGCTGTGGCAGCGCCGGCTTCACGACGCCGGTCTGGCCGCGATTTCCTGGCCAGTCCAATTCGGAGGTCGCGGCGCTACTCCCGTGCAGCAGCTCATCTTCAACGCCGAGATGGCAGCCGCACACGCGCCGGAGCCGATCAATCGCAGCGCCGTCAATCAGCTTGGCCCGACCATCATTCAGTGGGGTTCCGACGAGCAACGCCAACGCTATCTGCCAAAAATCCTCTCCGGAGAAGAGGTGTGGTGCCAGGGCTTCAGCGAGCCCGAGGCCGGCAGCGATCTCGCCGCCCTGAAGACCACCGCCGAGAATCACGACGGCGAATTGGTCATCAACGGGCAGAAGGTCTGGACCTCCAAAGCCCAGTACGCCGACTGGATCTACATCCTGGCGCGCACCGATCCGGCAGCTGAGAAACATCAAGGGATCAGTTACATCCTCGTACCCCTGAGGACGAGCGGGATCGAGGTGCGCCCGATCCGGCAGATCACCGGTCAGGCCGAGTTCAACGAGGTGTTTTTCGATTCGGTTCGTGTGCCCCTTGGCAATGTCGTCGGGCCCCTGCACGACGGTTGGAAGGTCGCCAAATCCACGCTGGGCTACGAGCGGGTCGGACAGAGCCGCACCCACCGCATCGAACGCAGGCTGGCGATCCTGGTCAGAATGGCGCAGGAGCAGGGGGCAGTAGCCCGCGATGGCAGCGACGGCAACGGTTACGTCGCCGATCGGATCGTCGGGTTCGCCGCGCAAGTGGAGGCATTGCGTCAGATCGCGGCGCAGGCAACCGCCGCCGGCGTCCGTGGTCTCAGCCCCGGCCCCGAAGCGTCGGTGGCCAAACTGCTGACCTCGGAGGTGGACCAGGCGATGGCGAACTTCGGCCTGGACCTCGCCGGACCGGCCGGAACGTTGGAGCGCGGCTCGCCGGGGGCGGCGAAGAACGGCAATGTCGCGAAGAGCTACCTGCTGATGCGGGCGGCAACGTTTGGTGCGGGCACGTCGGAGATCCAGCGCAACGTGATCGCCGAGAAGCTGCTGGGGTTGCCCCGTGATACCTGACAGCCCGTCGCCGTCGAGCGAAACCGCCCCGAGCCCGGAAGAACTCGGCCGCCTGCGCGAAGCAGCCGAGGGCATCCTCCGAAAGGCGTGGTCGGCGCAGGCATTTCGCAGCTTGCTCGACGGACCGGGGCCGGTGTTCGACCCGAAGCTGTGGCAGACCGTCATCGAGGCCGGGTGGGCCGACGTCTTGGTAAGCGAGGCGAGCGGCGGGGGAGGCGGCGGCGCCCGTGACCTGTGCGTGCTCGCCGAGGCCGCTGGAGCAGCCTCGGCACCTGTCCCGCTCGCCGCGGCCGCGGCGGCGGCATGGTGTGAGGACCGCTGTGCCGATGGCGTCAGCCTGCTGCTGCCCGAACGCGGTAAATACACTGCGGCGGGCGTCTCGGGGGTCTGGCCGCTCGTGCCATTCGGTGCGGTCGCCACCAGGCTGCTGATTATTGCGGGCGAGGCAGACGGCACCGTGCTGGGCGTGGTCGATCCGGCCGGAGCGGCGGTAAAGCGTGAGCCGTTGATCCCGCTGGACCATAATCCGGCGGCACGAATCACTATGGACCGCGCACCCATTCAGATCCTGGCGAGGGGTGAGTGCGCCGGACGTCGGCACCGTGAGGCCGCTCTGCGGGGACAGGTAGCCCAGGTGGCCGAACTGGTCGGCATCGCGTCGGCCGCCAACGAGGCCGCAATTGAGTACGCGAAGCTGCGCGTCGCATTCGGCCGCCCGATCGGCACCTTCCAGGCGATCAAACACCGCCTGGTCAACCAGCGGTGCGCAATCGAAGTCGGGCGTGCGCTCGTCAACCGTGCCGCCGACGCCTGCCAACAGGAGCATCCCGACGCAGCGGCGCTGGTATCGCTCGCCGCCTTCTGGGGCATCGACGCGCTGCGGGCCGTGCCGGAGGGCGCCACACAGGTCTTCGGCGGGATCGCCTACACCTGGGAGCACGACGCGCACGTACACCTTCGGCGCGCCGCGAGCGTCGCGGCCAACCTCGGCACGCGCGCAATTCACCGCGGGATAGTCACGCGCTGGCTCAGCGCCCGTTATCCGGCGACCGAGACCGGGGAGAGCGCTACGTGAACCGAAGAGGCGACATGTCTTTCCTCTCGGGCGTGCGCGTGCTCCAACTTGGCGACGGGATCGCCGGTTCGGCGGCCGCGGCGCTGCTCGCCAGCCTCGGCGCGGAGGCCACAAAGGTGGCTGACGCCGGCGCATCGGGTCGGGTGGGACCGGTGATCACCACCCCGGCCGGACCGGTCGCTGCCGTGGACCTCACTCTTGATCGGGATAAGCGGATCGTCCAACCGCCCACGGATCTCTCAACATTGATCGGCGAACACGACATCGTGATCGTCGATGACGGCCGTGCCCTGACGCCACCGTTCGTCGAGAACGCGGTCGTCGTTACAGTCAGCCCATTCGGCCTCGACGGGCCGCGGTCGTCGCAGCCCGGCGGCGAGCTCGTCGCCCAGGCGGCCGGCGGACTGCTCGCCACGATCGAGGGCTCCGACGGAGCGCCGGTACCGGCGCCGGGCTATGTCGCGCTGAAGGCGGCGGGCGCGGTCGCCGCACTGGCGGCACTGCATGGCCTCGATCGGCGCAACGACGGTAACGAGGCGGTGAGCGTCGACGTGTCGGTGCAGGAGGCGGTCGCGTTCACCGCTGCCCTCCCGGAATGCGCCCACGTGTTATACGCGTGTCCCGGACGGGCGGGCAGCGGGCGGTACCTCGCGCCGTCGGGACTGTTTCCGTGTCGCGACGGTATGGTCCGCATCACCGCGGTCGAGAACCACCAGTGGCGGGGATTACTTGCGGCGCTTGACCATCCGGCCTGGGCCACCGGTCTCGACGAACGCCAGGCCCGCATCGACCACGCCGATCTGATCAACCAACACGTAACAGCATGGGCGGCAACGCACGACAAGGAAGAGTGCGCGGCAATGCTCCAGGCCCACGGCGTGCCGTCGACACCGGTGAATGCCGCCGAGGAGATTCTGACATCACCGCAATTCGCCTTCCGCGGCGCTCTGTCGACGACGAAGCTCGGCGGTGTCGAACTCCCCGTGCTTGAGTCGCCGTGGCTCACCAACGTTGGACACCGGTCGGATCACCGTCGAACCGGCCGCCTGAGCGACTTGCGGGTCGGCGAACTGACCCACGTCTTGGCCGGGCCAATCGTCGGTGCCCTGCTCGGCGCGATGGGCGCCAGGGTGTTGCGGCTCGAAGATCCTCAGCGCCTCGACATCTATCGGCGTACGGGCCCCTTTGCCCGGGGTAAGCCCGGCGTCGACCGCGGTGCGTATTTCGCGGTGGCCAATCACTCCAAGCAGAGCCTGTTGATCGATCCCGCCCGCATCCTGGACGACGTCGCCGCGGTGTTATCCGACGTTGACGTCCTCATCGAGAACGTCGGCAGCGGGCGACTCGCCAGACTTAAGGTGGACCCGGCCGACGTGGCCGGCTCGGGCAGGCTCGCCCTGCGGGTCTCCGGCTTCGGCTCGGAAGGCCCCATGGCCGGATATCGGGTCTACGCCAACAATGTTCAGGCTTATGGAGGGCTGGCCGGACTGACCGTCGGACCGGATGGGGCACCGGCGCGCCTCGGCACCGTGATAGCCGACCCGCTGTCCTCGGTCGTCGCCGCCGTGGTGGTCGCCGCATGGGCCGTCGGGCCGGCGCGTGACATCGGCGCCGTCATCGATCTCTCCATGGCCGAGGTCGTCGCGTCGACCGTGGCCGAGTTCGTCACCGCCGCCGCCGCTCCGGGTAGCTCCGGCATCGGCGATTCCGCGCATCGCGGCGTCTATCGCGCCGCGGACGGCCGCTGGGTCGCCATTGAAATCGCGGAGCCCGACGAGTGGACATGCCTGGCAGAAATCCTTGCAGTATCCGACGATTCGCGGCATACCACGGTGATCGAGAAGCTGGCGGGCCTGGTTGCCGCCGCGTCGGCCGACGATGTCTCCGCGCGTCTGAGCACGTCGGGTTTGCGCGCCGCAGCGGTGCAACGGGCCGAGGACCTGATTTCGGATCCGCATCTGGCGATCCGCGGTTTCTTCCCCGAGATCGCTCACCCAAACCCGGACATCGGTACCGCCCGCCTCGTCGGGTTGCCGTGGCGGTTCGTCGGTCAGGGACCCGTCCCACTCATGCCGCCGCCGGCCCTGGGCAACGCGAACGCGCACAAAGGAGGATGACCAATGTCCGCTGATCGCCCCGCGACCGTGTGGGCGTCGACCTTCGTTCCCGGGAAGTCACCCATCCCCGGGTACGGTCAGGACGGCTACAGCGTCGCTTGGGTCGACAACTCCGACGGGCGGCTTCAAGTGTTGGTAGCCGGGCCTCGTCCGGCGCCCGGCACCGTCGGCCGAGTCGTCGAGAAGACGTTGGAGGACAACGTCATCCTCTTCTTCGAGGCGCAATCGGAATGACGGGGACGCACGTCGCCGGCATCGGCGTCACACCGTTCGGCAGATTCGCCGACACCGCGCTGGCGGCGCTCGGCGTCGAGGCCGCCGAGGCTGCACTCGCCGACGCGGGTATGGGCTATGACGCTGTGGGCGAGGTGTTTACGTCATCCTCGATGGCGCCGCCCCAGACCGGCCTCAAGGTGGCACTTCGCCTGGGCCGCACGGGGGTTCCGGTGACCGCCATCGAGAGCGCCTCGGCGGGAGGCATGGTCGCCTTGCGGCACGCCGTGTGGGCGGTGGCCTCCGGTCGTTGCGACACCGCGCTGGCCATCGGCTACGAGAAGACCACGGCGCTGGAACCCGGCGGCGTGGTGCCGGCCGCCGTCGAATTCTGGGACCGGTTCCCGCCGCAGATCCACTACGCGATCGAGGCGAATCGTTGGCTGTATGAGGCAGGTTGCGGCCCGGAGGTTTTCGGAGCCGTCGCGGCCAAGTCGTACAACCAGGCGCGCCGCAATCCGCTGGCGGCGCGGCGCAACGACGATGAGGTCACCGTTGAGCAGGTGATGGCGGCGCGGATGGTGGCCGAGCCGCTCACCAAGATGATGTGTCACGCGTCCGTCGATGGCGGTGCGGCGATTGTCGTGACTTCCGAACGCCGCCCTCGGTCCGTTGCGATCAATGCCATCGAGCAGACCAGCTGGCCCGAAGACGCGGGCTGGCCGTTGGCCGGTCCGTGTGTCGGTCCGCCGTCGCAAATCGCGCTGACCGCTCAGCGTGCCTTCGATGCGGCGCAGGCGGCGCCGCGCGACGTCGGAATCGTCTCCCTGCATGACATGTGCGCCAGCGAGGAGGTCACCGCACTGATCGCGCTCGGCCTCGTCGGCGTCAACGATGTGGCCGAGCTCGCCCAGACAGGCGGCCTGGGATCCAAAGGCGGGCTGCCGACCAACACCGACGGCGGCTGCCTTGCTCGCGGTCACGCGTTCGGTGCGACCGGACTGGCCCAGGTCGCCGAGGTGGTCAGTCAGCTTCGCGGAGAGGCGGATTCGCGACAGGTCGCCGATCCCCGCGTCGGGCTCGCCCAGGCGATGGGCGGCGGTGGTTCCTGCGTGGTGGCCGTACTGGGTCGCTGACTCGGCTATCAGCTGGGGTCTCCGTAAGACCGGCCGAGAAAGCCTGATCGCCGCCTTTTCGCCGGCGTGCCGGTAGATCATTGTGCCGACGGAATTCGCCGCGGCCGGTGATCACGCAAGCGTCAGCGGCCGAGTAACCGGGCCAGGGGTGTCAGCGGCTGCACGCCGCCACCGCGGTTGAGAACCGGTTCCAGCAAACGCATTTGCCGCATAATTCGACGGTGGAACAGCCGAATGAGCTCGGCATCCATTTTTTCGGGTGCGCGCAAGACGAATGCCTCCAGCGCCTCATCCCCTGTACGCCAATCTGGGTATCGGGAGCCGAGCAGGCGCTTGAGATCGTCGAGGTCTTCGGATTCGATTGCGGGACCTTGCCGGCAGAGATCCGCGACGTAGCGTGCGGTTTGCGCGGTTTGATGCTGGCGAAAGCGCTCAACTTCGGTCTCGGCGGGCAATTCCTCGATGATGGGCGCCAACGCGTCGACAAGGCCGCCGTGGCGGACATCTGCCGCCTGCGGAAGTCGGTAATCGTCGAGGGCGACGTCCTGGACCGCGGCCATTGCTTCGACGGCGTTGAGCGAGCATTGCTGAAACCACTCCTCATATTGCAGCAAGTCGCTCATCGGAAAAGGGTTGTGCAGGATCATGACTAACGAGAGAGGCGTCGTCAGCGCGAACTGTGCGGTGTGGAACTCGACCACCGGCAGGTCCAGTTGTACGCCGGAGACCTCCTCATAGCGCCGGAACGCGCGCTCTAGGTCGCCGAAGGGCTCGGAGATGTCGCGCAGGCGCAGTCCTGCGAGGTCATGCGCGGTGTCGCCGAGGTAGGCCAGTTCGACGTCCAGCAGTCCGGTCACGCGCCCATCGGCGAACATGAACTGTCCGGGATCGCCCAGAACGAAGCGAGGATCGAACCGATGCGCGGGAACGTGGCGGCGAATCCAGCCGATGCCGAATTCCAGAAACGGCTCCGGGCGCTTTTTTGTCGACCGATACCGCGCAACGGACCCTTCGAAGCTCGACAACGCGTGCTGCTGAGGGTCTTTGGGTAACTTGAGTCCGACGGCGGAGAATTCACCTGGATCCAGCCGATGGATCCGCGCAAGGATTTCCATGTATTCGTCGATGACCGAGTTGCGCTCTGTTGCGCTCGGCGAGGTTGACAGATTGGTGGCGCCGGGCAGGCGATCCATGACGATGGCCGGTGGTGCGTCAATCCGACCGTGAATGTGTGGAACTGGAATTCCTTGCTTCTCCAGGGCTTCAAGGACTTCCGCTTCCCGATAGGTGGACAACGAGAACTCCATGCCCACGCGGTCGCCACGCACATACAGCGGCATGATTGTGCCGTCACGTTCGACGTCGGCGAACCAGGCCGGACGCCAACGTGGTTGGCGCTCGAAGGTCCGCACGGGCCCGAGGTGACTCTCGAGCCAGCTACGTACCGCCTCATCGGGTGTCATGTCGGCGTGGAGGTCAGAAACCCATTTTCAGCGCGGCGCCGGCGTCGATGAACATCTGCAGTCCGGTGACGTATCGCGATTCGTCGGAGGCGAGGTAGACCACGGCGTGCGAGATGTCCTCGGGCTGCACCCAGGGCACCGGCATTGCCTGGAGCATCGGGTAGATCACAAAGGCATCGTCGTGTGTGGGAGCCTCCAGGTCGGGCCGAAACGTCTTGTACATCATCGGGTTGTTCATCATCGCGGTGTTGACGTTCGTCGGGTGCACGGCGTTGACGCGTATCTGGCGCGCCGCCAGCGTCATCGCCATCGATTTGACCCAGTCGCGGACGAACTTCTTAGCTAGACCGTAGCCGAGTCCGCCGGGGCCCGAGTTGCCGCCGCCGTTGAACATATCGTGTTGGGCGACCAGTCCGGCGATTGAGCCGGTGGCGATGATCGACGCTCCGGTGTCGAGATGGTCGAACGCGGCGTTGACGGTGTTGACCACGCCGAGAAAGTTCACGTCGATTACGTCGCGGAATGCTGGATAGCCTTTGTTCTCTCCGTGCGGGCAGATGCCGGCGTTGGCGACGACGATGTGCAGCCCGCCCAGTTCGGCAACGCCGTCATCGATCGCCTTCTTGAGGGCCGCCCGATCCCGCACATCGGCCACAGCGGTGACGACACGTCGGCCTGCCTTCTCCACCAACTTCGCCGTCTCGTCGAGGTCGCTCTTGCGCGCCATCGGGTAGTCGTTGGTCGCGATGTCGTCGCATATGTCAACGGCGATGATGTCGGCGCCCTCGTCGGCGAGATGGACTGCATGACTGCGTCCTTGTCCGCGCGCGGCGCCCGTGACGACCGCTACTTTGCCGCTGACTCGATTCATGTGCTTCCTCCGTTGCTGGCTCTTTCGCCGTCAGGCCTTGAAGGTCGTCTTGGTCAGGCGATGGCTCCACTGTCCTTCAGGACAAGGATGTCGTCCCAGTCCTTGCCCAGTTCGAGTAACAGCGCTTCGGTATGTTCCGCGAACTCCGGTGTCGGGCCGAGAGCAAACGGTGTCTGATCGAAAAGCACGGGGCTCGAGACTAATTCGAGGGCACCGCCGCTGCCTTCGATGGGCACGATGACGCCGTTCGCCCTGACCTGCTCGTCGGCCGCGACATCCATCGTGTTCTGTACGGGCGCCCATTGCCCTTCGAAACCGGCCAGTGCTTTGCGCCAGTGCTCGAGCGTTTGGCTCCCGAGCACCTCGCGCAGGATCGCAGTCGCCTGCGCCGCATTGCGCGTCAGCAGCTCATGGCTTGCAAAGCGGTCGTCGGTCGCAAGCTCGGCGAGCCCGACCCGCACACAGAAGTCTGCCCAGTAGCGGAAACCTTGCATCATCGACAATCCCAGGTAACGGCCGTCGCCGGTCCGGTAGAAGCCCACCAGCGGATTGTGCGCGGTGACGTTGGCGCCGGCCGGGTTTGCCTGCCACGGCTCCCCGGAGATCAGCGCAGCGTTGACGGCCACCCCCATCGCCCACACCCCCACTCCGAGCAGCGAAACATCCACCACCTTGGCCTCACCGGTTCGTTCACGTGCGAACAGCGCCGCGGCGATTCCGCCGGCAATGGTCATGCCGCCCAGGGAATCTCCATACGCCGGTCCGGGTTGTGCGACGACGCCAGCCATATCGGGCGGGGTGACGCTTGCCGCGCTACCGCCTCGGCTCCAGAAGCCCGTCATGTCGTAGCCTCCGATGCCTGCCTCGTCGCCGAGCGTTCCGTATGCGCTGCCCCGCACATAGACGATGTCGGGATTCGCCGTCCGCAAGTCATCAACGTCGATCCGCAGTTTGGCGCGGGCGTCGGGCAAGAAGTTCGTCAGGAACACGTCGCTCGTGCGGGCAATGTCCATCAGCAATTCATGGCCGGCCGGTGTCGAGATATCCAGGGCGATAGATCGTTTGCCGCGGTTTGCGTGCTCCATGACGGGGTTGCGATCGCCGGCGATCTGTACGTTGCCGAGCTGACGTAGGCCCCGCTGGGCATCGCCGGTGCGCGGATGTTCGATCTTCAGTACGTCAGCGCCCCAGTCCGCCAGCACCGCGCCGGCGGCCGGCACGAAGGTCCACTGGGCAACCTCGAGGACACGTACGCCCGCCATGGGTCCGCTCATGGGCACGCCCCTCAGCGGTAGTCCAGCACAACAGGCAGGTGGTCGTGTGTGTGCACCAGCGTCGACACGCGGGGCACTCGGTCGCCGACCACGTGAATCCCCTTGGCGCGCCGCGCTACTTCCTCCAGCAGCAGACGGGCTTCGCGTCGGGCCAGGGCGGCGCCCATGCAGAAGTGCTCGCCGACTCCGAAGCCGAGGTGATTGGCGGCGTCCTGACGGTGGATGTCGAACTGTTCGGCGGTCGGGCCCCAGTGCTCCTGGTCGCGGTTCGCGGACGCATAGGCGAGCAACACCCCGTCGCCTTCCTTGACCTCCGCACCGCGTAGCCGAACGTCGCGGGCCGCCTGCCGGGCCATGCTCATCACCGGCGTCCAGTAACGCAGCACCTCCTCGACGGCGTTGCCGCTGAGGCCCGGATCGGCGAACAACACCGCCGACTGGTCGGGATGAGTGTCGAGACAATCGGCGATTCCCGCGACCAGGCTCTGCGTCGTCTCACTGCCGGCGGCGAGCAAGGTGAGCGCGTAGATCATCACCTGCATGTCGTCGAAGGGTTCCCCGTCAACGGTCACCTGGGAGAGCATCGTGAGCAGATCATCCTGAGGATGCTCCTTGCGTTCGGCGACGAGGCCCATCAGATAGGGGCCGATGTGTTCGAAAATGAACGCGTAGTCCTCATCGCTAGCGGCCCCACCACCGACGTTGGCGATGGTGGTCGCCCAGCCCGCGACCTTGGGCCAGTCTTCTTCGGGCACTCCCAGCAGGTACGCGAACACATACACGGGGATGGGCTCGGCCACCCGTTGAATCCAGTCGAATTCACCGTTCGGCAGGTCGTCGAGCACATCGTTGACGACCTGGCGTACCCGGGCCTCCATCTTGGCGACCGCGGCCGGGGTGAACCGCACTCCGACAGCCTTGCGGTGCGCTCGGTGCACCGGCGGATCCATGAACATGATGCCGCGGTTGCCGTACCCCTGAGGGTCGCGGCCCTCCCGGTGCGCGATCAGATCCATCATGATCCCAATGCGCTCCGACTTGAACTTCTCGGGTCGAGCCGAGATGCCCTTGATATCTTCGTATTTGGTAATGACCCAGAATTTCCCCTCGTCGTACCAATGCACGGGGTCGTGCTCGCGCAGCTGCGCGAACGCGCCGTTCGGGTCGCCGAGGTAGAACGCCGGCTCGTCGAACCGGGCGGCTGTGATCGTCACCATAGTACTGAACAATAGAACATCTATTGTCAATCTGCGAGCAAGGGCCTGTCGACCGGGACGCGCCCGGGCCCGTTGGCAGCAGAACAAATAATGTTCTATTGTTGCATGGTGCCCGCTGGTTTGTCCCACCTTCGCGTGTGCGACCTGGGCGGTCAACTGGCCGGTGCCGGGGCGACGAAAATCCTGGCGGCCTTCGGCGCCGAGGTCGTCCGAGTCGAAGACCCAGTCACCCGCGGGATGTGGGATGCGTTGCGCGGCGTAGGCCCGTTCGTCGACGAGCGGCGGGGCGTGAATCTGGGCGCCGGCTTCAACAACCACAACGTGGGCAAGCTCGGGGTGACCATCAACCTGCGTGTGGAGGCAGGCAAGGAGCTGCTGCGTGAACTGATCGCCGTCTCCGACATCGTCTGCGAGAATTTCGCGGCCGGCGTGCTGGACAGGATGGGTTTCGGCTACGACGAGCTGCGCCGGATCAAGCCGGACATCATCTACGTCTCCAACTGCGGCTTCGGACAGAGCGGCCCGTACCGCGATTTCAAGACCTGGGGTCCGATCGTTCAGGCACTGAGCGGCCTGACCTTCACCGCCGGGCTGCCCGAGCACGAGCCCGCGGGATGGGGCTACTCGTATATGGACCACATCGCCGCGTACTACATGACGGTCGCCATTCTGGCGGCACTGCATCAGCGCGCACGCACCGGCGAGGGCCAGCACATCGATTTGGCCACGGTGCCGGCGGGTATCGCGATGCTGCCCGCCGAGGTGTTGGACTGGACCGTCAACGAGCGGCCCACGCGCAGGGCGGGGCTCCCGGCCGGCAACCACGCCGACTTCGGTGAGATGGCCCCGCATGGGATCTACCCCTGCCTGGGCGAGGACCGGTGGATAGCGATCGCCTGCCGCGACGACCGGGATGTCGCGCTGCTGTCCAAGGTCATCGACGAACCGCGCCTGACAGACGACCGGTTCGCCACCCTGGAGCAGAGGTTGCTCGGTGCCGCCGCACTCGACGAACTCGTCGGCGCCTGCACCCGGACCCGCGAAGCCTCCTCGCTGGCAGCCGAACTCAGCGCGGCCGGGGTTCCGGCGAGCGTCGTCAAGTCGCCCCGGGAACGGATCGATGAAGACCCGGACCTCGCCGAGTGGGGGCTCTTTCCGACCGTGACGCACCCCGAAATCGGGTCGGTGCGCGTCGAAGGGCTGCCCTTGCGAATGTCGGCCTCGCCGTGGAGCATTTCGCGGGCCGCGCCTTGTCTGGGCGAACACAACCGTGACGTGCTGGGCGGGCTGCTCGGGCGCAGCGATCAGGAGTTGGGCGAATTGACGAAGCAGGGTGTGATCTGAACGCGCTGAGCGGGCTCCGCGTCGTCGAGATCAGCGGCCAGTTCACCCCCGTCGGGGGAAGGCTGCTCGCCGAACTCGGCGCGGAGGTCGTCGTGGTCGAACCTCCAACGGGATCCTCACACCGGTCGCGACCGCCGTTCGCGCACGACAACATTGGGCCGGACACTAGCCTGCGCTGGTGGAGCGGCAACGTGGGCAAGCGGTCAGTGACCGTCGACCTCGACACCCCGCACGGTGTCAGCGCATTGGGGCGCCTGATCGCCAGCGCCGACGTCGTGATATCCGGTGCCGGCCCCCTCGGCGATGTCCGGCACCCGTCCCTGATCTGGGTGGCGGTCACCCCCTTCGGGCTCGACAGCGTGCGGGCCGACCAACCGGTCACCGACCTCACCATGCTCGCCGGCGGGGGGCCGGTCTGGAACTGCGGCTACGACGACCACTCGGTCCCGCCGATTCGCGGCGCCGGCGAGCAGTCGGCCAACATCGCCGGCCTGTATTGCGCGATCGGCGCGCTGGTCGCCTTGGCGCACCGCGACCAGACCGGCGAGGGTCAGCTCGTCGACGTCAGCGTCAACGCGGCCTGCAACGTCAGCTCCGAGCAGACGACGTATCACTGGCTGGTCAACAACGAGACGTGCGTCCGGCAGACCGGCCGTCACGCATACTTCACGCGGAGCCAACCGACCCAGGTCCGATGCGTGGACGGCGCCTACGCCACCACCGGCGTGCTACCCCGCAAGCCGCACGAATTCGCGAACCTGCTGACTTGGCTCGCCGACCTCGGCCTCACCGACGAGCTTCCCGAGGCGGTGTTCTTGGAAATGGCCGCCTCTCGCGACGAGCCGGTCGACATCGCGATGATCGGCGCCGACGACGAGACCACCGCGATCCTGACGGCGGCCCGCGACGCCATCACCTTGATCGCGTCCCGCATGCCGGCCAACGAGTACTTCCTGCAAAGCCAGCGACGCGGATTCCCCGCGGGAGCGGTGCTGTCCCCCGATGAGGCCTTCGAGAACGAACACATCGCCGCCCGTGGGTTTCATGTGCCGGTCGACCACCCCGAACTGGGGGAGACCTTCCGCTATCCGGGCATGCCATACCTGTTCAGCGCCGATCCCGCAGACGGCCGCGCACGGCCACCCCTGCTCGGGGAACACAATGCATTGCTCGACGAACTCGCCGACGACACCGCATGAGTTCCGGGGACCGCCTCACGCATATCGGGTTGTGCGTCAGCGATCTGGAAAGGTCGGTCCAGTTCTATTGCGTGGCATTGGGATTCGACGAATGCGGTCGGCTGCGCGTCGACAGCCCCGAGACGGCGCGGCTGCTCGGTGTGCCCGGGCTGGTGCTCGACCTCGTCTACCTGCAACGCGACGGGTTTCGCCTCGAGTTGCTCAGCTACCCGGCGCCGGGCGTTCGGGAAAAGCGCCGGCCCCGCCGGATGAACGCGGTGGGCTTTACGCACCTGTCGTTCCGAGTTGACGACCCGGACGCGCACGTCGCGCGCATCGAGCGCCTGGGTGGCCAAGCCCGACCGGAACGAACGGTCACTTTCGAGGGCGGCAACCGGGGACTGATGACCACCGACCCCGACGGCAACTGGATCGAGTTGATCGAACGCACGCCGCCGGGCGGCTGATCAATTAGTCACTGAGCGTTCGATTGTTCATCGCGATGATAGAGTCGTGCTGTGCCAGCGACCAGCGAGTTGATGTATTCGCCGTTCTCCAAGGCGATCTTCGACGATCCATACCCGGTGTACCGGAGATTGCGCGACGAGGCGCCGGTCTACCGGGATCCCGAGAACCGCTGGTGGGTCCTGTCCAGGTTCGACGACGTTTCGCAGGCTTTGCGGGACTGGGAGACGTTTTCGTCCAAGCGCGGGCCGGCGCCGGAGAACCCGGACAACGACGGCCGCAAATACTCGGTGATCTCGATGGATCCGCCCCGCCACGATCGCATTCGCGGCGTCCTCAAAGGTTTCTTCACCCCAAAAGCGGTCGCTGCCATGGAGTCTGCCCTGCGGGCGGTGGTCAACACTCACCTGGGCCGGCTGCGATCGGGTACCACCGTCGACGCGATGGAGGCCTTCGCGTTCTCGGTGCCCACGGACGTGATCGGGGATCTCCTCGGTGTGCCGCACAGCGACCGGGCGCAGCTCCGGGTCTGGTGGGAGGCCTTTCTCACCAGGGAGGAAGGACAGGTCGCGATGCCGGCCAAGGCCATTGAAGCCAACCGCCTGATCGGCCAGTACATCGGGGACCTGATCGAGCGGCGCCGCACCGACCCCGGCGACGACCTCGTCAGCGTCGTGCTGCAAGCCACGTTCGACGACCCCGAAGCCGGCGGCCAGCGCGCCTTGACCCCGCACGAGGTGCTGATGTTCTGTAATCTCCTGTCGGCCGCCGGCTCGGAAACCACGCAGAAGCTGATCTCCAACGGCCTCGTCGCGCTCGCCGAGCACCCCGAGGAGTGGCAGCGCATCGTGAAGGACCGCAGCCTCATTCCCGCCGCCGTGAACGAGGCGCTGCGCTACGACACCCCGAGCCACTGGGTGGCCCGCACCTTGACCCGGCCCATCGAGCGTCACGGCGTCACCATGGACGCCGGCGACTGGGTGCTGCTGCTCCTGGGCAGCGCCAACCGCGACGAACGGCGCTACCACGACCCCGACCGCTTCATCGTCGGCAGGCCGCGCGGCACCGATGTGTACTTCGGGTGGGGAATCCACATCTGTCTCGGGCAGTGGTTGGCGCGCCGGGAGGCGCAGCTGGTGTTCGAATATGTCGCTGACAAGTTCCCCGACTACGCCATCGGCGCGCGCGAGCGCGTGCTCACCGCGACGGTGCGCGGATACACCAGCGTGGAGATGGCCCTGCGCTGACCATGGACATCGCCTTCACCGACGAGCAGCAACTGCTCCGTGACACCGCCGCGCAGCTGGGGGAGGGCGTGGGGGTCACCAGTGCGGACGAGATCCCGACCGGCGAGGCGCTCGACGCCCAGTGGTGCCGCCTGGTGGATCTCGGTGTGCCAACGCTGCGTTCGCCGCGCCTGTGCGGACTCGAGGCGAGCGGCGTGGAAACCGTCATAGTCGTCGAAGAACTCGCCAGAACCCTCAGCGCCGTTCCGGTGGTGGGCCAAGCGGTGCTGGCCACCGAACTCTTGGAGGCGGCCGGAGCCGAGAAGGAACTGGAGCTCATCGCGGAAGGCGGCCTTCGGCTGGCGCCTGTGCTGGGCCCCGACCTTGTGGGTTTCGGCTCGGCTCACCGACCGGGGGTGGCATTCGACGCCGCGGGCGCCACCCACGGACTACTGGCCACCCACACCGACGGACAACGCCGGCTTGTGTGCGCACCGCTGGGCGGCGCCGAGCACCGCGCGCTGGACCTGACGCGTGAATTCCATTGCTTTGCAGCCGATGCGGCCGCCTCGGCGGTGGTGACCGGAGAACCCATCGATGACGAACGGTGGCGGCGGGTGGAGTCGCTGGCCATGACCGCCGTCGCCGCCGACCTGGTTGGTGTCATGCAGGGTGCCCTGGACGACGCGGTCCGCTATGCGGGTGAGCGTGCTCAATTCGGGGCGAAGATCGGCTCGTTTCAGGCCGTGGGCCATCTGCTCGCCGATGCCCTGGTGCAGGTGGAAGGCGCCCGGAGTTGCCTCTGGCACGCCGCGTGGGCGATCGACCACTCGCCGGCCGACGAGGCGCGGCTGGCGGCGATGACGGCCAAGGCATACGCCTCGGCCGCGGGCCGGGAGGTGGTGGAGACCACGGTTCAGGTCTTTGGTGGCATCGCGATCACCTGGGAGCACGTTTCACACCTGCGGCTGCGCCGGGCGCTGTTGGACCGGCGGTTGTTCGGCGACGAGACGGTCCACTACGAGGCCATCGCCGCGCTGCGGCTGGCGAACTGGGATCTTGCTTAGCCATGGATTTCGACGACAGCGCACCCGAAGCGCAGTTCCGCGCCGAGCTGAGGCAGTGGCTGTCCGACCACGCTGCCGACGCCGCGATCCCCGACGACCCGGCTGCGCGGGCTGACGCGCAAAATGCTTGGCACCAAACGCTTTACGAAGCGGGATACATCGGGTTGTCCTTCCCTGTCGAGTATGGGGGGCATGGTAAGGCGCCGGTGTACGAGGCGATCCTCAACGACGAGCTCGGGCGGGCCGGTGCCGCGCCCATCGAGGGGGTCGGTCACCTCAGCAACGCGTTGCGTCTGTTCGGGACCGACGAGCAGCGCGACACGCTGCTGCCCGGCCTGCTGTCCGGCCGCGTGCGCTGGTGTCAGGGGTTCTCCGAACCCGAGGCCGGATCCGACCTCGCCGGCCTCAAGACCCGGGCCGATTTCATCGCCACCGGCGGGCGGGAGATGTTTCGCGTCAACGGCCGCAAGATCTGGACGAGCTTCGGTGCGGTTGCCGACTGGTGCTTCCTGCTGTGCCGCACCGAGGCGGAGGCACCGAAGCACGCGGGCATTTCCGTGTTGTTGGTGCCGATGTCGACGCCCGGCATCGACGTGCGGCCCATCGTGAACGCCGCGCGCAACCGCGAGTTCACCGAGATCACGTTCGACAACGTGGACGTACCCGCGGGCAACCTGCTCGGCAAACGCGGGGAGGGCTGGTCCATCGCCAATCAGTTGCTTGCCTACGAGCGCGGTCCCAGCGACATCAACTGGATCGGCCGGCTCAAAACCCAGCTACGGCGCCTCGAGGACGACGTTCGCGTTGGCTGGCTCGAAGATTCGCCATCGGCGCGGGCCCGACTCGGGCAGGCTTACGTGGAGTTGCGTGCGCTGCAGATCAAGGTTCTGAGATCTCTCACGGAGCGCCAAAACGGCAGGCTTCCCGGGCCTGAGGGGTCAGTAGACAAATTGCTCATGACGCGCGCCGACCAGTTCTTCGCCCACGTCATGATGGATCTTTCGGCCAGTGGCCCACTCCTCACCGAAGGCCTCGAGTGGGACATCTACGTGTGGTCGCGCGCCGCCGGCATCTACGGCGGAACCGCTCAAATCCAGCGCAACATCGTCGCGCAACGGGTGCTGGGCTTGCCGCGGGCCTGAGTGGGCCGGGTCAGCCCTGCGGGTCCCCGGCCAGGTGCTTGTAAGCCTCCTTGAGCCCCTTGAGTCGTCGCATCAGGGTCTCGTCGTTGTCATCCGAAGCGCCGAGTTTGGCACTGACGTCGGCTATTTCGGCGGCGAGGCGTGCGGCCGCCTCACCTTTGGTGAGCAGGTCCTGGTCGGCCCAATCGTCGTGCGGGATGCGCGACTGTGGGGTATCCGGTTGTGTCATGGCTCTCCTTGATGCGCCGTGTTCGTTTGAGCTCTGGCCACGATCGGCGCTATAGTCAACTAGTCATAATCTGTTCACTTGTACCGTATCGCACGATTTCGAGAAACGACTCCCACAATGCCGCTGCAACCTTCGATGAAGCTCCTGTCCGTCGACGACCACCTGATCGAGCCACCGCAGGTCTGGGCGGACAGGCTGCCGAAGAAATTCGTCGACGACGGTCCCCACATCGTCGATTTTCCGCGCGACGGGGCCCCGCCGGTACAGCAGTGGGTGTACGAGGGCAGGCCCTATCCCAACATCGGGCTGAACGCGGTCGCCGGCAAGTCGCCGGAGGAGTTCGGCGTCGACCCAATCCGCTACGCCGACATGATCCCCGGGTGCTATGACCCGAAAGCCCGGCTGGCGGACATGGACATCGACGGCGTGCACGCCATGCTGTGCTTTCCGTCCTTCCCGCGCTTCTGTGGCACCGTGTTCCTGGAAGGCGAGGACAAGGAACTGGCGCATCTGTCCGTCCAGGCGTGGAACGACTTCTCGCTCGACGAGTGGTGCGCCACCGACCCCGCCCGCTTCATCCCGATGGCGATCACGCCGCTGTGGGACCCGGCCCTGATCGTCGCCGAGATCGAGCGGGTGGCGGCCAAGGGGGCGAGAGCGATCGGGCTGCCGGACAACCCGACCAACCTGAAGCTGCCCAGCTACCACACGGCGTACTGGGAGCCGGTGTGGTCGGCGCTCGAAGAGACCAACCTGACCGCGGTGATGCATTTCGGCAGTGGCGGATTCCCACCCCAGACCGCGCCCGAGGCACCCTTCGCGGTGATGATCACGTTGATGGGTACCACGTCCATGGCCGCGGCGACCGAGCTCATCTTCTCGCCGGTGTTCCACAAGCACCCGAACCTCAAAGTCGCGTTCTCCGAAGGCGGCGTCGGCTGGATGCCGTACCTCGTCGAGCGCGCGGACTACGTCTGGCGCAAGCACAAGTTCTACCAGAACATCCATCCCACGGTGGCGCCGTCGGAATTGTTCCGGCGCAACATCGCCGGATGCTTCATCGAAGACGAAGTCGGCATGTCGATGCGCCACCAGATTGGTATCGACAACATCACCTGGGAATGCGACTACCCGCACTCCGACTCGTTCTGGCCCAAGAGCCGCGCGCGCGCCGAGGAGATGCTCGCGGACGTGCCCGACGAGGAGGCCGCCAAGATCGTCGAACTCAACACGCGGCGCTGGTACGCCTTCCCCGAGGACGGCTTCAAATCCTGTACCGCGGATGCCGGGTGGCGCCCCAATGGCGGCAACCCGCCAGAGTATGACTACGACGAGGTCATGGCCGACCACGGTGGCATCGGCTTGGAGGCCTTTCTGAACAAGATGGAAGAGCAGAAGTCGCATAAGGTTTGATCTGGCTCACGCGCCCAGTCAGGTCTCGACGCTGACCAATCGTCCCGACGATGCGAGCGTCATGAATAAGGTGCGGCCATCGGGGCTCAGTGCGACGTTGGTGGTCATCGGGTCGTCGGCGGGAATCGCGTCCAGCAGTTCGCCGGCCGGGGAGAAGACGGTGACCCCGCCCGTCCCGAGCGTTGCGACGAGGATCCGGCCGGCAGCGTCCACGCAGAGCCCGTCGGCCCCTCCGACATTCAGCGGACCGCCGCTGGGCACTGTTGCCAGACCGCGCGCCCGGGACACCACTCCGGGCCCGTCGAGGGTGAATTCCCAGACCCGGCGCGTGCGCGTCTCGGCCACGTAGAGCAACGCCCCGTCCGGGGATAGGGCCACGCCGTTGGGCATCTCGAGTGGGTAGACGATCTCGCGAAGTCCACCGTCGACGGTGCCGTAGAGCAGTCCGGTCATGCCGCGGTTGCGGTTGCGCGTGGCTCCGCCGTCGGTGACATAGAAGCCACCATCGCCGTCGACGCAGATGTCGCTTGGCCGCATCAGCGCCAGCGTGCTGCCGGAGCGCGTGGTGAATTCGGTGAACAGGGTGCTGACCTGACCGCCGGCTTCGACCAGCTGCAGCGCGGGAGCGACGGGGTGGTCGGGCGGCCCCACCGGCCGGAAAAGGGTTGCGCAGCCGGCGAAGTCGTACGGCCACGGGCCGAGCCCGAAGGTGGAGCCGCCGTTCTGGCATACCACCAGCCGCCCGTCCGGAAGCCGGGCCACCCCGTTGGGGCCGCCGCCGGTCTCGGCAACCGTCTCGGTGACGCCGTCCGGGCGGACGCGCGTGATCCTGCCGGCAGCCATCTCCGACACCACGACGGAGCCGTCGTCGAATGCGATCGGGCTTTCGGGGAAGGCCAGCCCCTCGGCTAGGCAGCGGCCGGAGCTCACGGCCGCGTTTCCCCGTCGGCCTTGCTCTGCCACCAAGCCGTGAAGACCGGGTCGGCCAGCGGCAGGTCACCGACGCCGGTCTGGTTTCGTGGCCAGGCTGCGGCTTCTTGCGTCAGGGGCGACGGCCGGCGGCTCACGCCGTAGAACAGGCGATGCCGTCGATGCAGGAAAAGCCAACGCCCGCTGTGCCGCTCGTAGCGGTCCTCGTACTTGATGAGCTGTTCGACAAACCCCTCGGCGTGGGTCTGGGCGAAACACTGGGCCCAAACCTGTCCACGGGCGCGATCCGCTGTGTCCAGCTCGACGAGGTGGTTAGCGATGAGGATGACCGCGAATACGCTACCGTCGACGCTGGCCGACATCAGCCGGCGCAGCGCCTCGGGGCCCTCTCCGTGGTCGCCGAACCGGGCGTGCGGGACGAACAATTCGGCCATCGCATCGACGTCCCGCGTTTCGATCGCGACGGCGTAGCGGTAGGGCAGTTGACGAATCTCTTCCTTCGCCAACAGGTCTCGGACTTGCGCGTCGTGCATGGGGCTACGGCACCGGCGTCGGCGGGCCGAGTATGTAGTGCCCCGATTGCGGGTGGTGATACCAGCCGCCGGCCGCCGATGTCCCGCCGTCGACGTGCAGCGTCTGCCCGGTCACGTAAGCGCTGAGGTCGCTGGCGAGGAATATTGCGGCTCCGGCCATTTCGTCGACGTGGCCGGCCCGGCCCATCGGCACCATGAGTTTGGCGTTCTCGACGCCGTTGGGGGCCATCTGCTGCAGGCTCTCGGTGAGCGTGAAGTCGGGCGCGAGCCCATTGACGCGGATATTGTGCTGCGCGAGCTCCAGCGCCGCGGTTTTCGTGAAGTTGACGAGCCCGGCTTTGGCCGCGGCATAGGCGGCGAACCCGGGCGCGGCCCGTACCGCCTCGATCGTGCTGATGTTGATGACGCTGCCGCCCTGTCCTGCCTCGACCATGGCGCGCGCGACCCGTTGGGTGCAGAGCAGGACCTGGGTTAGGTTGACCCTGATCAGGGCCTCCCAGCCGTTCAGTGACGTTTCGAGAAGGCCAGACCAGAAGACGCCGCCGGCGTTGTTGACCAGAACGGTTGGTATTCCCAGCTCCTCGACCGTGGCCTTGAGGGCGGCGTCGACCTGCTCGGCGTTACGTACGTCGGTAACGCACGGGAGGCCGCCGACCTGCGCGGCCACGGACGTCGCCGTCTGCGCATCCTTCTCCCAGATGGCCACCCGAGCACCGAATTCCGTGAAGGCCCGGGCGATCGCGCTTCCGATCCCGCCCCCACCGCCCGTCACCACGGCAACGCGGCCGTCGAGCGAAGCGGCGTTCCGGTGCAGCGTCATTCGCTTCTCCTCACGCCCACGGGACGGCATCGGGGAGCGGGCCTCCACCGGCTCGCGGCGAGTGACAGATTAACACTGAGTGTTCCATTATCCAATCGAGTCATCGCGGCATCGGGCAACCGCGAGAGCTCAGCGTCCACGAAAGTTCGGGTCGCGTCGCTCGGTGAAAGCCGCCATGCCCTCGGCGACGTCGTCGGTCGCGGCGACCTGCTCCACCAACAGCGCCTCGGTCCGAAACGCGGCTTCGCGGTCGACGTCGAACGCCTGATTCAGCATCGCCTTGGCCGCCGCCAGCGCGCGGGTGGGCCCGCTGGCGAGGCGGCGGGCCCAGGCGGCGGTCTCGGCTTCGAGGTCGGCGGCGGCGACGACCTTGTTGACCAAGCCGAGGCGTTCGGCCTCCGCCGCGGACAGCTCCTCGCCGAAGAACAGCAGCTGCTTTGCGACGTTGAAGGGGACCTTGCGCGCCAGCAGATAGGCGGCCCCCCCGTCGGGGGCGAGCCCGCGCCGCGCGAAAAGCTCGATGATTCGGGCATTTTCGGAGGCCACGATGAGATCGCACGCCAGCACCATGCTCGCGCCCACGCCGGCGGCGATCCCGTTGAGCGCGCATACAACGGGCTTCTCGCAGTCGAGCAACGCGGACACCACCGCCTGAGACCCGGTACGCAAGATGCGGGCGGCGTCGCCCGCAACCCGATCTTTCTTGGGCTGCATTCCGGGGTCCCGCAGATTCGGTCCCGTACAGAAATGCTTGTCCCCGCGGCCGGTCAGGACCACCGCCCTGACACCTGGCTCGTCGGAGGCCGACCTCAGGTTTTCGATGAGGGCCTGCTGCACCGCCCGCGTCACCGAATTGCCGGCCTCGGGGCGGTCCAAGACCAACCAGAGCACCGCGCCTTCCGTGCGGACAGTAAGGCCGGGGGTCACAGCCGCATCGGCACGCTGGCGGGGCCGCGCACGGAATTGGTGTGCACGTACGTCACCGCGCCGCGGTCGACGTCCCAGGTCGGGAAACGCTTCAACGTCTCCTCGAGCGCTACCCGGGCCTCGAGGCGGGCCAGCGCCGCGCCCAGGCAGAAGTGTGAACCATGGCCGAAGCTGATGTGCCGGATCCCCGTGCGCTCGACGTCAAGCACGTCGGGGTTCTCGTATTGGCGTTCGTCGCGGCCCGCCGACCCCGTCAGCAGCGCAACGCGCGAACCCGCCGGGATGAGCGTCCCGTTGTAGGTGACGTCGCGTTCCGTGTAGCGGCCCTGCACGGGCGACGGGGCGTCGTAACGCAGCAGTTCCTCCACGGCGTTGCCGATCAGGTCAGGGCGGTCGACCAGCTTGGCCCGCTGGTCGGGGTACTGCGCCAGCGTCAGCGCGGCCCATCCCAGCAGGCGCGCAACGGTCTCGTTGCCGGCGACGTTGATCATCGCGATGAACATCAACACTTCGCCATCGTCCAGGCGACGGGTCTCGCGGCCCGCCTGGACCAGGTCGGAAGTCATCAGGTTGCCGACGATGTCGTCGGTCGGTGCGGCCCGCCGTCGCTGAATCTGATCGGCGTAATAGCCCAGCAGCTTCGCGTTGGCCTGCTGGCCCTCCTCGCTCAGCTGGGTCGCGCCCTCGTCGCGGTGTAGCTGGGCATCCGACCACTCGCGCAGGTTGTCGTGGTCTTCCTCGGGGAAGCCGAGTAGCGAGCTGATCACCATCACCGGTAGCTTCATCGAGAAGTCGCGCACGTAGTCAAAACCGTCCGTTCCCACAAAAGCATCCAGGTAGTCGCAGCACAGCGAGCGCACCCGGTCCTCGAGCTGGGCGATCTGGGTGCGAAAGAATGTGCGATTGACCATTTTTCGCATTGCGGTGTGGTCGGGTGGATCCATCATGATCATCGCCCGGGGCGACGGCCACGGCTCGTCGGTGATCGCGTCGAGGGTGATCCCGTGCGACGAGGAAAACGTCTCGGTATCCAGCGACGCTTCCAACACGTCAGCGAACCGGCTCAAAGCGTAGAAGCCGTACTGGTCGTTGTAGTAAGTTGGCGCTTCGTCGCGCAGCCGTTTCCAGACTCCGTACGGATTCTGGTGCAACGCGCGGTCGAACGGATCCCAACGTAACTCGATCGTCGTCATCGGCATCGTCCCTTCCCGGAGAACACTAATACATTATCTGTATAGTTGCACCATGCTGACGGCGCGGCGATCGTCTGCCCGGTGTTGAGGAGGACGAACGATGGAAACGCGAGAACTCGAGCACGTGATCTACCAGAAGGACGGCCCGATCGCGCGGATCATCCTCAACAACCCGGACGCCGCCAATGCCCAGAGCTCGGAAATGGTCCACAGTGTCAACGAGGCGCTTGACGACGCGCAGTACGACTACGACATCAAGGTCGTCATCATCAAGGCCAACGGCAAGGGGTTCTGCTCCGGTCACATCCCCACCGGCGCGTATCCGGAGTTCATGGCCGAACTGCAAGCGTCCGGAAAGGTGTGGCGCTCCGCCGCGCAATTGTTCCTGTGGCCGGTGCTCAAGTTGTGGGAATTCCCCAAGCCGGTGATCGCCCAGGTGCACGGGTACGCGATCGGCGGAGGTACCACCTGGGCGCTGATCCCCGAGATCACCGTGTGTTCCGAGGACGCGTGGTTTCAGATGCCCCTGGTGCCGGGGTTCGGCTTGCCGGGCGCCGAGACCATGTTCGAGCCATGGGTCTTCATGAACTACAAGCGGGCCGCCGAATACCTGTACACCGCCCAGCGGTTGAGCGCGGCGGAAGCGCTCGAATTCGGATTGGTCAACCGTGTGGTGCCTGCCGACCAGCTCGAGGCCACGGTGGAGGAACTTGCCGCACAGATCGCCAAGGCGCCGCTGATCACGTTGCAGGCCGTCAAGTCTGGCGTCATCCGCGCGTGGGAGACGATGGGGTTCCGGACCCATCAGCAGGCCACCAACGACCTGCAGGCGATGGTGACCGGCAGCAAGGAGTTCCAGCAGTTCATGGCGGAGCTGATGAAGAAGGGCTCCAAACCCACCGAGCGCATCTAGCCATGCCGTGCAAGCCCATCATCCAATTCGGCGGTGACGAGAGCACCGAGTCACTGCGGGCTTCGATCCGCGAGTGGCTGGCGCACAACCTGGCCGACGAGTTCCGCCGCAGCGCCGCGAATCCCGACTACTTGCCGCGCGACGCCCACGAGCGTGCGGTCTCGTTCTGCAGAAAGTTGCACGAGCAGGGATGGTTCGTGCCGCACTGGCCCGCCGAGTACGAAGGCGGCGGACGCGGGATCGTCGAACAGGTGGTCATTCGTGAGGAACTCGCTTATGCGGGCGCACCGCTGGTGAACACCAACGGAGTCAACATGCTGGCGCCGGTCTTGTTCAGATACGGGACGCCCGAACAAAAAGCGGAGCATCTGCCGGCCATCGCACGCTCGGAAAGGATGTGGGCACAGGGTTATTCGGAGCCGGAGGCCGGTTCCGACCTGGCGTCGCTGCGCATGACGGCCCGGCGGGACGGCGACGAGTACGTCCTGGACGGACAGAAGACCTGGACGAGCAACGGCGTGCTCGCGGATTGGATCTTCGTCCTGGCGCGCACCTCGCCCGTGGCGGACAAGCGCCAAGCCGGAATCTCGTTCTTCCTCGTGGACCTGGATAGTCCGGGGATCACGCGCCGGCCCATCCGAGCCATGACCGGCTATCCGACGTTTGCCGAGGAATTCTTCGACGCTGTGCGCGTGCCCGCCACCAACCTCGTGGGGGCGGAGGGGGAGGGTTGGACGGTGGGGAAGGCGTTGCTCGACGCCGAGCGGTCGAACATCACCCGGGCATCCCAGGCGCAGCGCTATCTCGACGAGCTCGTCGACTGGTGCCACGCGCAGAAAGGATCCGCGCACGACCCCCTGTCCGACCCGGCCAACCGCATCGCGCTGGCCCGCGCCGTCGAGCGCGTCGAGGTGGGCCGCGCCCTGTCGTATCGCGTGGCGCACCTGCAGGCGGCGGGCGCGCTGGACCCCGTGTTGCCGTCGTTGTCGAAGCTCTATCACTCCGAATTGACCGCCGAGCTGCGCGGACTCGGGGCCCAAATCCTCGGTCCGGCAGGCGAACTCATGCCGGACGATCCGGACGCCGTGCTCGACGGGCACTTCTCAGAAGGCCTCTTGCTGTCGTTGCTGCACACGATCGGCGGGGGCACCAGCGAGATCCAACGCGACCTGATCTCGACGGTCGGGTTGGGACTGCCACGCTGATGTCAGGAGTAGGCGGCTCGCCCTTGGGCGGCCGCCGAGCGTTGCTGCGCCACGGTCGCCATCGCCAGCTCGAGCGGATGAAAGGCGGCGAGCTGCGCGGCCTCGGCCGAATTGATCAGCCGCTTGGTCATTTCGACCGCCCCGGTGTCGGCTTGCGCCAGCTCAAGGGCGATGGCCTGCGCACGCGCAATCGCCGATCCTGGCGCCACCACGTCAGTCACCAGTCCGAGCGTCTCGGCTTCGGCTGCCGTCACTCGGACTCCGCGCAGGAGCAGCGAGGCCGCGCGATGCTTCCCCAACTGCTGAGTAAGGCGCCACGCCAACCCGCCGTCGGGAACAACGGCGCGCGCCACGAACGGCGCGGCGAAGAAGGCGTCGGAAGCGCACACAACCAGGTCGCATGACAGGGCAAGGCTCCAGCCGAGGCCGACGGCCGCGCCCTCGACCGCGGCAATGGTCGGCACCGGCAGTGCTTTGAGTTGCTCCATCACCCGTTGGGCATGTTCGACGCGGCCTGCCGGGCCCAACGGGCCAGGTCCGTGAGCCGGCCCGGTCTTCAAATCGCCACCCGCACAGAAGAATCCATCCGAACCCGCCAACACCACGCCGCGCACGTTATCGTCGACGACGGCGTAAAGCACATGCGAAAGTTCGGTCCACGACTCGTAGCGCAGGGCGTTGCGCTGCCGCGGCCGGTTGAGCAACACGACGGCGATGCCGTCGCGGTCCTCGCGGCGGATCAATGGATCGCTGAATGTCACTGTCGGCCGAGGAACTTGTCGATGGCGGCCCGGTGTTCGGGCGTGGTGAAACACTCAGTCTCCGCGGAGATCCCGTATTCGAGGATGCCGGTGATCGCGCGCTGGGCGTGCAAGTTCAGCGTCCGCTTCGTGTCCTGCACGGCCCGTGGCGGCAACGCGGCGAGGCGGTGAGCAATCGACAGCCCCTCCTGCTTGACATTCGCGTGCGGCACGACCCGGTTGGCCAAGCCTAACTCGACCGCCTTGTCGGCCTTGATGCGTTCGCCGAGCATCAGGTACTCCTTGGCCTTCAACAGGCTCATCAGCAACGGCCACAGCACCGAACCGCCATCGCCGGCCACCAGCCCGCTCGCGACATGTGTATCGGCGAAGAACGCCCGGTCGGACATCAGGACGATGTCGCACAAGACCGCGATGCTGCACCCGAACCCGACCGCGGGCCCGTTGACAGCGGCGACGACGGGCAGCGGAAAGTCGATCATGTCGCGCACGATGCGTCGGGCGTCGCGCATCCCGGCACGGCGAGTGACCGGATTATTGACATGGGTTTCCAGCCACTCCACCAAATTTCCACCGGCGGAGAAGTAATCGCCCGTGCCGGTGATCAGCACCGCGCGCGCTTCGGGATCCTCAGCCAAGGTCGCCCATAGTCTCGTAAATGCCGTGTGCATCGTGTTGTTGACCGCATTGGCGTCGTCGGGATTGTTCAGCGTCACGATCCGGACGGGACCGTCGGCGGCCACGAGGATCTCTTCGCAGCCGGTCAGTTCCGACGTGCCCTGCGGTAGCTCGGTCATGGGCGGTCAGCCGTCCTCTTGCGGCGCCAGCCACGCCGATCGTCTGGTTTGGACGAACGCGTCGCGATCATGGTTGACGGCCCAATC
The DNA here is from genome assembly GCF_059812845.1 of Mycobacterium sp. NGS34. Lineage (NCBI taxonomy): Bacteria > Bacillati > Actinomycetota > Actinomycetes > Mycobacteriales > Mycobacteriaceae > Mycobacterium > Mycobacterium sp. NGS34. The sequence goes on from NZ_JCALDM010000013.1 coordinate 39,877, forward strand.
TGGAGATCGCTTCTGCAGGAACGCCGTGAAGGCCTCGATCTGTTCGGCGGTTCCTATTGAGGACCAGTAGCCCGTCACGTCGACGGGCGGTAACGCGCGCGCCATTTCGCGTTTGACGGCAGCGCGCGCGGCCGGGCCCGTCTTCCGGACCCTTTCAAGCAACGCATCGACCTCCGACCGCAGGGCGTCGTGCGCAACGACCTTGCCGGCCAGCCCGAGACGCTCGGCCTCAACTGCGTCGATCCAATCATTGCCGTAGATCAGGTGATTGGCGCGCAGGGTACCCAGCCGCTGCGGCAGGCGGGCGGCGACGAACGCCTCATATACGCCGCGGGTAAGGTCCGGGACGCGAAACCGGGCGCGATCGGAGGCGACGACCAGATCGGCGAACAACGTCATCACCAACCCGCCACCCATGGCAATGCCGTTGACCGCGCAGACGACGAGTTTCGGTATCTTGCCCAGCGTTTCGAACGGTGTTCCGTCGTAGGACTCGGTGAACGCGTCCCACCTGCGGTCGGGATTCTGCACCGCGTTCATGTCGCCGCCCGCGCAGAACACGTCGCCCGTCCCGGTGATCACCAGGAAGTTCAGGTCCGGTTCGTCGGCGACGATCATCGCTGCCCGTTTGATCCCGTGGTAGCCGTCCGCGGTGACGGCGTTCTTCTTCTCCGGTCGGTTGATGGTGACGGTCAGGGTGTCGCCGTCGATCCTGCCTTCGAGCTCTGGGGCGCAGAGGTCGACGTCGACGGAATCCGGTAGCGCGTTCACCGTGCCTCGATCACTGCGACCAGTTCGCCGACGTCATAGGTCGTCCCGGCGCTGATCTTCCATGTAACGATGCCACTGGCCGGTGCTTCGATGTCCATCTCGACTTTGTCGGTGGCGATCTGGTACAGGGGATCCCCCACGGAGACGTGCGCACCGTCCGCTACGTAGAGGTCGGTGACCTCGGCCTCGGTGATTGCGTCGCCCGGTTTCGGCATCCGCACCTCCGTCACGCGATCCTCCTGACCGCTTCGACAAGCCGCGCGGCGTCCGGACGGCAGGCGGCTTCCAATGTCGCCGCCCGGGGAACGGGCGTGTACGTTCCCGCTACGCGCTGAATCGGGCTCACCAGCACGCCAAAAAGCTCTGTCCCGACCGCCGCTGCGATTTCGGCACCGGGCCCGCAGAAGCCGACGGACTCGTGGGCCACCACCAGGCGACGGGTCTTGCGTACCGAGTCGAGGACCGTCCCCAGATCCAATGGCACCAGGCTGCGCAGGTCGACCACCTCCACCGAAACATCCTCGGCGGCAAGCTGATCGGCGGCATCGAGCGCGGCGTGCACCAGGCTGCCGTAAGTGCAGATCGTGACGTCGGTGCCGGCGCGTTTGACGTCGGCCTGGCCGAGGGGGATCACATAGTCGGCCGTGGGCACGGGCCCCTTGCCGCCGCCGTAGTAAAGCTTCATCGACTCGATGAACAGGCATGGGTCTTGTTCTGCCAGGCAGGCATTGAGCAGCCCGACCGCGTCGGCGGCGGTGCTCGGCCACACGACCTTGATGCCCGGTGTGTGCATCGCCCAGGCCTCGAACGCTTGGGAGTGTTGCGGGCCGGCTGCCGTGCCCACCATCGCGCGGATGACGAGCGGTGCGCCCTGTCGGCCGCCGGACATGTAGCGGATCTTCGCGGCGTGATTGGCGATCTGGTCCATCGCCACGCCCAGGAAGTCCACGAACATGAGCTCCGCCACGGGACGGAGCCCGCCCAGGGCAGCACCCACGGCGGCGCCGATGATCGAGGACTCGGCAATCGGAGTGTCGCGCACCCGGTGGGCGCCGTACTTGGTGGACAACCCCGCGGTGATCTTGAACATGCCGCCCGACGGGTCGGCGATGTCCTCGCCCAGGAGCACGACCGAATCGTCGGCCGCCATCGCGCGGTCCAGAGTGCGGTGAATCGCCTGCACGAGGCCGAGGGTCTCCGTTTCGCCGTCGGGAATCGCGGCACGTTCTGTGACCGGTGCCGCGATCTCGACGCCGTGCGAGGCGAACACGTCGCGGGTCAGTTCGTCGGCGTCGGGGAACTCGGCGTCGCGCGCGGCGGTGAAGGCTGCGTCGATCTCGGCAACGAGATCCGCGTCGAGGCGATCAAGGTCGGCCTCATCGGCCAGACCCGCGTCGATGAGCCGCTGCCGATACCGGGCGAAGGGCGGGTCGGCGCGCTTGGCTGCCAGTTCGTCCGGGTCGGCGTACGGCATCTGGTCGCCGAAGTAGTGCCCCTGCAGGCGGTAGGCGACCGCTTCGACGAACGACGGGCCGGCTCCGGAACGTGCGCGCTCGGCGGCCTCGGCCACGGCTTGGTACACCGCTTGCGGGTCCGTGCCGTCGACCGTGACGCCAGGCATCGCGTACCCGGCGGCACGGTCGGACAGCCGCGTCGATCGGGTATACCCCGCCACCGGCGTGCATTCGGCCCACGCGTTGTTCTGGCAGAAGAACACCACCGGAAGCGCCCACAGCGCCGCCATGTTCATGGCTTCGTGGACGTAGCCGATGCTGGTCGCCCCGTCGCCGAAGCTCACCAGCACCACGCGGTCACTGCCCTTGATGGCCTCCGCCAATGCGATCCCGTTCGCGATCAGCGGGCCCGCACCGACGATGCCGGTGGTCCACGCGATGCCGTGGTCGGGGTCGTAAATGCCCATGGCGCCGGCCTTGCCCTTCGACAGGCCGGTGCCGCGGCCCAAGATCTCGGCGAAATACCCAGGCAGGTCGATGCCCTTGGCCACCACGTCGCCAAGTCCGCGATACGTGGTGACCAATTGGTCGGTGCTTGACAGGGCGAGCGCGGCCCCGGCCGACATCGCCTCCTGGCCGTCCACCGGCCAGTAGCTCATCGCGATTTCACCGGAAGACAGGCCCTTTCGGACGCGCTGGTCGCTGTGGTGCACCTTGCTCATGAGTCGGTACAACTCGACGGCACGGTCGCTGCTCAGGGCCCGGGTTCCGGTGTCTACTTGCGTGGCCATCACCACTCCTTCGCGATGTGCACTCCGCCGACGAGCATACAATACAATATGACGATATCTGTTCAGTCGTTCGATGGGGGCGACTCAAGCGTCAGTTGAGGAGAACGTCGACCGCTATGCCCGAGCGACCAGCCCTGCGGGCCGGTGATGGTCTGCCCACCCACGTGAACGGTGCCGCCGACCCTCGATTTGCCTGCGCAGTGAAAACCTTCGCCACGCTGTTTCCCGGCCCACGGTATGGCGGTGGGGCGCTGTCCGTGTATGTCGATGGGGAACCCGTCGTCGACGTGTGGACCGGCTGGTCCGATCGCGAGGGACGGGTGCCCTGGTCGGCGGACACCGGCGCGATGGTCTTCTCCGCGGGCAAGGGCGTGGCGTCGACGGTCCTGCACCGGCTCGCCGACCGTGGGTTGCTGTCCTACGACGACCCCATCGCGCACTACTGGCCCGAGTTCGGCGCCAACGGTAAGGCCGGCATCGCCGTGCGTGACATGATGCGTCACACGACGGGCCTGTCCCGGCTCGGCACAATCACCACCGAGCAGTTGCTCGATCACCGCTACATGGAAGAGCGACTGGCCGCGGCGCCGGTCGACCGCCTCGCCGGCCGGGCGGCGTATCACGCGTTTACGTTCGGATGGTTGGTATCCGGATTGGCCCGCGCGATCACCGGCAAAGGCATGCGGGAGCTGTTCCGCACGGAGATCGCGGGACCACTGGACACCGACGGTATTCACCTGGGGCGGCCGCCGGCCGACGGGCCCACGAAGGCCGCGCAAACGATGTTCCCGCAACGCTTCTCGGGCGGCCCGGTGCTCGGCCGGCTGATCTCGCTGATGGCCAGACTGCCGCTTCCGGGTCCGCTCGGCGCGACCTACGTACCCGGTATCACCTCGCTGGTGCAGGGCGACATGGCGCTGCTGGACAGCGAGATTCCCGCGGTGAACGCGGTGGTGAGCGCGCGGGGGCTGGCCAAGATGTACGGAGCGCTCACCAACGGCGGAAGTATCGACGGCCGGCGTTTCCTCTCAGAGGGTTTGGTCGCGTCGCTCACGGGCAGGCGCAGCCTGCGGCCGGACCTCAACGTCTTCTTTCCAATGTCATTTCATCTGGGCTACCACGGATCACCGGTGCCGGGACTGCTGCGGGGCTTTGGGCATGCCGGTCTGGGCGGGACCATCGGCTGGGCCGACCCGATCAGCAAGAGCTCATTCGGCTTCGTACACAACCGGCTGCTGACGCCGATGGTTGCCGACCAGCTCCTCTTCGTGCCGCTGCTGATACCGCTGCAGCGTGCCGTCAACGAGGCGCACGGCAGTGATCTCGTCAGCGTGCCACGCTTCGGTGCACGAATGTCCGACGAGGCGCGCACTGAAACCGCCGGCCGCTGACTCGACAACCCCGGGCGGTATCGTCTACGGGTCTCTATCCGGCCGGCACGGGAAGCAGATGGATATCTCGCGGGCAGTTCCCCATGCGGAGCTCGAAGCGCTGTCCCGCAGGTATGCGGCGGCGGTCGACCGTCGAGACCGCGACGCGCTCCTGGCGGTGTTCGCGCCCAACGCTTCGATGCTCGTCGAAAGGCCCGGACGCGAACCGGGCACGCTGACCGGCCACGAAGAGATCAAGCGAGTCATCGACATCGTTGCGCGCTGGCCGCGCACGGCGCACCTCATCGCCCAGGGCCTGTATGTTGTCGAGGGAGAGTCGGCGGTCGGCGAAATCTACTGCACAGCCAATCACTTTCGCGGAGGCGAGCCGGGCGGCCGCAACCACGTCATGCACATCCGCTACGTGGACGAATATGCGCTCGACGGCGGGGGGCGGTGGCGGATCGTGCACCGCAGGGTCGTCGTCGATGCCACCGAAGACCGACCTGCGTCGATCGGCTAGGGCGCGCGGATCGCATCGAGCTGCGCAGCGAGCAGCATCCGATCGAAATAGCAACGTTCCAAGACCAGATCCGGCCCACGGAACCCGAAGAGGTTGACGCTCAGCATGTCGAGCGGCGTGCCGGGCGCGGTGGTTCGGGTCTCAACGGCAAGCCCGTCCTCCCCGTGGTAGATCGCCGCCGCGGAGTATTGCAGCATCGGCAGATCCTCCCACTGCTGCAGCAGCATGGCGCGTACCGCCTCGTCACCATCGAAAACCATTCCGGTAGGGATGATCTCGTAGCGGGGATGAGTGAACGTGGCCATCGCCGCCTCCAGGTCTCGCGCATTCTCGGCGGCGACGTGCCGCAGCACCAGTTCTTCGCGGAACTTGCGCAGCGCGGTATCGGGACTCACTTCGGTTCGAAGACCGCGAGGTTGCGGCCGTCTTCGAGCGGCACCCACGCCACGGTGACGCGGTCACCGACCGCGGGAGGTGGACCGAACACGTTCGACATCAGGCGAACTCCTTCGTCCAGATCGACCAGGACCACCGAGTAGGGAACCTTGTCGGCCAGTGCCGGGATCGCGGCCCGATGGTGCACGCTGACCGCGTAGACGACCCCGTCACCGCTCAACTTCTCCCACAGCAGCGACGATCCGCCACAGTGCGGGCAGACGAACCTTGGATACCAGACGAGCCGAGTGCAGGATTCGCATCGCTGGACCGTGAGCTCGCGTCGGCGGGTGGCGTCCCAGAAGGGGGCGGGCGCCGGGCTGGGCGCGGGAACCGGGACGGTTTCGCTCATAGCGCGGCCTCGGTTCCCAGAATCACCGTCGATGTCGCCGAGAGCACTCCGCCGGTGCCATGTGCCACAGCCGTTTTCGCGTTTGGGACCTGACGTTCGCCGCACTCGCCACGCAATTGGCGCGTGGCTTCGACGAGCAGGAAGGCCCCGAAGGCCCCGGGGTGGGTGTAGGCGAGGCCGCCGCCGGACGTTTGACCGGGCAGCGTACCGCCGGGGCCCAATGCGCCGTCACCGACGAAGGGTCCGCCTTCGCCTTTGGGGCAGAAGCCCAGGTCTTCGAGCGCCAGCAACACCGTGATGGTAAAAGAGTCGTAGAGCTCGACCACGTCGATGTCGGCAGGCGTCAACCCCGCGGTTCTGAAAGCGGCCGGCCCGGACACCGCCCCCGGGGTGACGGTGAGGTCGGGCATCTGCGAGATCATCGCGTGCGAGGCCGCGGACGCCGCACCCAGGACGAAGGCCGGCGGCTTGGCCAACTCGCGGGCGCGCTCGGCGCTCGTAACCACCAGTGCCGCAGCGCCGTCGGTGACCAGGCAGCACTCCAGCTTGTGCACGGGTTCTGCGATGAAGCCGGAGTCCAGGACGTCCTGGACGGTGATCATCTCGCGCAGGTGAGCCCGCTCGTTCAGCGCCGCCCACCGCCGGGTGTCGACGGCAATCTGCGCCAGCTGTTCGGGCGTCGTCCCGTACGTCGCCATGTGTCGGTTGGCCGCCAGGGCGTAGGCGCTGATGGGTAGCATCACCCCGAACGGCGTCTCCCATTCCAGCCGCTCGGGCGTGGCGAAGACGCCGAGGCCCTTTTCGCCACGCTTGCGGGCGGCGCGCGGCGTCGACGCATAGACGATCACCACCGTCTCCGCCTCGCCGGCCGCGATCGCCGCGGCGGCGTGCTCGACGTACAACCCGTAGCTGGCGCCGCCGGTCTGCGTCGCGTCGGTGAAGCGCGGAACTATCCCCAGGTACTCGGCCATCTCCACCGAATGCATGAGCGTTCCGCCGGTGCAGGTGCACAGCCCGTCTACGTCGCGCAGCGACAACCCCGCATCGGCCAGGGCGGCGGTGATCACGCGCGCCTCGAGCTGGCGCAGTGGGACATCGATCACCCCGCTGGCCGAAACCTCTTCGGCGACACCGACAATCGCGGCCACACTTCGGGTCGTCAACTTGCTGTCCCTTCGAAGAGTTCGCGCAGAGTTGGTTGGCTGACCTTGAGCGACGGCGTGCGGGGCAACTCCTCGACCACGATCACCCGGGCGGGGACGCAGTAACGGCTCACCCGTTCACGCACGTAGGCGAGCAGGTCCTCCGGCGTGGCGTGCGCGCCGTCGGTCAACTCGACCGCCGCGACCGGCACCTGGCCGAGCCGTTCATCGGGCAGGCCGGTCACGCCGGCATCGCGGACAGCCGGATGGCTCCGGAGCACGCCGACGATCTCGGCCGGATTGACCTTGAAACCCCCGCGAATGATGACGTCGTCGATGCGCCCGTCGATGAACACGAAACTGTCGGCATCGACTCGGCCGAGGTCGGTGGTCCGCACCCAGTCCCCGCCCGTCGTGCGAACCTCGATGCGGCCCGGCTCGCCGGGCGGCATCTCCGTGTCGTCCTCGAGGGACATGACGCGGATCTCCCGGCCGCGTTGCGGGCGTCCCACACTTCCGCGCTTGGCGGTCGCCCACTGCCGGTGCAAGGCGAGATTCCAGCCGGCCACGCCGCCGGCGAATTCCGTTGCGCCGTAGGATGGCAGCACCGCGACGCCGTAGCGACACTCGAACTGTGTCTGTAGGTCGACCGGCAGGGGTGCGGTACCCGAGGTCACCACCTCGACGCTCGAAAAGGCCTCCGGATCCACGCCCGCGTCGAGCACCATCGCCATCGCCGCCGGCACCAGGCTCACGGCCTTCGGTCGGTGCCGGAGTAGCAAATCCACAAAGTCCGGAACCCGGAATCGCTCCAGGAGCGCGATCTTTCTTCCCTCGCAGATGTTGAGCAGGGTGCGGAACAGCCCGGACATATGCACCAGGGGAGATGAGACGATGGCGACGCCCGAACGCAGTCTCAGCTCCGAGGCATGCCCGGGCCTAACACTGTAATGTGCGCCCGCCGCTGCGACGGTGTGCTCGAAGGAGCTGTAGGACAGCGGTATTCGCTTGGGGGGACCGGTGGTGCCGCTCGTCAGCATCTCGACGGCGATACCCTCGGCGGGTGGGCGGAACGGACCCGGTCCGGGATGTTCGAGACCGTCCACAGCGGCGACGCCGGCTGGCGCACTCGATACCCTGACGCCCAGCGACCCGGCCGCAGCGTCGACGACGCCCAAGCGCTCCCAGTCCGTCTGTAATGCCACCACTGCGGGCAACCGCAGCTCGCCAATGTCCGCACAGAGCCCGGCGTCGCCCTGTGACGGGTTGATCGTGACCACGCAACCACCGGCCACCAACACGCCGAGCACGGCCCCGACCATTGCGGGATGATTGCGCAGCACCAGGCCGACGGGGGAACCCTGACCCAAACCGGCTGGTCCCAAACAATTTTGAACGCCCGCGGCAACGTCCGACAATTCCTGCCAATCCACCCATCGGCCCTGAAACTCGATCGCGGGCGCTCGCGGATCGAGTGAGAGAACCGCGCGGATGCGCTCGGCGAGTTGCTGGCTCAAGCCGCGGCTGCCGCGAGCTCGGTCGCCGCAGGGATCACCTGTTGGGCGAACAACTTCATCGACTCGTACACTTTTGTGCGGTCCATGGCTCCGCCGCGCGACATGCGCAAAATGATGTTGCGCCAGCCCATGTCGATGACGGTACGCATCTTGCCGACGATCCGGTCCGGGTCGCCCATCAGCGTCAGGTGCGAATTCAGCACCTGCTCATAGCTTTGCTTGTCGTGCTTCTCAAACCAGTCCGAGTAAGCCTTGTAGTCGGCCGGAATTTCCCCGCCCCGCTCGAACGGGCTCGAATACTTGCGATGGGTCTGAATGGACAACTCAACACTCTCGCGCGGATAGCTGCGGGCGAACGCGTCGTCCTGGTGGCAAAAGGCGTTCAGCAGCGCCCACACGTTGCCGGTGGCGGCGTCAAGTCCCTTCTGGGACTGCACCTTCAGATAGATGTCCAGCGCTCCTTGGAGGTCCGGGTCCACCTGGTAGGGATTGCCGATGATCGCCCCGAAGCCCTTCTCTGCCAGCCACTCGAAGCTCGACGGCGTCTTCATCACGGTGCCCCACACGGGGATGGGCTGCTGCACCGGCCGCGGGTAAATGGTGACGTCCTCGAGTTGAAAGTACTTGCCTTGAAAGCTGACGTTCTCTTCGGTCAGAAGGCGACTGACGATCTCCACGCACTCCTGATATCGACCGGTGGCCTCGTCCATCGAGATGCCGAAACCCTTGAACTCATGAGACTGATAGCCGCGCCCGAAGCCGGCGTCGAAGCGCCCGCCGGACAGGACGTCGACCAAGGCGATCCGTTCGGCCAACTGAATCGGCTCGTGGAAGGGCGCCACCATGCACGCGGTGCCGATGCGGATGCGTTCGGTCTGCGCGGCGATGGCGGTCGCCATCTGCGGCAGGTCCGGGAGCATGCCGTAGGGGGAGAAGTGGTGCTCGGCCAGCCAGATCTCGTCGTAACCGAGTTCCTCCGCCCAGCGCGCCTCCTCCAGCACGTTGGCCAGCACCTCCCGCTCGCTGAGGTGGTTGGGCTTGTCGCCGAGGATGAACACGCCGAACTTCATGTCGGTCCCTCCCGCTGTTCGCATCGGTAAAGAGTAGTTGCACTCACTGCGACAATACTGCACGATTGAACATATATCGTCAATCCGTTTAGTAGGAGGTGCCGTGGCTCTGTCCGATTCGGCGGTCGGAACGGCGTTGCCGGCGAGCACCTTCCGCTGGGGCGAGACCGACGTGATCCTGTATGCGTTGGGGGTGGGCGCTCGCCCACCTTTTGACCTGAGGCTGCTCAACGAGGCCTGCGGTCCCGATGTGCTGCCGACGTTCGCATTGGTGGCCAACTGGTGGGCCGTCAAGGACCTGCGCAGTGTGCTCGACCTGGGGACGTACCCGATCGTGCACTCCGCACAGTCGCTGGAACTGCACCGGCCGATCGGCGCCAGCGGGGAAATCTCGGTGCGAGCCGAGGTGTCGGCCGTGTGGGACAAGGGCAAACACGCCGCCGTGGAGTTGACCAGCCGCGGCGCCGACCCGGACGGGATCGTGTTCGTCGCCAGGTCCCAGACCATGGTCCTCGGTGCGGGGGGGTTCGGCGGTGAGCGTGGACCTGCTGCCGATCCGGACCCCGACGGACCGCCGGATGCTGTGTTCGACGACGTCGTCCGGCCCGAGCAGGCCGCCCTTTACCGGCTCTCGGGCGACCGAAACCAGCTGCACATCGACCCGGCGGCGGCCCGCAAGTACGGCTTCGACGACGTCTTCCTGCACGGGCTGTGCACGCTGGGATTCGCCGCGCGGGCGGTGATCGACCGGATCGGCGACGGGAACCCCCGGTCGCTGACATCCTTGGCGTGCCGGTTCTCCAAGCAGGTAAAGCTCGATGCCCCGCTGCGGACGGAGATCTGGCGAACCGAAGATTCGGTGCGTTTCCGGACGCTGCAGGGTGACGTCGTCGCCCTGAGCTCCGGAACCGCCACGCTGGCAGGGGTATGAGCATGGACCAACGACGGGCCCGCGGGTTGCGCAACCGAGAGGCGCTCATCCATGCGGCGATCGAGCTGTTCACCACTCAGGGCTATGAGGGGACCACCGTCGACCAGATTTCGGCGGCGGCCGGGGTCGCGCCGCGCACGTTCTTCCATCACTTCGCCAGCAAGGAAGACATCCTGTTCGACGGCTACGCCGAGCGGCTGCAGGAGGCCATCCGCCGCTTCCGCGCCGCGCGCTCGGACTCCCTGTGGGACGCCCTCGCCGAGACGTCGATGGCCGTGGCGCGGGCGATCGTCGATCAGCCCGAAATGTTCCTGGTCCGAGCGCGGATGTACCACAGCCTGCCGGCGCTGCGCGCGACCATGCTGCGGATCAACGAGAACTGGATCGATCAGCTCACCGCCGAGGTTGCGCGCTGGCTGGGCAGCGACACCCAACAAGACTTGCGGCCTCGGCTGGCCGCCACGCTGATCAACGCCGCCAACCGCGCAGCGATCGATTCGTGGGTCGCCGCCGGTGGTCGGGGTGAGTTGTCGCAACTGATGGCCGAATCCGTGGAGTTGGTGCGGCCCTCGATCGCCGCGATCGAGCGCACCGGCGCCACCTCCGGGCCGGGGCAGGGGGGTGGCAAGCGTGTCGGGTGATTCCCGTCCCCTCGCGGTCGTCACCGGGGGAGCGCGAGGCATCGGTGAATCGATTGTGGCCGCGCTCATGTGCAGCGGGCACCGAGTGGCCGCGATCGATGTGAACGCGAAGGCCATTGCGCGAGCGGAGGATTCGGATGAGGCGAGATCGGGATTGCTCGTCCCGATGAACGTATCGATCACCGACCGTGACGCGGTCGAGGACGCGCTGAGCACCTTGGCTGACCGGTATGGGCCCGTACGGGCGTTGGTCAACAACGCGGGTATGACGCTGCCCGGAACATTTCTCGAGCAAACGGACGAGGACTGGGACCGCATCGTCGACGTCAACCTCAAGGGCACCTTCGTGATGGCGCAGGTCGTCGCCCGGCAGATGGTCGCCCACGGCGGCGGGGTCGTCGTGAACGTCAGCTCGGTGTCCGCCCACGGGGTACGCACCGGCCCGCCGGCCTATGCGGCGGCCAAGGCCGGCGTTGAAGGGTTGAGCCGGTTGATGGCCGTCCAACTCGGTGTCCACGCCATCCGGGTCAACACCGTCGTGGTCGGGACCACCGCGACACCGTGGCTGTTGTCACGCAAGACCGAGGACGAGTTGGCACAGATGCGCCGGACAACGTTGACCGGAAACATCGGAGAACCGGAGGACGTCGCCGGCGTGGTGGCATTTTTGTGTTCATCCGCGGCCAAACACATCACCGGCCAGCTGATTTCGGTGTCGGGTGGGCAGTGGATGCCATGAGGCCGACGCGGAACGACAAGACAGATGCTGATGTAGTGTTTACTGCTACGAATCGATGCCAGGGGATGTCGTGGAGCTGAAAAGAATCCTGTTCGACGTCAGCGAGCAGGTCGCCACCATCACGATCAACCGACCGGAGCGGCTCAACGCCACCGACGACCTGACCCGCACCGAACTCGGCATCGCCTGGGCACGGGTGCGGGAGGACCCGAACATCCGGGTCGCGATAATCACCGGGGCCGGCGACCGCGCATTCTCGGCGGGCCAGGACATCCGGGCGACGGCCGAGGGCGGCATCCGCAACAAGATTCCCGGCTCGCGCCTGCACCACAACGTGTGGAAGCCGGTCATTTGCGCCCTCAACGGAATGGTCGTCGGCGGCGGCCTGCACCAGGTCGCCGACGCCGACCTCATCATCGCCGCCGAGCATGCCGAGCTGATCGACACGCATTTGGCAGTGGGCAACGTGTTCGCGCTCGAGCCCGCGGTGCTGCTGCGCAGAATGCCGCTGTCAATGGTGATGCAGCTGGGTCTCATGACCAAGCAGGGCCGGATCAGCGCGCAGCGGGGCTACGAGATCGGCCTGATCAACGAGGTCGTGCCCGCGGACCGGTTGCAACAGCGGGCGCGCGAAATCGCCTTGGACATCGCGAAACTCTCGCCGGCGACGGTCCAGGCATCGATCAAGGCGATGTGGAGCAGCCTCGATGTCGGGTTGCGGGCGGCCAACGACGTCGCGTATCGCTACGTGCTGCAACACCAGCTGACCCACCCCGACTACCGGGAAGGGATGCTCGCGTTCGCGGAGAAGCGGGAACCGCGGTGGGTAGTGGAATGAGTTATGAAATGACGCGCCATGGCTGAATCCGCACGAACGTTCAGCTACGACCCGCTGCCGTACGCACCCGTCGTCCCGTCGATGCTGGCCGACCTGGTCGCGGCGTACGGAGACAACGACTTCGTCGTCAGCGCGGCCGGCGGGGGAACGATCGAGCGGATCACGTACGCGCAGGCCGATATTAGGTCCGCCGAGATGGCGCGGCGGCTGCTGGCGGCGGGGATCACCAAAGGCGTTCGGGTCGGAATCTTGGCGCCCAACGGACCCGATTTCGCGGTTGCCTTCCTGGCGGCCACGCGGATCGGCGCAGTCGCGGTGCCGATCAACACTTTCTTTCAGCCGCCGGAGTTGAGGTGGCTGCTCCGCGACGCCGATATCCACACCCTGCTGTCGGTCGACTCACTGCTCGGCAAGGACATGCTGGCGCGGGTCACGGAGGCCGCGGGTGATTTTCCGACCTCGGGCGCGCAGCTGGCCCTGGAACGACTACCTCAGTTGCGCAACGTCTTTCCCCTCGGCGATACTGACCGGCCATGGCCAACCACATGGCCGGACCCGGCGCCTGAAGCGTTTCTGCGCGCGTGCGAATCGACCGTCCGCCCTTCGGACGACCTGGTCGTCATCTACACATCGGGAAGCACCTCGGACCCGAAGGGCGTCATCCACACGCACGGCACCGTGATCACACACTCTCGCTTCGTCGCCACGCAGCACGAGTGGAAGCCCGACGACCGGGTCTACATCCCGATGGTGTTCTTCTGGGTTGCCGGGTTGGTCTTCGGTCTGCTCGGACCGATGCAGACCGGCGCCACCATTCTCACCGAGCACAAGTTCGACGCCGGCGACGTGCTGCGCCTGCTCGAAACCGAACAGGCCACCTACGCAACGGGATTCCCCCACGTGGGCCGCGCACTGGCGGATCATCCCGATTTTGCGAACGCCGATCTGTCAAGTCTGCGCGCGGGATACCACCAGGTCCTGCTACCGCCGGAGCTGCGCGCGGTCGACCCGTCGCTGCTGGTCACGCAGTTGGGGATGACCGAAACGTGCAGTTCGCACACCTGGTGGCCACCACACGAACCGGTGCCGGAATCCAAGCGCGGGTCGCTCGGGGTAGCCGCACCCGGCTATCAGCACAAGGTTGTCGACGAGTCGGGCGTGGAGGTGCCCAACGGGACGGTAGGGGAAATCTGCGTGCGGGGAACGGCCATGATGCGCGGCATGGTCGGACGGCAGCACAGCGCCCTGTTCGACGCCGACGGCTGGTATCACACCAAGGATGCCGGATACCTCGACGACGACGGGTTTCTGTATTTCGCCGGGCGCACCGACGACATGATCAAGACCTCGGGCGCCAACGTCGCGCCCGTGGAGGTCGAGTCGGTGATCGGCGGCGTCGACGGCATCCGGATCGCCTATGTCGTCGGTGTTCCCGACCCGGACAAGGGTGCGCTCGTCTGCGCCGTGGTCGTGCTCAATCAAGGGCGGCGCACGTCGCAGGACGAGCTTGCGGCCGTGTGCCGAAAGGAACTGGCCGCATACAAGATTCCCAAGCGGTGGGTGATCCTCTCCGACGCCGATAGGCTGCCGTACACCACCACGAACAAGATCGACAAGCCCCGCCTGGTGCAGTTGCTGACGTCGGGGGAGCTGGCGTGACCGGACTGGAGGAGCGAATCTCCCGCTTGGAGGCCATCGAGGAAATTCGTCAGCTGGCGGCGCGGTACGCGGTGGCGTTGGACATGCGTGACTTCGATTCCCTGGCAAATCTTTTCGTCGATGATGTCGGGTTGCCGGGCAAACGCCGCGGCCGCGACGCGATGCGCCAATGGTACGACGCAGAGGTGCGTCCGACGCTGCTGGGCAGCGCGCACGGTGTCCTCGGTCATGTCATCGACGTCCATGGCGCCGATACCGCGAGCGGACTTGTGTACTCGCGCAACGACTTGGAAACCGAGGCCGCATGGTTCATCGAGATGCTGGCCTATCTGGACCGCTACGAACGGCGCGACGGCCATTGGTATTTCGCCCGCCGCACCCCGCTGTTCTGGTACCGGAGCGACATCACCGACCCGCCGGTCGGTCCGCAGAAGGTGCGTTGGCCCGGCAGCCCCGACCACGACGGCTCGTTTCACGACGCGTTTCCCTCGTGGGAAGAGTTCTGGGCGGCCGATCCCGGACGCTTCGACGCGCCGGTGCCGGCCCCCGCTGCCGTCGGTGAGTGGCTGCGCACTTTGCGCCGGGGCGCCGCGGCGCCGCGGGTCAGCCCGACCGGACGCGGAACCGCGAAGTCTTGAAATGTTGAGTAATGCAATGGGATTCGGCTTCACGGACGAGCAGAACGCGTTGCGCCGCGTCGTGCGCAGCTTCTTCGAGAGCAAGTCCGACGAGGCGCAGGTGCGCCGCCACATGGAGTCACCGCTGGGCTACGACCCGCTGTTGTGGGCGCAGATGTCCGACGAACTGGGCCTGGTGGGACTCGCGATCCCGGAAGAATTCGGCGGACAAGGCTCCACCTTCGTCGAACTCGGCGTCGTCGCCGAGGAGCTGGGGCGGGCCCTGGTTCCCTCTCCGTACTTCGCCTCGGCGGTACTGGCGTCGAGCGCGCTCCTCGGTTCCGGCGACGACGCGGCCCAGCGGCGATACCTGCCGGGCATCGCGTCCGGGGCGACGATCGCCAGCCTCGCGGTCACCGAGGAGTCGGGCCGCTGGGAGGCCGGCGCGATCCAAGCGCGGGCGCGAGAAACGGCCGACGGGTGGGTGGTGGACGGAGCCAAAGCCTATGTCCTCGACGGCTGCAGCGCCGATGTGCTGTTGGTGGCCGCCCAGACTGACTCCGGACTGTCGCTGTTCGCGGTCGAACGCTTTGACAGCGTCGCCCGGCGCGCGCTGTCCACCCTGGACCAGACCCGAAAGCAGGCCCGTATCGAATTCAGCGCTACGCCGGCGTCGCTCGTCGGCCGTGAAGGCGGCGCGGAGGCGGTGTTGCGGTTGACCCTCGCGCTCGGCTGCGCCGCGCTGGCCGCCGAACAGGTCGGTGGCGCGCAACGCTGCCTCGAGATGGCCGTTGCCTACGCGAAGGCCCGCAGACAGTTCGGCAAGCCCATCGGCTCATTCCAGGCCATCCGCCACAAGTGCGCAGATGTATTCCTCGACATCGAATGTGCCCGCGGGGCGGCCTATTACGCGGTCCGAGCCGCGGCCCAACGCTCGCCCGAATTGCCGGCGGTGGCGTCGTTGGCCAAGGCGTGCAGTTCGGAGGCGTACGCCCGGGCCGCCGCCGCCAACATCCAGATCCACGGTGGCATCGGGTTCACCTGGGAACATCCCGCTCATCTGTACTTCAAGCGTGCTCAATCGTCGGGGCACCTGCTGGGCGACGCCTCCTTTCACCGGCGACTGCTCGCCGACGAGATCGGGATTTGAGCGTCAGAAATCCGTGCCCCCGTCGATGTTGATGGCCGCGCCCGTCATGAACGCCGCCCTGTCGCTGAGCAGGAACGCGATCAGCTCACCCGCCTCCTCGGGACGGCCGCCGCGGCCGAGGGCGACCCGCATATTCCAGTCCGGGTTGCTGGCCAGGTGCGTGTAGATCGCGTCCTGAAGCGCCACCCCGTACTCGGCTGCCCGCTGGGCGCGAATGAAGTCGTTCACCTCGGTGTCGAATAGCCCCGGGCACACGGTGTTCACCCTAATGCCGTCCGGACCATGCGTTTTCGCCAGGATTTTCGACAACGTCAACACCGCCGCCTTCAGCGCGTTATACGGCGGAATCAGGATCTTGGGCGCGCGAACGGAGTACGCGGCCGTCGTCACGATGGTTCCGCCGCCGTTGCGTTGCAGGTGCGGGATGACGGCGCGGCAGGACCGCACTGTCCCCATCAAAATCAACTGGTAATACCAGTCCCACGACTCGTCGCCGTGTTCGAGGAACGGCCCCTGCTGGTTCATCGGTCCCGCGGTGACGGCCAGCCCGCGCAACGGACCCAGGCTCGCGGCCGCGCGGTCGACGGCGCGACCCACGCCATCGCCGGTGGCGGCGGCGTCGACGGCGATGCCGACCGCACCCACCCCGTAGTCTTCGGTCAGGCGCTCGGCACGCGCTCGGGCCCGCTCTGCGTCACGAGCCAGCAGCGCCACGTTCGCCCCATTGGCGGCGAGCTGCTCGGCCGCGGCGAACCCCATCCCGGTGGTGCCGCCGACGAGAACGAAGTTGCGCCCCGCCACACCCAGGTCCACACCCAGTCCCTCCCGTGCGATCGAACCCTGAAGCAACTCATTCGGCAAAGATTCATACTAAACAAACAGACGATATATGTAGAAATGATCACTAATCGCCTCCTGGATGCAGGTAATCGTGGGCATGGATGGAACACATCGGGCACATTTGTCGCGTACGATGGCTGTTTCGGGGTAGGCGGCGATCACGGCACGAGGAGCGAAATGTCGACGGGACGGGCCACTGCCGAGCTGGACTCGGCCGAGGAGTTCGATCGCCGGGACCAAATTCTGGGGGCGGCGAACGAATGCTTCACCCAGCTGGGTATCGCGCGCACCAGCGTGCAGGATGTCGCGCGGACGGCAAACGTGTCGCGCGGCACGGTCTACCGCTACTTCGAGGACCGTAATGTGCTCATCGAAGCCGCTATTGAGTTCGGAGCCCAGCGGTTCTATCGCGAAGTCGCGTTGGCGATGGCGACGAAGGCTACCCTGGCCGAGCAGGTTGGCGCCATGGCCGAAACCCACGCCAAGATACTTCTTGACCATCGCACTCGGAACCGACTGATGGCCGATGACGCAGAGCTGATGCGACACATGATCTCCGATGGCGACACCGCAGTCCGCCGCACCACCGCATTTCTCGTGCCATACGTGCGCGACGCCCAGGACCGCGGCGAGATCGGTGGCGGCGTCGATGTGACGGCCGCCAGCGAATGGCTGGCCCGCATCATCTACTCGTTCTCCACCGTCAACGAGGCCCAGACATTCGACATGTCCAAGCCGGAGACGGTGCGGCGCTACGTCGAAACTTTCGCGATCAACGGTCTCCGCTGATCTTCTTTCGGCGAAAGACGGACCTAGGCGCAACTGAACAAAATATGTACTAATGTTCTCCACGAAGCGGATGCAGACTGAGCTGTGAACGCGAGAAGAGGACGCCATGAGTGAACGGACGTTGGCCGGCAAGCGCGTCGTGGTCGTGGGCGCATCGGCCGGGATTGGGCGGGCGTTCGCCGTGCGTGCGGGCAAGGAGGGCGCGGAGCTGCTCATTGCGGCGCGTCGGCGGGATCGTCTGGAAGAGGTCGCCGACGAGGCCGGCTGCGGCAACGCCGTGGCCGCAGATGTGCGAAGCGTGGAGGATTGCGCACGCCTCGCCGATGTCGCCCGAGACTCGCTGGGCGGCATCGACTTGCTGTTCGTCTCGGTGGGTTACGCCCCGTTGCGGATGTTCGCCGACACCTCCGCCGACGACTGGCTTGACGTGATGCGCACCAACGTCATCAGCGTCCACCAAGTGATCAAGTCTTGTGTCCCGGTGCTTGTGCCCGCCGCGATCGTCAGCGCACTATCCTCCGAAACCGTGGGTCAGCCACGGACTGCCCTCGGCGCCTATTCCTCCAGCAAGGCCGCGCTATCGGAGAGCCTCAACGCGTGGCGCAACGAGCATCCGAATTTTCGGTTCTGCTGCGTCACGGTGGGAGGCACCGTGCCCACGGAGTTCACCGCGGCGTTTGACCCTGACCTACTGGGGGTTGTCGTCCAAGATTGGATCGCGCGCGGTCTGCTTCAGGAGCAGCTGATGGCGCCCGAGGATGTTGCCGATGTGCTCGCGGGCGTATTCGCGAGCGCACTGAACTTTCCCGTCGTCGGCCTCGAGCAACTCGTCGTCCGTCCACCGTCATCGATGCGTAGGGCGGCGACGGCATGACAGCGCAGGTCCGATCGGCGTGGCCCGATCACCCCGAATATCGGATCGAAACAACTCCGTGCCCTTACACCGGCCAGGTGTGGTTCCGCGATGTACTCGTCGCCGAAAGTGACCACTGCCTCGTGGTCACCGAGACCGACCACGACGACCGCCTGTACTTTCCCGAATCCGATGTGCGGTGGGACCTCTTCGTGCCGTCGGACCACAGCACCGTGTGCCCCTTCAAGGGCCGAGCAAGTTACTGGACGTTGACTGGTGCGACCCCCGCTATCGAAAACGTGGTGTGGACATACCGCTCCCCGTTGGCCGAAGTCGCCGCGATCGCGGGGCACGTCTCCTTCTACGACGACGTATTGCGTGTCGTCGTCGTAGAGGAGTGGCCTGACGGCTCGAGGGTTCCTGTCACGTTCCCACTGTGGGGAGACGCCGACGAGCTGCGCAGGCTGATCGACGTCGAGCCCATAAGAGACGGCTGTTTCACGGGGCCGGCTCATGGGCCCACCCGCCGCAACGTCGTCGAGGGTGGGCAACTGCTCGCGGAGGCCATTGTTGCGGCATCGAAAGTGATTCCGGAGCAAAGAGTTACATCGGCATCGATGATCTTCACCAAAGCGGCATCGTTCGATGCTCCGGTGGAACTGACCGTCGACGTCCTTCGCCGCGGCAGAACGTTCTCCTCGGCCGAAGTCCGCGTGAATCAGCACGGCATGCTACGCGCCGCGGGAATTGTTCTCGCGGACTCCGGCGCGAGCGAGGTGATGCGCGACACTGAGCGGATGCCGGACATCCCGGGACCCGATGCGGCGGCGGCCTTTCCGGGCTTTGGGATGACCGGTCGGGAAATCCGGGTGGTCGACGCCGCCTATGATCCAGACCCCGACCGGGTCGGCCCGCCAGTGATCAACGCGTGGGTCCGATTTCGTGAGGCGCCTAGTGAACCCTACATGCAGGCCGCGTTGCTTGCTCAGTCGACGACTCACTGGACCATTGCGGCCGGTATGCTGCCGCATCGCGGCCTGGGCGAGGCTCGCGCCCACGTCACCCTGTCGACGGGGATTATGAAGGCCACCATCGCATTTCACGACGACGTGGATATTGCCGACTGGCTGCTGTATACCAACCACGCCTTCTGGTCCGGGCGCGGTCTCGTGCAAGGCGATGGCCGCGTCTTCAGCCGCGAAGGTCGGCTGGCGGCGTCTTACACGATCCAGGCGATGGTCCGTGAATTCGCGGCCGACCCTGCAGCTATGGGTCACGACAGCCGAACGGCTATGTGATCGGCGTCGTAGCCGACCTACCCTTGCTTCAGCGCAGGCCGTTGATGGCAAATTTCTCCACGTAGTCGCGCACAGTTTTTGGCTTCGTCATGTCGAAGCTCAGCCCCTGATTGACCGTCGAGAAGGAGTAGATGATGCGGGCCAGCCATTCGCTGGCCGCCGTGACGTTGACTCCTGCGCCGACCTCACCGCGTTTTTGCGCGTCACGCACGTAGGGTTCGAGAAACTTCGTGGTGCGCCGGACTGCACTGTCGCCATCGGAGACCATGTGGCGCATGAGCTCGGCGTCATCGGCCATCAGTCGGTTGCGGGTGCGGTGCTCGAGGAGAATTTTCGCGTGGGTCTCGGCCATCGCGCCAAGCTTTTCGGCGAGCGTCGTCTTGTTTTCCATCGCCGCAGCGACGTCACGGTAAAAGCGTTGAGCCCCATGCTCGATCGCCGCCTCGATGAGCACATCGCGATCCTCGAAGTACCGGTAGATGGTGCCCCGGGAGACCTTGGCCATCCGCGCCACGTCCTGCACGCTCGTGCGCTGGATGCCCAATTGTGTAAAGCACTCGTTGGCGGCGTCGAGTATCTGGTCGCGCCGGTCGAAGTCGTCGGCAACCGTCGTTTCGCCAGCTGCTCGGTCAGTCGACATGTCACTCCTCTGCGGGCGATCGCTATAACCCCAGCTGTTTATGCTACGTGACACGCGGTGTCTCGTTGGCGAAGCGCGCCCCGGACAAGCACAAACCGAGGTTCCAGGGCCGCCCGGTCAGCCGAGGAATGTGGTCTTGGTATCGAGATATTCGATAACTTGCGAGGGCGGGTAGCGCTCACTTGGGCAGGACATGCTGTGAGTAGCCGGCGCACCCGCAGCCGATGAGCCGACGGTCCAGCCCGTCGGCCGAGGCCCACTAGGCAGTGGAGCGACGATCTGCAATTATTGAATGATAGAACGTCTAATGTTCAATTGTTACATGCAGCAAGGAGTGGTCTTGTCTCGTCTGGAGGACAGATACGCGCTGGTCACCGGCGGAGCTCAGGGGTTGGGCGGGGCCATTGCCGAGGAGTTGGCCAGCCTGGGTGCCCACGTCACAATCATCGATCTGAACGGGGAGAAAGGCCTTGAGCGCGTCGAGCGCATTCGGGGCAATTCCGGGCGGGCCTCCTTCATCAGGGCCAATGTCGCCCACCGCGATGCGATTGAAGCCGCTGTGCACGAAGTGGCGGAAACCGGAGGCGGACGCATCGACGTCTTGGTGAACGCGGCCCAGTTCTTCGCGATGCCAAAGGCGCTCGAACTGGTCACCGACAAGGATTGGGAGCTCTCGGAGGCCACCGGGCCCAAGGCGACCTTCCGTTTCATGCAGATCTGCTTTCCGTTCCTCCGCGAGTCGGGGCGGGCGTCAGTGATCAACTTCGTATCGGGCTCCGCCCTCGCCGGCATCGCCTACACCGCTCCCTACTCGGCGGCCAAGGGCGCGGTGGCGGCGCTGACCAAGGTCGCCGCCAACGAGTGGGCTCGCCACCGCATCCGAGTGAATGCGGTGTGTCCGTTCGCCCTTACGGAGGCACAGGAAAAACTGATCGGCACCGAGTGGGACAACTACACGCGGACCGCGGCGGCCTCGCCCATGAAGCGCGGCGCCAGCCCCGTGGAGATTGCGCCCGCCGTGGCGTTCCTCGCAGGAGACGATGCGGCATTCGTGACCGGCACGGTGCTCCACGTCGATGGGGGCATGACCGAGCTGTCGACGGTGGACTACTCGCAATCGCCGGGAGTATTCGGCTAGCAGTCGAATTCACCCATGACTCACATGCCAGACCTTCACCGGCCGGTTCCGGCGCTGACCGCTCTGAATCGACCCTTCTGGACCGCTGGGGCCGACGGAGTGTTGCGTATGCAGCGCTGCACCTCCTGTCGGCGGCTATGTCACCCGCCCGCGCTGCTGTGCCCCGCTGACCATTCCGCCACCGAGTATGTCGACCTCAGCGGCCGCGGGTTCGTCGAATCCTGGACAGTGAACCGTCATCAATGGTTCCCCGGGTTCGCGCCGCCCTACGTCATCGCGTTCGTCAATCCGGTCGAGGACAAGCGGGCACGTCTGCTGACCAACCTGGTAAACGCCGCTCCTGACGAGATCACCCAAAACATGCCTGTGCGAGTCATTTTCGATCGATGCATCGACGGCGAAGACGAGGTGTTCATTCCATTGTTCGAGCCGGAGCGCGGATGAACAACGCAGTGACCGACCGGGCCATCATCAGCGGCATCGGTCAATCGGCTATCGGCCGCCGGCTGGGGCGAGACCCGCTGGAGCTAACCGCCGAAGCGTGTCTCGCCGCGGTCGCCGACGCCGGCCTGTCGCTGGCCGACATCGACGGCCTCACAACCTATCCCGGGTCATCGCAGCCCGGCGTTGGGTTCTCCGGGGCGTCGCTGCGGGACATCCACGACGCACTGGGACTCAAGCCGAACTGGGTCGCCGGGGGAGTCGAGTCCCCGGGACAGCTGGGCGCAGTGGTGGACGCAATGCTCGCTGTTGCCGGAGGGCTTGCCAATCACGTCCTATGTTGGCGCAGCATCTGGGAGGGCACCGCTCAGGGGGCCGGCCGACGCAAGGGGTACGGGTCTGGCGGCGGGCGTCCCGCCGGAATGCTGGGGTGGCAGATGCCTTTTGGCGTCACGGCAGCCAACCTGGCGGCGCTCCAAATCCGCGCGCGGATGCTGCGCTACGACCTCAACCGCGAGCAGCTCGCGTCCATAGCGCTCGCGCAACGTGCCCACGCCGCCCTTAACCCCGTGGCTATCTATCGCGACCCGCTCGACCTGGACGCGTATCTCGGCGCGCGAATGGTTTCCGACCCGTTGTGCATGTTCGACTGCGACATCGCCTGCGACGGGGCCACCGCGTTCATAATCTCCCGCGCCGAGCACGTCGCCGCGCTGGACCACCCAGGGGTGGCCGTTGAGGCCCTGGACTGTGCTCACCACGATCGGTTCACGTGGGAGGGGGGAGACGACATCACCCGCATCAGCTCGCGCTGGTCCAGGATCTGGGAGCGGACGGATTTCGATGTTGCCGATGTCGACGTGGCCTCGCTGTATGACGGATTCAGTGTCTTCGTGCTCTGCTGGCTGGAGGACTTCGGTTTCTGTCCAGTCGGGGAATCCGGCGCGTGGATCGCGGATCCCGCGCGCATCTCGCTAGGCGGACAATTGCCTATCAATACTGCCGGCGGGCAGCTATCCGGTGGACGTCTCCACGGCTTCGGGCATCTTCATGAAGCATGTCTGCAGATCCGTGGCGAGGCCGGTGCGCGCCAGGTCGACGGGGCGAAGCTGGCTGCTGTTGGCGTGGGAGCGGCCAACAGCGGCACCACCGCAATGCTGCTACGGCGGGCGTGACGATGCCGTCGTGCAGAATGATCATGCGACCCTGAGGAGGGTACCCATGGCGGAAGATCAAGCGCCGATGTTGGGCTTCATTGGGCTGGGCAATCTGGGTGCACCGATGGCCAAGCGGCTGGTTGGCTGGCCGGGCGGGTTGATCGTCTTCGACGTACGGCCAGACGCGACAACGTCGTTCGCCGACGCCGGAGTACAGGTCGCCGACAGCGTGGATGAGGTCGCGGCCGCCGACATCATCAGTGTCATGGTGCTCAACGACGAGCAAGTGCGCGAGGTGGTGGCGCGGCTCGCCCCGCGGGCCAAGCGCGGCACCGTCATCGCGATCCACTCGACGATCGACCACAGAACCGCGGTCGAACTGGCTGCGGAGCTGGAGAAGGACGGCATTCACGTCATCGATGCGCCGGTCAGCGGCGGCGTGGAAGCGGTGAAGACGGGTGATCTGGCCGTCATGGTGGGTGCCGAACGCCAGGTCTACGAGCTCGTCAAGCCGGCGTTCAAGCAGTGGGCGTCGATGGTGGTTCACGCAGGCGAACCCGGCGCGGGGACCCGGATGAAGCTGGCGCGCAACATGCTGACCTTCACGTCTTTTGCGGCCGCGTGCGAAGCGATGAAGCTCGCCGAGTTGGCGGGTCTTGACGTGCAAGCGTTCAGCCGGGTCGTGCGCCACACTGATGCACACAGCGGTGGCACCGGCGCAATGATGTTCCGCGACGACATGAGCAAGCCGCTGGCCCCAGACCACTTCCTCTACCAGCCCTTCCTGCACACCCGTGAATTGGGAGAAAAGGATCTCAGCCTGGCGCTGGGTCTCGGCGGAGAAGTGGGTGCAGACCTTCCGCTGGCTGAAATCGCATTGCGGAATCTGGCCGAAGGGCTGGGAGTGCCGCATGCGACCGCAACCGAGACGCTCTGATAAAACACACGCCGTCCAGGTAGGCCCGCCTGAGGCGGCTGACGGCTTAATCTGGGCAATGTTGGGCCATAAGTCGGTGTCCTCACAACTTGAGCGGTCGCAGCCCGCACCAGTTCGCAGCGCACCCAATGGCAGCCGCGACCGACCGGGTGCAATCAACACTCAGACACTTTGCGCCCGAACGGATTACCCCTATCGCCCCATAGGCGACCATGAACTGCCGTTAGTTACAAAAGCCCAGTTCGGACGCTCTCATAATCCATTTGGTCGCGGGTTCGAGCCCCGCCCGCCCCACGTCGCGGATGTATGACCTCGGTTGATGCTTGACTTTTTATTTCGGGTGATGCCTGACAGTGTTTCTGCTGATGCTTGACAGTTACTTCGGCTGATCCTTGACACTCCTGGAATGAGGGAGTTAAGCGCGGCGTGCTCACCGTGGATACGGTCGCGAACTTTAGTTGCACACGCGGGCATTTCATTACCCGAACAGCGACCGACGCCGTGGCCACGGATACCGCCGTACCTCAGGATTACGCGGGTGTGCGGTCCGAATTATCCGCGCTGGCCGATGGGAGCGGCTCGTCGCCGTCTGTGCGGGCCGCGCCCGCGGCGAGGTGCTTCAGTAGCTCGGCCTGGATCAACCGGCGCCCGGGCGCGAGCCGGTGCGAGAGCCCGTTCAGAAGGATTAGCGTGCGCCCGACGAGCGCGAAGTCCTCCGGGATCTTGCGCAGGCTCGTCTCGCCCAGGATCTCGAAGAAGCCGGCCTCGGTGTCGCTGTCGCCGATCGTCATCAGCATCAGCGTGCGCAGGTTGTCGGGTTTCATCGAGGCGACGTCGAAGCCGAGCTGCTCGGCCGCGGCGAACGCGGAACGGGAATCACCGATCATCGAAGACACCATCATCGTCGCGACGAGCCGCGCGAATCCTCGTGGCAGCTCCTTGGCCAAGCCGAAATCGAGGAGGCCGATCCGGGCGTCGGGCAGGATTAGTAGGTTCCCGGGGTGCGGGTCGCCGTGGAAGAAGCCCTGTTCGAAAATCATCGTGCCGTACAGTGCGCCGACCCTGCGCGCGATCTCCGCGAGCTTGTGGCCCGCCGCGACAAGCTCTTTCGTGCGCGCGACCTGGATGCCTTGCAAGTACTCGAGCACGATCACGTTTTCGCCGCACAGCTCCGGATGGATGCGGGGGACGACCACGAAGGGGACGTCAGCGAGGTTCTTCGCGAGCCGCTCGGTCGAGCGTGCCTCGCGCCGGAAGTCGAGCTCGAACTCGATGAAGCGCGTCGTCTCGGTGACGAGCGCTCGCAGGTCAATGCGCCGCTGCACGAGCATGACGATCCTGACAACGCGGCGCAGCATGCCGAGGTCGAGCGGAATGATCCTCGGGATCTCGGGATAGCGGATCTTCAGGACGACCTGACTGCCGTCGCGCAGCGTCGCGCGGTGCACCTGCGCCAACGAAGCGGCGGCGAGGGCCCGGCGGTCGATCGTCGCGAAGACCTCGTCGAGAGGGCGGCCGAGGTCGCGCTCGACGAGCGGCCGCAGCGTCTCGAATTGGCGCGGCGGCACTGCGTCGTGGAACTGGCTCAGTTCCTCGATGAAGGGCGCTGGCAAGAAGTCGGCCCGTGCGCCCTGGATCTGGGCGGCCTTCGTGAAGGCGCCGGCCAGCGAGAGCGCGACGCGCTTGATCTCGCGGGCGGCCGCGCGGTGCGCGCGCTGCCAGTCGGCGTCGTTCGTAGGCCACAGCGCGGTGCGATCGCGCGCCAGGAGCAGCAGGTACCGGGGTAGGACGCGCACGACCGCGAGTGACACGCGCAGGATTCGGACGACTCGAAAGTGTCGGATCACGAAGCTGCAGCGCGCCTTTGCGATCGAAGTCGAGATAGGGGGTGCCCTTCGCGATCCCTGCCTCGCGAGAGGTCCAGAGCTTCCGGGCGACGCGCGGTCAGGGGGGACTGGCGGCCCTCGCGGAACGCGACGCGCGCGCTTGAGGCGATCGTGGGCACGGTGTTATTGTGGCCGGTCAGTCGGCCATTCTCAACACTGTGCTCGCCCAGAGGACCCCGCCATGACGTCTCGTGTCTGGCAGCGCTCGGCGCCCTCTCGCGACCGGTCGTCACCTCTTCCTTCTCCTAACGGCTCCGCTGACTTCGACCTGTTCCTGCCGCTGCGCAGCGCCGGCTCGCTCGAAAACCCCTACCCGATTTACTCCGTGATCCGCACTGTGCGGCCCGTGCTCGAGGTGCCGGTCCCGAACTACGCCGGACCCGGCGCGTGGATGCTCACGCGCTACCGCGACGTCCACTCGGCGTTGCGCGACCCGCGCTTTTCGGTCGAACGGTTGCGCGCGCCGCTCATGCGCGACAACCTCGACCGCATGCCGGAGTTCCTGCGCCAGAACGCGACCGGCATGCGCTCGATGCTGACCATGGACGCGCCAGACCACACGCGCGTCCGCAAGCTCGTCAACAAGGCCTTCACGCCCAAGCGCATCGAAGCGCTGCGCGGCCACATCGAGGCAATCGTCGGCGAGCTGGCCGACGAAGCACAGACCAAGGGCACCTTCGACCTGATCCACGACCTCGCCGAGCCGCTCCCGGCGATTGTGATCGCTGAGCTGCTCGGTGTCCCGGCGGAGGACCACCGTCAGTTCCGTCAGTGGTCCAGCGCGATGATCAACGGCTTCGCGTCGCCGAGCGCGGAGGGGCGCGCGACCGGCGCCGAGGCGGCGCGCCAGATCTTCGACTACCTCGCCGACATCATCGCTGCCCGCCGCCGCGCCCCGCGCGAGGACCTGATCAGCGCGATGATCGCGGCCCAGGAAGAGCGCGACGCTCTCACCGACGCCGAGCTGCTCGCGACCGGCAACCTGCTGCTGCTCGCCGGCCACGAGACAACGACCAACCTGATCGGCAACGGCACGCTCGCCCTGTTGCGCGAGCCCGATCAGTGGAAGCGGCTCTGCAACGAGCCCGCGCTGCTCCCGACCGCGATCGAAGAGCTGCTCCGCTACGACGGGCCCGTGCAGGCGACGCTGCGTGTCGCGCTTGAAGACGTCGCGATCGATGACCATGTCATCCCCGAGGGTTCGCTCGTTCTGGTGAGCATCGGCTCGGCGAACCACGACCCCGACCGGTTCGAGGACCCCGACCAGCTCGACCTCGCGCGCGACCCAAACCCGCACCTCGCGTTCGGGTTCGGCACGCACTTCTGCCTCGGGGCGCCGCTCGCGCGGCTCGAGGCGCGGCTCGCGTTCGACGCGCTGACGAAGCGGTTTCCGCGGCTCTCGCTCGTGGAGGACCGGCCGGTGTACCGGGAGAGTCCGGTGCTGCGCGGGCTCACGCGCCTGGACGTGGCCGCTTAGGCGCGACGCCGCTCGCGATCACGAGTCTTGAACACCCCTTCGCTGCGCTCACAGCTCGGTCGTGACCGGTGGGTTTCGTTCCGTCGGTATCGTGACGCGCGCTGCGAGATCGACCAGCAAACATCATGCTCGCGCGGCTGCGGTGTGGGATCTCTGGATCCGGCAAGTCGTCGTTGGCCTTCGGGACCATTTATGCCGAGGCCCCGCGCCGCTATTTCGAATCGGTTGTCGCCAGTCGAAGCGCAATCCGTGAGGGCGGCTGGTAGCGAACCAGACAGATGTTCGGCAATCGCGGCGGGATCCGCCAAAATACGCGATTGTTAGGCACTACGGGTGACAGCAGACACTGGAACCGCTTGACCGGCTGGCGCGTCAAGCCCCCTCAAAAGGACTTTCGGCACTGGTTGTGCCAGCATTCGCGCGTTTAGCGTGCCGTCAGCAGGCAACAGCGCTTCTACCGAAGGGGTTTCCGTCGTGCTTCGTGCACTTCTCATCGCGGCAGCCACGGTAGTGGCGATTGGCGGAACCGCCCTCAGTGCGGCCCCAGTCGCAGTGGCGGACCCGTCCGGCATCGACTGTTCGCAGGTAAACAACAACGCCCCCGGTTGTGTCTACAAGAACTGCACCGACGCGAAAGCGCATGGCAGGTGCAATATTCCGGAAGGCGATCCGGCCTACTGTCCGAAGCAGGACCGCGATGGCGACGGCCTAGCCTGCGAGTGCTAAAGCGCGCCGCCGTGAGCATCGGCACCCGGGAGAACGTCTGGTCTCGAGGACGAGCGACGCCTATTGGTTGTTGACCGGCGGCTTTCGGCGCTAGAGGCTGTAAGTGTTCGCGCTTTAGGTTCCCGCCAGCAAGCAACGGCGCTTCGCATGGAACGAGGTCAGCTCATGCTTCGACCATTCCTCACGAGCATGGTCACCGTCATAGCGATTGGGGGAACTGCCCTTAGCGCCGCCCCGGCAATAAGGGCCGACCCGCCTGGTCTGAGCGCCGCTGACCAATCCTCCATTGCTGACACGATTAAAAGCTGGATGGTGGAACCGCGATGCGACCTAATGACCGGCGAGTTCCTCGATGAACAGGTGCTGCATTTTTTCCAGGGTGATCCGGTCAAGCAGTGCGACTACTACAAGAGCGTCTTCGTTCCTAAGCAATACGGTCGCGACGACATCAAAGTCGGTGACATCAAAGGAAATACGACAGAGGCAACCGCCGTGTGCGGCGACTTCCAGACCAACGTGACAGCCACATACACGCTCGTGAACAATGGCACAGGCTGGAAAATCGCCAAGGCAACCTAATCACCGACGCGCGCGTAACCAGTCCGACGCGCCTTCGCGAGGGCACGCCCGTTCAGCTCGCGACGGTGATCCGGCGGGCTGTCACGGGTTCGGCCTTGCCCTTGAGGTCAAGCGTGACGACCTCACCCCCGGCGACGGCCGCGATGCGCGCTACGGCGTCTGACATGACGATCTCCCCGCCCGCTGCGACGCTTTGCAGCCGCGACGCGGTGTTCACGACGTCGCCGATCGCCGTGAAGTCGCGGATCTCACCTTCGCCGACGATCCCCACATACGCCGGGCCGACGTCGAGACCGATACCCACCTCCAGCTGTGGCCCCGCGCGCGTGCCGTAGCCCTGGGCTCGCAGTATCGCGCGAGCGTCGCTCACCATCGAATCGACATAGCGCCCGTCGGGCGTCAGCGGCGCGAAGTAGAGGCCCATCACGGCATCGCCGATGAGTTTGTCGACGATGCCATGCTGGACGATCACCTGCGTCAGTTTCGAGTAGAAGCGATTCAGGATCGCGACCATTTCACCGGGTGGCAAGGTCTCGGCCAGCGCGGTCGAGTTGCGGACGTCGGCGAAGAGCACCCCGATCTGCAGTGTCACGCCGCCGCCCGTGGGTGACTTCTCGAAACAGGCCTCACACCAACGGGGGTTCTTTCGCGACGGGGTTTTGCCGGCGCGTCGCATCAGCCAGCCGCCGAATCCCGTATACGGGCTGCCGCAGGCCTCGCACCGCGGGGCAGACGGGAGCCTGGAGAGCATTCGTATACCCCGACGCACCCGGGCGTGCCCGAAGTATTCGAAAAAGCGCGCCCATTCCTCCGCGTCGGCCTGGGCGCCTTCGGGGCGCGGCGGCGTGTGCTCGTGCGGCATCCCTCATTTTCGCACCACCTGGCGCTGATGCTTGACAGCGATCAGTGATGGGTTGTCTGCCGAAAGGGCCGCCCCGCAAGCTGTTGATATGGACGAGCTTCTCGGGCCGCCGTGTCCTTGCGGCAGTGACGATGGTTATCCCGCTTGTTGCGGGCCGCTTCACTCTGGTGAGTTGCAGGCTCGATCGGCAGAGGAACTGATGAGGTCGAGGTATTCGGCATTCGCCTACGGTGACGCCGACTATCTGTTCCGCACGTGGCACCCGCGCACCAGGCCGGTCGAGGTGAGTGTTGACCCGACCATCACCTGGACCGGCCTGGAGGTGGTCGACACCGTCGCGGGTGGCCCGGACGACGATTCTGGCGAAGTGGAATTCACGGCCCGATTCGAGTCCGTGGGCCGCGCCGGCAGCTTGCATGAGCGCAGTCGCTTCGAACGCCGAGCCGGCCGGTGGTTCTACCTCGACGCAGTCAGGGAAGATTCGTAGCCGCCTTTCGTGTTCAGGAACTGAAGGCACACCCCTAACAGGAACGAGGCACCACGCATGGCCGGAGATTTGCCTGACAACGCCCTAGAACTGCGTTCACTGGTGACGTCTGGGGGCACCCTGGAACTGTCGCTGCAGGAGGTTCCGGTTCCCGCCCCCGGTGCCAACGAGGTGTTGGTGCGCGTGGAAGCCGCGCCGATCAACCCGTCCGATTTGGGACTGCTTGTTGCGAGCGCGGACATGAGTACTGCGACGGTCGCTGGCACGCCGGAGCGTCCCGTGGTCACCGCCCCGATCGGACAGGCCGCCGTAACAGCGCTATCGGCGCGACTCGACCAGTCGCTTCCGGTGGGTAACGAGGGCGCAGGCACCGTGGTGGCGGCGGGGGAGTCGGCGGCGGCCCAGGCCCTCGTCGGAAAAACTGTCGCGATTGCGGGCGGCGCGATGTACTCGCAATACCGAGCGATCGACGCTTCCGCATGCTTGGTCCTGCCCGAGGGTGCCACGGCCCGCGACGGGGCGTCGTCTTTTGTCAATCCATTGACGGCCCTCGGGATGACCGAAACCATGCGCCGCGAAGGACATTCCGCCCTCGTGCACACCGCCGCGGCGTCGAATCTCGGCCAAATGCTGGTCAAGCTCTGCCAGAAGGATGGGATACCGCTGGTCAACATCGTCCGCAAGCCGGAGCAAGAGAAGCTGCTGAGGTCGCTCGGCGCAACCTATGTCCTCAACTCGGCATCGCCGTCGTTCTCCACCGACCTCGTCGAGGCCCTCAAAGCCACATCCGCGACGCTCGCGTTCGACGCCACGGGCGGTGGAACGCTCGCGAGCCAGATCCTCAACGGCATGGAGCAGGCGGCCAGCGCGACCGCGGCGGCATACTCGCGGTACGGATCGAACGTCCACAAGCAGGTGTACATCTACGGCTCGCTCGACACCAGTCCGACGGTGCTCACGAGGAACTTCGGGATGACGTGGGGCGTCGGAGGGTGGCTGCTGACCCCATTTCTCCAGAGCATTGACGCCGCGACCTTCGGTCGGCTGCGCGCCCGGGTGGCCGCCGAACTCACCACGACGTTCGCGAGTCGCTACACCAGGGAGGTGTCACTCGCCGGCATGCTCAAACCCGACGCGTTCAACGAATACGTCAAGCGAGCGACGGGAGAGAAGTTCCTCGTGACGCCGCACGCCCTCGACTAGTCTCGTCAGACCTGGCTGGTGGAAAACGGTCGCGTCTCCCGGCCCGCCAAGGCGACGAAGTTGTAGATCGGCGTCGTGTCGTAGGTGTGGTGGGACGCGTTGGGGCCGGCCGCCCAGAACATTCCGCCGTTGTAGATCGCCTCGGTGATGGAGATGATTTCTGCGACCGAGGTGGCCGGGTTCACCAGCTTCAATGCGTCTCGCAGGATCGCGAAATGTTTGGGC
Organism: Mycobacterium sp. NGS34; assembly: GCF_059812845.1. Taxonomy (NCBI): domain Bacteria; kingdom Bacillati; phylum Actinomycetota; class Actinomycetes; order Mycobacteriales; family Mycobacteriaceae; genus Mycobacterium; species Mycobacterium sp. NGS34. The sequence goes on from NZ_JCALDM010000013.1 coordinate 71,415, forward strand.
CATTGGCATTTTGGACGATGTTGTAGATTTCTCTCTCGATGACGGGCGGCTGCAACAAGGGCGCGATGAGTGGATGGTCCGGCACCCCGGAGGTCCAGACCGACGTGGACAACGGCATCTAACGGTTGCGCTGTCCATTAGCCGGCCGCGTTAGGAAGGAGCGCCGGGCAGTTCCCGGCCGCGTCCGTCGCCAGTTCGAAGTGCCACAGCTCGTTCGCGTAAATCCGGCATAGCCCGAAGCGCGACCCGTTGCCGATGAGCCATTCGTCGGCGCCGGAGCCCCCGACGTCGACCGCCTCGCCCGTGACGTGCTTGGACATCGCCGGGGTCTGCACGTATTGGCGCGCCGCGGCGAGGCTGCCGTAGGTCTGCACGGCATTGTCCAGCAGCCGCTGCTGAAACTCCGGCGACCGCCAGCCCGAGGTGATGGTCATCGTTACGCCATCCGCGGCGGCGGCAGTGGCGGCAGCCTGAATCGCTTTCAACAACGCCGGATCGAGGCGCGCGATCGCCGAGTATTGCACGTCGAATGGCGTCAGCTGGCCCGGGTTTGGCAGGGAACCGTCGCCGGGGTCGGCGGGAGGAGCCAAAGGGACGGTGTGGTCGGCAAGCCTGGTGGGCGGGCCTGGGGGATCAGACGGCGCGAGGAAGCCGAAGACCACGGCAAAGGCGGCGGCCAACGCGACTGATCGCATGCTCATCCTCCGGGCTGTTTCCTGACACTCTACCGATGGGGCATCCGGGGAGCGCCTCGTCAAACCTGGCTGGTGGAAAACGGTTGCGTCTCTTGGCCTGCCAAGGCGATGAAGTTATAGATCGGCGTCGTGTCGTAGGTGTAGTGAGATGCGTTGGGGCCGGCCGCCCAGAACATTCCGCCGTTGTAGATCGCTTCGGTGATGGAGATGATCTCCTCAACTGAGGTGGTTGGGTTCACCAACTTCAACGCGTCGCGCAGGATCGCGAAAATGTTTGGGCTATTGGCATTTTGGACGATGTTGTAGATCTGCGTCTCGATGACTCCCGGGCCCGCCTCGGCCGTCCACGGGTTGGGACCGACGGGAGCGTCCGTGTAGATATCGTTGCCGACGCCGATGGTGTTGACGAAATCGCCCCAGAAATGGGTCACCGGCGAGAGTAGGTGTGGCGCCACGTCCTCCGGCCTCATGCAGGCCGGACCCGCTACGCCGCCGGTGACGACACCGTCCACATCGGCCGGCATCGGCCACCCGGCGAACTGGTTGCCCGAGGCGAACCCCGGCAACCGCTGCGGATTTCCCCAAACACCCACCGCGACAACGCGGTTCGCGATCTGCGGATTCGTCCACGCTATCGTGTGCAGGAATTGACAGACGACGATAGCGCCCTGCGAGTACCCGAGCAGGATGATGGAGTTTTCCGGATACGACGGCACGCCGGCTGGCGGATTGATCTGTGTGCAAAGCCTATTCAGCTCGGCGACGCCGGCGTCCACGCTTGGGCCCATGGGGAACGCGCTGGCCGGGTAGTTCCCGACGGGCTGCCAGTAGAACAGGTCGGGAAACGCGGCCGCCAGTGCGGCGGCGACACCGGCGGGTTGCGGTGGCGCGGTATTCCACATGTCGACACCGGTTCCCGACACGGTCATCACTATGTGCGGCATCATGCACCTTTCAGCTGAAATGTGAACCAGCAGTCAAAGGTGGAGTGCCCAGTCCTCGACAATCCGACACGCAGAAGTCCCGCGTCCAGCGTGCCCGCGAGAGTCTGCCGTTACTTCCAGAATTCGTTCATGGGTTGGGCGTACATGTCGTTGGCGGTGAGCGGTCCCAGCGCTCCCGGCGCCGGACTCAAGGCGTCTTCAATGGTGGCCGTCAGGCTGTACTGGTCGTAGTGGCTGGTGGCGATGAAGTGGCCGGATTGCATCGCCCCGGTCGCGGCGTTGACGGCGCCCGCGTTGGGGATGACGATCATCGGGACGTTGTTGCCTTCATTGCCGATGCCCAGCGACAGGTTGTTGTAGTCCTCGTCGAACGTGATGATGATCGCGTCGTGCTGCGTCGGGTTGGTCCACGTGTTCGAGCCCATAATGGTGGATACCTGTTGCTGGACGAACTGGTCACCGGCCGCGATGTTGTACTGGTGCGTCGTGAGCTGGCTGCCGAGGAAGTTCAGCGCGCCGGTCGGAGTACTGACGGGGCCTTCCATGTTGTTCGACTCGTTGGCGGCTATCCACGTGAATTGCGGTGCCTTACTTGGGTCCATCAGATCGTGGTTCAAATTCCCCAGCGGGAGCAGGTGGGTCGTGAGGTAACCCGGGGTCGGGTTGGCATAGACATAGTTGAACATCGCGAAGGGTAGTTGGTCGACCGCGTAGTCACCCGAGTCGACGATGGTGCCGGGGGCCGGCATGCTCTGTGCGTAACCGGCCCAGGTGACGCCCGCGGTATCCATCTTCGCCATGAGGTTGTTGGTTCCGTAGATGACGTTCGGCGGCGGGTTGACGTCGATGCCGTAGTCCGTTCCGCCCAGGACCCGGAAGTAGTTGGGGTCGCTGGGGTGGCCGAGCGCGTAGTAGTTGTTCGCGTAGCCGTAGGTGCTGATCAGGCTGTTGATGTACGGCGCGTTGGGGCTGCCGAGGATGTCGCCGACGCCGTGGTTCTCCATGTAAATCAGGAACACGTGATCCAGGTGGCCGACGTTGGGGGTCGGTGCGGTGAGCGTCGGCTGGGTGAGGTTCGGATCGCCGACGGTGAACGACAGGTTGTCGGCGAAGGCGTTGTTGTAGTTGCCGAGGACCGGGTTGTGGTCGGCAAAGGTCGCGGTCACCACGGCTTTGGTGGTGCCCACCGGGATCGTCCCGGAGACGTCGCGCCCCTGGAATCCGGTGATTCCCAAGCGATCCAGCGACGTGACCGACGTGGTCGTGCCGGTGCCCAGAACGGCCCCGCTGTTGTTGAGGAAGGTGACCTTCAGTGAGGCCGCGGACGGGTCGCCCAGGTAGCCGCCGAGCATTCCACTCAGCGTGTACGGCGTTGTGCCGGTGTTGATCTTGCCGGCCGCGGCGCTCAGGTCGACGATTTGGCTCATGGTCGACGTGGCCACGGGACCGCCGCCACCGAAATTGCTGCCGCCGCCGGGGGGCGCGGCGCCGGGGAAGCCCAGGAAGCCGGGCAGGTCCGGGATGGAGAAGGGTCCCGGATAGCCGCGCGGGGTGCCGTAGGCGATGATCGTCGGGGTGCCGCTCACCGTCCAGCCCGGGATGGTGACGCCGCTGTAGCCCGACCCCGACGGGTCGGCCGTTTCGAAGCCGGGGTTGACCAACAGGTTCGGGCTCATCGGCAACCCGGGGATCCCGTTGCGGCCGAGCAGCACTCCACCGCCCCCCACGGTGCCGGGGCCGCCCAACAGCCCGGCGCCGGCGTGGCCGCCGTTGCCGCCGTTGCCGCCGACGCCGACCAGGATGGAGCTGCCCCCACTGCCGCCCTGGCCACCGCTGAAAGGCGAGGCGAGGGCGACGTCCGCGCCGGCCGCGCCGGGACCGCCGTTGCCCACCAGCGACCCGCCGTTCCCGCCGTGGCCGCCGTTCCCGCCGGGGCCCGCCGCGGCGAATCCGCCGGGCCCGCCGGCCCCACCGGAGCCCACGAAGCCGGCGCCGCCACCGGGTCCGCCTTGGCCGCCCGCGAATGGGCCGACGGTTGCGCCCGACGTGCCGCCCGCGCCGCCGGCCCCGCCGGAGCCCACCCAGCCCGCGGTGGCGCCGATTCCGCCGGGCCCACCGGCGCCGTTGGTGCTGGATCCGCCGGCCCCACCGGCACCGCCGCTGCCCGACAGCGGGCCGCCCGCCCCGCCTGTCCCGCCGGCCCCGCCGGCGCCCTGACTGCTGGAGCCGCCGTCCCCGCCGCCGCCGCCTGGACCGAACAGCGAGCCGCCGCTGCCGCCGGGCCCGCCGGCCCCACCGTCGGATTGGATGGACGCTCCGCCGACCCCGCCGTTTCCGCCGCCGGCGCCGAACAGCCCACCGAGCGGCCCGCCGGTCCCGCCTGCCCCGCCCGCGCCGGGGCGCAAACCACTGGTCAGCTGACCGGTCAACCCACCGGGGCCGCCGACCCCGCCGGAGCCCAACAACCCGCCGGCCCCGCCGGTTCCGCCGCTGCCGCCGTTCCCGTCGGCTCCCACGGCGGCGCCGACGCCGCCGGCCCCGCCGGGACCGCCGTTACCGAACAGCCAACCGCCATGGCCCCCCATGCCGCCGGCCCTGCCGGGCCCCGAGGCCCCGAACCCGCCGGCGCCGCCGACCCCGCCGCTGCCCAACAGCCCGGCGGCGCCGCCGATCCCGCCCGGCAGGCCGTTTGCGCCGGAACCGCCGGCCCCGCCAGAACCGAGCAACCACCCGCCGGGCGCCCCGGGGGCCCCGCTGCCCGCGGCGCCCGCGGCGCCGTTGCCGATCAGCGCGCGCCCGGTCAGCGCCACGCTGGGCGCGTTGATCACGTTGAGCGCCGCCGCCGGCATCAACACCCCGTTGGCGCCGGCGGCGCCGTTGCCGCCGGCGGGCGCACCGAGCCCGCCGGTCCCGCCGGACCCGCCAATCCCGAGCAGCACCGCCCGGCCCCCGGCCCCGCCGATCCCGCCGGCAAAACCGGCGGCCTGTGCGCCGGCCCCGCCGGCGCCACCGTCGCCGGCCAACAGGCCGCCGGCGCCGCCGGTCCCGCCGGCCCCACCGCCTCCGGCGGACGCGAACCCGCCGGCCCCGCCGGCCCCGCCGAAACCGATCACGCCCGCGTCACCGCCGGCCCCGCCGTGGCCGCCGGTGCCGCTGCCAAAGTTGTTGCCGCCGGCGCCGCCCGAGCCGGCCGAGCCGAGCAGCCAGCCGGAGTGGCCGCCGGTCCCGCCGGCCCCGCCGTCGCCGCCGAAGCCGGTGCCGCCGACGCCGCCCGGACCGCCGTTACCCACCAGCAGGGCGCCTGCGCCGCCCGGCCCGCCGGCCCCGCCGGCCCCCGTCGCGCCCAACCCGCCGGTGCCGCCGGCACCACCGGCCCCGACCAGCATGCCGCCGGCACCGCCGGCACCGCCCGCCCCGCCGGTATCCCCGGCCCCGCCGACCCCGCCGGCGCCGCCACCGGCGCCAAGCAGGCCGCCGAGCAGACCGCCGGCCCCGCCGGTCCCACCGACGCCGCCGGTTCCGGCCGACGAGAACCCGCCGACCCCGCCGGGCCCGCCGGCGCCGAACAACCCGCCGGCCCCGCCGGTCCCGCCCGCGCCGCCGGTCCCGGAGGCGAAGCCGCCCGTCCCGCCGGTCCCGCCGGTGCCCAAGAGCCACCCGCCTTGCCCGCCCGGACCACCGGCCGCGCCGGTGCCGCCGGCACCGCCCGCCCCACCCGTGCCGATCAGTCCCGCCGGCCCGCCGGCCCCGCCGGGGTTACCTGCCGCGCCAGACCCGCCGGCGCCGCCAGAACCGAGCAACCACCCGCCGGCCCCTCCGGGGGCCCCGGTCCCGGGGGTCCCGGGGGCGCCGTTGCCGATCAGCGGCCGGCCGGTAAACGTCAGGCTGTATGCATTGAACGTGTCCAGCAGGTTCCGTTCCACGGCCTGTGGGCCGGGAAGCCCCAGAAACGCCGCGCTGGTGGCCTCGGCGGCCGCATAGGAGCCCGCGCCGCCGCTCAGCGCCTGCATGAACTGCTGCTGAAACGCGACGGCCTGCGCGCCCAGCGTCTGATACGTCTGCGCATAGTTGCCGAACAACCGCGCGATCGCGGCCGACACCTCGTCGGCGGCCGCGGGCGCAATCCCCGTGGTGGGCGGCGCCCACGACGCCGTCGCCTCTTTGATCGCCTCCCCGATTCCGCTCAAATCCGCCGAGGCCGCGGCCAAGGCCTCTGGTGCTGCGATCAGGAAAGTCGACATTTTCGACTCCCATCAAGTTCAACGGGGAGACTCGGACCGCTAACTCTATTTAATGAAACCCGGGAATGTGAAGCCCTTCTGGGCGCGACACGACGACTATTTCCGCAGGGTGAATTGGTTGAGGTCGGTGTAGCCCTTGCGGAAGAGGTTCGCGCAGCCCGTCAGGTACTTCATGTACATGTCGTAGACCTCTTCGGACTGGATCTCGATGGCCTCGGCTTTGTGCGCCTCGAGGCCCGCGGCCCAGACGTCCAGGGTCTTGGCGTAATGCCGCTGCAGCGATTGGCGGCGCTTCAGCTTGAATCCGGCCTTCGTCGAGAACTGCTGCACCATGTCGATGGTCGGCAAAAAGCCGCCCGGGAAGATCTCGGTTTTCATGAAGTCGCTGAATTCGACGATCGCCGGAGTGAGCGGCAAGCCGGACTCGATGATCTCCTTTTCCGACAGCACGGTGATCGTGTGCAGCAGCATTGTGCCGCCGCTCGGCAACAGCTCGTAGGTTCGTTCGAAGAAGGCGTCGTAGCGGTCGTAGCCGACGTGCTCGAACGGGCCGATCGCCAGGATCCGGTCCACCGGCTCGTGAAACCGCTCCCAGCCCTCGAGTAACACCTTCTTCGAACGCGGGCTGTCCGACTCCGTGAACAGCTGCTCGACGTGGGCGACCTGGTTCTTGGACAGCGTGATGCCGACGACGTTGACGTCATATTTCTCGATGGCTCGCATCATGGCCGCGCCCCACCCGCAGCCGAGGTCGAGCATCGTCATGCCCGGCTGCAGGCCCAGCTTGCTCAGCGAGAGGTCGATTTTGGCGATCTGCGCCTGCTCCAGGGTCATGTCGTCGGCGCCGAGCCAGTAGGCGCACGTATACATCTGGGTGCGGTCGAGGAACAGGCGGAAGAAGTCGTCGGAGAGGTCGTAGTGGGATTGCACGTCCTCGAAATGCGGCGTCAGCTCCTCAGCCATCGTTCTGGTGCTCCAATCCCTGTGCGGCTAGGGGTTTGTGGACCGATCCACCCGAGGTGACCGTCGCTTGAGGTTACGACGACGCCCGTCGTCCTCGCCAGAGATGCGGCTAGCCCCCCGCGTGGGCGAGATCGATGGCGTACTGGTTCACGAAGGTGCCCGCCGGCGGATCACCCTTGTCGCACGTTCCGTCGGATTCCCCGGGACGCTTGATCCACAGGTAGGCGTCGGCGTGCGCGCCCCCGGTGGCGGCGGTCGGGGGAGTGCCCAGCCCGCGCCCGCTGGGGTTGCACCAGTTCAGCCCGGAGTCGGGCGCCGGCCCGGCGCCGTTGCGCGACGTGTCGACCACGTAGTGCGACCCGTTCGTGAGCCCCGAAATCGCCTCGCCGTAACCGATCTCGTCGCCCGTGGTGTAGAAGTTCGCGGTGTTGAGGCTGAAACCGCGCGCGCGGGCGACGTCGACCTTGTTGAGCCGGGCGGCCATGTCCTCGGCGCTGTGCCAGCGCAGGTGACCGCCGTCGACGTAGACGGCCGTGCCCGGGCTGCGTGTCAGCGTGTCGACGGCGTAGCGAATCAGGTCGTAGCGTTCCTGGCGCTGGTCGGCCGAGAGGCAGTCGGCCATCGCGAGGGCGTCGGGTTCGAGGATGATCGCCGTGCGGGTGCCGCCCACCTGGGAACCGATCCCGTCGATCCACCCGCGATAGTCGTCGGCCGACCCCATGCCGCCCGCGGCGAAGCTGCCACAGTCGCGGTGCGGAATCCCATAGATCGCCAGAACCGGGATGGCGCCGGCGGCCGCCGCGTCGCCGGTGTACTTCGCGACCGTCGATGCGGACGAGCCCGGGACGATCCAGTAGGCCTGCGGCGTGTTGGCGATGGCGGTCAACTCAGGACTCGGCGGATCGGCGTGCTGCGCGGCGCGCATCGCAGCGGAGTTGGGATTGACGTAGAAGGGCATGCCGGCCAACGGATTGGCGTCGTCCGCCAACCGCACCGCCGGGTCGACGAGTTGGCTCGAGCCGACAACGGCCGCAACGGTGAGGAGAGGGGTGATCCAGCGCGCGACTGCGCCGGCAGCTGAGAACGTCACCCCAGGAAAATTAGCGCATTGGCCACCCGTCGCCGACGGCAGGTGACGGCGCGCTGGGCTCTGCCGGCGTCGGCGGACCTTGTCTCGTGTTGTTTCGGCGAGTGCCGCATGGCCGAGCTACGGCGGGGCGCTTGGCCGAAACGTCCATTCGCTCGCCTGCCGGCGTCGATGGGTAATTCGGCAGCGTGATATGCGATTTAGACGCTAGAAACCCAAGCTAGCTCTTTCGATTCCTGCGAACGATCGTTATGGTGTGTGAAGCACGGCACATCGCGTCTTGCTTGCGATGCGCCGCGCCACGGATGATCGATCGACCGCATCGTTTGGGAGGGCAACTGATGACTTCGTCTACGACATCGCCGCCGCACAGCACTGTCGATAACCGCGGCCACTTCTCCCTGGCGAGCCAGCGCGCGATCCTGTGGTGGGGTGTTGTTCTGGCCATCGTCTACGGGCTCGCCTTCGTATTCCTGTTGCAGCAGTGCCCGTTGAAGAGCCCGCAGTGGTCGCCCGAGCAGGTGGCGCAGTGGTACGTGGACAACGCGACCAAGGTCAAGTGGGGCGCGGTCATCTGCAGCTGGACCGGGTGCTTCATGATGCCGATCTGGGGCGTGTTCGCCGCACAAATGGCCCGCGTGGAACCGGGGCGATGGAAGGTGTGGAGCGCCCTCACCCTGGCCAGCGGCACCTTGATGTCGATCTACCTTGCGCTTCCGCCGATGATGTGGGGAGTGGCGGCCTACACCGCGCCGCGGAAGAACTCCGAAGTGACGACCCTCATGCACGAGCTGGCGTCTCTGACGATGACGACGACCGACCAGGCGTACATCTTCGCCTGGATCGCGGTCACGGTGATCGCCCTGCGGCCGGCTACCCAGCGGATCAAGAACAACCCCTTCCCGCGCTGGTGGGCCTACGGCTCGCTGTGGATCACGTTCATGTTCGAGGCCGGCGCGTTCGCCTTCCTGCCCCGCACCGGCCCGTTCGCCTGGAACGGGCTCCTGGTGTTCTGGTCGCCGTTCGTACTGTTCACGATTTGGATCATCATCCAGAGCAACCTTTGCTTCCGGGCCATCCGAGCCCAGCGCGAAGACCCCGACGAGAATTACTTCGCCTAGGCCTTTCAGCCCCGTGACCGTGCGTGTACGTGCGGCGCCGCGCGGTAAATTCCGTACATCTGTGCACGCCCGCGCCACAGGGTTGCGGAATACGGCTTAGACGAGGGCAGCCGCCGACGCCGAATCACGACGGACGGCCGGTGATGCCGTGAGTGACCATCATGGTCATCTCGTGGATCATCCGCTCTTGACTGGGCCGCCGGACGCCGGCCGGCACCACCCAGTCCTCGAGCAGCACCGCGCCCATGACCATGGCGGCCACCGAGGCGATCGTCGCCGGCGGGTCCAGCCGTGTCAGGTCGCGTTCTTCGGCAATCTCGAGGCCGACCTCCTGCACGGCCCGGACGCCCTCGCGGATGCGGGTGCTGATGGCGACCGCGGATTCGTGCAAATCGTTTTTGGGGTCCGCCCGAGCTTCCATGAGTTCCTGAAACAGCCTGCGGTCCTGGCGCACCAGGGTGAACAGCCCGCGCACGAGGCTCTCGGCGAGGTCCTGGACCGAGGACTCGGCGGAAAACTCGCGCCATGACGTGATCCACCCGTCGATGAACTCGGTGAACGGTTCCAGCACGGTCATCTCGAACAGGCGTGCCTTGGAACCGAATTGGCGGAAGAGGGTCGGCTCGGCGATTCCGGCCATGAGGCAGATCTGCTTGGTCGTCGTCGCTCGATAGCCGTTTTCGGCGAAGAGCTGGTGCGCGGCGGCGAGCGTCCGGGCCCGCGCACGATCGCGCATAGCCGGCTTCGCGAGGGAATCTGGCCGCATGACGGGAGATTCTATGCGAATTGATCGCATGCCAGCGGTGCCGCCCACAGCGTGTAAGTGGCACTTGCATATCTGAGCCTAGGCGGCTCATAATGTTAGTGCCACTTTCATCATGATGAAGGTTCGGCGCGTGCCGGCTACGAAGGGACCAGATGTGGCGACCATTCACCGTGGTGACGTCGCATCGGGGGGCTCGCTTGACGACCAGCGGGTCCGGTCGCCGCGGGCTGTGTTGTGTTGGGGGAGCGCGGGTGTCGTGCTTCTCGCCTTCCAGGTTGTCGTATTGGCCAGATGGGCGTTGGGCCCAAACTTCACTCCGACGGACCCGGGTCGCGACGCGCTTCCGGAGTGGAAGGCGGTGGTGTTCACCGCCCTACAGATCGCTGTCCCGGCCGCCGCGGTGCTGTTGCTCTATCTTTGGGTGATCCGGCCGTGGCGGCGCCATGGATTCCTGACCACCGACGCGATGATCGCGCTGGCGGCGTCGACGGTGTTCTTCTGGGACATGGTCATGAACTACACGTCGGTCACCCTGTTCTATAACTCGCATCTCATCAACCGGGGCGCTTGGGCAAACGGTGCGTGGCCCACTTGGACCAGCCCGCGTGCCAACAGGTTGCCCGAACCGCTGCTGATAGTTCCACCGGCGTATACCGCCCTGGTTTTCTCGCAAGTGATCGTGATCCTTTGGCTGGTGCGCAAAGTCAAGGCGCGCTGGCCGCGCGTCGGCGTTGTGGGCATCGTGCTGACCATCGTTGTCGGCTTGACGCTCACCGATACTTTCGTCGAGGGGGCCGTGTTGCGCACGGGCGTGTACGCCTATCCGGGCGGCATCCGCGCGATCACCCTGTTCGCGGGTCAGACGTATCAGATTCCGCTGTCGGAAACCGTTCTCTTCGGCGGCTTCTCACTCGGGGCCATCGCTTGCCTGAGCTATTTCCGCGACGACCGCGGTCAGACTGTCGTCGAGCGCGGCATCACCACGCTCAAGGTGGGTTTCAAGGGCAAGCAGGCGGTCAAATTCTTCGCGATTTATGGAGCCGTTCACCTGGGTTTCGTTGTGCTCTATATGATTCCGCAGCAGTGGTTCGCCACCCATTCGGACCCGTTCCCGGCCGGATACCCGTCCTACATGGTCAACGAGATGTGTGCCTCCGGCGCCGACGGTCACACCTGCCCCGGGCCGGGCGTCCCGATGCCGAGGCCCCCGAGCCATCCGTGACTTGCCGACTCCCGCCCACCACGATTGGAGATGCCATGCGCGCCGACGGCTTTAACCCGCGGATCCTGAAGATCTGCGCCTACACCGGGATCGCTTTCGCGTTCTTTTGGCCGTTCGCGGCCAACGTGGTGGCTCATGGCCAGTACATCCTGCCGCCGTCGGCGGCCGACCCCGCCACCAAGGTGGTATCGGAATACCTGGCGCACACGACGGGTATCCGGATCGCGACCGTCATCTTCATTTTCTCGAGCATCCTCTACACGACGTGGAGCGCGAGCATCATTCAGATGGTGCGGCTGCGGGAGCGGCAGTGGCCGATTCTGTTCAACATCATGCTGATCTCGGTGGCCTGCGAGGTCGTGGTGGTGATGTTCATCGGATTCTTCTTCGGCGCGGCCTCCTGGCGGCCGGGGGAGACCAGCCCCGAAGTGACACAGGCGCTGAACGACCTGGGCTGGCTGGGCGTGTTGTTCACCGGCGCCCCCTTCGCGCTCTTCCAAATTATGCTTGCGGTGAGCATCTTGATGGATCACAGTGCGCGCCCGGCGTTTCCGCGGTGGTCGGCGTACTTCAACCTGTTCTCCAGCTTCTTCATGTGCGAGGCCAGCCTTCTACTGTTCTTCAAAACCGGGCCGTTCTCCCAGAACGGAGTCCTGGTCTTCTATGTCCCGATGATCGTGTTCTTCACCTGGATCGTGGTGTTCACCGTGCTGACGGTGCGTGCCATCAACGCCGAGGCCGCCGCGCGAGAGCCGGCGACAGCTACGCCGGAGCCCCTGACGGACGCCGTCGCCGCTCGTTGAGCAGACAAAAAGAAACTAAGTGTTACTAGACTTCCGCCCTGTGGGCATCGTGTGGGATTCGCGCCAGCCGACCGGCGACGTTCGGACCTCAGAAGGCGGCGGTCGATGCCAAAATGACGGGGTGTCGAGTAAGCCAAAGGTCGACGGTCAGCCGGTGGCACGCGGCGAGGGAAGGCGTTTACTCCTGGAATCGGCCCGCGCCCTGTTCGCGGAGCGTGGTTACGCAGGCACGAGCACACGGGAGATCGCGCGCGCGGCGTCCGTGACGGAGCCAATGATCTTCCGGCATTTCGGATCCAAGGCGAAACTGTTCGAGGAAGCCGTGCTGGCCCCATTCAGCACCTTCGTGTCCGAATACATCGCCGACTGGGCCGCGCGCCCACGTGGCGTGAAAAGCCCGTATATGGAGGCGCGCGACTTCTATCGCGGGGTGTACGACGTGCTGACGGAGAATCGGCGACTGATCCGAGAGATGATCGGTGGCCATGCAACGGGTTCACTGGCGGCCGACACCATGTCGACGCCGCAGCTGGGCGTGCTCCTCGAACGCTTCGAGGAATTCATCGAGCGCGAGCGCGATGCCGGCGGGTTCCGTGACTTCGACCCCGCGGTCATGACCCGGCTGATGTTCGGGCTTGTGTTTTCCGTTGCGATATACGGGGACTGGATGTTTGAGGGCGCAACCCGCCCCCGCCCAAGCGTCGAGGCTTTCATCGACGAAATGGCACGTCTGACCATCTATGGCGCTTATCCGGAGGGCGTCGGGCCACCTGCGGCACCGTGAGCGACGCTTAGCAGCGGCAGCCGCTCGTTAACCGCCGTTCACGAATAATAAGGGAATCCGCCTGTGCCGCGGCCCGGTCGTCGTATCGTGGGCGACGTGCTCACGGTTTGGCCCTTCGTCGGACGCGCGCAGGAGCTGTCAGAAATCGAGCGCGTCCTTACCGAAGGTCTGTGCAGCGGTGTGGTGCTCGCCGGCGTGGCCGGTGTGGGTAAGACCAGGTTGGCGGTCGAGGCGCTCGCGCTGGCTGAGCGCCACGGATTCGCCGCGATGCGAGCGACGGCGACCAACACCGCGCGCGGTATCCCCTTCGGGGCGGTGGCGACCATCCTTCCGCTGTCGACGCATTCATCCGCGGTGAACGATCGTGCCGCAATGATCCATCGCGTGTCTCAGGCGCTGGTCGAGCGCGTGGCGCCACGGCGGCCCGCCTTGCTGGTCGACGACGCCCACCTCCTCGACGATGCGACCGCGACACTCGTTCATCAGCTCGCGAGCTCGGGCGCCGCGTTCGTGTTGCTGACCGTGCGGTCGTCCGAGCCCGTGCCCGACGCGGTGCTCAACCTTTGGAAAGACCGGCACGCTGAACGCATTACGGTCGAAGGTCTCGGCCCGGAATCGGTCGGAGAGATCCTTGGCGCGGTGCTTGGTGGCCCGGTCGATCATGGGCTGGTGCGACGACTGGTCGCGCGTACTCGGGGAAACGTGCTGTTCATCCGGGAACTCGTGTTGGGTGCGGTCGAGGACGGTAGCCTCCGCAACGACGAAGGCCTTTGGCGCCAGGTGCGTGGCATCAGGCCGTCGGAGCGGCTGGTGGAGCTGGTGCAGGCGAGGCTTTCGCTGTTGAGTCCGGCGCAGCGCGCCGTGCTGGAATTCTTGGCCTTCGGCGAACCGCTGGGATCCGAACTGTTGCGTGTGCTCGCCGAGCCGGAGTCGATCGAGGAGCTCGAGCGCCGCGGCCTGATCGTTAGCGAGGTGTGTGACCGGGGACTGCAACTGAGACTGGCGCATCCGTTGTATGCGGACGTCGTTCGCGCGAGAACGCCCGCCATCCGGACCGTCTCCGTCGCCCGTGCGCTCGCCGAAGCGGTCGAATCCGCCTGTGAAACTGATGATCTGCGGCGCCCGGAAGACACGCTTCGGATCGCTACCTGGCACCTCGAGTGCGGAGGCGGGTCCTCCGCGCTGATGCTCGAGGCGGCCCAGGCAGCGCGTGGCAGTTATGACTTCGACCTTGCCGCCCGGCTCGCCGAGGCCGCCGTCGAACGTGGCGCCGGCTTCCCTGCGCGACTGTTGGCGATACAGGTGGCGGCGTTGCGCGGACGCGGTGTGGAGGTCGAGCGCAACCTCGAGAAGCTCGCCGCGATCGCGAGAACCGATGCCGAGAGGGGAGCCGTCGCACTGACCCGGCTCGACAACGTCGCGTTCAGCCTCGCGAAGATCGACGACGCATTGCGGCTGGCGGAGGGCGCCGAGGCGGAGATCGCCGATCCGGCGTGGAAGGACGAGGTGCGCGCTCGGCGGGCCAGCCTTCTGTTGGTCGCCCCCTCGGGTGGTCCACGAGCCGCCGTGGCCGCGGCCGCGCCCTTGCTCGAGCGAACCACCGGCAGCGCCAAAGTGTGGGCCTGCTTTACCGTGTCGTGCAGCCTTACCCGTGTCGGCCGCATGCACGAGGCGTTGCACTGGGCGCACGAAGGCGCCTCCGAGCACCTGAAGCTGCAGCAGCCCATCGAGTGGCATCCGTGGATCCATAACTACAGTCGCGGCGAAGCCCTGGCTCAGCTCGGCCGGCTGCATGAGGCCGGCGCGCTCGCCGTCGAGCAGTACGAGAAGGGCATCGAGGAACGGTCGGTTGAACGCCAGGCCTTCTTCGCCTGGCAACTCGCGACGCGGGTGGGGGAGCAGGGCGACGTCCGGTCGGCGGTTCAACGCTGCCGGGAGGCCCGCGCGCTCTACGAGCAGCTCGGCCGGCCATTCTTCGTCCGGCACTGCCTGGTTCACCTGTCGCTCGCGCTCGCCCTCGGAGGCAGGGCCGACGACGCGGTCGATACCCTGACGGGCCTGGATGCGATGGACCTTTCGCCCCGGTTGTTCGCCTATAGCGGCGACCTGCTGCAGGCCCGGGCGTGGACCGCCGTCGCACAGGGCGATATCAAGGCCGCCCGCGACTTTCTCCAGGAAGGGCTGACGGTCGCCGAGACCACCGGTGATCTCATCGGGCAGGCCACCGCCTTGCACGGGTTGGCGCGCCTGGGGCAGGCCAGGCGCGTCGCGCCCCGCCTCACCGCGCTCGCCGGCGAGATCGAAGGCGACCTCTTCGCCGGCCGGGCCGCCCATGCCAGGGCGCTGGGCCGCGGCAACCCCGACCGGCTCCACGACGTGTCCGAGGTCTTCGAGGGCATGGGCGCATATCTGCTTGCCGCGGAGGCCGCGGCGGCGGAGGTATCCATCCGAAGGCGAAGGGGTGACAGCCGAAAAGCCACCGCCGCCCGACGCCGCGCCGACGCCTTGCTACAACGCTGTGACGGGGCGGTTGTGCTCGGTGTCGGCGGGTTGGGCGACGAGACCGCGCTTACCCCCGCCGAATTGCGGGCGGCGATGCGAGCCGTAGTGGGGTGTTCAAACAAGCAGATCGCCGAGGAGTTCCACCTGTCGGTGCGGACCGTCGAGCATCAGCTGCAAAGTGCCTACGACAAGCTCGGCATCTCCCGACGGGACGAGCTGGCCGGCGTGCTGCCCGCCCCGACACACTGACGGCCGCCGTCGGCCGATTTGGGTAGTGGCTACCCATGCGCGCGCATATCTCGCGCTGGTTGCATCTCCGCTGTCGGCATGCCCGCCTTGACCCGGCTGCCGCGACAACTCCCATGCCGAGACGAATGAGGTGCCAAGTGACCGCCACGAACGAAATTGTTTCCCCCGCCGTCGAAGTGGACGACGTTCTCATCGGAGCGGCCGAGGCGCTGATCCCTCAACTCGCCGCCCGCGCCGACGATGCGGAGCGCCAGGCAGGCCTGCCCGAGACGACGATCGGCGAGCTCGACGATCTCGGAATCCGCCGGATGGCGCTGCCCAAGAGCGTCGGTGGCCTGGAGGCCTCGCCGAGGACCATCGTCGGCGTGACAGAGGCGCTGGCCCGCGGGTGCGCCTCGACGTCCTTCATCAACACCGTGTACACGGCCGCGGCGTATCTGATCTGTCAGCTGCCCGATCCCGGTTGGCAGGCGTTTGTCGCCAGCGACAACCCCACCTCCACGATCACCGTCAACCCCGGCGGCACCGCGGTTCGCGAGGGAAGCGGTTATCGGGTTTCCGGCAAGTGGCCGTTCGGGACTGGCCAGCAATACTCCGGCTGGTGCTTCGCCGCCGCGCTCATCGAGGGCGACGGCGACGTCCCGGATGCGGGCTTCTTCCTCATTCCCCGCCACGAGATCGTCCCGCTCGACGACTGGAATGTGACCGGCCTGTGCGCGACCGCGTCCAACACGCTCACCGGGCAAGACATCTACGTTCCGGAGGAGCGGGTGCTGCGCATCGGCGACTTCCTTGCGGGACGGTCGGATTCCAGCCTGGTCCGCGACAACCCGTACTACCAGCATCCCGCCGCCGCCTTCACGCTGGCCTGCTTGCCCGGCACCCCGCTGGGCGTCGTCGCGGCCGCGCTCGAAGTCTTCCGCAGTCGCGTCGGTAAGCGCGGCATCACCTACACCTCCTACCTGAGGCAGGCCGATGCCGCACTCACCCATCACCAGATAGACACCGCAACAATGAAATTGGATCAGGCACGGTTCCACGCCGAGCGCCTTGCCGGCACCGCGTCGCGGCGCGCGTCCGACTTGGACATCGAGACCCGCGCCCGCTGCCGCGCAGACACCGGATGGACGGTTCGCCTGTGCCGCGAGGCCGCGGACGTGATTCAAGCCGCGTCCGGCGCGAGCGCCATCCACCGCAAGGACGCGCTTCAGCGCATGTTGCGTGACATGCAGGTGATCTCCGTTCACTCGCTGCTGTTGCCGACGACCAACTCCGAGGTCTACGGGCGCGTGCTGTGCGGCCTGGACCCCGACACGGCGTTCCTGTGAGGTAGGGCGCGATGACCATGACCGACGAGCCGCTCGGGATCCGCGAGCCCGCGCGCCTCAAGCCGCGAACGCCATCGTGGGGCTGGCCGCAGTGGCTGGCCGTGGCGGCCGTGCCGTTCCTGTTCCTCGAGGGTTGGACGCTGATCGCCTGGCTGATGGACGGGCCACACCAGGTGACCATGTACCGCGGCCACAGTCACGGCCTTGAGTGGTGGGGAGCCCGCATCACGGAGGCGGCGGTCATCGTCATCTCCGTGATCGTGGCGACCAAAGTGGTGCGCGATTGTCTGCGGCAACGACGGATCCTCACCTTCGACGTGATGCTCTGTGCCAGTACGGCATTGATGATCTGGGGTTGCGGCGGCCTGAACGTCTTCCAGCCGAACTTCGTCTACACCTCGGAGTTCGTGAACCTCAACGACCCGTGCGGCCACCTGCCGTTCGTGGTGAACCCCGACTGCGGCCGCCTTCCCTTCCCGCTGATCTTCCTCGGCCTGCTGTTCACGTTCGGATTGCCGGGCATCGCCATGCTGGCCAACGTCGTCGTCGTCCGCCCGGCGCGGCGCCGGTGGCCGGAGCTGTCCAACGCCAAGCTGTTGGGATTGATACTGGTCTTCACCGCGGTGATCTCGCTCGCCGAGCCGCTGGCGATCATCCCCTTGCACCTGTGGAGCTACCCGGGGGGCCCGTGGGCGATTCGCCTGGGTGGCGACGCGTGGCGCTGGCCCATCTTCCCCGAATACTTCGTCTTCATCCTTTTCGCGGGCCTGCCGGCAGCGCTGCGCAACCTTCGAGATGACCGGGGCCGCAACGTTCTCGAACGCGGCCTGGACCGCTACCGGCCCGGCGTGCGGACGCTGATCATCTTCCTCGCGACCTACACGGCGATCCAATTGGTGCTGTGGATTCCGGGCACCATGCCCGACTGGATCCTGGGATGGCGGGCAACCGAGTGGGCCAAGTTGCCGCTTTCGGTCAACAACGGGCTGTGTGATCAGCTCGGGGTTATCGAAGGCACGCGATACGGACCCTGCCCCGGCAGCCCTGGCTACCGGATGCCTGTGAGTGGCTCACTTCCCGGCAAGTCACCCTAGGCGGCCGACGTGCGCCTCGATCGGCGAACCATCGTCACCTTGGCGGTCTTTGCGGTGATCTCGATGGTCGCTGCGGGGATGGTTGGGTTGTATTACGCGCAGCTGCCGGCGGTGTATCTGGGGATTGGCCGCTACACCGTGAGGGTGGAGCTGGATCGGGCGGGGGAGTTGTACCGTGCCGGCAATGTCACCTATCGCGGGGTGGAGGTCGGCAAGGTGTCCAAGGTGCACCTGACGAATGCCGGTGTCGAAGCGGTGTTGTCGTTGCAGTCGGGTGTCGATATTCCGGCGGATCTGATGGCGCACGTGCATAGCGCGTCGGCGATCGGTGAGCAGTATCTGGACTTGGTACCACGCAGCGGCAACGCGCCGTTCCTCAAGAATGGCGATGTGATCCCGGCGGATCGCACTTCTGTTCCACCGAACATCAATTCGTTGTTGGCCGCGCTGAGTCGGGGATTGAATGCGATCCCGCGCGCGAACCTCAAGACGGTGGTCGACGAGTCCTATCTGGCGGTGGGCGGGCTGGGCCCGGAGCTGTCCCGGTTGTTTGGTGGGAGTGCCAAGCTGGCCAGCGGGGCGCGTCAGAACCTGGATGCGATCACCACGTTGATCGATGAGCCCAAGCCGATCCTGGATAGCCAGATCGATTCCTCGGACGCGATCCAGGGCTGGGCGTCTCACCTGGCCGGCATCACCAGGCAGCTGCAGGTCGCTGAACAAAACGATGCGGCCTTCAGTGCTGTGTTGCGTGACGCCGGCCCCGTCTTGGATTCGGCGCGGCAGCTCTCCGATCGATTGGAGCCGTCGCTGCCGGGTGTGGTGTCCAATTTGGTGCCGGTGGGCGATACCGCCTTGGCCTATCGCGACAATCTCGAGGCGCTGTTGGTACAGGTGCCCCAGGTGGTGGCCGATTCGCAGGCCATCCAGTTGGCGGACAAGGATCTCAAGGGTCCCTATAAGGGTCTGGGGTTGAGTTTTAATTTGAATTTGAACTGGCCGCCGCCGTGCACGACGGGGTTTTTCCCGGCCCAGCAGCAGCGTTCGCCGGTGTTCGAGGACGCTCCGCCGCGTCCGCCGGGGCTGGTGTATTGCCGGATCCCGCAGGATTCGACGTTCAATGCGGTGCGGGGGGCGCGCAACTATCCGTGTGAGACGCGGCCGGGCAAGCGGGCTCCGACGGTCACGCAGTGTGAAAGTGAACAACCCTACGTTCCGCTCA
This sequence comes from Mycobacterium sp. NGS34, assembly GCF_059812845.1. Classification (NCBI taxonomy): domain Bacteria; kingdom Bacillati; phylum Actinomycetota; class Actinomycetes; order Mycobacteriales; family Mycobacteriaceae; genus Mycobacterium; species Mycobacterium sp. NGS34. The sequence continues at coordinate 90,436 of NZ_JCALDM010000013.1, forward strand.
ACGACGGGTTCAACTGGAAGGGTGACCCCAACGCGACACTGACCGGACAAGGTGTGCCGCAGTTCGACCCGGGGATGCAGATCCCCGCGGGATTTCCCGGGGCGCCACCGGCCGCGCCGGGCCAGGCGCCTCCATCGCCCATCGCGGCGGCCGACTACGACCCAGCCACCGGAGAGTACGTCGGCCCCGACGGCCAACGATACGAACAACCCACCCTGTCCGGCAGCCCCGGCAACCAGCGAACATGGCAACAAATGCTCACACCCTCCGGTAGTTGACCACGCCGTTAGCGTCCGTTCACCGCCTGGACACAAACCGTCGATGCTCACGGCGGGGAGCGGCCAACCCAACGGCCGGCCAGTTGCTGCCGGGAGGCGACCGAGCACGCACCCACTCGAAGAATCAGTGTCGTGTCGACGCTGCGGTGAATGACCGCGTGCAACCAGCGCTTAGCCTGCCAAGAGCTGTTGCATCTGGTCGATCTCGGCCTGGCGTGCCTTGGCGATCTGCCTGGCAAGGCTGGTTGCGTCCACGTTCTTTCCACTCGTGACTTCGGCGTTGGCCACCTCGATCGCGCCCTGATCGAGACCGATCATTGACTTCAACCAGAGCGTGTCGAATTCCGGGCCACGCAGCGACGCCAGGTTCGCCATCGTGCTGTGATCGATCGTTCCCCCAGGTGTGCCACCGGGCCCAGCTTCGCCGGGCTTGTCGCCCTGACCCTCCTTCCACTGCGCCCGGAGAGCCTTCAGCACCTGTGTGTCCACCTCCAGGGCCGATGCGGTCTTGGCCGCGAAGCTGACCAGTTCGGCGTTACCGGACCGATCCGGGACCAGCCGCGACACGCTGACCCCCTGCTCCTCGAGTGCGGTCATGTTGTTCGCGAACGCGACATCGGCGGCGTTATTGGCGGCCGGTTCGCCGGTGATGAGTGGCTTCTCGTCTGCTCCAGTGGGATGGGCGTGGTCACCAGAAGGCGAGCCGCTACAGGACGCCAAGAGCAACGCGGTAGACCAGGCCGCGAGAGCGACGGCGATTCGGACGGTGAGCGACGGCACGGCGCCAGCGTAGTGGATATCGCCATTCCCTTCCCTTCATCCAGTTGTCGACTGCAAGCCCCACGGCAACGGAATTACCAACCCGTAGATTTTTTACTCACGCGTCAAATTGCGACCTGCGTTGTGGTCCAACTGATTAGGGCCAGGAATTGGCCGGCCAGACGATCACGTCGGTCACCGACCATATCTGAAGATGTCTTAAAAAGAGCAATGCCGAGGTGGAGGCTGAATACTCGCCCGGACGGGCGCGCTTCGGCCGCGGCGAGAGCGCTTCTCCGCCACGGCCGCCGAGAGTATAGCGGCGCTAAACCATAGCGCTCGAAGATCATTCGCCGGCTGGGCCGACCTCCGGTCACATTCGTCGCCCGGTCAGATGGCAGGTCCCCGTGCAGCCGGAATGCGCGACGGCCGGTCTCGAAATGTTGTTTAATCTTGATAAAACTATGCTTTTCCCAGTGCTCGAGCACCTCGCTGTTCGGGCTCCGCGATTCGCTTGGTGATCTCATCAAAGATCAAGCAAGCCAGCGTAAGTCGACTAACGCACCTGACCCGCTCGAGCCTATGGCGAAAGTTTTGAGACGGCGAGGACAGAAAACCCTTGACTTAGGACCGGTCGCTGCATAATGTGGTCCCGCACACGTCAGGCGAGAGTGTGTGGTCCCGCACACATCAGCTCGAAGCCGGACCCGAGGAAAGAGCGAGATGGGCAGGGATGGGGGAGATGGACATATTGCCGCAAACCGAGTCGTGCCCTGCCCCGGTGCGGTCGGCAAGCGTGGTTGGTGACACGGGAGAGGCACCGTCGGCACGACAGATTCAAACGCTTGAGGACGCTATTCCAACTGGCATCGAGCAACGTGTCAGGGGTTCGGCAGCGAGCTCGAGCATCCCGTTGGTCGGGCTAATCAAGCCGCTGCGAACGCCGCTCCGAGAGGTCGGCGGTTTTATGGCGTTGGCGCTCGACACCTTTGTGCAAGCCATGCGTCTGCCGTTCTTCTGGCGTGAGTGCATCGAGCAGTGCTGGTTCGTCGCTCGGGTCGCGACCTTGCCCGCCATCGCGCAGTCAATAGCTTTCAACGGAATGGTTGTGTTTCTGTTCGGCGTCGCAGCGGTCTCATTCGGCGCGGGTGACATCAACGGCGCGGCCTCGGGACTGGCCACGATATCGCAGATCGGCCCGGTTACCACGGTGTTTGTCCTCAGCGGTGCGGCAGCCACGGCGATGTGCGCCGACCTGGGTGCGCGCACCATCCGGGAGGAGATCGACGCCATGAAGGTGTTGGGCATCGACCCGATTCACCGATTGGTCGTACCCAGGGTGGCGGCGTTGCTCATCACCGGAAATTTGATCAACGGCGTGGTGATCATCGCTGGGTTGTGCGCCGACTATATGTTCGCCACCTACGCCTTGAACGGTAATCCGGGTGCCTTCGCGTCGAGCGTGACGCTGCTGACCAACTTTCCCACAGTCATTGTCAGCTTTATCAAAGCCTCGATCTTCGGAATGCTCGCCGGCTTGATCGCCTGCTACAAGGGCATCACCGCGGGCGGCGGTCCGCAGGGCGTTGGCAACGCGGTCAACGAGACCGTGGTGTACACGTTCATGGCCCTGCTGATCGTGAACATCATCATCAGCGTCATCACCGCGACGACGACGTTGGCGACATGATCGATGACATAAAGACGGTCAGCAGCGCCCGCTTCCCGCGGGTGACGCGCAGCGCGCGGAACTGGGCGGGCGAATGGAATCGCCTGGGCGAACAGACGGCCTTTTATGTCAAGGCTCTCGTCTCCACTCGAGACGCGCTTGTGAAATACAAAGCGGAGACACTCCGCGTCGTCGCCGACATGGGCTTAGGCGTCGGCGCGCTCGCCCTGATCGGCGGCGAAGTGGTGATCCTCGCGGTCTTGACCGGCAGTGCCGCCGCCATCGTCGGCATTTTCGGCTACGTCCAAGCCAGCAGCCTCGGCGTTGGCGCGATCGCGGGGTTTTTCTCTGCCTATGCCAACGTGCGCCTGCAACTTCCGCTCATCGTCGCGAACGGCCTGGCGGCCACCATCGGCGCCGGCGCCACCGCGCAACTCGGCGCGATGCGGATCAGCGAGGAGATCGACGCTCTGGAGGTCATCGGCATCCGTTCGATCCCCTACCTCGTGTCGACCCGGGTGCTGGGGGGTCTGCTGGTGGTGCCCCCGCTATATTGCGTGACCTTCGTCGGATCGGTCTTCACGACTCGGACTGTTGTCATCCTCGCCTACCACCAGGGGGCCGGCGGCTTCGACCACTGGTTCAACACGTTCCTGCTGCCGCGAGACGTGCTCATGTCAGGGTTCCAGTGCACCGTGCAGGCCGTCATCGTCATGCTGATCCACACCTATTACGGCTACACCGCCTCCGGCGGGCCCGCGGGTGTTGGCGAGGCGGTCGGGCGCGCGGTGCGCGCCTCCATCGTCGTATCGATAACCCTGACGTTCGTGCTGTCATTGGTCCTCTACGGGAAGTCCGGCGACTTCCACCTGTCGGGATAGCACGATGAGACAGAAGCGCAAGGTGCACCCGGGCTGGTGGGCACTGCTCTTGGTCAGCGCCATCATCGGGTCCATCCCGCTCATCGTCATCGCCTTCAAGAGAGATTTCACGTCGTACGCCAACGTGACCCTGGTGGCGGAACGCGCAGGCCTGGTCATGGACGCCAACTCGATCGTGAAGTACCGCGGCGTGGAGGTCGGCCGGGTCGCGTCGATCGATCCCAAAGACGGAGCGACTCTCCAGCTGGAGCTGGATCCGGACCAGCTGCAATACATTCCGGCCAACGTCGAGGCACAGATCAGTTCGCCCACCGTGTTCGGGGCGAAATATGTCGATCTGCGCCCGCCCAGCGACCCGAGTCGCAAGCGGCTGGCGTCGGGTGCGGTGTTGAGCACCACCAAGGTGAGCATCGAGGCGAACACGGTCCTCAAGGACCTCGTCGGTGTGCTGAATCAGATCGACCCGGCCAAGATCAACGCGGTGATCGCCGCCTTGGCCGAGGGGTTTCGGGGGAAGGGTGAAGCAATCGGGCAGGCCATCACCGACTTCAATCAGGTGCTGATGGCGGTCAACCCCCGGAGCGAATTGATCCGGGCCGACTGGAATGCGTTCCAGGGATTCAGCGACACCTACAGCGCCGCAGCGCCTGACCTGATGGCCACGCTGGACGCCGGGAGCGCAGACAGTGTGGTGATCACCAAGTCCGCGAAAGACCTTGATGCTGCGCTCATTTCCCTTTCCGGCCTGTCCAAGAGCGGCGACAAATTGATCGGCCCGAACAAGGGCAACATCATCCACTTGATCAACTCGCTCGAGCCGACGACGCGGTTGCTGATGAAATACAACCCGGAGTACACGTGCATGTTCCTCGGCGCGAAGCTCCTCATGGACCGGGGCTACGCGGATTCGTTCACCTACAACGGACGGTCGTTCATCGCCGATGCCGGGCTGCTCTTCGGGGATGACACGTATAAGTATCCGGATAACCTGCCGGTCTTGGACATCAAGGGTGGCCCCGGCGGAACGCCCAGCTGCGGTTCGTTGCCCGACGTGGAAAAGAACTTCCCGCAGCGGTATCTGATCACCGACTCCGGATTTGGCAATGGCATGGACGTGCGGCCCAACCCCGGTGTCGGCTTCCCGGGTTACGTCAACTACTTCCCGTCCACCCGCGGGACACCCCTACCGCCGACCATGAAAGACCAGGGGGGTCCTGCGCCGGGTCCGGTGCCATACCCGGGCGCGCCACCCTATGGTGCGCAGCGATACGCCCCAGACGGAACGCCCCTGTATCCGGGCCTGCCCCCGGCGCCTCCGCCCGGCAGGCCGAAGGACCCGGGCATGGGCAATCCTCCGGCAGGTTCGGAGCCGTTCGTACCGCCCTTCCCGGGGACACCGGTCAAGCCCCATTAGAGCCGCCGCCAGCGCACCCCAACCCGCGTCCAAGAAAGGCAGACGTTGCACGAGAACTTCCGAGGCATAATGTTGCGCTTTGCCGTCTACGCTGCAGTGTGTTTGGCGGGCATCGCGCTGCTGTTTCTCGTGTTCTCCCAGTACCGCTTCGAGAAGTCGAACACCTATAGCGCGGTGTTCGCCAACGTGTCCGGGCTCCGGGAAAATAACTTTGTCCGCATCGCCGGCGTCGAGGTCGGCAAGGTCAAAAAGATCGCCGTGCAGCCCGATTCCACGGTGCGGGTCGAATTCACCGCGGATGATTCGGTGGTGCTGACCGAGGGCAGCAGGGCGGCGGTCCGCTACGACGACCTCTTCGGCGGCCGATACATGACGCTGGAGGAAGGCGCGGGGGCACTCAAGAGGCTTGATCCGGGGGCAACCATCCCGCTGAGCCGGACCCAGCCGGCGCTAGACCTCGACGCATTGATCGGGGGCCTGCGACCGGTATTTCGCTCGCTGAACCCGGACCAGGTCAACACGATCAGTGGCCAGCTGATCCAGGCGCTGCAGGGCCAGGGTCCGACGATCGGGTCGGTCTTGACCCAAGCCGCGGCGGTGACCAACACCCTGGCCGACCGCGACAAGCTGTTTGGCGACCTGATCACCAACCTGAACACCGCACTCGCCTCGCTCGGCGACCAGAACGGTCAGGTCGGCAAGGCCGTCGACTCGCTGTCGATGCTCATGTCCACCCTGCAGGCCCGCAGGAACGACATCGCACAAGGGTTCAAGGGCGCCGACCAACTCTTCTCGGCGGGCGCTGAGGTGCTGAGGAGGGCCCGCTCGCCGTTGAAGAAGGTCGTCGACCAGACCGACCGGGTTGCCGGCACCGTGATGGCCGACAAAGACTTTGTCGACAATCTGATCAATACGCTGCCCGACGACTACCAGATAATCGGCCGGGAAGGGCTTTACGGAGACTTCTTCACCTTCTATCTGTGCGACCTGATTCTGAAGGTGAACGGCAAGAACGGGCAACCGACCTACATCACGTTGGCGAGCCAGCGGTCGGGGAGGTGCGCTCCGAAATGAGACGCCTCTACAGACGGCTTTTCGAAATGCGACAGTTCTCCGAACGCAACCTGTATCTCATCGGCGGGATCGGCATCGCCGTCGTGGTTGTGGCGATACTCCTCGCGACCAATTACAACAAGCTGACGTTCATCACCGGCGAAAAGGAGTACTCGGCGTATTTCGCCGAGGCGGGCGGGGTGGAAACCAATAGCGTCGTCGAGGTTTCGGGTGCCCGGGTCGGGCGGGTGTCCAGCGTCAGCCTGGATGGACCCCGGGTCTTGATCAAGTTCCGCATTCCCGGCGATGTGCGCCTCGGCGACCGCACCGAAGCTGCGGTGAAGCTGAAGACGCTCTTGGGCAGCAAGCTCATCGAGCTGACACCCCGCGGTGAGGGCCGGCTCACTGGGCCCATACCGCTCGAGCGGACCACGCCCGCGTACCAGCTGCCCGACGTGCTGGGCGATCTGTCAACGACCGTCGCCAAACTGAACACCGACCAGCTGTCCGACGCGCTTTCTGTGGTGGCCGGCGAATTCAACGGCACGCCACCGGAATTGAAGGCCGCGGTGGAAGGCGTGGCGCGGTTCTCACAGACATTGAACGAGCGTGACAAGGAGCTGCGAAACCTGCTCAGTAACGCCGGCAAGGTCACCGACGTGCTGGCGAAGCGCAGCGACGAGATCGTCAAACTCGTCGGCGATACCAATTCGCTGTTGGCCGCTCTGAAATCCGAAAGCCGTTGGCTGGACAAGGTTTTGGTAGACAACGCCAATATCGCCCGGGCGCTGGGGGGAATCGTCGACGACAACCACGCGACGCTGCGACCCTCGCTGGAGAAGCTCAACTCGCTGGTGGCGCTCCTCAACAACCGCAAGGGACGCATACAGGAGGCGCTGAAGGGGCTCGACAGCTTTGCGCTGGCGCTGGGCGAAGCGGTTGCCTCGGGCCCCTTCTTCAAGGCGTACCTAGTCAACCTGCTGCCAGGACAGTTCATCCAGCCGTTCATCGACAGCGCCTTCTCCGACCTCGGAATCGATCCTGCGACCCTGTTGCCGTCGCAGCTCACCGACCCGCAAACCGGCCAGCCCGCCACACCGCCGCTGCCGATGCCCTACCCACGGACCGGCCAGGGTGGCGAGCCGCGCCTGAATATTCCGGACGCAATCACGGGTAACCCCGGGGACAGGCCGTGCAGCGTGCCCGGCAGGCCTGGAGCCCCCGGTTGCTATCCCCTCAGGCAGGAACCGCCGGCGCCGCCGCCGGGCGGCCCACCGCCGGGACCGCCGGCGCAGGGTCCCGGGCCGGGCAACGCCTCGACGGGGCCGATCCAGGAGCCGGCGCCCGGCCAGATACCACCGAACCAAGGTCCCGTCGTCGCGCCGAGGGAGTCCTTCGGCCCCCGGCCCGGGCCGCCGCAATCCGCTGACGGGGGTCAACAGTGAATTCGCGCAAGGCACGGATCGCCCTCGCCGCCGTCCTGGTGGTGGCGCTGATCGGTGGGGCGGCTGCGTTGATGCGATCGTCGGGGGGACGCACGCATGTCGCCGGATACTTCGACAACGCCAACGGCATCTTCGTCGGCGACGCCGTGGTGATCCTCGGCGTCGCGGTCGGAAAGATCGACAAGATCGAACCGCAGCCCGATCGCGTCAAGATCTCGTTCTCCTACGACGACAAGTACAAGGTCCCCGCCGACGCCAAGGCGGTGGTGCTGTCGCCGAACCTGGTGACGGTGCGGGCCCTGCAGCTGACCCCCGCCTACACCGGCGGGCCGGCGCTGGCCGACGGCGCGGTGCTGCCGTTGGCCCGCACGGCGGTCCCCGTGGAGTGGGACGACCTTCGCGCGCAGTTGGAGAAGCTCACCGACATCCTGCAGCCAACCCAACCGGGCGGTGTGAGCACGCTGGGGGCGTTCGTCAATACCGCGGCGGCCAACCTGCACGGCCAGGGCGCAGAGATTCGGGACGCGGTTGTCAAGCTGTCACAGGCGGTTTCGGCGCTCGCCGACCATAGCGGCGACCTGTACGGCACGTTCAAGAACCTGGCGGCGCTGGTTTCGGCGCTGCATGACAGCGGCGGCCTGCTACGTCAACTGAACCAGAACCTCTCCGCGGTCACGCGGGTATTGACCAACGACCCCAACGAGGTGGGGGACTGGGCCACCTCGCTCAACGAGGTTCTGGTCAAGAGCAAGAAGTTTCTGGACGACAATCGCGAGACGCTCGGCGTAAGCGCGGACAAGCTGGCCGAGCTGACCACTGCGTTGGACGAGAGCCTCGACGACATCAAGCAGGCCCTGCACGTGGGCCCCAACGTGTTCCAGAACGTGCTCAACATCTATCAGCCTTCTCAGGCGGCGTTCACCGGCGCGCTGGCGCTGCAGAATTTCGCTAACCCGTTGCAGTTCTTGTGCTCTGGGGTGCAGGCCGCGTCCAGGTTGGGCGCCGAGCAATCGGCCAAGCTGTGTGTCCAATATCTGGCGCCGATCATCAAGAACCGGCAGGCCAACTTCCTGCCGCTGGGATTCAACCCGTTCGTCGGCCAATCGGCGCGTCCCAACGAAGTGACGTACAGCGAGGACTGGCTGCGGCCGGACTACATCCCGCCGCCCGGGCCGCCGCCCACGGAGGCGTTCCGGACGGTGCCGCCGCCACCCAACGGGCCGCTGCCGCCGGCGAACGAGATCTTCAATTTCTTCGGCAACGGGATGATCAACACGAACGCGCCCTACGTGCCGGCCAAGCCGGCGAATCCGCTGCCGGTCGATCCGGCGACCGGGCTGCGCTCGATGATGTTGCCCAGCAGCGTCGAGAACATGGGCGACGTAGGAGGTGGGCATTGAGCCGGTGCAGCTACTGGCGCCGCTCCAGCGCGATGCTTCTGATCGTGCTGGCGGTGGCCGCGGTCTCCGGTTGCGGAGCCCTTCGGGACTTCCGGGGTGCGAACTCGCTGCCCCTGCCGGGCAGAGTCGGTGTCGGTCCCGGTTCCTACACCGTCCAGGCGCAGATGCCGGATGTCCAGAACCTGAAAGAGAATTCGCGGGTCGAGTTCAACGACGTGCTCATCGGTAATGTGGCCAAGGTCGAACGGCAAGGCTGGCATGCGTTGGTCACCATGACGATCGAGCCCAACGTCGAGGTGCCGGCGAATGCGACGGCCGCGATCGGTCAGACCAGCCTGCTTGGCACGTTGCACGTCGAACTGGCAACGCCGCCCGGGGTCGCGCCGGCGAAGGGCAAGCTGCACGACGGCTCGATGATCCCGCTGTCGTCGGCGAGCGCCTACCCGTCGACCGAACAGACGTTGGGCGCGTTGTCGCTGGTGCTCAACGGCGGCGGCCTGGGCCAGCTTCAGGACATCACCCAGACGTTGAGCACTGCCTTTTCCGGGCGCGAGCAGGATCTGAGAAGCCTGATCGGGCAGCTGGATAAGTTCACCGCCTACCTCAATGACCAAAAGGGCGACATCATCGCCGCGTTGGACAGCTTCAACAACTTGGTCGGTCAAGTCGCCGGGCAGAAGTCGGTCCTCGACAAGGCGCTGAAGACCATCCCGGATGCGATCGCCGTCCTGAAGGATGAACGGGAAAAGCTCGCCGACGCCCTCGGTCCGCTCAGTTCATTCGGCGCGGATACCGCCGACGTGCTCGAGCAGACCAAGGAGAACCTCATCAAAGAGCTCGGCGACGTCGGTCCGGTGGAACAATCACTGGCCAACTCGGGGCTGGCGCTGACCCGTGGGCTCGACTATCTGACGGTCCCCCTGTTCTCCAAACCGCCAGTGTCCAAATGGATCAAGGGTGACTACGGGAACTTGACCGGCATCTTCGACTTGACGCTGAGCCGCCTTGATTCGTCGTTCTTCACCGGTACGAGGTGGGAGGGCAATCTGACGGAACTCGAGATGCAGTGGGGCCGCACCTTGGGTGTGATGCCCAGCCCCTACACCGCCCGCAACCCGCTGGTTGCTCCCTACCAGTTCAATCAGGGGCCGTGAGATGCGTTTACATCGACGGACCATTATCACGTTGGCGGTCTTCGCGGTGATTTCGACGGTCGCCGCCGGGCTGGTTGGTTTGTATTACGCGCATTTGCCGGCGGTGTACTTGGGGATTGGCCGCTACACGGTGAAGGTGGAGCTCGAGCGGGCGGGGGAGCTGTATCGCGCCGGGAACGTCACCTACCGCGGCGTCGAGGTGGGCAAGGTGTCGAAGGTGCATCTGACGAACTCCGGTGTGGAAGCGGTGTTGTCGCTCAATTCCGGCACCGACATTCCCGCGGACCTGACCGCGTACGTGCATAGCGCGTCGGCGATCGGTGAGCAGTATGTGGATCTCGTCCCGCACAGCGGGAAGGGGCCGGTCCTGAAGAACGGCGACGTGATCCCCGCGGATCGCACGCGCGTACCGCCGAACATCAATTCGCTTCTGGCGGCGGTCAATCGGGGCCTGAACGCCATCCCCCGGCAGGAGCTCAAGACGGTCGTGGACGAGTCGTATCTGGCCGTGGGTGGGCTGGGGCCGGAGTTGTCCCGGTTGATCGGTGGCGGTGCCAAACTGGCCACCGGCGCGCGCCAAAATCTGGATTCGATCCTGACGTTGATCGACGAGCCGAAGCCGATTTTCGATAGCCAAATCGACACCTCGGACGCCATCCAGGGCTGGGCCGCGCATCTGGCGAGCCTCACCAAGCAGCTGCAGACCGTCGAACAAAACAACGGTGATTTCACGGGCACCCTGCACAACGTCGGGCCGCTCTTCGACTCCCTGCACGAGGTGACGGACCGACTTCAGCCCACGCTGCCGGATGTGGTGAACAACCTGGTGCCCGTCGGCGATGTCGCGCTGACCTACCGCGACAACCTCGAAGCGCTGCTGGTGGAGGCGCCCCAGATAGTGGCCGACTCCCAAGCACTACAGCTGCCCGATAAGGACCTCAAGGGCCCCTATAAAGGCCTCGGCTTGAGCTTCAACCTGAACCTCAACTGGCCGCCCCCGTGTACCACCGGCTTCTTTCCGGTCCAGCAGCAGCGTTCTGCGGTGTTCGAGGACACCCCACCCCGCCCGCCCGGCCTGGTTTATTGCCGCATTCCGCAGGATTCGAACTTCAACGCGGTTCGCGGCGCGCGGAACTATCCGTGCGAGACCCGACCGGGCAAGCGGGCCCCAACGGTCAAACAGTGCGAAAGCGACGAACCCTATGTTCCGCTGAACGATGGCTTCAACTGGAAGGGTGACCCCAACGCCACTTTGACCGGGCAAGGCGTCCCACAATTCGACCCCGGGACGCCGATACCCGCGGGATTCCCGGGCGGGCCGCCGGCCGCGCCGGGCCAGGCGCCGGCGGCGCCGCCACCCAACGCGGTGGCCGACTATGACCCGGCCAGCGGGGAGTACGTTGGACCGGACGGGCAAAGGTACCAACAGCCCACACTGGCTGGCAGTGCGGGCAAGGAGCGGACATGGCAGCAAATGCTGACACCCCCGACGGGGAACTAAACGAGGCAGCGGAGAAGACATCCTCCCCGGCATCGCACGACGACACTGAGGACGGTTCAGCCGACTCCCCGGAAGACGGCGAGTCGACGGAGGACTACGACGCCGCGGTCGAAGAAGAGGCCGATACTGCCGCCGAAGGCGCGGCGGCGAATCCTCGGTCGAAGTCGCATGTCCGCCTGGCGATGATCGTCGGGCTGGCCATCGTCGCGGCCCTGGCGGGAACCGTTGGGTGGTTGGGTTTCCGGGCCTATCAGTCGCATCAGGCCCAAACGCAGCGGCAGCTGTTTCTTCAGGTCGGTCGTCAGTGTGCGCTGAACCTGACGACGATCGACTGGCAACACGCCGAGGGTGACGTTCAGCGTGTTCTTGACTCGGCGACCGGTCAGTTCTACGACCAGTTCTCCAAGCGCAAGCAGCCTTTCATCGACGTGGTCAAGAAGGCGCAGTCGAAGTCGGTCGGAACGATCACCGAAGCGGGCGTGGAATCCGAGTCGGGCGACAAAGCGCAGGTGCTTGTCGCCGTCTCCATCAAGACCACCAACCTCGGCGCGGCCGACCAGCAGCCGCGGGAGTGGCGGATGCGCATCACGGTGGAAAAGTCGGGCGCCGACGCAAAGATCTCCAACGTCGCTTTCGTGCCATGACCAAGCCCCATTCCGGCGACGCCGACCGGAAATCCGCCAAACCAGAGGGGGAATCAGCCGCTGTGCGGGTACAAACCGATGCTGCAAGCGAGTTGGGCACTGAAAAGGCCGATACGCAAGATGCCAAGCCGGACAAGGCCACCGGGCCAGTCAGGCGGCGGCGGGCGCGGGCCAGCGGTGTAGAAGGCCGGCGCGGAAGCCGAGGTGCACAGCCGCGTGCCCGCAGCGTCTCCAAGCCGGCTTCCGACGAGACCGATGACGAAACCGGCCAACCCGATGGCGAATCACGAGCGGGCGACGCGAAAGCGCCTTCGGACGCCACGACGCCGGCCGCCCAGGACAGTGAAGACTCCGAGGCAGCGATATCCGACGACGCCGAAGCCGAAGAGGCCACAGCCGAGGAGAAGGACGAGGAGGGCGGGCCGGCCAAGGCCAAGTTCCGCGTCAGCTGGTCCCGGGTGCTGGCGTATGGCGTCATTCCCGGGATTGCGCTGTTATTGGCCGGCGCCGCGGGATTCTTGAAGTGGCAGGATTCCTCGGCGCGTGCATCGCAGCTTGCGGGCATCGAATCGCTGGCGGCCGCAAAGGATTCCACGATCGCTTTGCTGTCGTACAAGGCCGACACCGTTGAGAAGGATCTTGACGCCGCTAAGAGTCGGTTGACCGGTACGTTCAAGGAGTCCTACTCGCAGTTGATCAGCGACGTGGTGATCCCGGGCGCGAAGCGCGGGCACATCTCCACGACGGCCACCGTCCCCGCCGCGGCCTTGGTGTCGGCGACGCCCAGCCACGCGGTGACCCTGCTCTTCGTCAACCAGACCGCCGTCGTGGACAAGGAGCCGCCGACGGACAGCACGTCGAGCGTGCGGGTGACTCTGGACAAGATCAACGGTCACTGGCTGATCTCCGGGTTCGACCCGGTGTAGTTCGTCCGCCCTACAGCGTGACGCGCGAGGGCGAAATGTCTTGGCACAGCGTCAAAGGCTTCGCCGGACTGTCGCTACCCTCCAACGTGTCGGTACAGCCCTGGCCCTTGACCACATACGTCGCACCCGGGCGGTAGGGGTAGTAGACCACCGCCGGGTTGGGATCGTATCCCGACCCGCATTGTCCGGCGGAATCGTCGCCCTCGACGGTCAGGCAGACTGTCGCTTCGGTGTGGGCGTGCAACGTGCATGATCCAGGATGCACCGTTGCCGTCACATATTTCACGCCCGATACATTCACGACTTTCGGCCCGTCGAGCACAAACGAACACTGCCCGGTTCCGCCCGGTGGAGACGCGGCCGAGGGGCCCGCACAGTAGAGCCCGATCGGTGAAATCGCCAGAAGGGCCGAAACGGCGCCGAATGATCGGATCATTGGATTAGCCTAGCGCACAGGCGTTTTTCGGGGAATGAACGTTTGTTAACACCTGCGGCGCAGGAGCATCAATTATCACTTGGGCATCAACGGTCGCTGGTTGAGATGCCGGATTTGCGGTCGGAGAAACAGAAGGCCGTCGGCGCCGCCAGGTCTTCGAAGCTCGAGTAGGTTTCTTATGCCGGTTAAACGGTAGGGCCGACGCTCAGCCCGGTTGGCCATAGACCGCCACAGTCACGGTGCGATCCAACTGATTCGACGAAGTCCGCACTCCGATTTGGGTATTGGCGCAGTTGGACATGATCGCGAAGTAGTCAGGCCGGTAGTACCAGTTCCCCAGAATGTCAATGCCATTGATCGACATCGACGGCAGGATTGCCACCGTCTCGGCCGCCGTGCCGTTGTAGCCCGCGGCTCGGGCGCGGTCTTGCACCACCGACCCGTCCGAGCCGATGTCACCGTCGAGTGCGCGGTTGTTGAGCACGTCGTCGGCGTGCCGTTGCGCCGCAAGCTCGAGTGCCGCGTTGGGCTTCAGGTCGGTTGTGCAGCCGGCCTGGCGCTTGATGACGTAGACACTTTGGGCGACGCCGTTGTTGAGCCGATTGTTGTCCGCGTTTGCTGTGGGCGCGGCGGTGACGACGCAGAGCGCAGCGATCCCACCAATCACGGTCGAAGTCCGCAGCGGCGTCGCTCGTGCGGTATCGCAGACTGCCATAACCTCGATCTTTTCATAGTTGATCCGGCAGGTCTATGAGTTGAGATCACTTGTGGGGCTGGAATTGAGCAAAAATCGCGGTCACTGTTCCCGCGTCGATGACGACCGGGCGAAAATTCTGAATCTCGGCGTCCTAAAATGCTTGCGCGAGGGCGCCCAAGTGCCGATACACTTCAGACACGATCGGCGAACAGGAGGATTGCCGTGCGAAACAGGGTGGTTTTCATCGGTGCCGCCGCCCTGATGATCGGTGGCAGCGCCGCCTGTTCATCGGGGCACCAGTCTGCGAATCCCAAACCCGGGACGCTGCCTCCCGGTGCTGCGCAGCTCAGCATTGACGGCAAGGACCTGCCGATCAGCCGGACGGTGGAATGTGCACCGCGGGAGGAATATCTGACCACGATCACCACCGGCAACGACACGGCGGGCGCGACGGTAATGGTGTCCAACGCGGGAAGACTCACGGTTGAGCTTGTTCGGATCCGCAACCTCAACGGCTTTACCGGTGACTACAACCGGGGGCTGGGAAGCGACGCCACTGTCACGCTCACCGATAACACCTATCAGATCGCCGGTGCCGCATTCGGTTACGGCCCGAAATCGCCCGAACCGACGACCGCGCCGTTCACCATCAAGGTGTCGTGCTGACGCACCAGCACGTCACACGAGTTGCTGAAACAATTGGCCGGCGGTTACCCGATGTTTCCGGCTAGGTCGCTCGACATCGCTGCTAGCTGCTGGCTCCACGTCCCCCAGTCGTTGCCCCCGCCGGCCCCCAAATCGAAGTGGCCGTTGTGGCCGCCGGATCCGCGGTAGCTGGCATAGAAATCCCTGCAGGTGCTCTGCCAGATATCGGGGAAGTCGCCCACGGCGGCACCATCGCTCGGGCTTCCGGCAGCGGGGCTGTACACCCACAGCCGGGTGTTCTGGTCTACCAGGCGCGCGGCGTGGGAATTTGGGGAGTGCCACTTCCACCGGCCAAACTGGGGTGCCCCCCACATGTTCACGGGGTCGGCGCCGCCATTCTTCAGGGCCGCGGTGACCGCTCCGTCGACCCCGGTCCGCTCGGGAGCGAGCACTCCGGACAGCGATCCGGCGTAGCGGAATCGGTCCGGATGAAACGCGGCGAGTGCCACCGCGCCGTAACCGCCTTGGGCGGCGCCGACAACGCCGTGTCCGCCGGGCGCCAATCCCTTGTTGGCGGCCAGCCAATCGGGAAGCTCGCTCGACAAGAACGTGTCCCACTGTTTGCCGCGGTCCTGCTCCCAGTCGGTGTACATGCTGTAGGCGCCGTCGGCCGGCGCGACCACCGAGATGCCCTTACCCGCAAGCGTATTCATTGCGTTGCCGGCCGTGACCCAGTTGCTGACTCCTGGGGCCGCGTTGAACGCGTCGAGCAGGTACACCGCGTGCGGGCCGCCGCCCATGAACGACACCGGGATGTCGCGGCCCATCGCTGCCGACGGCACCATGAGGGACTCGACGTTCCCCGCTGCATTGGCCGCGCCGGTGCGACCGGCCGTCGTCGTGACGCCCCACGCCGCAATGGCGAGCAGAGCAACGCAAAGTATCCGCAGCCGCGTCGACAGACCTCTCACAATCAACCTCGTTCGCGTACTGATGCCGTAATTTTTGGACACACAATGTCAGAACAGTCAACCACTCCACGGGGCGGCGCGGCAAGGTACCAGCCAGGTCTTTATAACTCGTATTAGAATCGCCCATTGGCGCGGGGACGAGCGCTCGTTCGCCCAGCTCATTACCGGAAACTGGGCCTTCGGCGTGGGACGCCACGTGAACGACCTTTCGCTCTCGACCCGGTTTGCCCTAGACTCCAACAGGGTCGGTGCGGGGGGCGTTGCCGATGTTCGACGGAAGGTGATCGGATGGATCCAAACCCTGACTACGACGCGAGTGACGAGTTGGAATACGGCATCGCGGCGTTCGCGTGGCTCCTCCGCGGCCAATATCCACCGCCCTACTACGGATCGAACTAGCGACCGTTCGGTATGGGCTGGTGTGGCGGGTCGGCCGCGGCCCGCGTTAGGTGACACCCAGACCCGAGTTTGACTGCTCGCACCGTTCGGCCAGCACTTGGTGAATCGAGACATCCCACCTCAAATCGCTGAAATGCCGTCGCTGCGTGGGGGTGGTGCGCAGGCGCTCAATCGCGACAGTTTCTGGCCGCCGAGCCGAACGCGTATACGTCAGCGGGAATCGACGCCCTCCTAAGTAGACACCCAAGCACAGCCGCGGATTAAGACGACGGTCGCCGCTGCCAGCGGGCTAGTGCGGATTGCAATCCGATCGGATATGGTGATCCTGCGAACGATCGTTCGCACCCGATCGTACAACGGTGTCGATTCAAGGAGCGCAACCTTGACGCAATCCACCAAGAGCCGCATCGGAGTGTCGCTGCCGATGCTCAACCAGCCCTACGAGCGGTACGCCGAGTTCGCCGCGCTCGCCGAAGACGCGGGTTTCGATTCGGTCTGGGACTACGAGTTCTACCGAAATCCGTTCATTACTCACGCCTTGAACGCGCGGGCTACGTCCCGGATTCAGCTGGGCACCGGGATCGCTACCGCCGCGCCCCGCACCCCCTACGAGATGGCCAATGCGGCCGCAGACGTCGACGAACTGTCCGGCGGGCGGACCCTGCTAGGTCTTAGCACCGGCGGCGCGGGCTGGATGGAGTGCTTCAACGGTACCGACATCGACCGCCCGCTCACACGGATGCGCGAATACATCCATGTGATACGCCAGATCTGGAGACACTTCGAAACCGACGAACCGTTCGACTTCCGCGGCAAGATCTACCGCGCGTCCAGCCCGCCTCTCAACCCGTGGGGCACCCGAACCTTGGTGAGGCCTCAGATACCTATCTATCTGGCCGGATTGAAGGAGGGGATGCTGCGACTGGCCGGCGAAGTGGCCGATGGCGTGCTCGGCTTCCTGCCCACGCCCGCCTTCATTCAACAGCACGTCCTTCCGAACGTGGCTGCCGGCGCTGCGAAGGCCGGCCGGGACCCGTCGGACATCGAGGTGACCGCGCTGGTGATCTGCAGCGTGTCGCACGACCGAGACGAGGCGAGGCGCCGCGCTCGTATCAACGTCGGCAACTACGTGGCTTACCCGGTGGGCTCGACGGTAATCGAATTCATGGGACTGCAAGAGGATCGCGACCACGTGCTGCGGCGGCTCCTCACCGACGGGCCCGCGGCGCTGGCCACCGCGGCATCGGATGAGCTGCTGCGCGCCTTCGCGATCGCGGGCACCCCGGACGAAGCCGCCGAACAGCTCGCCGCCTACGACGGAGTGCTTCCGCACATCGTCCTGCACACACCGTATGTACCGCCGATCGACCAAGCGTCAAGCGAGGACGCGTTCCGGTCGATGGTGGACACCTTTTCGCGCGCCAACGCGTGATTCCTGATGCGGAGGTTGGGATGAATCGGACCGTTCACAAGTTCTGCGCGTGGAGTGGCACTCTGTGTCTCGTCACCATGGCAATCGGCTTCATCTTGATCGCCGGGTTCATTCCGACTCGGTCTCCGAGCCAAAACGCAATGGAAACAGCGCAATTCATCGTCGGGCACCGAGATAGGATTCGGTGGGGGATGATCGTGTGCATGTTCTCGGCATCCCTGTTGGTGCCGTTCGCGGTGTCGATGGCAATTCACGTCCGCCGCATCGAAGGGCGATTTCCCGCACTGGCCATGATCGAGTTCGGGCTGGGCACCCTCTTCACCCTCGAATTCATCTACCTGCTCTTCTTCTGGCAGACCGCGACTTTCCGCGTTGACAGGGCACCCGAGCTGATCCAACTGCTCAACGACATGGCATGGATACCGTTCGTGGGATTGACCTCCACGGCGGTGTTGCAGATCGTCTGCTTCGGCATCGCCATACTTACCGACCGGCGGGAGCGCCCCGTCCTCCCGCGCTGGTTGGGCTATTACAACCTTTGGGTCGCGCTGATGTTCACTCCGGGCACATTCAACGTCTTCTTCCACAACGGCCCGCTGGCGTGGAACGGCATCATCGCCTGGTACCTCCCGCTGGCCGTTTTCGCCACCTGGGCGATCATCAACCCGATCTATCTCTCCAAAGCCGTCGACACCATGGATTCCGACCCGCTCGTGGCAACCGAAGCCGCGCCCACCGGCGGCGATGAGCTTATCCGGCTGCGGGCCGACGTCGACGAACTATTCGCCCGGGCCACCAGGTAGTTCCCGTGGGTGCCCGCCTGGAACTCGTTGGCCTAACCGGTCGCATCGCATATCAGGTCGCCAAGGAGCGCATCACCAGCCCTAGCCCGGTCACGTTGCGGGAGGTTCCGCCGTCGCCCGAGCATCTAACCAACCGGTGGTTGACGCAAGCGTTGTGCGACGGGATAGCCGGAGCCGAAGTCGTTGACCATGAACTTGGTCCACGCAATGACGGAACATCGTCGCGACGGACATTGCGCGTCGAGTTCAACGCTGCTGGACGTGCGGCCGGCCTGACTGAGTGGCTCTTCACGAAGTCCGGACCCGGATTCATGAAACGGATGGTGTCGGCGGCGGCAGGGCTGGGCGTGATCGAGTCGACGTTCTACGCGCAGATCCGCCCGGCGTTGGTCATCGAGGCGCCGACCACGCAGTACTCCGCCTTCGACCCCGTCACCAACCGCCAATTGTTGATCGTCGACGACGTATCACGAACCCGCGGAGCGCAATTCGGCGACATCCTGACGCGGCAGCTCGACCGCGAACAGGCCGAGCAGGTGATTGACACGCTGGCGGCGCTGCACGTCGCATTTTGGGATGCGCCGCTGCGCAAGCGCTTCGGTCATTGGCTGCTCGACTCGTACGAATGGATGGCCCGACTGAACATCACTATCAACGCGCCGAAAAGGATTCTGGTGGGGTTTGAGCGCGGTCGCGACGTGATACCGCCCCGGCTCTACCGACGTCGGAAAGACGTGCCGGCGATGCTGATGCGCTCCCTTGAGATCAACACCGCGGGCCCGCAGACCCTGCTGCACGGCGACGTGCATCCCGGCAACTGGTATGTGACCGGCGACAACCGAATGGGCCTGTACGACTGGCAGTGTGTCGTGCGCGGGGGATGGGCGCGCGACGTCGCCTATGCCTTGTCGACGCATCTGACGGTCGAGAACCGGCGCGAGTGGGAGCGAGACTTAGTGTCCCGCTATTGCGACCGGCTGGCTGCGGCCGGTCACCGGCCGCCCAGCGCTGAAGAGGCATTTCTGGCTTACCGACAACAGATGCCGCACGCGATGTTCATGTGGCTCGGCACGATCGGGCGCTACTCCTTGCAGCCCGACATGCAGCCGAAGGACATCACGCTCGAGAGCGTGCGCCGAACCTGCCAGGCGGCAGAGGATCTGGACTCGTTGGAGGCGATCGCCGCCCACGAGCGTGGCCGAGTGTCGCTGGGCGGTTGAGGAACCCCGGCGGCACGGCCGACCGGCCATCTGCCCAGCAGCGACGCGCCGGTTTGCGCCTCAGTGACGGATCATTTGCGGCGCGCCAGTGCGAGCCGCTCCGCGAACTCCGGCGCCCGGATCGACGTGGCCTGCGGCCCCAATTCGGCGCGAACGGCGAGCGCATGCAATTCGGTGTCGAAATTCCCCGGGCTGCTGGTGGCACGCATGGTGGCCTTCGTCGCGATCACCACCTCTCGCGGTGCCGAGGCCGGACCGGCGGCCAGCTTGAGGGCGGCGGCCACCGGATCGTCGGCGACCTCGAGCGCGAGGCCGTGGCTGACGGCGGCGTCGGCGTCAAAGCGCATCCCGAACAACAACGCCGCACGCGCCACCTGCGGCCCTACGGCGCGCTGCAACATCCACGTCATGCCTCCGCCGGGGTGGATGCCGAGCTTTTGGAAGCGCGGATCGAACAGCGCCGCCGGTCCGGCGATCCGCACGTCGCACGCCAGGGCCAGGTTGAGCCCCGCGCCGACGGCCGGTCCGTTGACGGCGGCCACCGTTGGCAGCGCGCAGTCGGCGACGGCGAGGAAGCCGTCATAGAGGCGGCGTAACCCGTCCTCGGCCGCCGCGCCGAGCGCGCTGAGATCAGCGCCGGCGCAGAATGCCTTGCCGGCACCGGTTACAACCACGGCGTGAACGTTCGGTTCGTTTTGCGCATCGCTGACCGCCCGGCGTAACCCGGCGGAGATCTCGTCGGTGACCGCGTTGCGCCGATCTGGGTCGTTGACGGTGATCAGGGCGACGCCGCCGTCGACCTCGAGCAGGACGTGATCCACTGCAAACCGGCCCTTTCTGAGTAAGGTCGAGCCGCGCGAGGGGAGGGCATCGACGTTCGCGCCTCACGCTACGAGATCGGGTGTTGCGAAATCAATCCGGACGTGAGCGATCGTTCGCCCGGAGCGATCGTCGTTGACGGACTAAACGCTTACCCCTACTATTGAGACGAATTATCTCAAAGATAAGACGTTGGCAAAGGGCGGTGGATGACCGACGTTATCGGATCGGCGCGTGCGGCCGACGAAGCCGGCCTCAGCGCATCACGCACCTCCGAGCGTCATGTGCCAGGCGAGCCGGGTATCTGGGTGCTGCTGTTCGGCGACATGCTGGTCTTCACCGTGTTGTTCACGGTGTACCTGCATCAGCGCGGTGCTCGACCAGAGCTTTTCGCCGAGTCGCAGGGGGCGCTCAATCGAGCGCTGGGCGCGACCAACACGCTCGTGTTGCTCACGAGCTCGATTCTGGTGGTGTTCGCGACACGCGCTTTGCGGCGCCCCGAACTTCGTTACCTAGCCCGGCGTTTGACCCTTGGCGGCGTGCTGGTGGGCGCGTGTTTTGTGGTGATCAAGGCTTACGAGTACCACGAAAAGGTCGCGGCCGGAATCACCCCGAGCACCAACGAATTCTTCATGTACTACTTCGTGCTGACTGGGCTGCATCTGGCGCACGTGGTCATTGGGCTGATCGTCCTGACGGTCCTGTCGACCTTGGCGAGCAAACCGGAACCGACCAAGACGCATATCGCCTTCTTTGAGGGTGGCGCGTGCTTTTGGCACATGGTCGATCTGCTGTGGATCGTGATCTTCCCCCTGATCTTCCTGGTGAGGTGAACATGAGCTCGGTGGTACGGACCAACGCATCGCTGATCTGGTTCCTGTTGTGCGCGCTGACCGTTGTCTCATGGGCGCTGGGCACCGACCACGGATTCGGCGGGGGACACCACACGCCGGCCAGCCTGGTGATCTTCGCCGTCGCGATCTTCAAGGTTCGCCTGGTCGGCTTGTACTTCATGGAGCTGAAAATGGCCCCGCTCGTGTTGCGCGGCCTTTTCGAGGGTTATTGCCTGGCGTTGTTTGGGCTGCTAACGGCCATGTTCCTGTTCGCCTGATCGGTCGGAGCGATGTCCCGCCACATTGTGCGACATATAGCCTCTAAACTGGGCGCGGAGGTAAGGGAGCCCAGTGCCGAAAAATGAGAACGGCAAGACCAACGGCCGCCCGCGTGGCCGGCCGCGTCTGACAATCGACCGGGATGCGGTCGCCGACGCGGTCGCGGAGCTATTCCACGAGGGCGGCTACGAGGCCGTTTCCATCGTCGACACCGCCGAAAAGCTTGCGGTCTCCCGTGCCACGCTGTATCGCACGGTCCCGACCAAGCAGGACCTGCTCGGCATACTCTTCGAACGCAGTACACGTGAGATCACGGAGCAAGTCGAGGCGGCGATCCGCGACATCTCCGATCCCGCCGACCGGCTGAAAGCGATGGTCCGGCTGCAGTCGGAGGCGGCGGTGCAAATGCGCAGCTACATGCCCGTCTTCTTTGACGGCGGCGACCTGCCCAGCGATGTCGTCCAGCGCTGGCACAAATGGAGCCGGCAATTCGAGAAGCTGTGGCTCTCGGTGGTCGCCGACAATATGGAGGCCGGCTACATAGAAAAGGGTGATGAGGTCATCACGACGCGACTGATCCTCGGGATGATCCTTTGGGTATCGCGGTGGTACCGGCCAAAGGAAAAGATCACGGCGGAACAGATCGCGGAGGATGCCATCCGGCTCCTGCGGCTGGGCTACGTACCCCCCGAAAGTGGGGAGCGCAAGTCCGGGGCGTCACAGCGACGTCGGCGCAACCCGAGCCGCTAGTACCCGTTGATTGACCCGGCGTTTGCCGCGTGCGTGTACGATCGTTCTCGAACATAGGCCGAGGTAGCCCACAGTTAATCGGGCTGCTTGAGGCACTAACACCAGTCTCAATACCGCAAATTGGCGAACGGACCCTCGCGTAACCGGTTCGGGTGAGATATTGCGTCGGCCGCGGCATCTGCCGTATATTGAGACGCGTCAGTTCAAAAAAGAAATTGGCGACACGATGCCGGGAAGGTTCGTCGTCCGGCGGGGGGCGCGGAGTGTCGTCAGTCAAAGGTCGGAGGCGGAACGTTTATGACCACTGCCGCGTCGGCGCCCTGGACGAGGATCCCCAACTGGATTGAGAGCCTTCAGGTAGCGCTCGAGGATGCCAACATCCCGACGTTGCTACTCGTCCTGCAGCATCTCACCGGCGACGCCAAATGGACCCATCCGCCATACCGGCCGGCGCGCGGAAAGCCATTGGACGACAACGACTCCGGAGGACTTCCGCCGGAAGTCCAGGCTGAGGTGCGGACGGCGGCGCAAGAAGCGATCGTCGATTTTTACGAAGGCAGACTCCAACCGGTCACTCCGTCGCCGGACGAGGTGACACGCATGCTCAGCTGCGCGATGGTGGAAGAGGTTCCGGCCGAGTACGGCGAACTCCTCTCGGAGGAAATGGGTTTCATCTCGCGTGACGTCGAGGTGCCCGCGGAGTCAATCCCAGAGGGCTTTCGTGTCGCCATCATCGGAGCAGGCTTGTCCGGGCTTTGCATGGCCATAAAACTCGCTGCCGCCGGCATCAACTTCGTTGTGCTGGAAAAAGATGCAGACATGGGTGGCACCTGGCTGGAGAACGTGTATCCGGGCTGTGGCGTGGATACGCCGGGTCATCTCTATACCTTCTCGTTTGCACCCAACCCCGACATCACCCGGTACTTCGCCAGGCGAAACGAAGTCGAGGACTACATCCAGCGGGTCGCGACCGAATTCGACGTCAAGCGACACATCCGATTCGGCACCGAGGTGGTGTGCGCGCGATACGAAACCGCCAACGCGACATGGCAGATCGATGTGAGAGGCGCGAACGGCGACGTGGAGTCGCTAACTGCCAATGTCTTGATCAGCGCGGTAGGCATGGTGAACCGGCCCTCGATTCCGCCCATCCCCGGGCTGGACGAATTCCCCGGCCCGGTCATGCACACCGCGGAATGGGACAACTCGGTCGACCTGAGCGGCAAACGCGTCGCAGTGATCGGAACTGGCGCCAGCGCGATGCAGGTGGTGCCGGCGATCGTCGATACCGCCAGTCACGTGAACGTCTTTCAGCGATCGAAGCAATGGGCGTTGCCGCATCCGAACTACCATCGCGCGGTCAAGGAATCGGTTCGGTTCTTGATGAAAGAGGTTCCCTTCTACGTTCAGTGGTATCGGCTGCGGTCGTTCTGGAACTTCAGCGACCGGCTGCATTCGGCGCTGCAGATCGATCCGAACTGGCCCCACCCGGAGCGCGCCGTCAACGAGGCCAACGATCGCCACCGGGTCTTTCTCACCAAGTACATCAAGGAGCAGCTCGGCGATCGGACCGATTTGCTGGACGCCTGCCTACCGGACTATCCGCCCTACGGTAAGCGTCCGTTGATCGACAACCACTGGTACAAGACGATCTGCCGTGACGATGTCACGCTGTTCACCGAGGCGGTCGATCACGTCAGCGGCCAGAACGTCGTGACGTGCTCGGGCGTCGAGGTGCCTTCCGACGTGATCGTGTTGGCCACCGGGTTCAAGGTTCTGCAGTTCCTGTGGCCGATGGATATCGTCGGAAGATCGGGCAGCACCCTGCGTGAGCAGTGGGGCGTCGACGACGCCCGGGCATACCTTGGGGTGACGGTTCCAGACTTCCCGAACTTCTTCATCGTCAACGGCCCGAATACCAATGCCGGTCACGGTGGAAGCGCGATCCACCCCACCGAGTTTCAGGTGCGCTACATCATGCAGGCGATCCGCGATCTGCTCGTCAACGAAATCGCCGCTGTCGAGGTGGATCGTGGCACTTTCGAACGCTACAACGAAGAGCTCGACGAAGCATTGGCGCGCTGTATCTGGTCGCACAAGGGAATGACAACCTATTACCGCAACGGCGCCGGGCGCATCGTTGTGACCGGCCCGTGGAAGTACATCGACTACTGGGAACGGATTCATGACTTCAACCCGAGCGACTATCACGAGTTGGCAGCATCGTCGCAGGCGGCAGAGCTAACCGCCTAGCTACTTCGATGACCACTGACACCGTGGGCACGACCGGCGCGGAGGAGCGGGCGATTCGCGATGCCGTGAATGGAATCGCCAACTCGTTCGGGCCCGATTACTACCAACAGCAGGTCGACAGCGGCGGCAATTGCGCGGAGCTTTGGGAAGCGCTGGGCGCCAAGGGTTATCTCGGTGTGCACCTGCCCGATAAATATGGAGGTGGGGGACTGGGGCTCGCGGAGCTGGCGATGGTGGTGCAGGAAACCGCCCTCGCGGGATGTCCGATGCAGGCCATGTTGTTCTCGGCGGGGGTCACCGGAACCATCTTGTGTCGCAGCGCCAGCGAGGAGCAGAAGGCCCGCTGGCTGCCCGGCGTGGCCGCCGGCGCAACGAGATTGTCGTTCGCGATCACCGAGCCCGATGCGGGAGCGAACGCCCACCGAATATCTACGTCCGCTCGTCGGGACGGTGAGCGCTACGTCATCAACGGCCAGAAGGTCTTCATCACCGGCATGGAGTCCGCCCAGTGGGTGATGGTCGTGGCCCGCACCGGCATCGACGAACGCAACGGCCGCGGACGCCTGTCGGTCTTCATGGTCAAGACCGATACGCCCGGCCTGTCGTGGACGCCGATCCGGACGGTGATGAACCAGCCGGACAAGAGCCATCAGGTCTTCTTCGACAATGTCGAGGTGCCCGCCGCGAACATGATCGGTCAGGAGCACAAGGGGCTGGCGGTGGCGTTCACCGGACTCAACACCGAGCGAATCCTGACCAGTTCGATCTGCACCGGCGTCGGACACTACGCCCTGCGGAAAGCGGTTGCCTACGCCAACCAGAGGCGGGTATGGGATCAGCCGATCGGCGCGCATCAGGCGATCGCGCATCCGTTGGCCGCCGCGCACATCCATCTGCAAGCCGCTCAGCTGGTGGCGAACCGGGCCTGCGAACTCTACGATCGCGGGGCCGAGGTGGGGGAGTTGGCCAACATGGCGAAATATCTAGGGGCCGCAGCCGGATTGGAGGCGCTTGACGCGGCCGTTTCCGTTCACGGTGGCAACGGCGTCACCTACGAGTACCAGCTTGCGCCGTACTTCTGGCTGGTACGAATGCTCAACATGGGCCCGGTCTCCAAGGAGATGATCCTGAATTTCGTGGCCGAGCATTCCCTCGGGCTACCGCGGTCTTACTGAGAGCCGGAGTCGGTCGCGGCCACGCCGTCGTCAATCGCCCAGTCGCGCAACACATCCAGCGTATCTGCTCCCACCGGCTGGGGTGGAGTCGGACGCCGCGGAATGGTTCTGCTGAACCGGGGGGCGGGCGCCGGCTGAGTCACGCCGCCGACTTCGATGAACGTGTCGCGCGCGGCCAGGTGCGGATGGGTGGCCGCCTCGGTGAGTGACAGCACCGGCGCCACGCAGGCATCGGTGCCTTCGAAGACCGCCGCCCAATCGGCGCGGGTTCGGCCCGCAAACGCATCGGAGATCGCGCCGCGCAGTCGCGGCCACTCCGACGGATCATCGCGCAGCGCGGCGACGTCGTCGGAAAGCCCTAGCAGTCGCGCGAATTCGGCGTAGAACTTCGGCTCCAGGGCCCCGACGGCCATCCACTGGCCGTCGGCCGTCGCGTAGGTGTCGTACCATGGCACCCCGCCGTCGAGAAAATTGGATCCGCGCCGATCGACCCATTGCCCGGCCGCCATGAGTCCGTGCAGCAGCGCGGTGAGCGAGCTGGCGCCGTCCACGATCGCCGCGTCGACGACCTGGCCGTGACCCGATCGGCCGGCCTCCCACACCGCGGCAAGCACGCCGATCACGAGAAACGTTGAGCCACCGCCAAAATCGCCGAGCAGATTCACCGGCGGCACGGGTGCCTCGCCGGCCCGGCCGATCGATGCCAGCGCCCCGGTCAGGGCGATGTAGCCGATGTCGTGGCCGGCGGTCGACGCCAACGGACCCGACTGCCCCCAGCCGGTCATTCGTCCGTAGACCAGTCGTGGGTTGACGTTCCAGCAGTCGGCTGGGCCCAACCCGAGGCGTTCTGTCACACCCGGGCGGAAGCCCTCGAGCAGCACGTCGGCTTTCGCGGCCATCGACAACACGGTGCGTACGCCGTCGGGATCGCGCAGATCCACCACGATCGATCGGCGGTTGCGGCGCAGCACATCTTTCTCCGGGGGCACTCCGCTGGCGGCGGGCCCGGGGCGCTCGACGCGAACGACGTCGGCGCCCAGGTCGGCGAGCAGCATGGCCGCGTACGGCCCCGGACCGATGCCGGCGAGTTCAATGACCTTGAGCCCGTCCAGCGGGCCCCGGGAATCCACCATATTGCTCAGCGAGCCTTGGGGCCCAGGCCCAGCCGACGCCGCCAGTCGTGCATTTCGAGCAGCCGAAGCACCGCGCTGGAGATCCGCGCCTTGCGTGGTGAGTACGGGTACCAATGCGTCTCGGTGGGCAGGTTGAGCTTCTCGCTGACCACCGCCTGTGCGCGGCAGTACTTTCGGATGCCGTCGGGTCCGCCCATGCGGTGGCCGAGGCCGGATTCCTTCCAGCCGCCCATCGGCAGCGGGAACTGGAACACGTGCATCATCGCGTTGTTGATGTTGACCCCGCCGGCCTCGATCCTCCTGCCGACCCGCTCGCCGCGCTCCTTGCTCGCCGTCCAGACGCTGGCGCCCAGACCGTAGGCGCTGTCGTTGGCCAGAGCGATGGCTTCGTCCTCGCTCGAAACCTTCATGATCGGGAGCAACGGCCCGAACGTTTCCTCGCGCATGCACGCCATCGTGTGGTCGACATCCACCAGCACCGTCGGCGGGTAGAACAGCCCACGCTCGGCCCGCTTTCCGCCGGTCAGGACTCGTGCGCCGCGGGCCACCGCGTCGCTGACATGCCGCTCGACGATCGCCATCTGGGCTTCGTTTGCCAGCGCCCCGATGTCGGTGGAAAAGCTGCCCGCCGCGTCATGTCCCTGGCGGAGCTTGTTGACCTCGTCGACAAGGCGCGACGTGAACTCGTCGTAGACCGAATCCTCGACGTAGATCCGTTCCACGGCGACGCACGACTGGCCGGAGTTGAACAGCCCGGCCCAGATGGCTCCGCGGACGGTCCGCTGCAGCGGCGCATCGGACAGCACGATCATCGCGTCTTTGCCGCCCAGTTCGAGACTGACCGGGATCAGCCGCTCCGCGCATTGGATGCCGATCTTGCGGCCGGTCTTGGTGGAGCCGGTGAACTGCACCATGTCGACGACGTCCACGACGGCCTTGCCGGTTTCACCCCGGCCGGTCACGCAACCCAGCACGGGTGGCGCGCCGATTTCCTCATTCCAGCCACGCACGACTTCGGCCCAACCCAGCGGCGTTTCCTCGGACGGCTTGGTGAGCACGGCCGCGCCGGCCATCAACGCCTGGGGCACGTCGAGCATCGGCATTCCCAGCGGGTAGTTCCACGGCGTGATTACGCCGACGAGTCCGTAAGGGCGGTAACGGATTTTGAGGTTCTTCGCTGCCGACGCCGGCCCGTGCGGGCGGCGGGTCTCGTCGGCCAGGAACTCTGCGCCGTGTTTGGTGTAGTAGTTGATGACTTCCATGCAGACCAGGAGCTCGATCTGCGCGTCCCCCCAGGACTTGCCGGCCTCACGATGCACCAGGCCCAGGATGCGGTCCTGGTTGTCGACGATCCAGTCCAACCACCGCCGCAGATAAACCGCACGGCCTTCCGGACCCAGTGCCTCCCAGGCCGGCTGGGCCGACCGCAACTCGGAGGCGAGCTGCGACACCTGGTCGGCGGCCATGTCCGGGACCACCCCGACCAGCGACCCGTCGGCCGGATTGCGCACCTCGACGACCGGAGCGCCGGCGCCGCCTTCGTCCTTGCCCACGGTGGTTTCTTCGGCGGTGGTCATAATTCAGTCCTCAATGCGAATCGCGCTGACCGGACACATCATTGCCGCTTCCTCCACCGCCGACCGCAGCCGCTCGTCGGGTT
The DNA here is from genome assembly GCF_059812845.1 of Mycobacterium sp. NGS34. Lineage (NCBI taxonomy): Bacteria > Bacillati > Actinomycetota > Actinomycetes > Mycobacteriales > Mycobacteriaceae > Mycobacterium > Mycobacterium sp. NGS34. The sequence goes on from NZ_JCALDM010000013.1 coordinate 119,065, forward strand.
GGTCGTTCAGCACGGTGACACTGTCTTGATCGTCTTCGATCGCGAACACGTCGGGTGCGGCCATCACGCATTCCCCATGGAGCTCGCACCGGCCTGTGTCAACGATGACTTTCATTGCGCGTCAATCCCGTTGCGTCAGGCGGGGGTGATGGTGACGGGCAGCTGGTATACCCCCCGCGAATAGGCGTCGCGCACGTAGTCGATGTCGCCGGCGGGGGTGATGTCCTTGGTGCGTTGCAGCAGTTCTTCCAGCAGGATTTTCATCTCCAGTCCCGCAACGTGCTTGCCGAGGCACTGGTGCGGGCCGCGGCCGAAGCTGACATGCGGGTTTTTCTCGCGGGACAGGTCGAACGCGTTGGGGTTGTCGATCGCGCGCTCGTCGAAATTGCCCGCGGCGAACAGCATCAGCACGACGTCGCCCTCTTTGATCTGCTGCCCGTGCAACTCGTGATCGGCGGTCGCTGTGCGCACCAGATGCGTAAACGGCGTGGCGATCCGCACGATCTCCTGGATCGCCGTGTTGGGGATGTCGTGGGCGTGCTCGCGCAGCCAGGCCATCTGCTCCGGGTTGCGCATCAGCTCGTGCATGCCGTGGGACAGCGAGGTCCGGGTGCTCTCGGCGGCGCCGGAGGCCAGCAACGCCACGTTCCCCATCAGTTCGTCCTCCGAAATGACGTCCGCGCCGGCCTGGACCAGCTGGGTGATGACGTCCTCGCCGGGCTCGCGGCGCTTGAGCTCGCCCAGCTCCACCGCGTAGCCGAGCAGGTCGAAGATGGCCTGCATGACGTATTCGAACGAGGGCGTGATGCGGGTGTCGAACGGAGCGGCGAAGGTGTCCACCCAGGCGAAGAACTTCTCCCGGTCACCGTTGGGGACACCCAGCACATCCCCGAGGGCCTCCATCGGCATCGCGTGGCCGATGTCGGTGACGAAGTTGAAGGTGCCCTTCTCCAACGCCGCGTCGACGATGTTGACGGCGTACTCGCGGAACTTGTCCTCGAGCTTCTTGACCATGCCCGGGGTGAAGGCCTTGCTCATCACCCCCCGCTGGGTGCGGTGCTTGGCCCCGTCCATCGTCAGCATCGCCGGCTTGCCGCCCACCTTCGGGTCGAGCGGGGTCACCTTCCACATGTTCACGCCCCCGCGATCGGCGGCGTAGAGCTCGGAATTGCGGTCCACGGTCCAGATGTCGGCGTTGCGGCTCACGATCCAGGCCTGGTCGATCAGCATCGGGTCATTGAACTCGTGCAGGTAGCAGGGTGCCTCGTCGCGCAGGTACGCGTACTGCTCCAACGGCAGACCGAATGTCGTCGGGTCGCCGTTGGCGTACGTGTCGGCTTCCAGAACGCGAATGTCGGGCTTGGCCGTGGTCATCTATTGGCTCCTAACCGGGAGGCGACGGAGGGGCTTGAGACCCACGGACCGGACCACCCCCGTAAGAATTATGAGTTGAGCAGTCTCAATTGTGGTTCTTCGGTGCGCAAAGTGTCAAGCGTCATACCCAGATCTTCCTCAGCGGGCCGGGCGCAGGCCCAGGGTAGCGGAAATGATGTCGCGCTGGATCTCGTTGGTTCCGGCGTAAATCGTGGGAGCGATGCTGAGTCGCAAGTGTCGCTCCATGTCGAACTCGGTGCTGTAGCCGTAGCCGCCCATCATCTGGACGCCTTCCAACGCAACCTTTTTCGCCGTTTCGGTTACCTTGACCTTGGACATCGACGTCGCGCGCACCCACTCCTCGGGCGCGCCGACCTGATGCTCGATGTGGTGCACGGTCGCATACGTGAGCGCCCGTGCGGCCTCGATCTCAATGGCCAGGTCGGCGATGCGGTGCCGGAGTGCCTGAAACGATCCGATCGGCGCGCCGAACTGCTCGCGCTCGGTGACGTAGGCCAGCAGGTCGTCGAAGGCGCGCTGCGCCATGCCCAGGCCTTGCGCCGCGCAGACCAGCCGCTCGCCGTTCAGGCCGGCCATTATCTGTTTCCACGCATTGCCCTCCGTGCCGACCACCGCCGACTCCGGGACGAAGACATCGGTAAAGAACAGGTCGTTGACCTCGCTGCCGCCCATCGTCGAGATCGGGCGGATTTGCAGCCCTTCGGCGTCGGTGGGGACCTCCAGCAGCGTCAGACCATCGTGGGGCCGCACCCCGCGCGAGGTGCGCACGACCACCAGGATCGCGGCCGCGAATTGTGCGTCGGAGCACCACGTTTTCTGCCCCCGCACGCGCCAGCCACCGTCGACCTTCTCGGCTTTACAGCTGACCGCTGACGCATCCGAGCCGGCGCCGGGTTCGGAAATGCTGATCGACATCACCTTGCCCGAGCAGATCGAGCCAAGCGCGACCTTCTTCTGCTCCTCGGTGGCAAATCGTTTGTAGATGCCCGCGACGGTGTGGGAGCTGCCTGCTCCGTGGATCGGGGCGAGGCCGTGCCACAGCTGCTCGAACAGGATGACCTGCTCGGTGAGTCCGCCGCCGCTGCCGCCGTACTCCTCGGGAATGGACACTCCGAGGTAGCCGACGTCGGCCAATTTCTGATACAGGCCGGCGTGGTGTTGCTCGGCGCCGTTGTCGGTCAACGCATCGCGCTGTTCGCGGGTGCCGCATTCCTTGCGGCAGAATTCCCGAACGGCACGGGCGAACTCACGTTGTTCGTCAGTAAGTCCCACCGCGTCCATCTCAGCTCCTTAGCAGAACGATCGCTCGCGGTGTGAAGATCAGAGGCCAGCGTTTGTTCCAAAGATTATGAGTCAACTAGTCTCAATAGTAGACATGGGGCTTTAGCCTGGTCAACACCGCCGGCTGCGGAGAACGGACCGCCAGCCGTCGGTGGCGAGCAAGCACGCCAACGGGGATAACGATCGTTGACGATGCCTCTGAGGTATACGAAGGAGCCTTATGACCCGCTCGGTTTTCACCGAGGAACAAGAGCAGTTCCGCGGCGCGGTTCGCAAGTTCCTCAACGACGACGTGGTGCCTGAATATCCGGCCTGGCTGGCCGACGGGAAGCCGTCGCGGCGGTTCTGGCGAGGGGCGGCGGGCGTCGGCATTCTGGGAATCGCTGTGCCCGAACAGTTCGGCGGCATGCCCGGTTCGGACTACCGACACAGTGCCATCGTGACCGAAGAGATCCAGGCGCTGGGCCTGGCCATCGGCGGTTTGCGCGTGCAGACCGATATCTGTCTGCCATACCTGCTGCACCACGGCTCGCCCGAACAGTGCGCCACCTGGCTGCCACGAATGACTTCCGGTGATGTCGTCGTCGCGCTCGGGCTCTCCGAGCCGGGCGCCGGTTCGGACCTCAAGGCCATGTCGACGCGGGCCCGTCGCTGCGGGGATCACTATGTGGTCGACGGAGCGAAGACCTTCATCTCCAACGGTGCCGCCGCCGATTTGGTGATCCTGGCGGTCAAGACCGACCCGGAGGCGGGCCGGCGTGGCATCAGCCTGCTGCTGGTGGACACTTCGACGCCCGGCTTCGCGCGGGGCCGCAAGCTGGACAAGCTGGGCCTTCGCGCGCAGGACCTGGCCGAGATCTCATTCACCGACATGAGGGTCCCCGTCCAAAACCTTCTTGGCGAGGAGAACGAGGGGTTCACCTACCTGACGTCGAATCTTGCCCAGGAGCGCTTGTCGATCGCGGTCAATTCGCAAGCTGCCGCCGCCGCAGCCCTTTCTTGGGCGGTCGAGGATCATCAACGCGCCGGCAGCGTGGGGCAGGAGGTCAAGTTCACCCTGGCGCAGTGCGCGGCCGAGGTGGCGGCCGGTCAGTCGCTCATTGACCAGGCGTTATCGCGTCATGTCGATGGGCGGCTCAGCGGCAGCGATGCGGCGATCGCCAAGCTGTACTGCACCGAGCTGCAGGGCCGGGTCGTCGACCGCTGCCTGGCGCTGTCGCGCCCGTCGACCGCACTGCGGGGTGACTCCCGGTTGGGCAACGCCTATCTCGATGGCAGGGTGAGCCGGATCTACGGCGGGTCCAGCGAAATCATGAAGGTAATCATCGGACAGAGCCTCGGCCTGTGAGACGCTGCTACGGTGACGCGCGACGAAAAGATCCTGGCCGCTGCCGAGAAACTGTTCTTCGAGCGCAGTTTCGACGGAGTGGGCGTCGACGAGATCGGCAAAGTCGCCGGCACCACCGGGTCGGCCATCTATCGCCACTTTCCCAGCAAGGACGCGATCCTTGCGGCCCTGTTCGACAAGACCCTCGACACGATTTTGGTACGCCTTGGCGAACCCGACGAGGATCCCGAGGCCGAGCTCAATAAGCTGGTGCGCGCGTTTGTAAGCCTGGCCAACACTCACGAGCGGTTGGTGTCGATCTGGCTGCGCGAGCAGCGGTCGCTGGCCGAGCGCTATCGCCGCGAACACGACCGTCGGCAACGCCGCATCAACCAGCGGTGGATCGACTGCCTAAAGCGGTGCTACCCCGACCGTTCGACCGACGAGATCATCACCGGCACACGGGGTGTCCAATTGTTGTTGCTGTCCGAGGCGCTGCGCCCGCCGGGTGGGCGACGAGCCAAGCAAGCCGAGGAACTGCTGGCCCAGATGGCACTGGCATCGGTTCAAGCCCTGGAGCCGGCGCCGGCCGCTAAGCGGTGACGAATTTGAGCAGTTCGGTCTCGAACACATCCGGTGCTTCGAGCATCGGATAATGCCCGCAATCGGGCACCTCAACCAGGGTGGCGTCGGACAGCTGCTGCTGCAACCAACGGGCGCCCTTGGCCGAGTGCACCGGGTCGTTGGTGCCGATGATCTGCAGCACCGGCTGGGTTACCCGGGGGATTTCGCCGAGCAGATCGGTCGTCAGCAGCGACCGATAGCACGCGACCGCGGCCCACGACGGCATCCGAAGGGAGCAGCGGACCAGCCAATCGACCGTTCGCGGATCCGGCTCGTGACCGAACGCCGACGCGATCGTGCGGTACCGCGCCCCCACCCGGTTGGCGTGCTCGTCAGCCACCATGGCCTCCAGCATCGGCCCGGGCGGTCCACCGAATGGGAAGCTTTCGCTGCGGCTGGCACGGACACCGTTCGACCCGACCAGCACCAGCCCGGTGACCAATTCGGGCGCCGACGCAGCGGCGCGAAAGGCCACTTGCCCCCCGAAGGAGTGGCCGACCACCGTCGCGCTACCAATTTCGAGCCGGCCGAGCGCGCTGACGAGATCCGCCGCGAGGCGCTCGATCTCGTAGCCATGAAGCGGGTTATCGGAGAGCCCATGGCCACGTTGATCCACGCACAGGATCCGCAGCCCACGCTCGGTGAGCACACGCACCTGGCGATCCCATAGCTCGTGGTCGAGGCCGAAACCGGAAATCAGTGCCACGGCGGGCCCGTCGCCGAGATCTTGCACGTGAATCCGTACGCCGGCGTCGACTTCGATAAATGCCACTTCAGGTCTCACCCTCGATCAGGTAGATTCACACACGATTTATGAGTTTACGAGTCTTAATAATAACCGCGGAGGCCTCATGAGCACCAGCCTCGAAACATTATCCGTAGCCGCCCTCGGCGACGGCGTCAGCGAGATCTCGCTGGTTCGCCCAAAACTATTGAATCGCTTCGACAATCAGCTGCAGATCGAGCTGGCGACGGCCCTCGAAGAGCTCGCCAAAACCGATGACGTCCGCGCGATCGTGCTGGGCTCCACCGGAAACGCGTTCTCCGCCGGGGGGGACTTCGCTTTGATGCGGGCCGCGCACGACGACGCCGATTCGCGGCGCGAAACCGTCGAAGCAGGTGCGAGGCTGCTGCGGTCTTTCATCGACCTGCCCCAGCCCATTATCGCCGCGGTACAGGGCCCGGCGATTGGCTTGGGCGCAACGGTGGCGCTGATGTGCGACGTCGTGGTCGCGGCAAGGAGCGCGAAACTGGCCGACACCCACGTGAAGGTGGGTCTAGTCGCGGGCGACGGCGGCTGCCTGGTGTGGCCTCAGGCGGCCGGCATGCTGCGGGCGCGGCGTCACCTGCTCACCGGTGATTCACTCGACGCGACCACCGCCTACCAGCTCGGCATCGTGACTGACATCGTCGACGCGCCGGACAAGGTGCTGCCATGCGCGCGCGAGATCGCCAAGCGCATCGCGGCTCTCGCGCCGCTGGCCGTCCAGGGCACGAAACGTGCACTGAACCACGTGACTTCGCTGCGGGCCGACGAAGTGGTCGAGCTGGCTTTCGAACTCGAAGAGCACACCTTGACCAGCGACGACCTGCTGGAGGGCATCGCCGCGTTCAAAGAGGGCCGCGATGCCAACTTCGTCGGTCGGTGAGGGCGTCGTGAAACGGCGAAATGGCTGCGGCGTAACCACTTACAGCACGATTGGTGAGTACACCGGGTCAGCTTGACAACCTTAGGAGGGGGAAATGTTAAGGGGGATTGTGGTGATCGTGGTCGGGTTCGGAGTTGTGGGCGCCGGGTTCGCGGCCACTACGCCGGCGTATGCCGACGATCCTCCCTTCCACGTCCTGAGTTCCCAAGATCTCTGCAACTTGGTTTGGCCGGGCTCCCAAGCGATGCCGGACCCCGCCAAACCCGTCGGAACAATCTGCTCGCGGCAGGGAGGGGTCCTGTCCCGGCTGGCCAACAGCATGCCCACCATATTCGTGGATACGCGCGTTCTCGAACCGGGCAAGGCGCCCGAGCTGCCAATAGGCTCGCAGCGCGTCAATCCGAGCGATCCACTGAGTGATTGGGTCATTCCCGACTGTCACGTGCCGGGCCGAGTGGACTGCCAGTAGCGCGACGTGCTGTAAACGGGCGTTAAAGCAGAGAGCAGAAAAGGCCGGTCGGCCGGGTCTTGACAATCTTGCGGGAATTTGTTGATCTCCTTGGAAGTACACCGGGGGAGCGGCTGATCCGCCGGAATGACTGCAAAGGACGTAAGCCATGAAGCGTCGCATGTCACTGGCCACCGTAATCGTCGGTGTCGTTGCGGTCGGCGCAGCCTCGGGTGCTGTGGCGCCTCGGGCACACGCCAAACCCGCGCCCGAGGTGGAATACATGTACGACGTGTCGGTGCGGCGGCACTACAACTTTCCGAACAATGACGCGATCGGCTATGGCTACGGGATCTGCGGCAAGGTCACCGGGGGAGAGGGCTACCCCCAAATCATGGGCGATGTGAAAAAAGACGTGACACCCAACGACGAGTTCGCGGCGAATTATCTGGTCTCGTACGCCGTCGACATCTTGTGCCCCGCCCAGATCTGGCAGCTGCGCAACTCGGCGCAGGGGTATCGCCCACCGCCCGGTCAGGAGTATTTCGGTAGTCCCGGCGCCGAATGAGCAGCCGGACGACATTGTCTACGGAATCGTGTAGCCGCCGCTGACCGAGATGAGCTGCCCGGTCACCTGCCGAGCCGCTGTCGGTGAACAGAACCAGGCCGCGGCCCGGCCGATGTCCTCGGCGGTGGTCAGGCGGCGCAGCGGGGTGCCCTTGACCATGTAGTCGATCTGGTCGGGGTTGAACACGTTGTCCTGGCCGACAGACCAAAGGCTCGACTCTCCGACCGCCTCGGGGCCCTCGGGGATCACCAGGCCGGGGCAGATGATGTTGGACCTGATCCCGTGGCGGCCGTGCTCGCGCGCGACGGTGCGGGCCAGGGCCACCACCGCGGCCTTCGACGCGCCATAGATGCCCTGACGGATCTGCCCGAACGCGGCGTCGCTGGCGATGAACGCGATCGCGCCGCCGCCGGCCTCTTTCATCGGACCGATCGCCGCCTGGGTCGCGGCGACAGCGCTGAAAAGGTTGATTTCGATGGTGCGCTGCCATTTGTCACGATCGGTGTCGGTCGCGATGAAACCGGGCACGCTCCACCCGGCGTTGTTCACCAGGACATCGATGCCGCCCCAGCTGTCCACGGCGGCACCAATCGCGGACTCGGCTCCACCGGGAACGGTCAAATCGTCGATCGCGAGTTCGACGTCGGCGGCGCCCCTGGCTTGCGCCTCACCCCGCACGCGCTCCGCCTGCGGTTTGTCGATGTCGCTGATCACGATTCGGGAGCCCTCGGCGGCGAACACGTGAACGATGCCGCGCCCGATGTTGGATGCGCCTCCAGTCACCACCACCCGGGCGCCTGCCAATCCAAGGTCCATCCTCTGCTCCTCGTCCGGGCGGCTGTTGTGACCGCTGTAATGTTAGTTTAACGTGGATTAGAAACTATGGTTCCATGGTTTCGGTAGGGAAAGGTAGTTCATGGCTGTGTCGCTCCTTGACCAGCGCGTCGCCGGCGGCGGCGGTTACGGGCGCGGGCAGGGGATGCGCCGATGACGCTGGTGCTACGCGACGTAGCCGACGGGATCGCCTGGATCACGCTCAATCGACCCGAGCGGATGAACGCCATCACCCTCGCCCTGAGCGGTGAGTTGGAGCAGGCGATCGTCGAATTGGGCAACGACCCCGCCGTCAGCGTCGTCGTCATTCGGGGTGCGGAGGGAAACTTCTGCGCCGGTGGTGATTTCGATGAAGTGGAGTCCTTGCGGTCCCAAGGACCGGATGCGCTGCGCCAACTGTTCGCGGCATTCCGCGGCGCCTGCGAAGCCGTCTCGCGCGTCGAGGCCCCGGTGGTCGCGGCGGTCGAAGGCGTCGCGATGGCGGGCGGGTTCGAGCTGATGCAGGCCTCCGACATCGCGCTGGTCAGCGAGGACGCCCGGATTGCCGACAACCACGTCAAGTTCGGGATGATCCCGGGCGGCGGCAGCAGTCAGCGGCTGACGCGGCTGGTCGGCCGCCAGCAGGCGCTGGGCCTGCTGCTATCGGGGGACCGGATCTCCGGCGCCGACGCGGTGCGTCTGGGCCTGGCGTATCGCAGTTTCCCCCAGCCCGAATTCGACGACCGCGTGCGACGGTTCGCGGCCGATCTGGCGGGCCGCCGGCGCGATGCCGTCGCGTCGGTGAAGCGGCTGGTCTACGCCGGCCTCGAGGCCGCGCTGTCCGCCGGATTGGACGACGAAATCGATTCCGTGGTCGACCACATCTGCGGGCACGCCGGTCCGAACGGGGTAGCCGCTTTTCGGCAGCGAGGAGTGCAGCGATGAGCACCGCAGGAACCACCGCGCCGGTCGCGCTCGACGTCGCCGACGGCGTCGCCCGGCTGCGCCTGAATCGACCCGAGGCATCCAACGGGATGAACGTCGAACTCCTCAAAGCGCTGCACGAGCAGGTGCTGGCGTGTCACGCCGATCCCGCCGTGCGAGTGGTTCTGCTCACCGGCGAGGGGCGCAATTTCTGTGCCGGCGGCGATATCCACACGTTCGAGTCCAAGGGTTCGAGCCTCCCTGACTACCTGCGCGAGGCGACGGCGTGGCTGCAACTGGCCACGGCTGCATTGATTCAGCTCAAGGCGCCGGTGGTGACCGCTGTGCAGGGTTTCGCCGCGGGCGGCGGCGGACTGGGATTGGTGTGCGCTTCCGACATCGTCGTCGCCGCACGCTCGGCGAAGTTCTTCTCGGGCGCGGTCCGGGTCGGCATGGCGCCCGACGGCGGCTCGTCGGTCACGCTGCCCCAGCTGGTCGGCCTGCGCCAGGCGCTGCGAATCCTGCTGACCAATCCGACGTTGACAGCCACCGAGGCGCTCGAGATCGGCCTGATCACCGAGGTGGTCGACGATGACGAACTACCAAGCCGCGCCGAACAACTGGCGACGGAGCTCGCAGCCATGTCGGCCAAGGCGCTGTCCGCTACGAAACGGCTGGTTTGGAGTGGACTCGGTTCATCGGTCGAGGAACGTCTGGCCGAGGAGGCGCGCACCGTCTCGGAACTGTCCGGAACCGCCGACGCGCTGGAAGGCCTGCGGGCCGTCATAGAACGCCGCAAACCGAATTTCACCGGCCAATGACCGCCGACTGTGTCCTGGTCGAAGACCGCTCCGCGGTGCGGGTCATCACGCTGAACCGGCCCGACAAGCGCAACGCGATCGACATCCCGGTCCGCCTCGAGCTCGCCAAAGCGCTCGAGGATGCCGACGCCGACCGCTCGATCCGGGCCATCGTGCTCACCGGCGCGGGCCCTGCATTCTGCTCGGGCGGCGACATCGCCTCGATGGAGCCGCTCCCACCCGAGCCGGCCATGGAGCGGGTGCAGCTGGCGCAGAAGGTGATTCGCGCGATCTGGGACACGCCCAAGCCCGTCATCGCCGCGGTGGAAGGCTCCGCCTACGGCGCAGGCGCCGCGCTCGCCGCGGCCTGCGACCGTGTCGTCGCCGCCACTGATGTGCGCTTCGCGACGACGTTCACCAATGTCGGGCTGGCCGGCGACATGGGCATATTCGCCTCGCTGCCCAGGCGGGTCGGGATCGCCCGCGCTCGCCAGATGCTGATGATGCCGGCCCCCGTCGAAGCGCCCGCCGCACTGGCGATGGGCCTCGTCGACGCGCTCGCCGAACCGGGAACGGCGTTGCAGGTGGCGCTGACCGATGCCGAGCGCCTGGCCGCCGGTCCCGCACAAGCCTTTGCGGCGATCAAATCGCTGCTCGCCGCGGCGGCATCCCTGAGCCCACTGGAGATCCTGGATCGCGAGGCCGAGAACCAGGCACGGTTGTTCGGCAGCGATGACTTCGCCGAGGGGGTCGCGGCGTTTCGCGAAAAGCGCCGGCCGGAGTTCGGAGCGGTACGGCAATGAGTTGTCCCGAGAGGAGCCATAAGTGACCTCGCTGATTGAATCGGCCGCCGCCGCCGGCAGTCGCTACGAGCGCTTGATCAAACCGGACAAGGTGCACGGCTCGCTCTACACCGACCAGGACATCTTCGGCGAGGAGCTGCGCAAGATCTGGTATCGCACTTGGGTGTTCGTCGGACACGAGAGCGAGGTGTCCCAATCCGGCGACTATGTGCGAAAGCGGCTCGGACTGCAGGACGTCATCATGACTCGAGACCGGGACGGCCAGCTGCACTTGCTGCTCAACCGTTGTTCGCACCGCGGCAACCAGGTCTGCGCCGACGCCAAAGGTAATTCGTCGACCTTCCGCTGTCCCTACCACGGGTGGACGTTCCGCAACACCGGCGAACTCGTCGGCTTTCCTTTTTTCAAGGGCTACGGCGGGCGCGACCTGGACCTGCCGCTGGGGCGGGTGCCGCGAATGGACACCTACCGCGGTTTCGTGTTCGGCAGTTTCGCCACCGATGGCCCCAGCCTTGTCGAACATCTCGGCGCCGCGGCCGGCGAGATCGACCGGCTGGCCAGGCTGTCGCCGGAAGGTCGAGTCGAGTTGAACGCCGGCTGGCTGCAGCATCAGACCCGGGCGAACTGGAAGCTATTGGCGGAGAACGAAACCGATGGGTATCACCCGCAGTTCGTCCATGGCTCGATCTTCGGCGTCACCGGCAGTCCGATCGCCGCGTTGTACAGCGACACCTCGACAGCGGTGACGCGGGATTTGGGCGACGGTCACAGCGAAAACGATCTGCGGCCCGAGTTCCGCAAGTTCGCCGAACCGATGCGCTGGTTCGGCACCACCGAGGACCGGGTGCCCGACTACGTCGCCGCGATCCGACAACGCTACGGCGCCGACGCCGAAAAAATCCTCATCGAGGGCGGCCCTCACGTCATGATTTTCCCGAACCTGTTCATCGCCGAGATCCAGGTCTTCAACATCCAACCGGTCGCCGTCGGCGAGTGCATCCAGTACTCGACGGCGGTCCAGCTGGCCGGTGCGCCCGAGTTGAACAAGCGGATGGTGTCGCAGTGCATGGGCTCGGTGGGACCCGCCGGCATGCTGCTGGCCGACGACACCGAAATGTACGAGCGCAACCAGCTCGGCATCGAGGCCCTGACACCCGAGTGGCTGGACGTGCGGCGCGGACTCAGCCGGGAAAGCGTCGACGAGAACGGCTTCACCATCGGTGGAGCCACCGATGAGACCGGAATGCGCGGGTTTTGGTCGCAGTACAAGACGTTGATGGAGGCGCAATCATGACGAGCACAGCGCTGGACAACGCCGCGGCGCTGGGGCCGGTCCCCGACGGCTTCGATCGCTGGGACGTGGAGCAGTTCCTCTACCGCGAAGCGCGGTACGCGGACGAGTGTGACTACGACGCCTGGGAAGCGTTGTGGACCGATGACGCGCTCTACTGGGTTCCCGTAGCCTCCACCGAAGATCCGCTGCGGACGATGTCGGTGATCTACGACAACCGCAGTCGGATCGCGACCCGGCTCAAGCAGGTCCGCACCGGAAAGCGCCACGCGCAGGCGCCGCCGTCCAACCTGCGGCGGATGCTGTCCAACATCGAATTCCTGGGCGGCCGCGCCAATCCCGGTGGTGGCGACGACCTGGAAGTCGGTGCGAACTTCCTCGTGTTGGAGTCCCGCGCCCGCGGCAACCACCTGTGGGGCGGTCGGGTGACCTACCGGCTGCGCCGCCAGGACGGCGGGTTGCGGTTGGCCTACAAGAAGGTCGTCCTGGTGGACAACGATCGGCCAATCCCCACGCTGGGCTTCCTGATCTGACTCACCATGACCATTGAATTCGGCGACAGCGAGTCCGTGAATGTGCCGGGCGACGGCCCGGTGATCGGCAGCGAATTCGCCCAAGTATCGGTGACTTTCGACACCGCGGGAAATTCGCCGCGGCTAAGGCTGGAGGACCTTCGCTCCGGCCGGGTGCGTTACCTGGACGCGCTTGAGCTGGAAACGATCATCTGGCTGCCCGAGGAACGCCTGACCGCGCTGATGGATCCGTCGGCGGGACGCTGGCGGGGCAACGCGTGAAGCGGGCCGCGATCGTCAGCCCGCTTCGCACCGCCGTCGGCACGTTCGGCGGCAGCCTGCGTCCCCTGCGCGCCGAGGACCTCGCCGCCCGCGTCATCGAGGCGGTGGTGGAGCGCAGCGCTGTAGATCCGGCGGCCATCGAAGACGTCGTCTTCGCGCAGTCATACGCCAATTCCGAGGCACCGTGCATCGGACGATGGGCGGCGCTGCACGCCAACCTGCCGATCAGCGTCCCCGGCCTGCAGATCGACCGGCGCTGCGGTGGCGGCCTACAGGCTGTCGTCACCGCGGCGATGATGGTGCAGACCGGCGCCGCCGATGTCGTGCTGGCCGGTGGCGTCGAATCGATGAGCAACATCGAGCACTACACCACCACCGCTCGCTGGGGCGCACGCTCCGGCAACCAGACGCTGTATGACCGGCTCGATCGCGGCCGCGAATTGTCGCAGCCCATCTGGCGATTCGGTCCGATCAGCGGCATGATAGAGACCGCCGAGAACCTGGCGGTCGACTACGGCATCGACCGTGACGCCGCCGATAGCTTCGCTGCACGCAGCCACCAGCGCGCCGACGCGGCCCGGCGTGCGGGCCGCTTCGACGAGGAGATCGTTGCCGTGCAGGTGCCGCAGCGCAAGGGCGCGCCGATCGAATTCGCCGACGACGAGGGCATCCGGCCCGACACCACGCCCAAGACGCTGGGCCGGCTGCGCCCGCTGATGGGCGACGGCACCGTGACCGCGGGCAATTCCAGCCAGCAGAACGACGCCGCCGCGGCGTGCCTGGTGGTCGCCGAGGATCGGCTCGACGACCTCGGCCTGGAGCCGCTCGGCTACCTCGAAGGGTGGGCGGCGGTCGGCTGCGAGCCGTCCCGGATGGGCATCGGACCCGTGGGCGCGGTCGAAAAGCTCTTCCGGAGAACCGGTTTGTTCTTTGACGACCTGGCGCTGATCGAGATCAACGAGGCGTTCGCCGTGCAGGTGCTGGCCGTGCTGGCCGGGTGGGGACTCAAGCTCGACGACGTCGACGACCGGTTGAACGTGAACGGCTCCGGTATCTCGCTGGGACACCCGATCGGTGCCACCGGGGTCCGGATCCTGGCCACCATGCTGCACGAGCTACGCCGGCGTGGCGGCGGCCTGGCGCTGGAGACGATGTGCATCGGCGGCGGCCAGGGCATCGCCGCGATCTTCCGGGGGGCCCCGTCGTGACCGCTCTGGTCGGCTACGCCGCCTATCTGCCGCACTACCGGTTGGCGGGTGAGGATATCGGGCTGCGGCTCGGCGACCGGGTGGTCGCCGGATTCGACGAAGACAGCACCACCATGGCGGTGGCCGCCGCCGACATACCCGGCGCGTGCACCGCCCACGCGCTGTACTTCGCCACCAGCGCGCGCGAACCCGGTCGCTAAGCTAGCCGCCCATAAGACTCGGAGGGCTCGACATGTCGACGACTTCGCGCAATCTGATGCTGTTGGTCTGGACCGGTCCGGTCGGCATCGCCCTCGTCTTGTTGGGCTGGATGGTGTTCGCCGGGTTTCTACCACCCCCGTCGCCCGCGCTACCCCCGGACAGGGTGGCCGAGGTCTGGTCGGATCACACCAACCTCAAACGTCTGGGAATGGTTCTGTGCATATGGGGTGGCTGTCTTTACGTCCCATTCACGGTCGCGGTCGGAATCCTGTTGCGCCGCAGCGAGACCGGTGACCGAGTCCTATCCACCGCGCAAACCGCTCTCGGCACGTTCGGGACGGTTTTCTTCTCCCTGAATTTCTTGGTGCTGGCGGTGGTTGCCTACCGCCCCGAGCAACCGGTCCAGGTCATCCAGCCGCTGCATGATCTGGGCTTCATCATGACGTTTTCGCCGGTCGCCCCGTTTACGTTTCAGTACTTCGCGATCGGCCTCGCGATATTGCAGGACAGGAACCCCGTGCCCGTGTTCCCGCGCTGGGTCGCGTACGTCAACTTCTGGGTCGCGATACTGCTGATACCGGCCAGCGCCATACCGTTCTTCAAGACCGGGCCGATGGCGTGGGACGGCATCCTCGCCTTCTGGATTCCGGTGGCGGTTTTCGTCGCGTGGTTCGTCGTGATGTTTTGGGTCATGCGCCAGGCGGTGATCCGTAAATCCGAGCAACCGGCGCCTGATCGCTGACGCATTGGCCTCACCGCGCTGTCGTCGCGAGCTGGGATTCGGCCGCTTGCTCCGGGGACTGCCCTGAGCGGGCCGACGGCCCGTTGTGGTGGATCATGATGTTCGTCATCCGGGGGGCCAGCTGCGCGCCGGCGAATGTCGTCGCGACGCCGAGAACGATCGTGTAGGCGGCCGCGAGGCCGGCGACGAGCGGGCTGACGCCGGAGTGAAGCGCGGACACCGTTGGCCAGCTGACGAACGCGTAGGAGACATACATCGAGCCGAACATCACGAACGGGATCGCTGAAATCACCCACTTGGTCCGGAAACTCATCAGCAACAGGATTAGCAACGCGGGCACCAGGTCGAACAGGCGGTTGGTGCTGATGAACCACAGGGGAAGCGGAAACCAGTGCTGGTTGAAGAACGGCTGGTTGCCTCCGTAGTAGGTGTACAGCTTGGCGATCTTGATGATCGGGATCTCGAGGAGCAGGTCGGCAATCGCGATCCCGCCGAAGATGTAGAGAAAATCTCGGGGCCGGCAGCCGTTCCGCACGCGCTGGATGATGAACAGCGATCCGCCGCCGATGAACCACAGATAGACGGGAGCGACCCACAGCGGGACGTGGGTGCCCCAGAACTGCACCAGTGGCCACGCCCCGTGCTCGGCGTACCAGAGCTTACCGGCCCGATCGACCGCGCCCTCAAAAACGACGGCTCCGAGCGCTCCGCTGCCCAGGATCACGGTGCGGAACAGCACTTCCCACCAGTCGCGGTGGCGCATCGGATTGCGCAGCGCCAGATAGATCGTCAATCCCGCGACCCCGAAGTGCAGCAGTCCGAAGATCCACTGCCACGTGGGGTTGACCACCATGCCGATCGGGGCGTCTGCCGGTGGACTCATCGGGTTGCCCCAGACTCGGTTGGGGCCGAGGCGGTTTCGTGTGATTCCGAATCGATCGCTTTGAACAGCCAGATCACGTTGGCGACAAACTGAATCCCGAAGACGATGGCGGGGAGCCAGAACACAAAGATCCCGTTCCAGGCGAACGGTCCGGACTTGAAGAACGGGAGTATGACACCCGGGGTGAAGGTTATCGGCGCCCAGATATTCAGGTACCCGAGCCACCGCGGGAACAGCGGGATGGGGCGGCCGTCGGTCAGGATCGCGAACGCGAACGCGAAGTTCTGCACCATGAACGGCGGCCACGGCATCACCAGGAAAATCCAGGTCATATCGTTGAGCAGCAGGGTGGAGTCGACCGCCCGATCGGGCCGAAAAGCCGTGACCGCGAACAGCATTGCCGGGACCAGGAATGTCAGGCAGGCGAACGCGCCGGCGGCGAGCTGGGTGTTGATGACGGTCTGGTGCACATTCGGGATTCGCTGCATCTGCGCGGAGATCAGCGCGGTGTAGCTCGCGTAGAACATCGAACTGATCAGCATCAACCCGGCGCCGAGGCGGATCCCGTTCGCGTGCTGCTGGTAGTGGCTCGCGATATCGGCGGCCGACCCGCCCGGCATCAGCGGCGGCAGCAGCCCACCCACCGCCAGCGCAAGGAAAAACAGTAGCGGACAGACGATGCCGCCGATCGCGCAGGCGCGTTGAAACGTCATCTGTGGGTTCACCGCTCAACCTCCTCGTGGTTGACACACTCGATGCGTTGGGGGATAGTGCGAAAGTATAGTAAGCACTATATGACTAGACCCGCAAGATTCTGCGGGAGCTCCGTAAAGGAAGACCAGCTGATGGCCCTCGATACCGCCACCCCGGATGTGTTGATCGTCGGGGCCGGCCACAACGGGCTCACCGCCGGCTGTTATCTCGCCCGGGCGGGGTTGCGGGTCCTGGTGGTGGAGGCCGCCGACGCGGTCGGGGGCATGACATCGACGCGACCGGTGCTGGCGCGGGCACCCGGCCACATGGTCAACGAGGGCGCGATGGATTCGTCACTGTGGCGCACCACCACGATCGCCAAAGACCTGCGGCTGCACCGATTCGGATTGCGGGAGCTGGAAATCGAGACCCCGTACGCCTACCTGGACGGCGATGGCAGTTCGTTGTGCATACACCGCGACCCGGTGCGCACCGCCGAGGAGATCCGTCGATTCTCGCCGGCCGATGCGGCCGCATATCTGGCGTTGGCCAACGCGCTGGACGCGGCGATGAACGTCGTCGTGCCCTACATGAATTCCAACCCGATGCGCCCCCGTGTGGACGGGATCATCCGGGGCGCCCTGAAATCCACCAGGCACCCGAGCCGGATCGGGCCGCTGACGCAGTTCCTGACCACTTCCCACGCGGAGTTCATCGAGACCCGATTCCGGGACCGGCGGGTCCGGGCACTGCTCGCGGCCGTGCCGTGCTTCGCGCCCATCTTCGCCGACGGCACCGCCTGGGTGTTGATCTATTTCGGGTTGATTCATCGTTCCGGTGTGGGTCGGTTTCAGGGCGGCACCGGGGCCATCACCGACGCCCTGGCGCGATGCTTCGCCGCCGCCGGCGGGCAACTGCGGTTGGGCGCGGCGGTCGACGGGCTGTTGATGCGAGGGGGCCGGGTCGCGGGCGTGCGACTGGCGAGTGGTGAGCCGATCACGGCCGGCCAGGTGATCACCACCAACAACGTCAAGGT
Source organism: Mycobacterium sp. NGS34 (assembly GCF_059812845.1). NCBI lineage: Bacteria > Bacillati > Actinomycetota > Actinomycetes > Mycobacteriales > Mycobacteriaceae > Mycobacterium > Mycobacterium sp. NGS34. The sequence continues at coordinate 136,545 of NZ_JCALDM010000013.1, forward strand.
GGCCCTGTCGCAATGGCTGCCCGACGGCGTGCTCCGCGACGAAGTTGCCCAACGGGTACGCCACATTCCCACCGCCTCGACCGGCGCGTCGTCGTTCAAGATCGACGTGGCGCTGGGGGCGCGGGCCGCTCTGTCCACCCATCAGGCCAGCCGCCGCGACAGCGTCGACCTGCGCAAGCCCGCGCTGTGCCTGACCAGCTTCGACGACCACGTCCGGGCCTGGGAGGCCTGCGCCCGCGGCGAGGTGCCCGAACCGGTGCCCGGTTTCGCCATCTTGCCCACCGGTATGGACCCGTCGCAGGCTCCCGACGGGCAGGACACCTTCTGGTTCTGGTCGGGCATCACCCCGGTGAACCCGACCCGGCCGTGGGCGGAGCTCGTCGGGCCCACCGCCGACAAGGTCCTCAAACACACCGCCAACTACGTCGACGGGTTGGCCGAATTCCAAATCGACCGCCGCCAGCAGAGCCCGGACGACATCGCGGCCCGATTTCGCTCCCCTGACGGCAACGTCTACCACGTCGACCCCGTCGCGACGCGATTCGGGCCGCTGCGGCCCGCGCCCGGATTCGCCGGGTATCGCACCCCGGTCGAGGGGCTGTTCATCTCCGGCGGCGGCACGCACCCCAGCGCCGGCATCTGCGGGATACCCGGCCAGCAAGCCGCCCGCGCCGTGCTGCGGGCCCGGCGTCGCCGATGAGGCACCCGAAAGGAATGCCTAGTAAAGCGTTTCGTCGAAAGGAGATACCCCTATGAGCACGACAATCAGCGTCGCCGCGCCTGAGCGCGGCGTGCACCGGCGAGGCATCTGGCTGGCGTGCATCTGGGCGTGGCCGGTGTGCGTGCTCACCTTCGGTGCGTTCTTCGCGGTCGTCGCCGGGTTCATCCCGCCCCCCGGTGAGTCGTGGACCGCCGCACACATCGCGGAGTTCTACGCGCAAAACCGTGCCGCGATTCGCGTCGGATTGATCGGCGCGATGTTCGCTTCGGCGTTGCTGCTCCCGTTTTTCGCCGTCGTGTCCGCTGAGATGAAGAAGATCGAAGGACCCAACGCGTTATTGGCGCCCATCCAGTACGGCGCCGCGGTGATACTGACGGCGTTCTTCCAAATCATCTGTCTGTTTTGGCTTCTGGCCAGCTTCCGACCCGAGATCAGCCCCGAGATTGTCCGCGCGCTCAACGATTACGGCTGGCTGGTTTGGACCATCCTCATTCCGACCTACTCGATGCAATTCGTGTGCATGGCAATCGCGGCGTTCATCGACGACCGCCATCAACCGGCCTGGCCGCGGTGGGCGGCCTATGTCAACCTGTGGGTCGCCGTGACCGGTGCCGGCGGAGTGCTGGCGGTGTTCTTCAAGACAGGTCCCTTTTCGTGGAACGGCCTGATCGGATTCTGGATCCCTACCGTCGTTTTCGTCGGCGGGATGTTCATGAACGCCTGGTTGTTGCACCGCCGGATGCAGTATGAGTCCATCTCCCACACGCCCTGACCGGCGGCCGGTTCCCGTGTCGGCGCCGCCGCAAGGCGTCAGTGAGGATTACCGTGAACCGGTGAGCACCACCGAACGCAGCAGCGTCCATGGGCAGGGACGGACGCTGATTTTGCGTGCTGCGCGAGAAGTCTTCGCCGCAAAGGGATTCAAGGGCACCTCAACCAGAGACATCGCCAACCGTGCGCAGCTCACCGAGGTGATGATCTTTCGCCACTTCGGCACCAAGGCCAATCTGTTCCAAGAGGCCGTAATCACTCCCTTTACCGAGTTCATGGACGACTACATCAGCGACTACCGATCGCGGGAGCACGGGAAACTGAGCCCCCGGGAGGAAGGAACGGCGCTTTACACCGGGCTATTCGACGTGTTGCACGGCGAACGCGAGCTCTTGCTCGCCGTGATGTCGGCACACCAACATGACCAGCTCAGCCCCGAATCCTCCGCACAGATCAACGCCGCCTTCGATCGGTTGCTGGCCCTATTCGAAGAGGTGGTCGCGACCGAGGCCAAAGAACGCCACTTTTCCGACTTCGACCTTCGTCCCACCGTGCGCGCGATGTTCGCCATGGTGCTTTCGGCTGCCCTGCACGGTGACTGGATGGGCCTGGGCAAGAAGGTCTCATACAAGCGCATGATCGATGCCATGACGCAGCTGACCGTCCGCGGACTGCGCGTGCCGGATTACTGATCGCCGAAATGTCGCTTTCAGCGAGCACTCGTTGACCTGTTTGGGCGGCCCCATCGCCGAAGCGCTGTCGAGGAAGATCGAGCGGCAAGCTCAATCGCGGGGGACCGAGGCGAACCGGCCCGCGTCGAGCGCGTCGAGTAGCTGGCCGACGATCCACTCGAGGGCGGCCTTGTCGGGAGGCAGGGTCGCCTGCTCGTAGCCGACGAGCAGGTAGACCGCCCAATCGGCGAACAGCTGTGCCTGGCGTTCGTCGTGCAGGATCTCCACGGCGGACTCGCGCAGGATCTGGTGGCGCTCGGCGTCGACGTCGACTTGGACCGCATGCACATCCGGATCCGCGCTGCTCCATGCGCGGATCGCGGCTTCGGCGTGGTGCGGCAGGTTCAAACCGATGTCGATCATGCGGTCGATGCGCCGTCGTGGATCGGGTTCCGTTCGAATCCACTCCACCAACCGGACGGTGTTGGCCTGCCGCCAGTAGTCGACCAGCTCTTTCGTGTATGTCGGCCAGTTCTCGAAGAAGTGATAGAACGAGCCGGTGGTGACGCCGAGCCGGTTGCACACTTCGGCCAGCTTGAGGCCGCCGTAGCCGAGGTCGGAGAGCACGTCGAGGCCCGTTTCCAGGTAGGCCACCCGCGACACGCCGCTCACCATGCTTGGGACTCTAGCTGGTAGGTCGAGCGGGGAATTCCTGCTCCGGGTTCGGAACACGGGAACGCTTCCAACCCCGCCTGTCGTGGTTGACGCTCACTCATATTTTAATCTACGTTAAACTGAGCCGTCAGCGCGTCACACGAGCGGAGGAAGCAGAAGTGCCCGGAGTTCAGGACAAGGTCGTCATCGTCACCGGGGCCGGGGGAGGGCTGGGACGGGCCTACGCAAAGTTCCTCGCCGCCAACGGCGCACTTGTCGTCGTCAACGACCTCGGTGGGGCCCGGGACGGGTCGGGATCGGGCACCAGCATGGCCGACGCTGTCGTCGAGGAAATCCGGGGTGACGGTGGCCGGGCGGTCGCGGACTACTCCAGCGTGGCCACCCACGAGGGCGCCCAGGCGATCGTCGCCACCGCGCTCGAGCACTTCGGCGCCGTGCACGGTGTGGTCAACAACGCCGGAATCCTGCGTGACGGGGCGTTCCACAAGATGACCGACGAGAACTGGGATGCCGTGATCACGGTGCACCTCTACGGCGGCTACCACGTGACGCGAGCGGCGTGGCCGCACCTGCGCGAGCAGCAGTTCGGGCGCATCGTGATGGCGACCTCGACCAGCGGGATCTACGGCAATTTCGGGCAGGCCAACTATGGCGCCGCCAAGCTGGGGTTGGTCGGCCTGATCAACACCCTGGCGATCGAGGGCGCGAAGTACGGCATCACCGCGAATGCGGTCGCTCCGATGGCGGCCACCCGGATGACCGCCGACATCGCGCCCCAGGAGGTCCTGGACAGGCTGGACCCCGACCACGTCGCACCCGCGGTCGGATACCTGCTGTCCGAAGAGAATCAGGAATCCGGCTCGGTGTTCGTCGTCGGCGGCGGGCTGGTACAGCGGGTGGCACAGTTTCAGAACGACGGTGTCACCTTCGGCGAACCGCCAACGCTGGAGGAGATCACCAGTCGCTGGGCGGAGATCAGCGACATGTCGAACGCGAAGCTCGGCACCAATCCGGTGGGATAACAACGGGGCCAACGTGGTTGGAGCGGTCCGTTGACCACGAGCATCGAGGCGCGACGGCAGTCGCTTCGCGAGCGCTTCCCGGTGTGGCTACCGCGCACGCTCACGGGATGGCTTGACCTATGCGCCGAGCGGTATGGGGACCGGCCCCTCGTGCTGGCCGACGACACCCGGCTCAGCTATGCCGACGTGGCCGCCGAGTCCCGACGGCTGGCCGACGGTCTCGCCGCCCTCAGCGTTCGCCCCGGCGATCGCGTGGCGATGGTCATGGCGAATTACCCACAATTCGTCACCGTGAAGTTTGCGATCGCTCGGATTGGGGCGATCGCGGTGCCGCTCAACTTCCTTTACCGGCAGGATGAATTGCGCTATGTCCTTGACGATTCGGGATGCCGGGTAGTGGTCATCATGACGGAATTCCGCGGTCTCGACTATCAGTCGATGCTCGACGGGATCGCGCCGGGCTGGGACTCACCGACGCCCGCCACGCCGTGGACCGCGGTGCTGCTCGACACCGATGGGCGGGCGCGACCGGGACGCCTGACGGTGGCCAGCCTTGCCGCGCTCGGAGACGAGAACCTCGGCGCCGGCGCCGGTTTGGTCGTCGATCCGCACGATGCGGGCGACATGTTGTACACCTCCGGCACCACCGGTTCACCCAAGGGTGTGCTGGTCACTCACGACGCCGTGCTGCGGACGGCGTACGCATCGGCGCTGACCCGCGCCTACGAGGACGGCAGGCGCATATTGTTTTCGCTGCCGTGCTATCACATGTTCGGCTATGTCGAAGGGTTGCTGTCGGTAACGTTCGCCGGCGGCGCGATCATCCCGCAGACCACCTTCAGCGCCGAGGGTTATTTCGCCGGTATCGAGCGCCACCGCGCCAACGACATCTTGTGTGTTCCCACGATGGCCGTCGCCATGATCGAAAGCCCGGCCCGCGAGCGCTACGACCTCGGCTCGCTGAAGGCGATCCTGTGCGGCTCCGCGCCGGCACCGGCCTGGCTGTGGCGGCGAATTGAGGCGGATTTCGGCGTCAGCGAGATCGTCACCGGCTACGGGATGACGGAGTGCGGGGGCGCGATGACGCTGACCCGGCCCGAAGACTCGCTGCGCCTGACATCCGAAACCGTCGGGAAACCGAAAATGGCCGGGGCCGCCTCGGTTCCGGGCACCGATGCCCTCGTTGTCTACAAAGCGGCGGATCCCGAAACGGGCGAGGATCTGCCCGTCGGCGAGGAAGGCCAATTGGTGTCATCGGGGCCGACCGCGATGTTGGGGTACTGGAACCGGCCCGAGGAGACCGCGGCGACCCTGCGGGACGGGTGGCTCTTGTCCGGAGACCTCGGTCGCGTGCGCGCCGACGGCTACCTTCAAGTGACCGGCCGCAGCAGGGAACTGTACAAGAGCGGCGGGGAGCTGGTGATGCCCAAGGAGATCGAGGACCTCTTGGCGGCGCGGGACGAGATCAGCCAGGTCTTCGCCGTCGGTTTGCCCGATGACCGCTGGGGCGAGATCGGTTGTGTCGTCGTTGTTCCGGCGCCGGGTGTGGCCCTAACCGAAAGCGATGTGCTCGATGTCTGCCGGGCGAAGCTGGCACGCTTCAAGGTGCCCAAGCGGGTGGTGTTCTACCGTGCCCAGGATTTGCCCACCACGGCGACGGGCAAGGTTCAAAAATTCAAGCTCGTGCAGCAGCTCACGTCGACGGGGCAATGACGCGGTCAGCTGTCATGCCGACGCCGGCATTCCCGTCGTTCGTCTTGGTCCGCACACGCATCCGCGCGACCGCGACGGTGACGCCGACCAACATCGCGAACGCGGCGACGCCGGTGAGGAGGTATTGCCAGCTCGCAAAACCGCCACCGTAATAGCCGGCCGTCACGGCCCACCAGAGCACGACCATCGCGGCGAAACAACCATAGATGAGCGGAGATTGCGCCACGGCGGATCGCCGGCGCAGGAGCAGAGCCGTGGTGGCGACCGGAAGCAGGAACAGCGTGATCGCGGGCACGGCCTGGTAGAGCGGATCGTCCCAGACGACCTTCATGTATTCCCAGATGATCACGAATGCCGCGGCGCCGCCGACAAGCAGAGCGGTCCATTGCGCCTGCGTGCCGTTCGGAAGGTACTCCGCCCGACCGACTTTGATGGCCTGCGCGAAGAAGATCAACTCGAGGATCAGCGCGCTGAGCAGGCCCAACCAGAACAGCTTGAGGAACCAGTGGTCGTACACGTTGAACCAGGTATTGAAGCGGGCCACGACGCCGAGGTCGTGGGCGAACCACAAGAAGGTACAGGGCAACGGGATCGAGATCCAGCCTTCGCGCCGCGTCATGATGACCGCGGTGATCATCGCGATGTTCTGTAGCACCATGGAAAGCCCGAAGCCCACCAGGATCGGAACCGTGTGGTTGTCGATGGCTTCGAGAATCGTGTGCGCGTCGTACATTCACGAATGGTATCGGTTATGCGCGGGCGTCTGGTCGTCGTACACGATAGGTAACGGTCGATCGGGTGCACACGCCGCCATCCGCGGCCCGGCCAAGCACGTCGACCACGGCGGAGGTGGACCCGACGCGCTGTATGTCGGCTCGCACCGTGATCGCTGCGTCGCCACGTCCAGGTCGAAGAAATATCGTGTGCAGCCCTGCTGGAACCAACGCCGGATTGTGTTGCGCGACAGCGCGAGACGCCGCCATTTCCACCAGGCAGGTCCACACGCCGCCGTGCACGAAGCCCATGAAGTTGGTCCATGGCGACGGCTCGGACAACGTGAGTAGCACGGCGCCGTCACCTGCGCCGTGGTCGACACCCAGGTAGTCGTCGATGTTCGCGGCCGGACGGCGCGTAGGCGGCGACGCCGCGCGCGGCGCAACGGCCCCGGGCGACACGGGCCGACGATGGAGCCAGGCGCAGTAGGTCGCGAGGAGATTGCCCTGCTCATCGTCGAGCTGGCCCCGCGCGTAGCCGCCGCCGGCATCGACCATCGCGGCGTCGGCGGCCGCCCGCAGCCTGGTGAGCACCGGGACGGGCGCCAGGAAGTCAACCGCAATTTGCGACGTCACCAACCACCAGCCCGCGGGACGTTGAGCGAAGATGCTCTCACCCATCACATGATCCAGCGCCGTGACGATCACACCGGATTGCGTCTGCCCCAGGGTGTTTCGTGACCACGGCCCCAGCACGACATCGCACTGCCGCTGGCTGCCGGAGCCCACACAGTTCTGCAGCCCGAATTTGACCTCCACCGATGTGGGGTCGTCGACCTCACAGGGCCTCGTCGTCACATGTCACCCCTGCTGGCCTGGTAGAAACCGATGCGGGCCAACCTACCAAAGGAATTTAATATGCTCTAGAAAACTCCGCCTTGGCAGCCCGTATCGCAGCGGTATGCCTGCGTGGTGGGGGTTTAATCCCGGTTAAGGTGATGCGCGCGCGGCGGAAAGTTATGGACTCGGGGGGCCTTGACCATAAGTCGGCTTATGGTACTGTCTCTGTGACGGGGGTCATAGGGTGGCCAACAAGGGTTGATCATGTGACACCCACGGCTCTGGTCGGAATCTAATCAAAAATAGATTTGGGAGAACAAGAACAATGGGGTTCAAGAACTCGGCGGAGGTCGCGAAGTACATCGGCGGCATTTTCGAGACCGCCTTCGACGATCTAGAGATCGGTCCCAAACTGGTCGACACCGGGCTCGTGGTGGCGTTCGCCTTCACCGAGCCCGAAGCACTCGTCGTCATCGACATGGCGAACAAGTCGGTACGCGAGGGGCTGGAGGGCGGACCGGCGCCGACTGCGACGATGTCCATGACGGCCGACACCGGCAACGGCTACTGGCAGGGCAAGGTCAATCTGCCGCTTGCCATGGCCAAGAAGAAGATCAAGGTCGAAGGTAACGTGGCGAGCCTGCTCAAGCTGGCTCCACTCGGCAAGAAGCTCTACCCCGGCTACATCGAGCGACTCAAGAACGACGGTCGCGACGATCTCCTCGTCTGATCGCATGTTTCCGGGTACCCATGCGGCGTCTGCGCCAGAACGGCCGGCCGTGATCGTGGCCGAGTCCGGTCGTGCGCTTACCTACCGAGAACTCGACGACAATTCGGCTCGACTGGCGTCGGCGCTGCATGCGCTGGGGTTGCGCCGGGGCGACGTCGTGGCCATGCTCTCGGACAACTCCGTCGAAGCCTTCGAGATTTACTGGGCCGCATTGCGTTCGGGCCTATACATCACAGCGGTGAACTGGCATTTGGCGGCCGAGGAAGCGGCCTACATCGTGCGCGACAGCGGGGCGCAAGTGGTCATCGCTTCCGCCGGAGTGGCCGAACTCGCCGAGCGGCTGCCCGAAATGGTTCCCGAGGTGCGGCATTGGTACTCCTTCGGTGGCGCGATCACCGGCTACCTGCCGTACGGTGCGCTCTTGGCCACGACGGACACCCGGCTGAGCGATCAGCCGCGCGGTTCGGAGATGTTGTACTCCTCGGGCACCACGGGACGGCCCAAGGGCATCAAGCCGCACCTGTTGCCGATCCAGGTCGACGAGCCGGGCGACCCACTGATCGGGCTGCTGGCGCATGCCTTCCAGATCTCCAGCGACGACGTTTACCTGTCGCCGGCGCCGATCTACCACACCGCCCCGCTGAAGTGGTGCGCCGGCGTCCAGGCGCTGGGCGGCACCGTAGTTCTCATGGAGCGCTTCGACGCCGAGAAGGCGTTGGCCGCCATTCAGAAGTACAAGGTGACCGTCACTCAGATGGTCCCGACGATGTTCGTCCGGATGCTCCAACTGCCGGAAGCCGTGCGCAACGCGTTCGATGTCTCTTCGCTGCGCATGGCGGTGCACGCGGCTGCGCCCTGCCCACCCGACGTCAAGGACGCGATGATCGACTGGTGGGGCCCGATCCTCGTCGAATATTACGGCGCGACGGAGCAGCACGGCACCACCGTCATCACCGCCGCCGAGTGGAAGAAAAAGCGCGGGTCGGTGGGCAAGGCCGCCCTCGGTGTCCTGCACATCTGCGACGACGACGGCACCGAGCTGCCCCTGGGCGCGGTTGGCACCGTCTACTTCGAACGCGACGTCGTGCCCTTCGAGTATCACAACGATCCCGAAAAGACCGCTTCCTCAAGGCATCCGGCACACCAGAATTGGGCCACCGTCGGAGACATCGGCTATGTCGACGAGGATGGCTACCTGTTCCTGACCGACCGCAAGGCATTCATGATCATCTCCGGCGGGGTGAACATCTACCCGCAGGAAGTCGAGAACGCCCTGGCACTGCACCCGAAGGTCTTCGATGTCGCCGTGATCGGGGTTCCTGACCCGGAGATGGGCGAACAGGTCAAGGCCGTCGTTCAATTGCGGCCCGGCACAACACCATCGGCCGAACTGGCCGACGAGATCATTACCTATGTCCGGGACCGCATCGCGCATTACAAGGCGCCCCGGACCGTCGACTTCGTCGACGAGCTACCGCGAACAGCCACCGGGAAGCTCGTGAAGAGAGCTCTCAAGGCCCGCTATGTGGAGGCAAGCGCATGACAATTGACACGGCTCCGAAGATCGACCGCCCGCCCTTCGATCCGGTGAGCATCTCGTCGCTGGAATTCTGGGCGCAGAGCTTCGACGAGCGCGAGAAGGCGTTCAAGATCCTGCGCGACGAACGTCCGGTCAGCTGGCACCGCCCGATCGAGGGCTCGATGATGGAGCCCGAAATCGACGGCGTCTGGGTGGTCACGCGCAACGAGGATGTCTGCTACGTCAGCAAAAACCCGGAGCTCTTCTGCTCCGGGTACGGCATCACGTTCGAGGCCGTTCCCGAAGAGATGCTCGAGGCCGCCCAGTCGTTCCTGGGCATGGACGGCGCCAAGCACTCGAGCCTGCGCAGGCTGGTCAGCTCGGTGTTCACCCCACGGCAGGTCGCCAAGATCAAGGACCAGATCGATCACCAGGCGAAGTCCATCGTCGACGATCTGCTGAAGACGAGGGAGGGTGACTTCGTCGAGCAGGTGGCCAAACGCCTGCCGATGTGGACCATCTACGAGATGCTCGGCCTGCCCGAGGACGAACGCGACGAGGCGGCGCACCTGGCCGACGGCATGGTGGCCTGGGCCGACCCGGACGTCGCGGCCGGTCGCGAACCCGCCGAAGTGCTGACCGATTCGCTCGTCGGACTGCTCAACATCGGGATCGGCCTGGCCGAGAAACGGCGGGAACACCCGCAGAACGACCTGATGACATCGCTGGTGCAGGCCGAAGTGGACGGCCGGAGACTTACCGACGACGACCTCGGCCCGTACTTCGTGCTGCTGTCCGTGGCCGGTAACGACACCACCCGCACCACCACCACCTTCACCACCTTGGCGTTGCAGCAATTCCCCGAGCAAAAGGCGCTGCTGGAGCAGGACTTCGACGGCCGCATCAAGGTCGCCATCGAAGAATTCGTGCGCTGGACAACCCCCGTAATGACGTTTCGGCGCACCGCCACCCAGGACACCGAGCTGCACGGCCAGCACATCCGCGAGGGTGACTGGGTAACGATGGTCTACTCCTCGGCCAACCGCGACGAGCGGGTGTTCACCAACCCCTACGACTTCGACATCACCCGGTCGCCCAACCCCCACGTCGCGTTCGGCGGCGGCGGCCCGCACTTCTGCATGGGTGCCTTCATGGCGAAGATGCAGCTGGAATCGATCTTCCGCGAGCTGATCTTCCGGGCGCCCACCCTGCGGGTCGGGGAGCCCGAATATCTGACCGGAAACTTCATCACCGCAGTCAAATCCCTGCCCTACACCCTCGATTAGGAGAATCATGGCCGACTTCAGGGGCAAGCGCTACGTCGTCACCGGCGCCGCATCAGGCATCGGCCACGCGGTGGCCGAGCGATTGCTGGCCGGAGGCGCCGAGGTCTACTGCCTGGACCGCAACCAACCGAAAGCCAAAGTGACCCAACACATCGAGGTCGACCTGGCCAACCCGCACAGCATCGACACCGCCCTCGAGCAACTCGACGGCGATTTCGACGGCCTGATGAACATCGCCGGCATTCCGGGCACCGCGCCCGCCGAGTTGGTGTTGGCCGTCAACAGCCTCGCCGTGCGCCACATCACCGAGTCGTTCTTCGAACGCCTACGGCCGGGCGGTTCGGTCACCATCGTGTCCTCGACCGCCGGGTTCGGCTGGCCGCAGCGGCTCGACACGATTCGTGACCTGCTGGCCACCGACACCTACGAGGAGGGCGCGGCCTGGTTCAAGGCCAACCCGCAGCAGGGCAACGCCTACAACTTTTCCAAGGAAGTCACCACCGTCTACGCCATGTCGATGGGTTTGGCGTTGGCGGAGATGGGATTTCGCATCAACGCGGTGCTGCCCGGTCCGGTGGAGACGCCGATCCTGGTCGACTTCGAGGAGTCGATGGGCAAGGACACCCTCGACGGACTGAAGAATCTGCTGGGCAGGCACGCCGACCCGGACGACATCGCCGGCGTGGTGCTGTTCCTGGCCTCCGACGACGCCCGGTGGGTCAACGGCCAGGCGCTCGCGGTCGACGGCGGGATCAGTGGGGCGGTTGCGAGTGGCGTCGTGCCGGCCCCCGAAATCTGAGCTGCCCAAGGAGTATCCGTGACTATTCATGCGGTCCAGGCGACCGATAGCGCCGGCGTGCTCGCCGACCTGCGCCGGGTCTTCGCCACCGGGCGCACCCGTCCCGTGGAGTGGCGATTGGCGCAACTGCGCGGGATCGAGCGGTTCGTCGAGGAGCGGGAGCCTGAGATCGCCGCGGCGCTGGCCGACGACCTGGGTCGGTCTGCTGCGGAGGCGTGGCTGGGTGACATCGCTTCGACCAAGGGCGAAGCCGTTTACGCGCGCAAGCATCTGAAGAAGTGGATGCAGAAGCGCCGCGAGACATTGCCCTTGGCGCAGCTGCCCGGCCGTGGGTGGGTGCAATACGACCCGCTGGGTGTCGTGCTGGTGATCGGGCCGTGGAATTACCCGCTGTATCTGAGCCTGGCGCCGCTGGTCGCCGCGGTCGCGGCCGGCAACTGTGTGGTGATCAAACCCTCCGAGCTGGCACCCGCCACGTCGGCGCTCTTGGCGCGGCTGCTGCCGCGCTATGTCGATCCGGAGGCCGTGCGGGTCGTCGAGGGCGATGCCGCGATCACCCAGGAGCTGCTGGCGGTGGGATTCGACCACGTCTTGTTCACCGGCGGCACCGAGGTCGGCAAGAAGATAATGGCCGCGGCGGCGCCGACCCTGACCCCGGTCACGCTGGAACTGGGCGGCAAGAGCCCCGTGATCGTCACGGCCGACGCCGACATCGACGTCGCCGCGCGGCGCATCGCCTGGGTCAAGCTGTTGAATTCCGGTCAGACCTGCATCGCGCCGGACTATGTGCTCGCCGATCACCGGATCGCCCAAGAATTGGTCGGCAAGATCGTCGCCAACGTGCGCGAATTCCGTTCCGCCGAACCGGATCCGGCACTGCGGATCGTCAATCAACGCCAGTTCGACCGCTTGGTTTCGTTGATCGCAACCACCGACGGCGAGGTGGTCACCGGCGGGCGGTCGGAGACCTCCACGCTTCGGATCGAACCGACAGTCATCGTCGACCCGTCACCCAGCGATCCGGTGATGGCCGATGAGATCTTTGGACCGATACTGCCGGTCCTGACGGTCGAATCGCTCGATCACGCAGTTGATTTCGTCAACAGCCGTCCGAAGCCCTTGGCTCTGTATGTCTTTGCTTCCGGAGCGCTCGGCATCGATCTGATCGACCGCATCCCGTCGGGCGGCGCGGTGATCAATCACGTTGCCATGCATTGTCTGGTGCCGTCACTGCCATTCGGCGGTGTGGGCGCCAGCGGCATGGGCGCCTACCACGGCAAGTGGGGGTTCGAGACGCTCAGCCACCGGCGCGCGGTGCTGTCCAAACCGGCCAAACCCGATCCACGGCTGGTCTATCCGCCGTACAGCAGACGGGCCCTGGCCCTCATGCGGAGGTTGTTCTGATGAGGGTGAGGGTCGACACCACCAGGTGTTCGGGAATCGGGTTGTGCGAGGCAACCGCGCCGAAGGTGTTCGAGATCGGCGATGACGGCCAGTCGCGTGCGATCAACCCCGAACCCCCGGACGACCAACGCGCGGCGGTCGAAGAGGCCGTAAACAGCTGCCCGACCGGCGCCTTATCCCTCGAGGACTAGACGCAATGGCTTTCGTGATCACCCAAAATTGCTGCAAGGACGCCAGTTGTGTCCCCGTGTGCCCGGTGGACTGCATCGGGCCCGTTGCCGGGGCGGGTGAGTTCACCGGAACCGAGATGCTCTACATAGACCCCGAGGCGTGCATCGACTGCGGCGCCTGCGCCGAGGAGTGCCCGGTCGGCGCCATCTATCACGAGGACGAATTGCCGCCTCCATTGGCGCGGTTCCTGGACATCAACGCGACCTTCTTCGCGCATCAGCCTCTGGAGGCCGCCGTTCGCGCGGGCGACCACGATCACACAGCCGTGCAGGCCGGATCGCTACGAGTGGCGATCGTCGGCGCGGGCCCGGCGGGCTGCTACGCGGCGACCGGGCTGGCCCGGGTCGCCGGGGTCGAGGTGGACCTGTTCGACCGTCTCCCGACACCGTTCGGTCTCGTCCGCGCCGGGGTGGCGCCGGACCATCAGCACACCAAGTCGGTCGTGGATGTCTTCGATCCCGCGTTTACCAGCCCCGGGTTCGGTTGCCACCTCAACGTCGAGGTCGGCCGCGACATCACCCACGAGGAGCTGCTCGGGCACTATCACGCGGTGATCTACGCGGTGGGGGCGTCGCAGGGCCGGGAGTTAGGCATCGCGGGCGAACGGCTTCCCGGAAGCCACGCGGCGGGGGACTTCGTCGGCTGGTACAACGGGCATCCGGAGCACGCGCGGCACGCGTTCGACCTGTCCGCTGAGCGGGCCGTCATCGTCGGCAACGGCAATGTGGCGTTGGACATCGCCCGCGTCTTGCTGATAGGCCCTGAAGAGCTGGCGAAGACCGACATCGCCCCGCATGCGCTGCGCAGCCTGACGGGCGGCATGGTTCGTGAAGTGGTGATCTTGGCGCGCCGGGGGCCGAGGGACGCGGCGTTTTCGGTCGGCGAGTTCCTGGCCCTGGGCCACCTGCCTGGCGTGGACGTCATCGTCGACAGTGACGAGCTGGAGCCGCACCCCGGTGACGACGTCGAGACGATCATGAAACTCGAGATCGCTCGGGAGTTCACGCAACGGGCGCGGCAACCGGACAACAAGCGAATTGTCTTCCGCTTCCACGCCTCCCCGGCCGAAGTGGTGGGCGAAGGCCGTGCGGAGGGTTTACGGGTGGTGCATCCGGGCGGAGAGACCGAGTTGATCGAGGCTCCGCTGATCCTGCGCTCCATCGGATACCGCGGCTCGCCGATCGACGGGGTTCCCTTCGACGCGTCCACCGGGTTGGTGCCCAACGGGAATGGTCGCGTCGTGGGCGAGGATGGCCGGCCTGTCCCGGGCGCCTACGTCACCGGTTGGATCAAGCGGGGTCCGCGCGGAGTGATTGGAACGAACCGCAGTTGCGCCGCCGAGACGCTGACCAAACTCTGGGAAGACTTCGACGCGGGCGTGCTGAAGCGCGATGTGGGCGATCGGGCCGCGGTGGGTGCCCTGCTCGCAAAGCGAGGTGTCGAGCCGGTGGACTGGCAGGGGTGGCGCGCGATCGACGCCGCCGAGCGCCAACGCGGTACCGAAGCCTCCCGGCCTCGGGTGAAGTTTGTCGATCTGGCCGACATGTTGGCCGTCGCCAACATGTGTGGTGCGTAGGGCGAGCCGCGGGGGATACCTCCGGCGCACCTGAACGTGAGCGACCGGCCCGGCACCGGGCCGGGTGAGTCACGGTTTAATATGGAATAAAAATCTGCTCGCGAGGTGATGTTGTGAGTCCTGCGCTGACCGATGAAGAACGCCTGCTGGTCGAGACGGTCCGAGCGTTCATCGACCGTGACGTCAAACCGACGGTCCGCGATGTCGAACACGCCAACGAGTATCCCGAGAAGTGGATCGAGCAGATGAAGCAGATCGGGATCTACGGGTTGGCGGTCCCCGAACAGTATGGCGGCTCGCCGGTATCGACGTCCTGCTATGTGCTGGTGACCCAGGAACTCGCGCGCGGCTGGATGAGCCTGGCCGGAGCGATGGGCGGCCACACGGTGGTGGCCAAGTTGCTGACGCTTTTCGGCACCGAGGAGCAGAAACAGACGTACCTGCCGAGGATGGCCTCCGGCGAGGTTCGCGCGACGATGGCGCTCACCGAGCCCGGCGGCGGCTCAGATCTGCAGAACATGGCGACGACGGCGGTTCCCGACGGTCAGGATCTGGTGATCACCGGCGCGAAAACCTGGATATCCAACGCGCGCCGGTCGGACCTCATCGCGTTGTTGTGCAAGACCGATCCGAAGGCGACGCCGCGGCACACCGGGATCTCCATCGTGCTGGTGGAGCACGGGCCAGGACTGACGGTGTCGCGGGATCTGCCCAAGCTGGGCTACAAGGGCGTGGAGAGCTGCGAGCTGTCCTTCGACGGATACCGCGCGCCCGCCTCGGCGATCCTGGGCGACGTTCCCGGTAAGGGGTTCGCGCAGATGATGAAGGGTCTGGAGACCGGCCGCATTCAGGTCGCCTCTCGCGCGCTCGGCGTGGCAACGGCCGCCCTCGAGGACGCGCTTGCCTACGCACAGCAGCGGGAGAGTTTCGGAAAGCCGATCTGGAAACACCAGTCGGTCGGGAACTATCTGGCAGACATGGCAACGAAACTCACCGCCGCCCGGCAGCTCACGCTTTACGCCGCCGAGCGTTATGACCGTGGCGACCGCGCCGACATGGAGGCCGGGATGGCCAAGCTCTTCGCGTCCGAGGTGGCGATGGAGGTCGCACTCAACGCCGTGCGAATCCATGGCGGCTACGGCTATTCCACGGAGTTCGACGTCGAACGCTACTTCCGCGACGCACCGCTGATGATTGTCGGCGAAGGCACCAACGAAATCCAGCGCAATGTGATCGCCGGCCAGCTCGTCGCCCGCGGAGGCATTTGAGGCCGTATCCCGGCGAGGCTTAACGCGTAACGGGCACGCTGTGGGCCGGCGGTACGGTGACGGGTTGCGGGGGCGTCTTCGGCAGCCGTTTGACTGCGACAAGCACGCCGATTCCACCGATGGTGCAGATTGCCCACAATCCGAGATACCAGAACGAGCGGAATTGCGGTCCGAAGAACGCCGCGATGGCCGCGAACCAGCAAGTGATCATCCCGAGGTATCCCCACCACACCACGGGGGCGGTTCCGGCACTGCAGCGGCGCCGCATCAGGATGCCGACGTACATCAACGGCAGGGCGGTGTTTGCAACCGAGAAATAGGCGATCGCAAGAGGGTCACCCATCGAGCGGTTGAACACATTCCACACGATGACCGCCGCGGCGGCGCCGGCGACGATCAGGGCGGCGAACTGGCCCGGGGTCGACGACGGCAGCAGCTCCTTTCTGGCGTACCGGATGGCCTGCACGATGTAGGCGATCTCGAATGTGACGGTGAACAGCAGTGCGCCCCAGAATAGTTCGACGTACCAGTGGTGGTAGGTGTGAAACCACGTGCCGTAGTGGGCGACGAACGTCGCGTCGCCTGCGAACCAGAACAAGGTGCAAAAGATCGGGATCGAGTACACCTTCTCGCGCCAAGCGATCACATAGGCGGCGAAAAACCACGTGTAATTGCAGGCCATTGCCAGCGCGCACAACGCGAGGATCGCGACCTTGTGGTTGTCAATTTGGGCGAGCATCTGGTGTCCGTCGTACATCAGCTGCTGTCCGTCGTACATCAGCTGGATCCTAAGCGAGTCGGACCAGCCTGTAAACGATCACTCACATTCGCCCGGCGACCCACGGCGCTTGACTGAAATGCTGGCAAGATTTTAATCTGAGTAAGAAAAATGCCGTATCGGGCTGACGCGGACGGCCACGCTGCCGGAGGGACGGCCCGCCGACGCGGACATCGTCGAGGTCCTGCAACGAAGGGGAGTAACACGCCGATGACCGTCACCGACCTCGCCGACGCCTGGGGGCCGCTGGCCGAGCCCATCCACCCCGACGCGGCCGGGCCGGCCGATCCGGTCTGGAAAGACAACGCCTACCTGTCCTTTTGGGACACCTCCAGCGCGGTGTTCTGCAGCTTCCACGTCTCGACATCGCCAAACGGCACGGGCGCGCGACGGGCCCGGTGCAGTGTCTCGGTCCGGGGCAACGTCCTGGAGATCATCGAGGATCTGGCACCGGGCAGCTTCGCGAGCGCGTCGATTCATTTCGGGCTCGACGGCGCGATAAGGGTCCGGCATCCACGGTTGCGGGCCGATTTGGTGAACACCCCGTTGTTCGTCGCGGCCGATTACGCGGCGGGCGGCGTGGTCCCCGAACTGGTTCCGGGCAAGCCGCTGCAACATTTTCAACAGGCGTGTCAGGTCACCGGCACGTTGGTACTGGACGGCGCCGAGTCACCGGTGCGCGCGAGCGGAATGCGCGACCGCACCTGGGGTTTCCGCGACGAATCCACGATGTGGATCGAGTACGCGGGTCTGGTGGCGGTCATCGGCGACACCTTCATCACGGTGATGAAGTTTCTGGGTGCCGACGGCACGCTGCGATCCGACGGATTTCTGATCGACGCGGACCGATCGCTCACGGTCGCCGATGTGACGTTTGGGCGCAACGCCGCCGGGCAGTTCCGGCTGGCCCGGCTGCGCGACGCCGAGGGCGGCACCCGGCTCGTCACGCTTTCGTCGCGGGTGGCCGGGTTTTTTGTGCCGATGGGCGCCGACTCCGAGGGGCCGTCGTTCGCCACCTACGACGACTTTATGACGTTGGACAGCGAAAGCGGCACGGGTGGTGGGTTTTTCGAACAGGGCATCCTGCACCGAGTGTTCTGAGCGCGCGCGAGCCGCGATTACGGTCCGTACAGGGTGCCCCGCCACATCGTTACCAACACGTCGACAGCGGCTTCCTCGTCGGCGAGATTCGGTTCAACCCCCAGCCCGGCGATGTACAGCACGCGTTCGGTGCCCCAGAACAGCGTTGCCGCGAGCGTCCTACTCGGCACTTGCGAGGTGATTATCCCCGCCTCGCGCTCGCGTTCGATCTCGACGGCGCCGGCGGCGATGAAGCGTTCGGCGATTGCCAACCACAGATCGCGCAACTCCGGCTCGGAGTGCCAGTGATGATTCGCCGCCTGTAACACCGGACGGTGGCGATGCCACGCGTGAGTGACAGCCCGAATGCTGCGCTGCAGGGCGGCCGTCGGCGAGTCCTCGGGGGAGCGGGCCAGAAACGGTTGGACGGTCTCGAAGATGTCGTCCATCGCGCGCTCGAGCAGACCGCTGAGCACGGAAAACTTGGAGGCGAAATAGAAGTAGAAGGTCGCCCGGGAAACCTTTGCCTCGGTGAGAATCTGCGCAACGCTGACGTCGTTGAACGCTTGCCCTGTCAAAAGGCGCGCGGTGGCCGCGAAGATGCTCTCAGCGGCCGACGCCTCGGTGTCGGCCACCCGTCGTCGACCGACAGCTCGCCGCGTCATCTCGGTCATCGGCGACACCTTACCTGCGGTCCGCGCATCTCTCCGTGTTCCGCCAGAAGAATCTAAGCAAATTTCAAAACAGGTATACACGCTGTCTGAACATCATGTTAGTGTGAGCTGGTCCACACCAGCCGAGCGGGTTGCCGCAACCACCGGCACGACAAAAACCGCACTTCAGCGCGGGGGAGAAAGGTCGGATATCGATGAGTTTGACGCTGAGCAGCAGTTGGTGGCCGCTGGTGGGTGAGGAGGGCTGGCCCCCGAACATCAAGCCGAGCCCCGGCGATTTCATCGCCAGCGCCCCGGCCCAAATCACCTTTTTCTTCGTGGCGGGCGCCGCCGCCGTCATCTTCGCGCTGCCCTGGGCGATCAGGGCGGCCGTGCGGAGCAAGAACTACATTCCTTTGCTGGTCATCGCCAGCGGATTCATTTGTAGCCAGTGCGAACCCATGCTCGACCTGTTGGGCCACTTGCATTGGGCCAAGAACCTGGTGCCGGCCTTCACCAACTTCGGCATCACCGTGCCCGCGCTGATCCCCCTGTGCTACGTCGCGTTCCTCGGCCTCGAGTCGTACTTCTGCTACTTCGTCATCCGCAACGGGGCGCATGCCCGGCACTTCGTCATGCTGCTGGGACTGGGCATCGTCACCGACGCGGTGATGGAGACGATCGGCATTAACCTGCGGACCTACGAGTACTACGGCGTGCAGCCGTACAAGTTCCTCAACTTCCCCTACTGGTGGGGCTTCATCAACGGCGGCTCGTTCGTCACCATCGGCGCGATGTTGGCGTTCGCGGTGCCGCGCCTGAAGGGGGCGCACAAACTGTGGTTGTTGCTCGTCGCGCCGACCGGCATGATGATGAACTACTTCGGGATCGGCTGGATTCACCTCCTCGCACACAACTCGACGCTGCCGGTCGTGGCGCGCTGGGTGGCCACGACGATCATGATGGCGATGATGGTCGGCTGGATGTTCGTCCTGCACAAGCTCGTCGGGCGGCCACAGTCGCTGCCGGCGCCGAACTGGACACTATGGCGGATCTTCGCATACGGGAAGCTGACGCCGAAGCGCTCGACGCGAATGGCGATGTGGCAGAAGATGTGCGAGGAAGGCGGTGTGAAACCCGGCGACGGGATCGCCATCAACCCCGAGGATCCGACGCAGGCGCTGATGGTCGGCCCCACCGTTGTCTTCGCCGACGGGGCAAGCGCGACGACGCGTCGACGCGAAGCTTCGGTTTAAAGCCGTTGCAGTCGTGGGTCGTTCAGCGGATATTCGGGCGACCCACGAGGCGAAGGGGACTCTGTGATGACACCAGGTATTCAGAAGACGATGGCGTTCAGCGGCGCGGCGTTCGTGCTGCTGTTGTTCCCGGCGATCATCATGACCGGCCTGCTTCCGCCGATATCGCCGATGCGCAACGCCAACGAGATAGCTCACTTCTGGTCGACGAACACCGGCTTGAAGCGGCTGGGACTAGTCCTGTTGCTGACCGCTTCGGGCTTGCAGGCGCCGTTCGGTGCGCTTATCGCCGTGCGGATCAGGCAGATGGAGGGCGGACGGTACTCCGCGCTCGCCTACACGCAACTCGTTGGGACGGCGCTGGCGGTGGTCGCGATCATCATGCCGACCTTCGCCTTCGCGGCCGCGTCGTACCGTCCCGAGCGCGATCCGCAGATCACCCAGGCCCTCAACGACCTCGGGTGGCTGCCGTTCGTCATGAACTGGCCGGCCGCCACGATCCAGTGTTTGGCCGTTGGGTTTGCCATCTTCGGTGCCGCACACGAGATTTGGCCGCGGTGGCTGGGCTACTTCAACGTCTGGTGCGGGTTCATCTTCGCCGCCGGCGGGTTGGTGGTGTTGTTCAAGGACGGCGTGTTCGCGTGGAACGGGCTGCTGGCCTTCTGGCTGGTGGCCGTGTTCTTCGGACTCTGGTTCCTGATCATGGCGTGGCAGCTGTGGGTCAGCATTGCGGCGCCGGAAGGAAACTCTGCGCTGTCTGAGGACGAACCGCGGCACAGCCAGTTGCAACGATGACCCTGGTGCGGCAGTCGGACGCGCGGGACGCGGCCGCCGACCGAGGCCGGAAAGTCCCCGGCGAAGAGGGCATCTGGGTCTTCGTACTCGGCGACATGACGGTGTTCGCGTTGTTCTTCGCGACGTTCATGTACTCCCGCGGCAAGAACCACGCGGTGTTCGCGCGCGACCACGCCGAGCTGCACGCCGCACTGGGTACGGTCAATACCGTTCTGCTGTTGACCAGTTCGCTGTTGGTGGTGCTGGCCGTGCAGCGGGTCCTCGGTGGGTGGCGCGCGGGCGCCCCGCGGCTAATAACGGCCGCGTTGTGCTGTGGACTCGGCTTCGTCGCCGTCAAGGCCGTCGAATGGTCCCAGCTGTTCGGCGCCCGCAAAGGGGTCGGCAGTGGCGAGTTCTTCTCGTACTACTTCATGTTCACCGGGATCCACCTGCTGCACGTGCTGATCGGTCTCGCCGTCTTGAGCCGGCTGATCGTGGTCGTCCGGCAACCGGAGTTCGCCGATAAGCAGGCGCGGCTGTGTGAGACCGGCGGAATCTTCTGGCACATGGTCGATTTGCTGTGGGTGGTCCTGTTCGCGCTGTTCTATCTGGTGAGGTGACGATGACGGCGACGCGTCGGGTGACCCTGGTGTGGGCGCTGCTACTCGCGTTGACCTTCGGGTCGTTTCTGGTCGGGGTAGAGCAGGGCGCGGGCTTCGCTTCGGTCGGCGCTGCGATCATCATCGGGATCGCACTGTTCAAGGTGCGGCTGATCGGGCTTCACTTCATGGACGTGCGGGCCGCCCCGCGCGCCCTGCGGGCATTGTTCGAGGGCTACGTGCTGGCCGTATTCCTGGTTCTGGTAGCGCTAGACATCTTCGTGAGGCCTTAGCGACCCGGTCGCGTCTCGATCAGAGTTCACTTCGGTTCGCCGAGCGTGGGGGATATGGACGAAAAGCGAT
>NZ_JCALDM010000014.1:0-138849 GCF_059812845.1 Mycobacterium sp. NGS34
CGAGCACCGGGATCAGCAGCCGCGACGACGAGCGAACCGTGTTCAGGCTGCTGGTGCCGACACCGGCGTGGCGGAAGTTCATGATCACGGGCGCCGACGGGTCCTGGTCATCGCTGGTGAGAATCAGCCGAATGCGGTGGCCGGCGCGGAACCGTCGGGCGTTGGGGACCAACGGGATTCGATACTCGACGTCCTCGCCCAGCGGTACCCCCTGCGCGTTGCGGCACGGCAGGACCGGCGCGCCGGGGCGGCTGGCCGCCTCGTCGACCTCGCGCATGCTGGCGCGCAGCCAGCCCGCCGTCACATCGGTGGCCTCGCCGTCGGGCCCCACGTCCTGCAGCGTCACCATCCACGCGGTATCG
This sequence comes from Mycobacterium sp. NGS34, assembly GCF_059812845.1. Classification (NCBI taxonomy): domain Bacteria; kingdom Bacillati; phylum Actinomycetota; class Actinomycetes; order Mycobacteriales; family Mycobacteriaceae; genus Mycobacterium; species Mycobacterium sp. NGS34. The sequence goes on from NZ_JCALDM010000014.1 coordinate 363, forward strand.
ATCGCCGTCGCCGAGGCGACCAGCCGCAGCTCGATGTCGCCGACCACGTCGAGGTCCTCGTCGAGCGGTTCGCCGGTCCAGGTCTGCGCCGACGGCGGATCGATTTCGCTGGGCTTGACGCGGCCCAGGCCCGGGCCCAAGACCATGAATTCGCGGCCGCCCGGCTCACCCTCGTCCTCGCCCAGGGTGCCGTCGGCGCGCAGGGCGAGCTCACGATGCGGGGCCTGCGACGGTGGCCACGAGTCGGCGGTGCGCCACTCGTCGGCGCCGGGCAGGAAGTACCGAATCGGTGCCCCCTCGGTGATGCCGGTGTCGCGGCCCTTGAGCCAGTGGTCGTACCAGGCCAGCGCCTCGGTGTGCATGCTCTCCCACGGCCACGTCAGCCCGAACTTGCCCAGCATGCCCATACGTACACAAGCGTTGTCCGACAGCCCTTTCCACGTGGTGAAGGTTGAGGGAAGGTGCAACGGCACGTTCTCCCAGTCGCAGCCGAGATACACGGGAATGTCGATTTCCTTCAACAGCGGCAAGAGGTTTCGCTGCTCCCACCACTCGTCGCGCGTAGGGTGCTTGAGGACGGCCTCTTGCCACAACTCGTCCCACGGGTGCGGATTGTGCGGTAACCGGAGAACCCGGCGCAGCATGGTCACCGCCGCCTCGCCGTTGGCCGTCTCGAACTTCTTATGCACGCGTGGGCTTTTCAGCACGCGCCGGGCCAGGGCGACCGGCCTGCTGCGCCAGAACTCGTCGCTGCGGTCGGAGGTCAAACCCGTCATGGCGAGAAACGGTGTGACGAAGGACGAGCTCAACAGGCCGTGGTGGTTCGCACCGTCGTACAGGTCCGCGGTCACAGCCAGCGGGAAGATCGCCTTGAGGTGGGGCGGCCGTTCGACGGCCGCCGCGAGCTGAGTCATCGCGAAGTAGCTGATGCCGATCATGCCGACGTTGCCGTCGCACCAGGGTTGCGCCGCCACCCATTCGACGAGGTCGTGTACGTCCTTGCGTTCCTGGGCGTCGAACAACGTGAAGGTGCCGTCGGAGCCGCAGGTGCCGCGCAGGTTGGCGATGACGTGCGCATACCCGCGTGGCACCCAGAAGTCCGTCACGCCGGCCTCGATGAATCCGGCCGGGGCGCCCAGGTCCTGGATCTGCCTCGGATAAGGCGAGGCGGCGAGCAGCGCCGGGAAGCGGCCGCCGGAATCGGGCCGATGAACGTCGGCCAAAAGCCTTGTGCCGTCGCGCATGGCGATCGCGGTGTTGATGTCGCTGCGCTTCGCGTATTGCGGCTCGCTGAGGTTGCGGTATTGCCGGCCGGTGGTCTGCGGGCCGTTCAGCGTCGTGGTCATAATTTCACGCTACGTTGAAACTAGTCTCAACGCAAGATGAAATTTCGCGGTATGGTGTGACGGTGGCGAAGCGATCGATCCCCCCGGGCCCGCGCGACGAGCGCGGCGTGCTGGCGGCGCGCATCGTCGCCGCGGCCCGCGCAGAATTCGCCGAACACGGCTGGGCCGGCACGGCGATCCGGGCGGTCGCCCGCGCCGCGGACGTCGACCCGGCGCTGATCTACCACTACTTCGGCTCCAAGGAGGGGCTGCTCGACGCCGCCACCGCTCCGCCGCAGAAGTGGCTGGATTCGGTCACCGCGACGTGGTCGACGCCGAAGGCGGAACTGGGCGAGCGACTGATCCGCAACGTGCTGGAGATCTGGGCCGACGAGGAGGTCGGGGCCGCCCTGCGCGCCGTGGTGCTGACCGCCGCCCACGAGCCCAAGACCCGAGAAAAGCTGCGGCTGATCGTGGAGCGCGGCCTGATCGGCGGATCCACCCTCGGGGACGACGAGGACGAGCGGCTGCGCCGCAGCGGCCTGATCGCCAGCCAGCTGATCGGCTTCGCGTTGCTGCGCTACGTCTGGAAGATCGAGCCGATCGCCTCGATGCCCGAGGACGAGGTGGTGGCCGCGATGGCGCCCAACCTGCAGCGCTACGTCGACGGCGACATCGCCGCGAATTTAACGTGATTGGAGTCGGCTAACGGCGACAATGGCCGGATGCGTGTGACGCTTCCGCTCGTGGCAACCCTGGCTTTGGTCGCGGCCGCGCCGGCGCAGGCCGGCCCCGACGTGCCGCCGGTCAGCGACGCCGCGCGCGCCGCGGGTTTCGTCGACATCCGCAGCGTGGTTCCCGACGCGATCATCGACCTGCGCTACGCGACGACCAACAACTTCACCCACACGCAGCTGTATCCCTCGGACGCGCGCTGCCTGGTGCACCAAACCATGGCACCGGGGTTGGCGACCGCCGCGACGGCGCTGCGCCCGCAGGGCCACGTGCTGGTGTTCTGGGACTGCTACCGACCGCACGACGTGCAGGTCAAGCTGTTCAACGCCGTGCCGAACCCGGCCTGGGTGGCCCGCCCGGGCCAGTACGCGCACAGCCACGAGTCCGGACGCTCCGTCGACGTGACGTTCACCAGCGTGCAGCAGCAGTGCCCGGCTGAGCGACAGGTCGACGGGTTTTGCCTGGCCGACATGGGCACCGACTTCGACGACTTCTCCTCGCGCGCAACGGCATACGCGACCCAGGGCGTCAGCGCCGACGAGCAGGCGAACCGGAAGCTGCTGCGGGACGCCATGCAATACGGCGGGCTGGCCCCCTACTCCGGGGAGTGGTGGCACTTCGACGGTCCGGGCGCGGCGGTCGACCGGCCGATCCTCAATGTTCCGGTCGACTAGCTGTCTCACATAGTAAGACGACTATTTCATAATATGAATCCGCCCCGTTAGGCTTCGGGCATGAACGACGAACCCCGGGCGCACTACACGCATGGGCATCACGAGTCGGTGCTTCGCAGTCATCGGCGACGCACCGCGGAAGACTCGGCCGCGTACCTGCTGCCGCACCTCAAGCCGGGAATGACCGTGCTGGACATCGGCTGCGGCCCCGGGACCATCACCGCCGACCTCGCCGAGCGAGTCGCCCCCGCGGCGGTGGTGGCCGTCGATCAAGTTGCCGACGTCCTGGACGTGGCCCGCGCCGAAATCGAAGGGCGCGGACTGTCGAACGTCACGCTCGCCACGGCCGACGTGCACAACCTCGACTTCCCCGACGACGCGTTCGACGTCGTGCACGCTCATCAAGTGCTGCAGCACGTCGCCGATCCGGTGCGCGCGCTGCGCGAGATGCGGCGGGTGTGCCGGCCGGGCGGCATCGTCGCGGCGCGGGACGCCGACTACGCCGGCTTCATCTGGTTCCCACAGCTTCCGGCGCTGGATTTGTGGCTCAATCTCTATCGAAAGGCGCACCGCGCCAACGGAAGTGAACCGGATGCCGGCCGGCGCCTGCTGTCCTGGGCGCTTCGGGCCGGCTTCGACGACGTCACGCCGTCGGGCAGCGTCTGGTGCTACGCGACCCCGGACACCCGCGACTGGTGGGGCGGCATGTGGGCCGACCGGATCCTGCACTCCGACGTGGCTCGGGATTTGCTGGCGGCGGGGCTGTCCACCGCGGCGCAGCTCGAGGAGATCTCCGCGGCGTGGCGCGCGTGGGCCGCGGCCCCGGACGGCTGGCTGTCGATGCCGCACGGCGAGATCCTCTGCCGCGCATAACCTTCACGCTGTCGGGTTCGGGGGCGCAGGGAAACCCCCGCAAAGAGATTCGAAGGCATCGGCGACCTTGAGGACCGCGGCGTCGTCAAATAGCTTGCCCACGATCATCATCCCAACGGGCAGGCCATCGAGCAGGCCGGCGGGAACCGAGATCGCCGGATGGCCGGTGATGTCGATGGGTGCGGTGTTGGTTGCCTTACCAACCATGCGTTCGAGCAGTGCGAGTTCTTGCGGGCTGCCGGCCGGGAGGGCGTTGGCGGTGCTGGGCACGGTCGGCATGACCAGTACGTCGTATTGCGCGAGCGCGGCGTCGTAGGCGGTGCGCAGCTGCGGCACCAGGTTGCGTGCTTTGGCGTAGCTGGCGCCACCAAGCGCTTTCAAGCCAAAGTGGCCGCATAGTGCCGTCGCCTTGATGATGCTGGAGAGCTCGTCGGCCTTGATGACTCGCTGTCGTGCGAAGTGCGCGATGAGTTCTGGGTCGTACAGGCCGCTGGCGCCGAGCCCATAGCCATTGCCATCCAACATCTGATAGCTAGCGCCGTCGGTAAAGAGGACGGCGAACAGATGCAGGGCGTGGCGGTGCCACGGCACACTGATTTCGGCTACGGTGCAACCGATCTCGGTGAACCGCTCGGCCGCCGACCGGATCAGGTCGTCCGCTTCGGGCAGTGAGCCGGGTTGCCCGAAGCCCTCGGTGACAACGCCCACTCGCAGACCGGCCACGTCGCCGGTGAGGGCTGCCCGATAGTCGACCGCGGCAATCTCAGACGGCTGGCGCGGGTCTTGGCCGTCGGGTCCGGCGAGCACGGTGAGTAGCAGCGCGGCGTCAGCGACGGTCCGCGTCATCGGCCCGAGGTGATCCATCGTCCGCTCGATGGGGAAAGCTCCCGTGTAGGGGATCAGCCCGTGCGTCGGCTTGTGTCCGACAATGCCGCACAGCGAGGCCGGGATCCGGATCGATCCGCCCTGATCGCCGCCGAGCGCCAGCTCGACCTCACCGGCGGCGACCAATGCGCCGCTGCCGCTGGATGACCCACCGGTTTCGCGGGTGGTGTCCCACGGGTTGCGCACCGGTCCGGATGCCGAGGTAAAGCTGGACCCGGACGCGCATAGATCCTCACAGACACTCTTGCCGGCGATCGTCGCCCCGGCGGCAAGCAGCCGCTCGACGACGGTCGCATCGCGGCTGGGGACAAAGCCCTCCACCGCGCGTGATCCATTCATCATCGGAATGCCGGCCACGGCGATGTTGTCTTTGATCGCCACGGCCCGGCCGCTCAGCGGCCCTTCGGCGCCGGTGGCAATGTCGGTGGTGACATACCAGGCGCCGAGGGGGTTGTCGCCGGGCTCCGGGAACCGATAGGCCCTGTCCGGAGCCTGCGGGCGCGCGAGCTCGTCGTACAGCTCGTCGATCACGTCATACGACCTCAACGTGTGGCGCACAACCTCCAGGTAGCTACGTTGGGCGTCGGCGTCGAGATGGAAGCCGAAGTGTTTGGCCGCGGCTTCGATGTCCGCTGCCGATGGTCTGGAATCGGTCATTTCGACCTCCGTCGTCGTCTCGGCCCTCGCGACCAGGAGCTTAGGGCGCGGCCGTCAATCACGGCCGCAACCCATGCGAGTTGAAGTTATTTGCCCAGGTCAGGCATGCGGTATTGGCATTCTCTTTTTTTGCAAGTACGTTATTCATCGATGGATAATACGGCCCACACTCCGTCTGGCATCCCGCTGCAGCCCGTCTACGGGCCGTCGGACGTGACCGCGGAGCCTCCGCAGCCGGGGGAGTTCCCCTTCACCCGGGGTAACTTCGCGTCCGGCTATCGCGGCAAGCTCTGGACCTTCCGGCAATACTCTGGATTCGGCACCGCCGAGGAGTCCAATCGCCGCTACCGCTACCTGCTCGAGCAGGGCGGGACCGGGCTGTCGGTGGCGCTAGACCTGCCCACCCAGTGCGGCTACGACTCCGACGACCCCGAGTTCGGTGAAGAGGTCGGCCGGGTCGGCGTCGCCGTCGACACCCTGGCCGACTTCGAGATCCTGTTCGACGGCATCCCGCTGGACAAGCTCAGCACCAGCATGACGATCAACGGAACGGCGGCGATCCTGTTGGCGTTCTATGTCGCCGCCGCCGAGAAAAAAGGCATACCGCGGGCCAAGCTCACCGGGACCATCCAGAACGACATCCTCAAGGAGTACGCGTCGCGCGGAACCTGGATCTGGCCGCCCGAGCCGTCGCTGCGGCTGATCGCCGACACCATCGAGTTCTGCGCGGCCGAGGTGCCGAGGTTCAACGCGATATCGGTGGCCGGCGCGCACTTTCGCGACGCCGGGGCCAACGCGGTGCAGGAGATGGCGTTCACCCTGGCCGACGGGGTGACCTATTGCGACACGGTGGTGGAGCGCGGCCGCATGACCATCGACCAGTTCGCACCGCAGATCTCGTTCTTCTTCTACACCCACGGCGACTTCTTCGAGGAGATCGCCAAATACCGTGCGGGACGGCGCCGTTGGGCGACGATCGTGCGGGAGCGCTATGGGGCGACGACGGCGAAGGCGGCGATGTTCCGCTTCGGCTGCGTCTGTGGTGGCGCGTCGCTGTACGCGCCGCAGGCCCACAACAACATCGTTCGGGTGGCCTACGAGGCGATGGCCGCGGTGCTGGGCGGTGTCCAGTCGATGTTCACCGCGGCCTGGGACGAGCCCTTCGCCCTGCCCACCGAGGAAACCACCACGCTGGCGTTGCGCACCCAGCAGATCCTCGCCCACGAAACGGGCGTCGCCAGCGTCGCGGATCCGCTGGGCGGTTCCTACTTCGTCGAGGCGCTCACCGACGCCACCGAGGCTCGCATCATCGAGATCATGTCCGACCTCGAGCGGCACGGCGGAATGGTCCAGGCGATCGAGGACGGTTACCTGCAGGGCCTGATCGCCGACGAGGCCTTCAAGATGCATCAGGACGTCGAAGCCGGCACCCGCCCGATCGTGGGGGTCAACCGGTTCGTGACCGAGGAGCCGGAACACGATGTCGTCACCTACGAGCTCGACGCCGAGGGTCGCGATCTGCAGCTCAAGCGGCTGTCCAAGGTGAAGGCCGAAAGGGATACGGCCGCAGTAACATCCAGCCTGACGGCGCTGTCACAGGCCGCCGAGGGGACCGACAACCTCATGCACAAGCTGATCGACTGCGCCAACGCCTACTGCACGGTCGGGGAGATGGTCTCCGCGCTCAAGGGAGTGTGGGGCGAATTCCAGCAACCGGTGGTGTTCTGATGGCCGCGCGGATTCTGGTCGCCAAGCCCGGCCTCGACGGGCACGACCGCGGTGCGAAGATCGTCGCCCGCACGCTGCGTGACGCGGGATTCGAGGTCATCTACACCGGCATCCGGCAGCGCATCGAGGACATCGCGTCGATCGCCGTGCAGGAAGACGTCGCCGTGGTCGGCCTGAGCATCCTGTCGGGCGCCCACCTGGCGCTCACCGCGCGGACCATCGAGGCGCTGCGCGCCGCGGACGCCGCCGACATCGCCGTGGTCGTCGGCGGGACGATCCCGCACGCCGACGTGCCCAAACTGCTATCCGCCGGCGCCGCAGCGGTATTCCCGACGGGGACGGCGCTCGACGTGCTGGTGCGCGAGATCCGCGCGTTGACCGGAACTGCGGAATCTGAACCGAAAGAACCCGTTGTGGAGGAACAGTGCGCGTCGGAGTGATGATCGGCGCCGAGCGTGGCGATATGGCCCGCAAGGTGGAAAAGCTGGTCTCGGATATCGAATGGGCCGAATCCGCCGGGCTGGACACCGCGTGGATGCCGCAGGTGCCCAACGACTTCGACTGCCTGACCATGGTGTCGCTGATGGCCGCGCACAGCTCCCGCATCGAGCTCGGCACCGCGGTGGTGCCGTTGCAGGCCCAGCATCCGATTGCCCTTGCCCGCCAGGCGCTCTCGACGCATGCGGTGGCCGGGGGACGGCTGGCGCTGGGCGTCGGGCCGTCACACCACTGGATCATCCGGGACATGCTCGGGTTGCCCTACGAGAAACCGGCCGCCTACACCCGCGACTACCTGCAGGTCCTCAACGCCGCCGTCGCCGGCCCCGGACCGGTCGACGTCGAGAACGATTCCTTCACGGTGCACAACCCGACGGCGATCGGCGCCGACACCCCGATGCCGGTGCTGGTCGCCGCGCTCGGGCCGGTGATGCTGCAGATCGCGGGCGAACTCGCCGACGGTACCGTGCTATGGATGGCCGACGAGCGCGCCATCGGTGACCACATCGCGCCGAAGATCACCAAGGCCGCCGCGGACGCCGGTCGGCCGGCGCCGCGGATCGTCGCGGGGATCCCGGTATGCCTTTGTGCGCCTGCACAAGTCGACGAGGCCAAGGAGCGGGCCAACCGGATCCTGGGCGAGGCCGAGGTGTCGCCCAACTACCAGCGCCTGCTCGATCGCGGCGACGCGCGCGATGTCGGCGATCTGTGCGCGGCCGGCGACGAGCACGCCATCCTGGCCCGGATGCGCCGATTCGCCGACGCCGGGGTGACCGACCTGTCGGTGCGGCTGCTGCCGATCGGCGACAACCGCGACGAGCTCGTCGCCTCCAAGCGGCGGACACGGGAGATGCTGGCCTCGCTCGCGGCGGAGTTGCGTTGACGGACAGCGCCGGGCCCCTGGCGGGGATACGCATCCTCGAGGTCGGCACCATGCTGGCCGGACCGTACGCGACCATGCTGCTGGCCGACCTCGGCGCCGAAGTCACCAAGATCGAGCCGCGCGGCGGCGAGATCTCCCGCGGGGTCGGGGCCAGCTACTTCGCCAGCCTCAACCGCAACAAGTCCAGCGTCACATTGGACCTGAATTCCGAAGCGGGACAGCGAAAGCTGGGTGAGCTGGTCACCGAGTCGCACGCGCTGCTGGTGAACCTCAAGCCGTCGGCCATCCGGCGCCTCGGGCTCACCTACGACGCGCTGCGCCGGCACAATGAGCGGATCGTCTGCGTGGCGATCACCGGATTCGGCCTCAACGGCGGCGACGACCCGGCTTTCGACTACGTGGTCCAGGCGGGCGTCGGGATCGCCGCGCTGACCGGCGACCCCGACGGCCCGCCGACACTGCCCGGCTATTCCTCGGCCGACAACTCCACCGGAATGTGCGCGGCGCTGGGGCTTTTGGCCAAGGTCGTCTCCGGCACGGGCGGGCAGGTGGACGTGTCGTTGCGCGACGTGATGCTGTCGCAGCTCAACTATCACGCGTCGGCCTACCTCAACAACGGCGTCGAACCGCAGCGCCGGCCCCACGGGGCGCACTCGTACTACGTTCCGGCGCAGCTTTTTCCGACCGCCGACGGATATCTGGCGCTGTTCATCACGCACGACGGCTTCTGGAAATCCTTCGCCACCGAGGCGGGCATCGGCGGTTTCGAGACCATGGCCGAGCGGGTGGCCCGGCGTGACGAGGTGCTCGGCGTCGTCACGTCGATGCTTGCCACCGACACCGCCGCCGGCTGGGAGCGACGGCTTCGTCCGCTCGGGGTTCCGGCCGCCGCCGTCAGGACGCTGCCGGAGGCGCTCAAGGCGACGCCGGAAGTGGTTGTGACGGCCGGTGATTTCCGCCTCGTCGGCAGCCCGATCCATGTTTCGGGCTACGAGCCCGACTACCGGCCCCCGCCGGAACTAGCCGACTAAGCGCCGAACGTGCGTCCAGCCGCACGCTCGCGCTCGAGTGTGCGTCCAGCCGCACGTTCGAGGACCGCGAGCGTGCCCCAATAATCTCGGCCCCGTTAGCCGCCGCACTCGATGGTCGTCTCGAGCAGTCGCGGGACCGGCGCGGGATCCAACAGCAGGGCATCGGACATGTGCAGCTGACCCGCATTGGCAATCATGTTGTCCAAGATGGCCTGCAGGTCGTCGCCCTCGAGTTCGTAGATGGCGACATACGGGCCCTGACCGTGAACCGGACGCAGCCGGCGTGCCCCGACGATTCCGTCAAGCGCCAGAAGCTCCGGCAGGTGCACCTCGTCGTACCAGGTGTTGTACTCCTGCTCGCGATCGGGCGAACTGGGCCGACTCTCCACGAGCATGATTCCCTTGGCCATTGCCGCCGCCTCTCTCTGGCTACTCGTAGCGCACCGTGACGGAATCCGTGTCCGGCACGCCCTGGCACGTCAGAATGTAGCCGTCGGCCACCTCGTCGTCGTCCAGAGCGTCGTTGACCCGCATGGTCGCGTGGCCCTCCTCGAGCCGGGCCATGCACGTGCCGCAGTTGCCCGCTTCGCAACTGAACGGCGGTTCCAGGCCGGCTCGCCGCGCGCTCTCCAGCAGCGTTTCGCCGGGAACCAGCGGTACCGTCGCCTTCTTGCGGTCGAGGTGAATCGTCACCGTGCCGACCTTGGCGCCGGTATCGGATGCGGGATCTGTCACCCGTGAAGTCTCCTCGATGATCGTGGTGACCGTCGCCATGACCGCCCTCCCATATTTGCGTTCTTCAGTATAGAGAATAGTATTCTCACAGAGCGATAGGGTCTTCTCAAGGCGTTCGACTGCTGGAAGGAACGGGACGTGACCGAGCCGGCAGCGCTCGTGTTCGAGGAACGGCGGTTCAGCCCGCCGCAGCTCGACGCGTTGGCCGACGGGCTGGCCGTGACCTTGGCGAAACGGGGTGTAATCGCAGGTCAGCGGGTGGCAGTCATGGCGTCGAACCGGCCCGAGTTTGTCGCCGTCCTGCTCGCGATCTGGCGGCTGGGCGCCACCGCGGTCCTCGTCAGCCCCGCATGGAAGCGCGACGAGGTGGACCACGCGCTGGCCATCACCGGCCCCGCCCACGCCGTCGGCGACCATCCGGTGCTGGCCGGGCTGATGCCGATGCTGCACCTGGACGAACCGGTCTCGACGGGGGAGCCGCCGGCCGGGCCGCCGCCGCCCGACGCCGACGCGGTGCTGGTGTTCAGTTCCGGGACCACCGGCCTGCCGAAGGCCGTGCGCCACACCCACGCGGGTTTAGGGGAGGCCGTGGGGCACTGGCGCGCGGCGCTACAGCTGACGCGACACGACCGGATTCAGGTCGCCACGCCGCCGTCACACATCCTCGGCCTGCTCAACATCCTCACCGCGCTGCGGACCGGCGCCCGGATGCGCCTGCATCCGCGATTCGACGTCGACCGGATGCTGCGGACGATCGAAGAGGACCGCATCACGGTCGAAATGGCCGTCGCACCCATCGCGCTGGCCATCGCGTCGCACCCCCGGCTGGAAACCTACGACCTGTCCTCGCTTCGCTTCATCATGTGGGGGGCGACGCCGGTCAGCCCCAGCGTCGCGGAGACCGTGACCCGGCGGACCGGCCTCGGTTGGGTTCCCGCCTACGGCACCACGGAATTGCCCGTCATCGCGTGTAATCCGTTGCAGGGGGCGCGACTTGACTCGGTCGGGCGTGCGGTGCCGGGGGTCGAGCTGCGGATCGTCTCGTTGGAGACCGGCCAGCCCGTCGGCCCGGGAGAAGTCGGCGAGATCCAGGCGCGGTCGATGTCGTTGATGGCCGGCTACCTGCCCGCCGAGGCGACCGCGGAGGCGATCCGCGACGGCTGGTATCGCACCGGGGACGTCGGCTGGCTCGACGGTGCCGGTTGGCTGCGAATCACCGACCGTCTGAAGGAGATGATCAAGGTGCGCGGCTTCCAGGTTGCGCCCGCCGAGATCGAGACGGTGTTGCACGGCCATCCGGCCGTCAAAGACTGCGCGGTGTTCGGCGTTCCCGACGGCATCAACGGCGAAGCGATCGTCGCGGCCGTCGCCGCGTGCGCGCCCGTCGACCCATCCGACCTCACCGCCCGGGTGGACGAGAAGCTAGCGTCCTACAAACACCTGAGCCGCATCGTGTTCGTGGACGATATTCCACGCCTGCCCTCGGGCAAGGTGCTGCGCCGAGTGCTGAAGGAGTCTTATGGATGTACGTCTGACAGCTGAACAGCAGCAGCTCCGCGACGCCGCCGCCAAACTGGCCGATGATCTCGGACCCGGTGCGGTTCAGGATCTCGACGAGCCGAGCCGAATCGCGCGGCTGGACAAGCAGATTGAAACGACCGGGTGGCGGTCCCTGCGCTCCGACGGCGCTTCTGGCGTCGAAGTGGCCATCGTCGCCGAGGAATTCGGGCGCCGATTGGTCGATGCACCGTTCCTCGGTCCCGTGCTGGCCGACGATCTGGCGCGCCACGTCGGTGCCGAGAGTTCGGGTTCGACCGTCGCGGTGGACGACCGGGTGATCGACGCCCGGGGCGCGCGGCGCGCCCTGTCCCTGTCCGGTACCGCGGTCCTGGCCACCGACGTGGCGGACACCCGCGCCGGCGCCGACCTGACCCGCGCCGAGGCCGACGCGGCGGGATCACCGACGACGCTGGGTGAGGTGTCGCCCGACGCGGCCGGGCGATGGCTGGCGCTCGCACTGGTCACCACGTCCGCGGACCTGGTCGGCATCGCGCGGGGCGCGCACGCGGTGGCGTGCGATTACGCCAAAATCCGCGAACAATACGGCAAGACGATCGGCTCCTATCAGGCCATCGCGCACCTGCTGGCCGAAAGCCTGGCGCTGATCGAAGGCTCGGTGAGCGTGTTGCGCCACGCCGCCTGGGCGGTGGACGAACTCACGCCGGTCGAGGCCATTCGGGCCGCGCAGGTCGCCAAGGTGTACTGCGCGCGCGCCACCCGCACCGTCTGCGAGACCGCGGTGCAGGTGCACGGCGGCATCGGCAACACCTGGGACTGCATCGCCCATGTCTACCTGCGCCGCGCGCTGACATCGACCGAACTGTGGCCCGTCACGTGTAAGGAGATCGACTTTGGACTTTCGTGATTCGCCCGACGAGGCCGCCTTCCGGGAGCGCCTGCGGTCGTGGCTTGCGTTGCACGCCAAGGAATATTCCGGCTCCGGCGACGAGTACTGGGAGCGCATGGCCGACTGGCACCGGGCCCTCTACGACAACGGCTTTTTCGGCTTGTCCTGGCCCCGCGCCTACGGCGGCCAGGAATTGGCACCGGTCTACGACGTCATCGTCGACGAGGAGCTGGTGCGCGCCGGCGCACCGCCCCGCCCCAGCGTGGGCTACCTGGTTTTCGGCATCGGCCGCCACGGAAGTGATGAACTGCGGAAGCGCTTCCTGCCCGGCATCATCAACGGCACCGAGCGGTGGTGTCAGGGTTTCTCCGAGCCGGGCGCCGGCTCGGATCTGGCATCGCTGATCACCACCGCCACGCTCGAGGGCGATACCTATGTGGTGCACGGACACAAGATTTGGACCAGCTACTCCGATGTGGCGGACTGGTGTCTGCTGTTGGCCCGCACGGACCCCGACGCCAAACGCCATCGCGGCCTGTCGGCGTTCGTGCTCAATATGAAACAGCCTGGCGTGCAACAGCGCCCGTTGCGGATGATGAACGGCGTCACCAACGAATTCGGGCAGGTGTTCTTCGACGGTGCCACGGTGCCCGCGGATCGGATGGTGGGTGCCCCCGGGGAGGGCTGGGCCGTCGCCATGACCGTCGTCGGGCACGAGCGCGAGCCCTCCACGCTCGGCTATGCGGCCCGGTACGGCAAGCTGGTCCGAAACCTGTTCGCGCGTAACGATGGGCCGATTCCGGAAGAGCTCGCGTGGGCGGCGGTCGAGTCGGAGATGCTGACGCACCATGTCCGGCGGCGGCTGTCCGAGCAACTGGACGGGGTCTCGCACGGCCCGGAAGGATCGCTCGACAAGCTGCTGATGACCTGGGTCGAGCAATCGGTGGGGCACGCCGCGCTGGCGGTCGCCGGCACCCGCGATGCGGACCTGCTCAGCGCCTATCTATACAGTCGCGCACAGAGCGTGATGGGCGGAACGTCACAGATACAGAAGAACATCATCGCCTCGCGAATCCTGGGATTGGGAGTCTGAATGTACGACATGCCAAGCGAAATCGACGTCCGCGCCGACGGGGCGTTGCGGATCATCACCCTGAACCGCCCGGACGACCTCAACGCGGTCAACGACAACCTGCACGTCGGCCTCGCGCGGCTGTGGCAGCGACTGACCGACGATCCGGGTGCCCGCGCGGCGGTTTTGACCGGCAGCGGCAAGGCGTTTTCGGCGGGCGGGGATTTCGCGTATCTGCAGGAGCTGTCCCAGGACGCCGCCCTGCGCGCCAAGACCATCCGGGACGGACGAGAGATCGTGCTGGGGATGGCGCGTTGCCGAATTCCCGTGGTGGCGGCGGTCAACGGGCCGGCCGTCGGGCTGGGCTGCAGCCTGGTCGCGCTGAGCGACATCGTCTACATCGCCGAACACGCCTTCCTCGCCGATCCGCACGTGCAGGTGGGCCTGGTGGCCGCCGACGGCGGACCGCTGACGTGGCCGCTGCACATCAGCCTGCTGCTGGCCAAGGAGTACGCGCTGACCGGCACCCGCATCAGCGCGCAGCGCGCCGTCGAACTGGGACTGGCCAACCACGTGGCGGCGGACCCGGTCGCCGAGGCAATCGCCTGCGCCAAAAAGATTTTGGAGCTACCCCAGCAGGCGGTCGAGAGCACCAAGCGGGTCCTCAACATTCACTTGGAGCGCGCGGTGCTGGCCAGCCTGGACTACGCGCTTTCGGCCGAGCACCAGTCGTTCACCACCGAGGATTTCCGGTCGATCGTCGCGAAGCTGAACGCCGGCAAGAGCTGACCGCGATCAGTCGTGTAGCCGCAGGAAGCCGCGCATGACTTGGTCGAACTTCTCGGGCTCCTCGATGAACGGCATGTGTGCGCTCGACTCGAACAGCTCGAACCGCGAACCCGTTATGCGCTGGTGCATTTCCCGTGCGTGTTCCGGAACGCACTCGTCGTATCTGCCCGCGACGACCAGGGTGGGCAGCGAGATCTCGGGCAACCGGTCGAACACGTCCCAATTCCGGATGGTTCCGACGATGTGAAAGTCGCTGGGGCCGAACATCGTCTCGAAGATCTCGGTTCCCATGGTCCGGAAGGCGTCCTCGAGCTCGCCGGGCCAGGGGCGCACGCGGCACAGGTAGGTTTCGTTCCAGGTGCGGATGGCGGCCTGGTATTCGGCGGAGTAGGTGGTGCCGGCCGCTTCGTGACGGTCGATGGCGGATTGCGTTGCCAAGTCCAGCTCGGATTTCAAGCGCGCAACCATCTTCGAGAACTCGGGTATCGACGCGATGCTGTTGGAGATGGTCAGGCTGGCCGCCCCGGATGGCACATCGAGCGCGTACTGCTGCGCGAGCATCCCGCCCCAGGAGTTGCCGAAGATGTGGAAGTGGTTCAGCCCCAGTCCCTTTACCACGGCATCCATCTCGGCGACCGAACGTTCCATCGTCCAAAGACCCGGGTCGGAGGGACGTTCGGAATTTCCGCAGCCCAGCTGATCCCAGAAGACGACTTCCCGCTCGTCGGCCAACCGCTCCAGCGAGCGCAAGTAGCTGTGCGGCAAACCGGGTCCACCGTGAACGACGAGCAGCGGGCGGCCCGCGCCGCCACCGACCCGCTTGAACCACACGTCGCCGCCCGGGACCGCGATCGTGCTCTGAGTCATCCACCCACCATTGCAAATACGCGCCCTTCCTGCTCGCCAGCGGATCGCCGCACCACCCGCTCGGTTTGTTGCAACTCGCACTCTCGGAATGAGAGAATAAGGTTCTCGTGAACGTGCGGGGCCTCCCGTCCGCACTGCGCTTGCCGAATTGGAGAAGATCCCGTGCCCGAAGCCGTCATCGTGTCCGCCCTGCGGACCCCCATCGGCACCGCCCGCAAGGGGACGCTGCGCGATACCAGCGCGTTCGACCTCGCCCACCACGTGGTCAGCGAGGCGGCGAAAGAGCTGGACCCGGCGCAGGTCGACGACGTGATCCTGGGCGAGGGCCTCTACGGTGGCGGCGTGGTCGCACGCCACGCGGCCATCACGGCGGGCCTGCCCCGGGTGCCGGGCCTGGCCAACAACCGGCACTGCGCGGCGGGCCAGGCGGCCGTGCAGAGCGCGGCCGCGAGTGTGCGCGCCGGGATGGACCAGCTCGTCATCGCCGGCGGCGTGAACTCGGCATCCACCTCCCCGCGGTCGCGAATGCAGGTCGACGGGGAATGGGTCGACTGGTTCCCGCCGACCCACCCGGACCGGCCCGACGCACCGAACATGGACATGTCGATCACCGTCGGCTGGAACGCCGCGGTCAAGGCGGGCGTGACTCGCGAGGAGATGGACGCTTGGGCGCTGCGGTCGCACCGCAACGCCATCGCGGCGGTCGACGAGGGGCGCTTCAAGGAGGAGATCGTCCCGATCGAGACGCCGCACGGGCTGTTCTCCGTCGACGAGCACCCGCGCCGCGACACCACCATGGAGAAGCTGGCCGCGCTCAAGCCGCTGCATCCGGAGATCGAGGGCTTCTCGATCACCGCCGGCAACGCCTGCGGCGCCAACGACGGTGCGGCCGTGCTGACCATCGCGAGCGACGCCCTCGGCCTGCCCGCGCTGGCCACCGTGCGGTCCTGGGCGTCCGTCGGCGTCGATCCGGCCGTCACCGGTTTGGCGCCCGTCGACGCCATACCGAAAGCGCTTGCCCGCGCGGGGCTTTCGATCTCGGATGTGGACCTGTTCGAAATCAACGAGGCCTTCGCGGCGATGTGCGTGGCCACCATCAAGCTGCTCGACCTGGACCCCGACAAGGTCAACGTCAGCGGCAGCGGTTGCGGGCTTGGCCATCCGGTCGCGGCAACGGGGGCCCGGATGCTGGTCACGCTGGTGCACGAATTGCGCCGCCGCGGCGGCGGAATAGCGGTGGCGGCGATGTGCGCGGGCGGCGGAATGGGTTCAGCGACGGTCATCGAGGTCGCTGCGCCATAATGCGCACATGACGATCGCCGACCTGATCGCGGGAGCGCGCAACGGATCTCCGCGCGCCGCGGGTCGGCTGCTCAGCCTCGTCGAAGGCGACCGCCGGGACGAGGTACTGGCGAGCATCGGGCCCGCGACGGCGCTCAAGGTCCGCGTCATCGGCATCACCGGACCACCGGGCGCCGGCAAGTCGACGACCGTCGGTGCCCTGGTCGGCGCCTACCGCGAACGCGGGTCCCGGGTGGCCGTCCTGGCCGTGGACCCGTCGTCGCCGTTCAGCGGCGGGGCCCTGCTCGGCGACCGGATCCGAATGACCGCGCACATCAACGACTCCGACGTCCTGATCCGTTCGGTTGCCACCCGAGGTCACATCGGCGGGCTGGCCGCCGCGGTCCCCGCGGCCATCCGGCTGCTGGGCGCCATCGGGTACGACGTGGTGCTGCTGGAGACCGTCGGTGTTGGGCAGTCGGAGATCGAAATCGCCGCCGTCGCCGACCCGACCATCGTCATCCTCAATCCGGGGGCGGGCGACGCGGTGCAGGCGGCCAAGGCCGGCGTGCTCGAAGTCGCCGACATCGTGGCGGTCAACAAGGCCGACCGCGAGGGCGCCCAACAGACGGTGCGGGATCTGCGCGCCGAGACCAGCGCCCCGATCGTCAGCCTCGTCGCCGCCCGGGGCGAGGGCGTCGCCGATCTGGTGGCCGCCATCGAAGATCACCACCGCACCGACAGCCGCGAGCGCCGGTTGGCGCGGGCCCGGGCGCAGATCCTGTCGATGGCGCAAACGCGACTGCGGACCCGGCCGGGTCTCGACCGGCTTGCCGAGGCGGTGGTCGACGGCCACGACGATCCGTACACGGCTGCCGAAAAGCTGCTTTCTTCCCCGACCGAAGAAGGCGACTGACGACCGGGCTCTTGCTTTGCTCGGCATCGCTGTGTTGCATGAATCCCATGACACGTTCCGCCGATGAGCTGGTAACCGAATTCTGCAAAAGCTGGGCGTCCCCGCAGCCCGACGAGCTGGCCGGGTACTTCACCGAAGACGCCGTCTACCACAACATCCCGATGGATCCGGTGCGCGGCCGAGAGGCGATCAAGGAATTCATCGCGGGGTTCCTTGCCGCGTTCGACGGCATCGACTTCAACGTGCACCGGCAGATCAGCGACGGCACATTGGTGATGAACGAGCGCACGGACGTGATGCGGCGCAAGGACGGCGGGACGTTCCCGTTGCCGGTGATGGGCGTGTTCGAGGTGCAGGACGACCGGATCGTCGCGTGGCGCGACTACTTCGACATGGCCGCCATCACCAGCGCGTTCGGCTAGGTGCTGGCAATCGGCTACTGAAGGTCGACCGATTTCCCGGTGGCGGCCGCGTGCCCTGCACGATAGCCGAAAACCATTGCCGGGCCGATGGTTCCACCGGCCCCGCCGTAGGCCCGCCCCGTAACGCCGCCCATGGCATTGCCCGCGGCGAACAGGCCCGGTATCGGGTCGCCGCCGACGTGGAGGACGCGGGCGTCGGCGTCGGTGCGCGGGCCGCCCTTGGTGCCCATGGCGCCGATGCGCACCGGCACGGCGTAATACGGCGCGGTGTCGATCGGGCCGAGGGTCTTACCGGCGAGGGTGGTGGCGCTGTCGTCGCCCCAATAGCCGTCGTAAGCGCTGGAACCGCGCCCGAAGTCCGGATCGGCCCCGGCGGCCACATGGCGGTTCCAGTCCTCGATGGTGCGGCCGAGGCCGTCGGCGTCGATGCCGGTCTTCGCGGCCAACTCGGCGAGGTCGGCCGATTCGCAGAACCAGTCCGGAACCGCTTGCCCCGGTGCGATACCCAGGAAGCCATACCGCTGCAGGTGGACCGAGTCGAACACCATCCATCCGCGATCGTTGACGTATCCCCCTCGGGGATCCAGGTACTGGAACGCGCCGGCCATCGAGTTGTAGTCGGATGCCTCGTTGACGAACCGGCGCCCGGCCGAGTTGACGATGATGCTCCTCGGACGGGTGCGTTCCAGGCGGACGCTGCGGCTTCGCGGCTTTCCCTCGATGGTGTCACCCGGGATCTGCACGATCGGCACCCACCAGGCTTCGCCCATGTTGGCCAGATCCGCTCCCTGCGACATCGCCATGCGCAGCCCGTCGCCGGTGTTGTACGGCGGCGAGACGGCGCCGTGCATGGGGCCGCGCAGAAACGCTTGTGTCAGAACCGGATCCCATTCGAAGCCGCCCGTCCCCAGGACGACTCCGCGGCGGGCGCGCACCCGGATGGTCCGGCCCGGCAGGGCGACTTGGACTCCGATGATCTCCCCGGCATCGGCGATGAGCTGCTCGGCGCGCGCGTCGACGTGGATCGTCGCGCCGGTGTCGAGCAGGCCGCCCAGCAGGCCGGCGATCAGTGCGGCACCGGCGACGCACAGGTTCCCGGGTTGTTCGTCGGCCGCCGCATCGAGGCGGGCCGCGTGCAAGCGGGCCAGGGTCTCGGCGTCGAAGCCCACATTGGAGAAATCGATCGGGAACGCCGTGATCCGGGTGCCCCACTCGCCCAATCGATTCAGGTCGAACGGGGCCGGGATGTGCGAGCGGCCACCGCCGGGCTGCCCTCCGGGCAACTCGGGCCGGTAGTCGGGAAAGCCGGTGGCAATCTCGAAGTGCAGCTTGCTGTTCGCCTCGACGAAGTCGAGCATCCGCGGGCCGGTCCGCACGAATGTCTCGACCAAGGCGTCGTCCATCGCGCCAAGGGACTGCGCGCGCAAATACTGCAACGCGTCCGCCACGGTCAATTCCCCATCGGGAGAACGGTTATGGGCGGGAATCCACACGACGCCGCCGGACACGGCGGTGGTGCCGCCAACCGTGGCGGCCTTCTCGAACACCTCCACGGACGCGCCGGCCACCGCCGCCGTCAGCGCCGCGGTGAGTCCGGCGCCTCCGCTGCCGAGCACGGCGACATCGACTTCACGGTCCCATGACATGGATGGTTATCCCTTCAGCTCCGTGGCTAGCTCAACAGCTCCGCCAACTGCTTTGCCGCGGTGATGACCGCGTCTTTGCCGCGCATCACGACATCCTCACGGTGCGAGATGAGGTTGATACAGGTCGGCGGGGACGGCGCCGGGCGGTTGACCGGCACGGCCAAACCGTAGGTGTTCGGCTCGATTTCGCCGTAGGTGATTACCCAGCCGCACTCCCGAGTCTTGGTCACCAGCTCCCGCTCGCCCGGGCGCGGTGGCATGTTCGCGAGCAAGGCGATTCCCGCGGCACCGCGGTCCAGCGGATATCGGCTGCCCTCGTGGAAGGACAGTTGGTAGGCGACATGGCTGGGCACGATCACGGCGATCGCCACCTGCTGGTCGCCCTCGGCGATGAGCAGCGACACGGTGGTGCTCAGGTCGTCGGCCAGTGCGCGCAGGATCGGCAGGCTGACCTGACGCACGTTGCGGTCGAACGACGCGCCGAGCACGGCCAGGCCGGCTGCCGGGCGATAGCGCCCGTCCTCGCCTTTGGCCACCAACCGGAACTCGGTGAGCGTGGCGAGCAGTCGATAGGCGATCGTGCGGTGCACCCCGAGCTGGTCGGCCAGTTGCTGCACGGTAAGCCCGTTCGGCGAATCGGCCACCATGTGCAGCGCCGTGAGCCCCCTGGCCAGCGTCTGGGAGCCCGTCATGACCTTGACAGACCCCCATCCGAGAGCGAAGCTCTATAGATAACGCACATCAGTGTGCGATATTAGCACACGACGTTGGCCAAAGACGAGAACAATATTTCCGAGTATCAGCAGGCGTGAGAGGGACCGTGGCGGAATTCGAGAGCGTATGGAGCGATCTCCAGGGTGTCGCGTTTTCGCAGGGCTACCTCCATGCCGGCGGAGTGCGCACCCGCTACCTGCGCGCCGGCGATTCCGGCAAGCCGGTGCTGATGTTCCTGCACGGATCCGGTGGCCACGCGGAGGCGTACGTCCGGAACCTGGCGGCGCACGCGGAGCACTTCTGGACCTGGTCCATCGACATGCTGGGCCACGGCTACACCGACAAACCAGGCCACCCGCTGGAGGTCACCCACTATGTCGACCACCTGATGGAGGTGCTGCGCCACATCGGGGTCGACCGCGCCAGCATCAGCGGTGAATCGCTCGGGGGCTGGGTCGCCGCGCGCGCCGCCATCGACCATCCCGACGCGGTGGACCGACTGGTCCTCAACACCGCCGGCGGCTCCCAGGCCGATCCGGAGGTGATGCAGCGGATCATCACGCTGTCCATGGCCGCCGCCGAGAACCCGACCTGGGAAACGGTGCAAGCCCGGATCAAATGGCTGATGGCCGACAAGTCAAAGGATTACGACGACCTGGTCGCCAGTCGCCAACGGGTATACCGCCAAACGGGATTCGTCGACGCCATGCGCGACATCATGGCCCTGCAGGATCCCGAGATCCGCGCCCGCAACATCATCTCCGCGGACGAATACGGTTCGATCACCGCGCCCACCCTGGTGCTATGGACCAGTGACGATCCCACCGCCGACGTGACCGAGGGCCGCCGCATCGCATCGATGATTCCCAACGCGCGCTTCGAGCTGATGCCCGGCTGCGGCCACTGGCCGCAGTACGAGGACGCCAAGACCTTCAACCGCCTACATCTCGACTTCCTGCTGGGCCGCTGATGGTAGCTGTGGAGCGCGACGCACTCGGGGTCGACGTCGAGGTCCTCGTCGTAGGCGCCGGTCCCGTGGGGCTGACGCTCGCCAATATCCTTGGCCTGCAGGGCGTCCGCACGTTGGTGGTCGACGAACGGGCATCGCTCATCGACTATCCGCGCGGCGTCGGGCTGGACGACGAGGGGTTGCGCACCTTCCAGTCGATCGGCCTGGTCGACCGCATCCTGCCGCACACCGTGCCCAACCAGATCCTTCGCTTCGTCGACGCCAAGCGCCGCGTCCTCGCCGAAATGGCCCCTCCCGATGCGCGTTTCGGCTGGCCGAAGCGCAACGGGTTCGTGCAGCCGCTCGTCGACGCCGAATTGCTGCGCGGTCTGGACCGGTTCGACCACGTCGAGGTGCGGTGGGAGCGGCCGATGACGGCCTGCCGGCAGGACGGCGACGGGGTCACCGTCGAGCTGGGTGGCGACGCATCCCCGTTGCGGGCCCGCTACGTCGTCGGCTGCGACGGCGGCCGCAGCATGACCCGGCGCATGATGGGCGTGTCGTTCGACGGGACGACCTCCTCTACACGCTGGCTGGTGGTAGACGTCGCCAACGATCCGCTCGGCCACCCGAACAGCGAGGTGGGCGCCGACCCGGAACGCCCGTACGCCTCGATCTCGATCGCGCACGGAATTCGCCGCTTCGAGTTCATGATTCACGGCGACGAGTCCGACGAGCAGGCCGAGGATCCGGCCTTCCTGCGCCAGATGCTGTCGCGGATGGTGCCGCACCCCGACCGGGTCGACGTGATCCGGCGCCGCGTCTACACCCACCACTCGCGGATCGCCGGCGCGTTCCGTTCGGGCCGGCTGCTGCTGGCAGGAGACGCCGCGCACCTGATGCCGGTGTGGCAGGGGCAGGGCTACAACAGCGGGATTCGCGACGCGTTCAATCTGGGCTGGAAGCTTGCCGCGGTGGTGCGCGGCCTGGCGGACGACAGGCTGCTGGACACCTACGACATCGAGCGCCGCAAGCATGCGCGGGCGATGATCGACCTGTCCACCATGGTCGGTCGCGCCATCTCCCCGACCAACCGCCGGGTGGCCGGTCTGCGCGATGTCCTGGTGCGCTCGGCGTCAATCGTGCCGTCGCTCAAGCGGTATGTGCTGGAAATGCGGTTCAAGCCGATGCCGCGCTACGACCAGGGGGCCGTCGTGCACACGGACCCCGGCCGTGCCGACTCGCCGGTCGGCACCCTGTTCATCCAGCCAAGGGTCGACACACGTGACCGGCAGGATGTGCTGCTGGACGACGTGCTGGGCGACTGGCTCGCCGTGGTGTGCTGGAACAACAACCCGCGCGACATCCTCGGTGACGTGGCGTTCGAAAGCTGGAAAGCCCTGGGCGCCAGATTCTTTGCGCTGCGACCGGCGACCCAGCTGCACTGGGAAGGCCACGACGATCCCGACGTCGTGATCGTCGGGGACCGCAACGGCGGACTGAAGTCGTGGTTCGACACCCATCAGGAGTCGGTGCTGTTCCTGCGCCCCGATCGGTGCATCGCCGGTGCGTGCATCGCTCAGCGCGCACCGGAGTTGAGCGCCCGTCTCATCGAGGCGCTCGCCCTCAAGCCGGGAGGGGGTGATTTGCCAAGTGGCACTGGCTCTGTGCTGTATGTCGCACAGCCCGCTGCTGAATCTTCCGGGGCCGTCGCGGGACCTGCTTGACGACATCGAAGCCGCGATCGCCCAGGCGCGCGAGTTCGTGCGGGACTACCAGCCGGATCTCGTGGTGACATTTTCCCCGGACCATTTCAACGGGTTCTTCTACAAGGTGATGCCGCCGTTCTGCATCGGAACGAGCGCCAACGGCGTGGGGGACTACGGTACCCACGCCGGGCCGCTGGATGTCCCGGACGACCTTGCCAACGAATGCGCCAAAGCGGTTCTGGGCGCTGGGATCGACGTGGCCGTGTCGGTCAGCATGGACGTCGATCACGGCACGGTCCAACCGCTGGAAAAGCTTTTCGGTCACGCCACCGCGCGACCGGTGATACCGATCTTCCTCAACGCGGTCGCCGCGCCGCTGGGGCCGTTGCACCGGTGCCGGGCGCTGGGCACCGCGGTGGGCAACTACCTGGCCACCCTGGACAAGCGGGTCCTGCTGCTGGGATCCGGGGGGCTTTCCCACAGCCCGCCGGTGCCGACGCTGGCGACCGCGCCGCCGCCGGTGCGCGAGCGGATCGTGCATGGCCGGCCGATGACGCCGGAGCAGCGACAAGCCCGGCAGCTCGCCGTGATCGACGCGGCCAAGAGTTTTGCGGCCGGTGCGGGTGGGCTGCAACCGCTCAACCCGGCGTGGGACCACCGCTTCCTCGAGATCATCGACAGTGGAAGGCTTTCCGATCTCGATCAGTGGTCCAACTCGTTCGTGGCCCACGAGGGGGGCAGCTCCGCGCAAGAGATCAGAACGTGGGTGGCGGCGTTTGCCGCGCTGGAGGCCGCCGGCCCGTACCGGACGACGCTGCAGTACTACAAACCGGCTCCCGAGCTGATCGCCGGTTTCGCCATCCGGACGGCGGTGCCGACATGACGTCCTCGTTCTCGGCCACCCCCGGCGTCTTCGACCACATCGTCGACGTGCTCGTCGTCGGCTCCGGCGGCGGCGGCATGACGGCGGCGCTGACCGCGCACGCGTCGGGGCTGGACGCCCTGGTGGTGGAGAAGTCCTCGTATTTCGGTGGTTCGACCGCCCTTTCGGGCGGGGGCATCTGGGTTCCCGGCGCACCGGCGCAACAGCGGGAGGGCTACGCGCCGTCGCCCGAAGGGGTCGTCGAGTACCTGCGGCAAATCACCGACGGGCTGGTCGACGACGCACGGATACGCCAGTACGTCGATTCGGCGCCGCGGATGCTCGAGTTCCTCGAAAACCTCTCGAGCTGGTTTGAATTCGTCTGGAAGCCGGGCTATGCCGATTACTACCCGGAGCTGCCCGGCGGCTCCGAGCTGGGCAGCACCATCAATGTGCCCCCCATCGACCTGCGTAGGCTGGGCCCCCACGAGCAGACGCTGCTGCAACCGTTGGCGCTCGCCCCCAAGGGAATCTGGCTGGGCCCCAAAGAGCTTCGGACCTTCTACCGGATCCGGCAGTCCTGGGCCGGCAAGGGTGTGCTGTTGAAGCTGATCGCGCGGATGGTCAGGGCCAGAGTTTTCGGCGAGCGGATGGCGGCGATCGGACAGTCACTGGCCGCCCGGCTCAGGCTGGCCATGCGCGAACGCGGGATCCCACTGTGGTTGGACGCACCGATGGTGGAATTGCTCACCGACGCCCGCGGCGCGGTGACCGGGGCGGTGGTGGGGCGCAACGGCGCCACCCAGCGGGTCGGTGCGCGACGGGGGGTCATCCTCGCGTCCGGCGGCTTCGACCACGACCTCGCCTGGCGCAAGGAACAACTGCCGGTCATCGAGCAGGATTGGAGCTTCGGCAACCCCGCCGCCATGGGCGACGGCATCCGAGCGGGCGAGAAGGTCGGCGCCGCAACCGAACTGCTGGACGAGGCATGGTGGTTCCCGGCGATCCAGTGGCCCGACGGCCGGATGCAGTTCATGCTCAACGAACGAATGATGCCGGCGCAGTTCATCGTCAACGGCGACGGGAAGCGCTTCATCAACGAGGCGGCGCCCTACATGGATTTCGGCCACGCCATGATCGACGGCCAGAAGTCGGGGGTGACCCACATCCCGTGCTGGCTCATCACCGATCACCGGTCGTTCAATCGCTATGTCGTCGGCGGCCATCTCCCGATACCGAAAATTCCCGGCGCGCCGGTACCCACCGGCCGCAAGGTACCCGCCGCGTGGCTGGAATCGGGTGTAGTCAAAGCGGCCATGACATGGGACGAAATGGCCGCCAAGATAGGAGTACCGGCACATCAACTTTCCGAAACCGCAAGCCGTTTCAACGACCTTGCGCGGCAGGGGCACGACGACGATTTCAACCGCGGCGACAGCGTCTACGACAACTACTACGGCGATCCGACCTTGCCCAACCCGAACCTGTATCCGCTGGGCAAGCCGCCGTACTACGCATTCCGGATCGTCCTGGGCGACTTGGGCACATCGGGTGGCCTGCGCGTCGACGAACACGCCCGCGTGCTGCGGCCCGACGGCACCGTGGTGCCGGGGCTCTACGCGGTCGGCAACACGTCGGCGCCGGTCATGGGCCGCAGCTATGCCGGCGCCGGAGCGACCATCGGCCCGGCCATGACGTTCGGCTACGTGGCCGCCAAACACCTTGCAGCCCAATCAGGACAAACAGGCCCCTTAACCCATATGGGAGGTAATCAATGAAAATTTCGCTGTTCTACGAGTTCGCCCTGCCGCGCCCGTGGGCGCCGGACGACGAACACGTCCTGTTGCAGGACTGCCTGGACGAGGTAGAGGCCGCAGATAAGGCCGGGTTCTCGACCGTCTGGCTCACCGAGCATCACTTCCTCGAGGAGTACTGTCATTCCACCGCGCCGGAGATCTTCCTGGCCGCGGCCAGCCAGCGGACCAAGAACATCCGGCTCGGCTTCGGGATCATGCACCTGCTGCCCGCGGTGAATCACCCCGCGCGCGTGGCCGAACGCATCGCAACCATCGACCTGCTGTCCAACGGGCGCGTGGAATTCGGCACCGGGGAAGGTTCCTCCGTCGGCGAACTCGGCGGGTTCGACGTCGATCCCGCCGACAAGCGCGCACAGTGGGAAGAGGCCCTCGAGGTCTCGATCCGATGCATGATCGAAGAGCCGTTCACCGGTTTCAAGGGCGATCAAATCCAAATGCCACCGCGCAACGTCATTCCCAAGCCGCTGCAAAAGCCGCATCCGCCGGTCTGGGTGGCCTGCACGCGGCCGGCGAGTGTGCAGATGGCCGCCCAAAAATGTATCGGGGCACTGAGCTTCGCCTACACCGGTCCCGGGCCGCTGACCGACCGGGTCAACGGCTACTACAAGGAGTTCGAGGAGAACGGCGTGCCCATCACGCCGCAGATCAACCCGAACATCCTGGCCATCGGTGGGGACCTGTCCATGATGGTCGCCAAGACCGAGGAGGAGGCACTGCAGCGGCTGGGGCAGGGCGGCGGATTCTTCTCGTTCGGGATCATGCACTACTACCTGACCGGGATGCACGTCCCCGGCCGGACCGGCGTGTGGCAGCGGTATCTCGAGGAGGTCGAGAAGGACCCGACCCTGGCGTACGGCCCGGGGCGGGGCGCCATTGGATCACCGGACACCGTGCGCGAATTCCTGCGCGGCTACGAGCAGAGCGGCGTCGACGAGATCATCCTGCTGCTCAACCCGCGCAGCCACGAGGGCACGATGGAATCCATTGAGCTGATGGGCAAAGAGGTGTTGCCGGAGTTCATCGAGCGTGACCACAAGGCCGTGGCCGACAAGGCCAAGCGGCTGGCGCCGGTCATCGAGAAGGTCGAGGCGCGCCGGCCGAAGTCGACCGCGCCGCTGTTCGACGAAACCTACGCCTTCGGTGGCCTGCCCACCGGCCGCGACAAGTTCACCGCCAGCGAGATCCCCGAGGCCATGGCGGAGATCAACGAGGGCCGCGTTCAGGCGGCGCGGCGGGCCAAGGAGCAAGAGAACGGCAAGTGACGCCGGAAGCGGATTGAGCCGTGGGACACATCGACGATCTGTGGCGCTACGACGGCCGCCGCGCCGTGGTGACCGGATGTGCCTCGGGCATCGGCGAACACGTGGTTCGGCAGCTCGGCGAACTCGGGGCCGACGTCGTCGGGCTGGACAAGCGCCGTCCGGCCCTCGCGCTCAACGAGTTTCACGAGCTTGACCTCGCCGATCCGGCCTCCGTCGATCGGGCGGCGGCCGCCGTCGAGGGGCCCGTCGACGCGCTGTTCAACGTGGCCGGCGTCTCGTCCGGGATCGGCGACCCTCCGCTAGTTGTCACGATCAACTTCCTCGGACTGCGCCACCTCACCGAGGCACTGATCGACAAGATGCCAGTCGGGTCGTCGATCGTCAGCGTCTCGTCACTGGCCGCGTCGGCGTACCGTGACCACCTGAACGCGGTGGCGCCCCTGCTAAACACCGCGACGATGGCCGAGGGCATCGACTGGTGTCACGCGCACCCCGACGCGCTGGCCGGCGGCGGCTACCAACTGTCCAAAGAGGCGATCATCCTTTACACCATGCGAAACGCCGCACCCCTTGGCGCGCGCGGCATCCGCATCAACTGCACCGGCCCTGGCGTCACCGAAACCCCGATCCTCGACCAGCTGCGCACGGCGTACGGGCAGGGCTTCTTAGACGACATTCCCAAGCCATTGGGGCGCGTTTCGGAGCCGGCCGAACAGGCCGCGGTCCTATTGTTTTTGAATAGCCGCGCGGCCAGCTACATCACCGGCCAGGTGTTGTGGGTCGATGGTGGGAATGTCGGCGCGGCGATTGCGCGTGAACTCTCAGAAGGACAGGAAGGAGCGCCGTGGCCAACGTAACCGACTTCCGGCGAGTCGCCCGCGACGTCTCCAACTGGGGGCGGTGGGGAGCCGACGACGAGCTGGGCACCCTGAACTTCATCACCGCGGAAAAGGTCGCGCAGGCCGCCGGTCTGGTCCGGCACGGCAAGGTCTTTCCGCTCGGCGTGGACTTCGGCGCATCAGGACCGCAGGGCGCCTTCGAGTTTCGGCATAATCCGGTGCATGTCATGACGGTGGACGGCGGCGATGTCAACACGCTGACCAAATACGGGCCCGATTGGGCGCGCAACCCGGTGGCCCAGCAGCTCAGTCAATATATGACCGCCGACAATCCGTTCCGCTTCAACGACGACATGATCATCATGCCGTTGCAGGCGGCCAGCCAATGGGATGCCCTGTCGCACGTCTACTACGACGATCAGCTCTACAACGGCTTCCCGGCCGATTCGGTGACCAGCCTGGGTGCCTACCGATGCGGCATCGACAAGGTCGACGGCAAGGGCATCACCTCCCGCGGTGTGCTGCTGGACCTGGTCCGCCACCGCGGTGCGGAGGTCTTCCTCGAGGCCGGGAACCCGATCACTCCCGAGGAACTGGACGACGTGGTTCGCGCGCAGGGGGTGGCCGTCGGCCGCGGCGACATCCTGTTGATCCGAACCGGTTGGTGGACAAGGTTTCTGACGACCGGCAACAAGCTGGAAGGCTACTCCGGATTGGACTGGCGGTGCGCTTCGTGGCTGCACGATCACGAGATCGCGGCGGTCGCGGCCGACAACCTCCAGGTCGAGGACCTGGTGTCCGGCATCGAGGGGATTACCTTCCCCTTGCATCTGCTTTGCCTGCGCGACATGGGCATGATGTTCGGCGAGTATTGGGACCTCACTCCGCTGGCCGACGACTGCGCCGCGGACGGCGTGTACGAGTTCCAGCTCGTCGCGCCGCCCCTGAGAGTGGTCGGCGCCGTGGGCTCCCCGGTCAACCCGATTGCGATCAAGTGATGGAGTTTCAGCGCAAAACGGTTCTGGTCGACGGCCTGCTCACCAGCTACCTGGAGGCGGGCGAAGGCGATCCGGTGGTGCTGCTGCACGGCGGCGAGTTCGGCGCCGGCGCAGAACTCGGCTGGGAGCGCAATATCGCCGCCCTGGCCGCGCAATACCGCGTCCTGGCACCGGACCAGCTGGGGTTCGGGCAGTCGGCGAAGGTCATCGACTTCGTCGAAGGGCGCCGGATGCGGATTCGGCACGTGGCGCGATTCTGCGAGGAGCTCGGCGTCGGCTCCGCAAATTTCGTCGGCAACTCGATGGGCGCCATCAACCTGCTCACCGACGCCACCGCGGACACGCCGCTGCTGCCGGTCCGCAGCCTGGTCATCATCTGCGGGGGAGGCGAGATCCAGCAGAACCGGCATTTCGATGCGCTGCAACAGTACGACGCGACGCTCCCGGCGATGCGGCGCATCGTCGAGGCGCTGTTCCACGACCCTGGTTACCCGGCGGACGAGGACTACGTGCGTCGGCGCTACGAATCGAGCACCGCCCCCGGCGCGTGGGAGGCGGTGGCGGCGGCGCGATTTCGTCGTCCCGACGCCGCGCCCTCCCCGACCCCGTCGAGCACGCGCGCCTACGAACGCATCACCGTGCCGACCCTTGTCATCGAGGGGGGCGACGACAAACTTCTCCCGTCCGGGTGGGCCGACCAGATCGCCAAACAGATTGACGGTGCCCGCGCGGTGGTGGTGGCCAAGGCCGGTCATTGCCCGCAAATCGAACGGGCCGCCACGGTCAACGAGTTGCTGCTGGATTTCCTCGCGACCGCCTGAAATCTAAAAGACGTACTCGAGCCGGGTCTGCATGCCGGCCTCCTGGTGATAGGTGTTGTGGCAGTGCAACTGCCACACGCCCGGGTTGTCGGCGACCAGCACGGCGAGCACCTTCTGCTTGGGCAGAACGATGACAGTGTCCTTGCGTGGGCCGGGGCTGCCGTCGGCCTTGATCAGCTGGTAGGTGTGGCCGTGCAGGTGAATCGGGTGATACATCATCGTGGTGTTGTCGAACGTGATCGTGGGCCGTTCACCCTCGCGGACGTGCAGCGGATCCGTCTGGCCGTAGGGTTTGCCGTTGATCATCCAGTTGTATTGCGTCATGTTGCCGCCCAACACCACCGGAAGGTTGAGGTCGGACTGTGGGCGGCCCAGGTTGACGGGCGTTGTGGCCGTGAACATTTCAATGGTGCCGACCCGCTGGTTGAGCTCGGCCGGCTGAAATCCCGCGTCGGGTGAGCTGCCGGTGCCGGTGGACAGTAGCGCGCGCGCCAAGGCGTTCTTCCCTTCCGCCAGCGCGACCAGCGGGAAGACGCCGTCGGCGGCGGTCACGATGACGTCGTAGCGCTCGGCCATGCCGATGAGCAGGGCGTCGACCAGGGTGGGTACGACGGGGAAGCCGTCGGTGTGGGTGACCGTCATCGAATGGCCGGCCAGCGCGACGCGAAACGCGGTGTCCGAGCCGGTATTGATGAAGCGGATCCTGATGCGCTGACCCGGCTTGGCGGTGAATGTGGTGGGCGCCGCCGGGATTCGGCCGTTGATCAAGTAGTACGGGTAGTCGATGTCACCGGCGTCGCCGCCGAGCAGGTCGCTCGCGCCACCCCGGCTACCCGACATCCCGGGCATCCCCGACGTCGCCGTCGTCGAGGTCGTCGAGCTGGTGGGGGACGTGCTGGTCGTAGCGGTGGTCGATGTCGTCGACGACGTCGTCGGCATGGTCGACCGGCTCGGCTTGTCCGGACTGGTGAGCTCGCTGTAGAGCTGCTGCGGGCTCTTACCGACGCCGTCGGTCCAATCATCAAGGACGACAATCCATTCGGTGTCGTAGTCGCCCTCGCTCGGATCGTCGACGATGACCGGCAGGTAAAGCCCCTTGTCGGCGTCCAGGCCGGTGTGCGGATGGGCCCAGTAGGTGCCCGAATTCGGGACGGAGAATCGGTAGGTGAAGTCCTGGCCGGCCGGGATGTTCGCGCTGGCGGGGGCGGCGCCGTCCATGTCGTTGCGCAGCGCGACCCCGTGCCAATGCACGGATGTCGCGACGTCGAGCCGGTTGGAGACGCTGACGGCGAGCTCGTCGCCGATCTTGGCCCGGATCAGCGGCCCGGGAATGGCGTTGCCGTAGGCCATCGTGCGGACGACGGGTCCACCCAGATCGATGTCCGCCAGCTGCGGCGTCAGGCTGGCGGTGACGGTGCGTCCGCTGTGCGGCCGCGCCCGCTCGGCCGCGTCGATGGCGGCGGCCATTTGCGCTGCGGCGCCCGATACTTGGGATTTCGTTTGGCTGCAGGCCGCCAGCGCGAGCCCGCCGGCGATGCCGGCGGCCATGAAGCCGCGGCGGGTCAGCCGCGCAGCGTCGAAGGGGACCCCGCTTGTGGGCGGCACGGGCATTGAGCGCTCCTCGTCTCGGGTCGAATCGCCCCCTGACGAGTTATACCGTGCTCGGACAATCGGCGGAGCGCAAGCCCGGCTCGTGCGCCCTCAGACGGTCCGGTAGATCCGCTCCGCCGGTATCGAGGCGACACCGAGTTCGGCCGCGACGGCGTCGACCGCGCGCCGGGCGATGTCGAGGTCCACCCGGCCGTCGGCGGTGAAGTGCGGACCGATGTAACGCTCGTAGTGGCGTTGCGCCTCGTCGGGCGTCAGCCGGTCCAGAAACGATGCCAGGTGGGCGACGGCCAGCTCGGGTCGCTCGGCCATGGTCCGCAGGGCGCGTTGATTGGCCCGCACCACCGCCTGCACCGCCGTGCTGTCGGGCTGAAGGCGGCTCGCGTCCACCGCTACTCCCACGGTGGGGATCTCGAAGAAGTCGCCGACCCACGCCAGCGTGTGGAAGCCTTCCTCCTCGGCGACCTGCTCCGGCGCAAGGGTGCTGCCGACGTAAGCGGCGTCGACCGAGCGGTCCCGCAGCCGCCGCAGATCCATCTGGTAGTCACCCGGGGATCGCACCACGCACTCGAGATCGCGATCGGGGTCGAGACCGTGCTGGCGCAACACGATTCGCGCGAAGCAACCCGGTGCGGTGTGCGGGGCGTGTACGGCGAGCCGGCGCCCGCGAAGGTCCGCCATGGTGCACACGCCGGGCCCGCCGAGGAACCAGAACAACGGGCGGTGGGTGTTCACACTCAGCACCGTCCATTCGATGCCATGGGTCAACCGCGACAGGACGGCGCGGCCGAGGCCGATCGTCGCGCAGGAGCGCAGACGCTCTGTGTCCCAGCTGATTCCGTCACGCACGGCGACGTGGACGCCTTCGTCCTGGAAGAAACCCTCCTGGTCGGCGATGTAGGCGACCAGTTCTTCGTGGATGCCGCGCCCGACGTAGGCCAGGTCGATCGTGTCCATGGCCGGTCAGTCCATCGCAAGGCCGCCGTTGACCGGCAGATAGTGCCCGGTGGTGAAGCCGGAATCCTCACTCGCCAAGAACGCGATCGTGTGGGCCACCTCGTCGGGGGTGACGAGCCGTCCCATCGGTGCGGCCTCCCCGAGCTGACCTATCCGCTCCGGCGAAAGTTGCCCGGTCACCCTGGTTCCGCCGACGGTGGCCGGCGCCACCAGGTTCGCGGTGATCCCGTGCGGCGCCAGCTCGAGTGCGACGTAGCGGACGAATTGGTCCAGGGCCGCCTTGGCCGTGCCCAGCGCGATCATTCCGTCGCGCGGTCGCCGCGAGAGCCCGGTGCTGAGAAAGATCAGCCTGCCGTACCCGCGGGAAATCATGCCCGGCACAACGGCTTTCGTCAGCGAATAGGCGGCGTGCAGCTCGCTGTCCAGCTTGCCTCCGAGCTGCTCCCAGGTGAGGTCGGCGAACGAGGTGACGACGAACGGGATCAACGCGTTGTGCACCAGCACGTCCACCCCACCCCAGCGCCCCGCGATTTCGTCGGCCATGGTGCAGACGTCACCGGGCGCGGTGACATCGGCCCGAATCGCCACGCCCTCGCCGCCCGCCGACGCGATGCCGGCGACCACCTCCTGCGCCTCCCCGGCGCTGGAGTGGTAGTTGACCACCACCCGAAAACCGCGTGCGGCAAGGACCCGTGCCGTCGCCGCGCCGATGCCACGGCTGGCACCGGTGATCAATGCGACCCGTGGCACCGGCGTCGGGTTATTGCGCGCCGCTGGAAGCGTGAGCGGCCTTCCAGTCGCTGAAGCGCGTGGGGTAGATCGTCGGATCTTCGCCGTCGATGGGAACGATGCTCTGGTCGTCGAGCACTGCACCGTAGTAGGGCGCCGTGGGGTCGGTGACGACCTGACGGGCGTCGCCGTCCGCGGCCAGGCTGGCGCGGGCGAAGTCG
Organism: Mycobacterium sp. NGS34; assembly: GCF_059812845.1. NCBI lineage: Bacteria > Bacillati > Actinomycetota > Actinomycetes > Mycobacteriales > Mycobacteriaceae > Mycobacterium > Mycobacterium sp. NGS34. The sequence continues at coordinate 33,273 of NZ_JCALDM010000014.1, forward strand.
TCCATGCCGAGCTTTTCGGGGCCGGCGATGTTGGTGATGCCGTTGGTCGGATCGCCGATCGCGGCCTGGGTGACTGCCGTGGCGACATCCTTGGCGGCGATGGGCTGGAACGCCGCGTGCGGCAGGCGAATGGTGTCGCCGTCGGCCGCCGAATCGGCTATCCCGCTGACGAATTCGAAGAACTGCGTCGCCCGCACGATCGAATACGGCGCTCCGGATTCCTCGATCACCTTCTCCTGGGCGACCTTGGCCCGCATATAGCCGCTGTCCTGAGTGCGGTCGGCGCCCACGATCGAGAGCGCGACATGGTGCCGCACCCCGGCCTCGCTCTCCGCGGCGAGGAGGTTACGGGAAGAGGTGGTGAAGAAGTGCAGTACGGCGTCGTCTTCCCAGGATGGCGAGTTGGCCACGTCCACCACCGTGTCCACGCCCGCCACGGCTTCGGCGACGCCCTCGCCGGTGACGGAGTCGACGCCCGAGCGCGGCGAGGCCGAGATCGCCTCGTGTCCCATCTCGGTCAGATTCGCGATGACCTGCGAGCCGATGAGTCCGGTGCCGCCGATGACCAAAACCTTCATAGTGAAGCCCTCCCGAATTAGCCGATGAACCGGTGATCCCAGCCTTCCATCTCCGCAACCGGATTGATATAGGCCGAGGTCGACGAACGGCTTAAATCAACTGCTTGACTTAACGCGCCTCACGCCGATTAACTCGTCGTGTGGTCAACGATCTCGCGGGCAAGGTAGCCGTCGTCACCGGCGGGGCGTCGGGCATCGGCCGCGGCACGGTGGAGAAGTTCGTCGCCGAGGGCGCGCGGGTCGTCATCGCCGATGTCGATGCCGACCGGGGCGAGGCGCTGGCGACGGCGCTGGGACCCGACGCGTTGTTCCGGCGCACGGACGTCTCCGACCCAGAACAGGTCGGGGCGCTGGTTGCCGCGGCCGTGGAAAGGTTCGGCGGTCTGCACGTCATGGTGAACAACGCCGGGGTCTCGGGCACCATGCACCGCCGGTTTCTCGAGGACGACCTGGCCGACTTCCACCGGATCATGGCGGTCAACGTGCTGGGCGTGATGGCTGGTACCCGAGATGCCGCGCGGCACATGGCCGCCCACGGCGGGGGATCGATCATCAACATGACGTCGATCGGTGGAATCCAGGCCGGCGGCGGCGTGATGACCTATCGCGCGTCCAAGGCGGCGGTCATCCAGTTCACCAAGTCCGCGGCAATCGAATTGGCGTACTACGAGATTCGGGTCAACGCCATCGCGCCGGGCAACATCCCCACGCCCCTGTTGAAGACGTCGGCGGTGGACATGGATCCCGCGGAGCTCGAGCGATATGAGGCCGGGATTCGCGAGACGATGCGGTCCGACCGGCCACTGAAACGCGAGGGGACGGCCGACGACATCGCGGAGGCCGCGCTGTACTTCGCCAGCGACCGGTCGCGCTACGTCACCGGAACCGTGCTGCCCGTCGACGGCGGGACGGTCGCGGGCAAGGTCATCCGGTCCAAGCGGAAGGAATGACCGGTCCATGAATTTAAATCAAGCGCTTGACTTAAAGTGAGAAGCGGGGTTGACTAGCGGAATGACGACCGCAGGCAGGACCGTTCGCACCGAGCGGGCCAGCTCCACCCAGGAGGCGATCCTGGCGGCGGCCGAGCGCCTATACGCCGAGCACGGCATGTTCGCCGTGTCGAACCGCCAGGTCAGCGAGGCGGCCGGGCAGGGCAACAACGCCGCGGTGGGCTACCACTTCGGCACCAAGGCCGACCTGGTGCGCGCCATCGAGCAGAAGCATCGCGGGCCCGTCGAGCAGCTGCGCGAACAGATGGTGGCCGAGCTGCTGGAGTCGCGCGGTTCCATCGAGATGCGGGACTGGGTGGCCTGCCTGGTGCGCCCGCTCACCGACCACCTCGCGGAGCTGGGGAACCCCACCTGGTACGCGCGTTTCGCGGCGCAGGCGATGACCGACCCGGCCTACTACAACATCATCGTCAAGGGGGCGCTCAGCTCGCCGTCGCTGGTCCAGGTCGTCGACGGGATCAACGGCTGCCTGCCCAACCTGCCGGCCGACGTTCGGTTCGAGCGCAACATCATGGCCCGCAACCTGTTGATGCACACCTGCGCCGATCGCGAACGGGCGCTGGCGGCGGGTTCCACGATGCACCAATCGTCTTGGCGCGCCGCCGCATCCGGCCTCATCGACGCCATCGTGGGCCTGTGGCTGGCGCCCGTGACCCCGGACGAATAGGGGCCGGCCGATGAAAGTCACTGTCGATCAGAACGCCTGCGCGTCGTCGGGCAACTGCGTCATGAACGCGCCCGAGGTGTTCGACCAGCGCGACGACGACGGGGTTGTCGTGTTGCTCAATCCGAATCCGCCGGCCGGGCAGGCCGAGGGCGCACGCCGCGCGGCCGCGGCGTGCCCCGCACTGGCCATCCACATCGAGGAATGAAATGTCGGACACCTTGACGAGCGCGAAACCCGGGACGGATCAACAGATCCCGGAATACCCGATGGCCCGCGACGCCGGCTGTCCATTCGCGCCTCCTCCGGACGTCATGGCGCTCGCCGAGGCCAAGCCGCTGTCCAGGGTCCGGATTTGGGACGGCAGCACACCGTGGCTCATCACGGGCTACGACCAAGTGCGGGAACTGTTTTCCGACGCCCGGGTCAGCGTCGACGACCGCACGCCGGGGTTTCCGCACTGGAACGAGGGCATGTTGTCCACCGTGCACAAGCGCCCGCGGTCGGTCTTCACCTCCGACGGCGAAGAACACACCCGCTTCCGGCGGATGCTGTCGAAGCCGTTCACGTTCAAGCGGGTCGAGGGATTGCGGCCGAGCATCCAGCAGATCACCGACGACCACATCGACGCGATGCTCGCCCGACCGCAGCCCGCGGACCTGGTTACCGCGTTGGCGCTGCCGGTCCCGTCGCTGGTGATCAGCCAGCTGCTCGGGGTGCCCTACGAGGACGCCGAAATGTTCCAGCACCACGCCAACGTCGGGCTTGCGCGCTACGCGACGGGGGAGGACACCGTCAAGGGCGCGATGAGCCTCAACAAGTACCTCGTCCAGCTGGTCGAGGCCAAGATGGAAGACCCGGCAGAAGACGCGGTGTCCGACCTCGCCGAGCGCGTCAAAGCCGGGGAACTCAGCGTCAAAGAGGCCGCCCAGCTCGCTACCGGGCTGCTGATCGCGGGCCACGAGACCACCGCGAACATGGTCGGGCTGGGCGTGCTTGCGCTGCTGCAGAATCCAGACCAGTTGGCCGTCATCCGGGATGCCGAGGACCCCAAGATCGTCGCGAACGCGGTCGAGGAACTGCTGCGCTACCTCAGCATCATCCAGAACGGCCAGCGGCGCGTGGCCCTCGACGACATCAACATCGCCGGCGAGGTCATCCGCGCCGGCGAGGGCATCATCATCGACCTTGCCCCGGCGAACTGGGATGCACGGGCGTTCACCGAGCCGGATCGGCTGTACCTGCACCGGTCGGGGGCGGATCGCAATGTCGCGTTCGGCTACGGCAGGCACCAGTGCGTCGGGCAACAACTCGCCCGCGCGGAGCTGCAAATCATCTACCGCACGTTGTTCCGCCGCGTCCCGACGCTGGAGTTGAGCATCCCGTTCGAGGAGGTGCCGTTCAAACACGACCGGCTCGCCTACGGCGTCTACGAATTGCCGGTGACCTGGTGAACCGGCCCGATTACTCCCAAAAAAGCCTATCCCGAATGGAGGGTCAACGATGACGACTCAAACAAGCGCACCTTCGCTCTACCCGCCGGGAGGTTTTGGCGCACCGAAGGATCGCCGCGGCCACGCCAGCGGCAGCAACGTGGGGCTGCCCGAAGGGACGGTGGTTTTTTCCGCCGACAACCACATCTCGCTGGCCGCCGACATCTTCTACGAGCGCTTCCCGGAGGAGTTCAAGGACAAGGCACCGCGGATCTGGTACGAGGACGGCGCTTATCAGGTCGGGCGAAAGGGGCAGTCGTTTCTGCCGGGTGACTTCAGCGCCGTGCTGATGCAGTACGACGACCTGCCCGGGGCCGCGAGCAACAACATCGAGGCACGCATCCAGGAGCTGCACGACGACGGCGTCGACAAGGAACTGGCATTCCCCAACGCGGTGCTCGCGCTCTTCCACTACCCGGACAAGAAGCTTCGCGAACTCACCTTCCGCATCTACAACGAGTACATCGCCGAGCTCCAGGAGCGCTCGAACGGCCACTTCTACGGCGCCGGGCTGATCAACTGGTGGGATCCCCAGGGCACCCGGCGCACGCTGGATGAGCTGAAATCGCTGGGGCTCAAGACGTTTCTGATGCCGCTCAACCCCGGCAAGGACGACGACGGCAATCCGATCGACTACTCGAGCACGTCGATGGACGCCGTCTGGGACGAGATCGAAGCCGCCGGCCTGCCGATCACCCACCACATCGGGGAGACGCCGCCGAAGAGCCCGACCGAGTTCAACAGCGTCGTCGTCGGGATGATGATCAATATCGACGGATTCCGGGAAACGTTCGCCAAGTACATCTTCGGCGGCATCCTCGACCGGCACCCGGCGCTGCGCATGGGCTGGTTCGAGGGCGGGATCTCCTGGGTGCCGTGGGCGCTGCAAGACGCCGAGCACCTGGTGGCGTCCTATCAGCACATGTTCAACCGGCCGCTGGAACACGACGTGCGCTACTACTGGGACAACCACATGAGCGCGTCGTTCATGGTCGACCCGCTGGGCCTGGAGCTGATCGACAAGATCGGCGTGGACAAGGTGATGTGGTCCAGCGACTACCCGCACAACGAAAGCACCTACGGTTACTCGGAGAAATCGCTGGCCGCCGTGGTTGCCGCCGTCGGACCGGAGAACGCGGCGCGAATCGTCAGCGGCAACGTCACCGAGTTCCTGGGTTTGTAATGACGACGTTGGCACAATCGGGCGCCGGTCTGGTGATCCCCGAAACACCCGACCTGACCCGGATGCGCCGCGAGACCGGCGCGCGGCTGCGCTCGGCGATGGCCGAACGCGGGGTCGACGCGATGATCCTGCTGGGCAACAACGCGGTGGTGTACGCCACCGGGACCAGTTGGCCGCTTGGTGATGCGGGCCTGTCCTATGTCGAGCGGCCGGTGGCCGTGGTGCTCGCCGCCGACGACTGGCCGCACCTGTTCCTGCCGTTCCGCGAGGGCGTCGCGCACGAGTCGGGGCTTCCCGCCGACCATCTCCACGGTCCGGTCTACCTCGAATTCGACGAAGGGGTCACCGATTTCGCCCGCCGGCTGGCCGGCCTGATACCGGCCGGGGCGGTGATCGCGGTGGACGAGTGCACCGGCGCGATGTCGCGAGCCGCGAAGTCGTTGTTCCCCAACGGCGCTCCCGCCGATGCGGCGCCCATTGTCAGCGCCGCCAAGGTCGTCAAGACCCCCGACGAACTGGCCTGCATCCGCGCCGCCGTCCGGATCACCGACGAGGCGATGGTCGACGTGGTCAAGGCCCTCGCCCCCGGCGTCCGCCAGACAGACCTGTCCGCAAGCTTTTTACGGCGGGCCTTCGAATTGGGCGCCATGGCCAGCATGCTGGAGCCGATCTGGCAGGTCATGCCGCCGAGCAAGGCCGAAGGGGTCTGGACGACACATGGGGACCTGGCGCTGCCGCTGCTGAGCACCGAGCGCGAACTCGCCGAGGGCGACGTCCTGTGGACCGACGTCAGCATCACCTACCACGGGTATTGCTCGGACTTCGGCCGCACCTGGATCGTGGGCCGGGAACCGACACCGCGTCAGCAGGCGCAGTTCGACAGGTGGCAGAACATCATGACCGCCGTCGAGGCCGTGGCCCGCGCCGGCGCCACCGCCGGCGATCTGGGCAGGGCCGCCATCGCGGCCAACGACGGCGCGCGACCCTGGCTGCCGCACTTCTACCTCGGGCACGGGATCGGCGTCAACGCCGCCGAAATGCCCATGATCGGAACGGATCTCGGCCAGCAGTTCGACGACAACTTCGTCCTGCAGGCGGGCATGGTCCTGGTGCTCGAGCCGGTGGTCTGGGAGGACGGCACCGGCGGCTACCGCAGCGAAGAAGTCGTGGTGATAACCGAGGAAGGCTCGACTCGATTGACCGACTACCCCTACGCCCCCTATGGCTCCCATGTCCGTTGACGTCTGCCCCGACGCGCGGGCGCTACGATCGGGTCGCCGTCAGCGCGCCCTGGACCAGATGGCCGCGCACGACCTCGACGTTCTGGTTTTGGGTCGGCAGGCCAACACCCGCTACGTCACCGGCACCCCGCAGCTGTGGGTCGCCGGCACCCGGCCGTTCGGCCCGTCGTGTGTGCTGGTTCGGGCGACCGGCGCCATTCACCTGCTCAGCACGTGGGATGAAGGCGTCCCGGATGACATTCCCCACGAGAACCTGTACGGCATCTCATGGAACCCTGCCACCACCATGTCGGTGCTGCGACGCATCGATGGTGCGGCCACGGCGCGCCGCGTCGGAACCGACGCGCTCTCACCGGCTTTCGCGCAGCTGCTGCCCACCGCCTTTCCCAACGCCGAGCTGGTCGACGGCGAGGTCGCGATGCGCGCCGCCCGGCGCGTCAAGACCGCCGAAGAGGTCGCCGCGCTCCGGGAGGCGTGCGCGGTGGCCGAGTCCGGCCTCGCTGCCGCGGTGGCCGAGCTGCACCCCGGCGTGCGTGAACAAACCCTGGCCGGCGTCATGCTGGAGGCCATGGCGGCCGGCGGCGTGAGCACGCCGTCCAACCAGGAGTTCGCGTGGATCACCTCGCCCGACCACCCGTGGCGGCGGGTCACCGGGGACGGCCGCGTGAACGATGGTGATCTGGTGGCGTTTTCGGCCGGCGTCCTCGCCGGCGGCTACATGGGCGAGGTCGGGCGCACCTGGCCGGCGGGCGAGGGCCGTGGCGCCCCCGCCTTGTATCGGCGCTGGGACGATCTGTGGGACAGGCTGCTCGCCGCGTGCCGGCCCGGCGCCGCGGCCGGCGACCTGCTGGCGGCCTACGAGGCCGCCGGGGAACCCGCGCCGCCGATGCCGGTGGCCCGGGGCCTGGGCATGGGCTTCGACCCGCCGGTGGTGTCCAACCACCTGCCGCGCACCGCGGCCGACGAACGGCTCGAGCCGGGAATGGTTTTGGCCGTGACGGGCTACGTCTGGGAACAGGGAGTCGGGGCGGTGTTCGGGCGTGAGGCGGTGTTGATCACCGCCGACGGGCCCGAGGTGCTGACCTCGAGCCCGTCATGGCGGGCATGAGTGAGCGACCGCGGGTCGAAGCGCCCCTGGCCGGCTGCACGGTGGTCGACCTCTCCACCGGAATAGCGGGCGCCTACTGCACCAAGCTGCTCGCCGACGGCGGCGCCGACGTCATCAAAGTCGAACCGCCCGAAGGCGATCCGCTGCGCCGGTGGTCGGCCTCGGGCGCGTCCTTCCCCGCCGAAGCCGACGGGGCGCTGTTCGGCTTCCTGTCCGGTGCCAAGCACAGCGTGGTCGCCGACCCCGCGCTTGATGACGACATCGACCTGGTCAGCCGGTTACTGACCACTGCGGACGCGGTGGTGTGGTCCCGAGGCTCGCGGGTTGCCGAACACCCGCGATTCACGCCCGAGGCGATCCATCGGGCACACCCACACCTGACCGTCACCTCCATCACGCCGTTCGGCCTGCGGGGACCCTGGAAAGACCGGCCCGCAACCGAATTCACCCTGCAGGCATGGTCGGGCGGGATCGTCGGGCTGGGTCGCGGGTTGCCGGAACGGGCGCCCGTCTTCGTCGGTGGGCAGGTCGGTGAGTACATGGCCGGCGCGTACGCGAGCGCCGCCACCCTGGCGTCGCGGTCGCGCCGCGACGGCTCGGCCGGCCCCGGCGAAATCATCGACCTGTCGATGCTGGAGACCCAGATCCTGTGCCTGACTTACTATCCGGTGAGCTACTTCGAGATGCTCGGCCGGCCCTGGCGAGACGCGAGACGCCTCACGGTGCCGGGCGTGGCCCAGGCGAAGGACGGTCTGGTCGACCTCGGCTGTGGGACCGCGCAGCAGTGGTTTGACCTGTGCGCGATGGTCGGCCACCCGGAGTGGATCGATGAGAAGTCGCCGCTGACCATCACCGAACAGGCCAACATCCACGCCGACGACATCTACGCCTGGGTCGAGGCCAACCTGGTGGACGAGATCCGCGAGCTCGCGACGGCCTTCCGAATCCCCAACGCGCCGGTCGCCAACGGCGCCAACATCGAGTCATTGGAACACTTCGTCGAACGAGGCTCCTTCGTGCGCAACCCGCGCGGCGACTTTCACCAGCCCAACCAGCCCTACCGGATGCGGCCCGCGAGGCTACGGCCGCCCGCGGGGGCGCCGCGGCTGGGCGAGCACACCGAGCGCCACCGGGCCGCGACGCTGACCCCGCGGCCCACGCCGGCGCCCTCCGGGGTGCCGAAACCCTTGCCGTTCAGTGGGCTTCGGGTATTGGACCTGACCACCTTCTGGGCCGGGCCCTGCTGCACCCACTTCCTGGCCATGCTCGGCGCCGAAGTCATCCACGTCGAGTCCGCCCGCCGGCCGGACGGCACGCGGCTCATCGCCGGAATACCCAGCACCGAAAGGCAGTGGTGGGACAAGTCGCCGATCTTCGCGGCCCTCAATACCAACAAGAAGGGCCTGGCGCTGGACCTGCAGCGTCCGCGAGGACGGGAGGTCCTGCTGCGGCTCGTCGCGACGTGCGATGTGATCGTGGAAAACTTCACCCCCCGGGTGCTCGACCAGATCGGTCTGGATTTCGCGGCGGTTCAAGCGGTCCGGCCCGATGCGGTGATGCTGCGCATGCCCGGGTTCGGGCTCGACGGGCCGTGGCGCGACAACCCGGCGTTCGCCTACGCCATCGAATCGGCATCGGGCCTGAGCTGGCTGACCGGCTACCCCGACCGCCCGCCGTACGAGCCGTATTCGATCGGCGACCCCAACGCCGGCGTCCACGCCCTCAACGCCCTGCTGCTGGCGCTGGAGCACAGACGCCGCACCGGGGACGGGGTTCTGGTCGAGGCGTCGATGGTGGACGCGGCGCTGAACATCGCCGCCGAGCAGGTCATCGAGTACACCGCGTACGGGGCGCTGCTGCAGCGCGCCGGCAACCGCGGGCCGGCCGCGGCACCCCAGAACCTCTACCGCGCCGCCGACATCGACGAATTCGGCCGGCCCGATTGCTGGGTCGCCATCGCGGTGCAAACCGACGATCAGTGGCAACAGCTGTGCGACGCGCTCGGATCACCCTCCTGGGCAACCGATCCCAAGCTGTCGACCCAAGCCGGGCGGCGCGCTGCGGAGGATCTGATCGACGAGCGGCTGGCCGCGTGGTGTGAGCACCGCCGCCGCGACGACATCGTCGCCACGCTTTGGGACGCCGGCGTGCCGGTGGCCAAGGTGATGCAGCCCCACCGCCAGACGGAGTTGCAGCAGCTGGCATTTCGCGGCTTCTTCGAAGAGGTCGACGACCCGCTGAACGGCCGGGCCAGGCTCAGCACGGTGCCCATGAGGTTCTCCGGCCGGCCCGGGCGGCTCCACCCGAATCCGGCACCCACGCTCGGGCAACACAACCAAGAGGTGCTCTCCGTACTCGGTCTGACCCGAGCGGAGATCGCGGACCTGGAGGCCGAGGGAATCATCGCCAGCGCTCCGGCGATGTAAGCCGCTACGGCGTCGCCGTCACATTTCCGACCGCTGCGGAGTCTGAAGGGGTATGAACGCACTACTGCATCGAAGCGCATTGGCCATTTTGGGTGCCGGCGGCGCCGTGACGGGCGGGTGGGCCTACGCGGCGCCGCGCCGCTGGTATGACACCTTTCCCGGCTTCGGCATGAGCTGGCTCCCGCCGCTCGGCCCGTACAACGAGCACTTCGTGAAGGACGTCGGGGCAATGTATCTGGCCATGGCCGCGGTCACGGCTGTGGCGTTCGTCCTGGTCGCCAACCAGACCCTCGTCAGGGTCACGGCGGTCATGTGGCTGGTCTACAACACACTGCACTGCGTCTATCACCTGCCGATGCTGCAGATGTACAACACCCGGGACGCGACGGTGAATGCGATTCTGTTGCCGCTGCTCGTGGTGGTCGCGGCGGCGCTGTTCATCCCGGTGCGAACCGCTAGTGGGACCAGCCCTCGGCGGCCTGCTCGTCAAAAGTGCGATCAATGCGGTCGAATCGACGCTTGACCGAGGCGCGCGCCGCCTCGTGCGGCAGGACGTACAGGCGGTTCGCCAGGATCGCGTCGGCGGTTAGCCGCGCCACGTCGTCGACGCCGAGGGTTTGGTCCTGCGCCGGCAGCGGCCCGAGCGAACCCGTCACGTCGGGCGTCGACGCCAGCCCGTAATCCGCGCCGCGGATCCGTTCCGAGTTGGAGACCAGCTTGGTTTCGACCACCATCGGGCACAGCACCGAGACGCCGATGCCGTTGTCCCTGACCTCGCGGGCCAGCGTCTCCGCCAAAGCCACGACGCCGTACTTGGCCACGCCGTACGCCCCGAGGCCCGCGTTGGGAACCAGCCCGGCGAACGACGCGGTGAACGCGATGTGGCCACCGGTGCCCTGCTCGAGCAGTCTCGGCAGGAACGCCTCGACGGCGTGGATCGACCCCCACAGGTCGATATCGATCACCCACCGCCAGTCCTCGTGCGTCATCTGCGCGATCGGGCCCGCGACCACGATGCCGGCGTTGCTGAACAGGACGTCCACCTGGCCGAGAAGGCGAAACGCTTCGTCCGCGAGGTGAACCATCTCCTCGAGGTGCCGCACGTCGCACATCACGCCGTGGGCGTCGAACCCCTCGCCACGCAAGTGCGCGACGGCCTGCTCCAGTGCGGGCTGGTCGACGTCGGCGAGCACGAGCCTGGCTCCCCGGCGGGCAAACTCGGTGGCGGTGGCAAGGCCGATGCCGCTCGCCCCGCCGGTGACCACGGCGCTGCGTCCCTCGAATCCGTCCATGGGACGGAACGCTACTTAAGGCAGCTACCCGCGTCGATGGGCAGGGTCACGCCGGTGACGTAGCGGGACTCGTCGGAGGCGAAGAACAGCACCGCGTTGCTGATGTCGATCGGATCGACCCACGGGATCGGCAGCGTGTGGAACATCTGGCAGATCGGCGCCATGTCGTCGGGGCCCGGGTTCTCCAGGTCCGGCCGGAACATCCGCCACGTGCCCTCGTTCATGATCATCGCCGTGCTCACGTGGGTCGGGTGCACCGAGTTGACCCGAATCATGTGTTGCCCCAACTCGACTCCGAACGCGCGCATCAGGCCCACCACGCCGTGCTTGGCGGCGACATAGTGCCCGGTGTGCGGGTACGCCTTGAGCCCTCCGACCGAACTGGTCAGGACGATCGATCCGCCGCGCCCGCCGGCCAGGATGTGCGGGACGCCGGCCTTCACCGTTTTCCACACCCCGGACAGGTTGACGTCGATCATTTCCGTCCAGTCCTCTTCGCTGGTTTTGTCCAGCGTCTGACCGCCATTGCCGATGCCCGCGTTGGCAACGATGATGTCCAGCCGGCCCAGCTGCTCGACACCGCTGTCGACGGCGGCCTTCAGCGCGGCGTAGTCGCGCACGTCGACCTCGGCCGTGACGATCCGGCGGTTGTGCCCCTTGACGAGGTCGGCCGTCTCCGCCAGGTCCTCCGGCGTCGACGCGGGGATCGCCGCGCCCTCGACCAGGCCCTCGCGGATCGGCTTGCAGATGTCGACCGCGATGATGTCGGCGCCCTCCTGCGCCAACCGCACCGCGTGGCTGCGGCCCTGACCGCGCGCCGCCCCGGTGATGAAGGCGACTTTGCCCTCGACACGTCCAGTCATGGTCATTCCCTCATTCCACGAGTAACCCGCCGACGCTTGTCAACGCCGGATCCATTTCGGCTACTTCCGGTTCTAGATATTAGAGAACATCATTCTCGCCTGGCAATGCCGTGCGCTATTTGCTCGCTTTGCTACGGGTTGCTAGCCGACGAATCCGCGTGAGCAGAAGTCCCAGACCTCGTCGGCCGTGATGGGATGGACCGTCGCGTCGTCGGAGCCGCCGCTGGATTGTGCGATGAACATCACGGTCTGCATGGTCATCGCGGCCACCCGCTTCGGGTTGATGTCGGCGCGCAGTTCACCGGCGTCGGCGGCGGCCTCCATGAGCTCGGTGAGCAACGCCAGCAGCGGCGCGTGCGCGACCTTGACCTCTGCCGGGTGCGTGACCAGCAAACGAGGAGCGAAGTCGGTGAACAACGGCCGTTTGGCCGTCGGATCCGGACGTGACGACTCGTACAGCAGCTCGACGGCGACCTTGAGGCGCTCCAGCGCGTCGGTGTGGCTCTCCGTGGCCGCGCGGATCTGATCGGCGGAACGGCTCAGCGCGTCTTCGAACAGGGCGAGCAAGAGCTCGTGCTTGCCGTCGAATTGCAGGTAGAAGCTCCGCAACGACTGGCGGGAGCGATCCACGACCTCCTGGACGGTGAAGTCGGTGCTGCCCTTCTCGATGATGATCGCCTGCGCCGCGTCGAGGAACCGCTGAACGCGCTGTGCCGCGCGCAATTTCGCGGTCTTGATCGACCGCTCGACGGCGCGCTGCTTCCAGGCCGGCTCTTCGCTCGGGCTTGTCACGGCCGGCTCAGACGATTGCCGCGTGGGGAGAACATGATTGGACTCTACCGGAGAACGCCGTGCCATCGGTGCGCTCGACCCCCTATGGACGTCGTGTCTGAGATTGTAACTTTCTCACGACGAGAATACTATTCTCTTACACGTGTGTATGGAAGCTTAATCGCTAGAGCGAACCGCGCCGTCGCCGAGAATCCGCAAACCGTCTTTCGCAGGAGTGCTGTGCAGCTGACCTTCGATGCCGACGTCGAGGCGTTCCGCGCCGAGTTCGTGGCCTTCCTCGACGAGCATCTTCCCGCCGAGGCGGAAACTCTCGAGCGACCGCGGTCGAGTTCGCACATCCCGGAGTGGGCGCGGCGCTGGCAACGGCTGCTCTTCGACAGTGGGTGGCTGGTGCCCGGCAATCCGCCGGAATTCGGTGGCCGCAACGCGACCCTCTTGCAGCAATACGTGTACATGGAGGAACTGGGACGCCGGCGCATCTATCAGAGTTTCAATCCGCAGGGCGTCGGCATCATCGCCGCGTCCCTGCTGACGTTTGGCACCCCGGAGCAGAAGCGGCGATGGGCGGTGCCGATCCTACGGGCGGAGATCACCGCGTCGTTGGGGATGAGCGAACCGGGCGCGGGTTCGGACCTCGCGTCGCTGAAAACGCGCGCGGTGCTTGATGGTGACCACTTCGTGGTCAACGGCCAGAAGGTGTGGACGTCGGGGGCTCACGACGCCGACGTGCTGTTGACTTTCGTGCGCACCGACCCGGGCAAGCCGAAACACAAGGGCATCAGCGCGTTGATGATCCCGACCGATATCCCGGGTGTGGTGCGCCGCCCGTTCGCGTCGATGTGCGACGGCGACGAAATCGACTTCAACGAGGTGTTTTTCACCGACGCACGGGTGCCGGCCGAAAATCTGATCGGTCAGCTCGACGAGGGCTGGCGGGTGGCAACCGGCTCGCTCGGCCACGAACGGATCATGCTGTGGACGGGATACGTCGATCTGTTGCACGGCCTGACCGCCGATTTCAGCCCGTCCGGACCGCTCGAGCGGGACCGCTACGCCACATTGGTGATGGACTCCTACGCGCTGCGACTGCTGGGGTCGGCGGCCCTGGCCCGCGCCGCCCGCGGCGAAGAGGATGTGCCCGCCCAGTCGGTGCTCAAGCTACTCGGTTCGGAGGCCCTGCAACGCGCCGCCGAGGACGCGTTGAACGCCGCGGGCGCCGAGGGTCTCGTGTACCACGCGGTCACCGCCCCGTTCGCACCGCTGGACCTGGACAGCCACTACCGCAGCTGGTTCGACCGCTACGCGCGCAGCTTCGCGGCAACCATCGCCGGCGGCACCTCCGAGATCCAGCGGAACATCATCGCCGAACGGGTGCTCGGCCTGCCGCGCAACTAGCGGGCGTCGAGCCAGGCGTAGTAGCCGATCGCGACGAGCCCGGCCGCGATCGAAACGGCCCCTAAGACCATGCCCGCCATCGCGATTCGGGGATTGTTCGCCTCACCGCGCTGCACTCGCCTGCGGGCGACGTCGCCGGTTATCACCGCCACGATGCCGAAGGGCACTCCGATCAGCATCCAGCAGGTGAGGAGTGCGACGATGCCCACGAGCAGCGAGGCGACGCCGACCTCGTTTCGAGGTCTGTCGGGCTGGCTCATCGCGTCCCATCGTCGTGGTTGCGAGACGAGTGTACGCGCAGGAATCCGCGGGTCGGTTAGAGCTGCGCGAGCCGCGGCGCGAAGCCCTTGGTTCGCAACATCGTTCCGGCTTCACGCGTCAATTCCCGCGCGCTGCCCAGCAGCCCGTCCAAGACCAGCGACCGCTTGACGTGATGGTGGAGCCGGTGCTCGGCGGTGAAGCCGATGCCGCCCAGCACCTGCTGGCAATGGCGCGCGGCGGTGAGCGCGGCCTGGCCCGCCGCGGCCTTGGCCAGCAGGGAAGCCAGGCCGTCGGCGTCGTCCGTCTGCGCAGCGGCGTTCAGGGTCGCCTCGGCGCCCTCGATCGCGACGAGCGTTTCGGCCAGCCGGTGCCGGACTGCCTGGAACGAGCCGATGCGCCGCCCGAACTGAACACGGTCGACGGCGTGCTGGCGCGCCAGCGACAGCATCGCCCGGCCGGTGCCGACCAGCCACCAGCCCACCGCCCGCCGTCCCTCGGCGAGCGGAACCGGATCGCATTCTGGCACATGGTGTATCGGCAGCCCGTCCATCGCCGGGGTCGCGCGGTCGTCACGCTCCCACACCACCCATGAACCCCCGGCGAACGGCAGGGGTACGGTTCCGCCGTCGTCGCGTCCGGCCGCCCGCAGCACCACATCGTTGAGCACCGGCGCGTGCGCGCCGGTCTCGCCGAGCAGCCGGAACACCAAAGGCATTGCCACGTCGGGTATTTCGTCGAGCATGTCGTGCCAGCCGAGATCGGACAGCGCGACATCCAGCTTGGCCCCACTCGCGGCGGTCATGGTGGTGCGCAGCGAGTCGGCCAGCAGCTGCAGCGCCTCGGAGTCCACCGATTCACTCCTTCCCGAGGTCGAGCAGCCGACGGGCGATGATGTTGCGCTGGATCTCGGCGGTGCCGCCGTAGATGGTGGCGGCGCGCGAGTACAGGTACTCCGACCGCCACGGTGTGTCGTCGAGCTCCAGCGTCCCGGGCAACAGGTCGCGCACGGTGTCGTAGAGGCGTTGCTCGGCGGTGGCCAGCAGCACCTTGTCGATGGAGGTGTCCGGTCCCAGTCGTGCGCCGTCGCGCAACCGGTGCTGGGTGTCGCGGGATCGGCAGCGCAGCGTGTGCAGCGCCAGATAGGCCGAGCCCAGGGCGGATTCGTCGGGTTCCCGCGCTTCGGCAATGAGTTCGTCGAAGCGCGAGTAGAGGTAGGCGATCCGCTGCCAGAAGCAGGCGGAGCGCTCGTAGGGGAGCAGGTCCATCGCGAGCTGCCAGCCGTCTCCGGGTCGGCCGAGCATCCGGCTCGCCGGGATCACCACGTCGTCGTAGTAGACCTCGCAGAATTCGTCGACCCCGTGCATCGTGCGTAGCGGCCGGATGGTGATGCCCGGTGTGTCGAGGTCGACGAAGAAGGCGGTGATTCCGTGGTGACCCGGCGCGGTGCGGGTGAGCAGGATGCAGCGTGTCGAGAATTGCGCGAAGCTGGTCCAGACCTTCTGGCCGTTGACGATCCAGTTGTCGCCCTGGGGCGTGGCGCGGGTGGTCAGCGACGCGAGGTCGCTGCCGGACCCCGGCTCCGAAAACCCCTGGCACCAGTGCTCGCGGCCGCTGAGCAGCCGCGGCACCATTTCCGCCGCGAGTTCGGCGGGCGCGTAATCGATCATCGTGGGCGCCAGCACTTCGAGCATCGAGTAGGGACCGGGCTCGGCCAGCCGGCGGCCCACCACCTCCTCGCCGACGATCGCGCGCAGGACCGCGGGACCACCCAGGCCGCCCACTTCGACCGGCCAGCCGTAGCGCATCCAATCGGCGTCATACAACGCACGGCTGACGCGGGCGAATTGCTCCATGTGGCCCTGCAGCGAGTGGTCGGGCCCCGGGGTCAGATCGTTTTCTTCGAGCCACGCGCACAGGCCCGCCCGGAACTCCTCGACATTCACGGCTGCGGACGGCCGACGGCGTGCGGGCGCCCCGAGTCGTGCACGCCGCTGCGACGGATGAACGTCATCGCCCGTGTCTTCAGCCGCCATCCGTCGGCGGTGCGGGTGTAGGTGTCGCGGTAGTAGCCGATTCTCATGTCATGGGTGGCGTGGTCGATGAAGCACAGCGGCTGGGTGCCGCTGGCGGAATCACCATCGATGTTTTCTATCAGGGCAGTTCCGGTGAGGAACAACCCCTTTGGGGCCGCCGCCACCAACTCGGGAAACCGGTCCAACTGGTAGGTGGAGCCGAAGGCGCTGTAGGTGCCGTCGGGCGTGAAGACGCCGACGAGCCCGTCGATGTCCTCCTGCGTGATGGTGACCGCGTAGCGCGCGAGCAGCTGCTGAATCTCGACCAGGTCGTCAGTTCTGGTTGGCATAGACCTTGCCGCCTTTCATGACGAAGCTGACGTGCTGGGTAACGGTGATGTCGTCCAACGGGTTTCCGGGGACCGCGATGATGTCGGCGAGCTGGCCCTCGGCCAGCCGTCCCCGGTCGGTCGAGTTGATCAGCTCGGCCGCGGTCACCGTGGCGGCGCGCAGCACCGCCAGCGGCGGCAGGCCCCATTCGACGAGGGTGACGAGCTCGTCGGCGTTCTTGCCGTGCGGGATCGCGGGGGCGTCGGTGCCGACGGCGATCTTCACACCGGCGTTGTGGGCGGCCAGGATCGAGGTGCGCGACCTCGGGAATATCTCCGCGGCCTTGGCCTGCAGCTCGGGTGGGGCGTGCGAGACGTCCATGCCCTCGGCCAGACGCCGGGTGGACACCAGGAACGTGCCGTGCTCGACCATCGTGGCGATCGCCTCGTCGTCGATCAGGAAGCCGTGCTCGATGCAGTCGATGCCGGCCGCGACGGCATGCTTGACCGCATCCGCCCCGTGCGTGTGCGCGGCGACGCGCAGCCCGCGCCGATGCGCCTCGTCGACGATCGCACGCAGTTCCTCGTCCGAATAGTGTTGGGCGCCCGGCGGTCCCGTGAGCGACATCACCCCGCCCGAGCAGCAGACCTTGATCAGCTCGGCGCCGTGTTTGATCTGGTACCGCACCGCCTTACGAATTTCGTCGATCCCGTTGGCGATGCCCTCTTCGACCGTCAGATCCAGCACGTGGGGCGCGAACGCGGCGAACATCGTCGGATCCAGGTGGCCGCCGGTCGGGGTGATCGCGTGGCCGGCCGGCACCACTCTCGGGCCCTCGATCCAGCCCGCGTCGATGGCCTTGCCCAGCGCGACGTCGAGCAGGTAACCGCCGGTCTTGACGAACAACCCGAGGTTTCGCACCGTCGTGAAGCCGGCGCGCAACGTGCGGCGGGCGTTGCCGACCGCGCGCAGCACCCGCGTCGGCGGGTCGTCCTGAACCTGGGAGAGCCCCGGTTTCTCCCCGCGCCCGCCCATCAGGAGGTTGACCTCCATGTCCATCAGGCCGGGCAGCAGGATTCGGTCGCCGAGGTCGATGAGCTCACCCTCGGGATCACCGCCCACGCCGGCGATCCGGTCGCCCTCGATCCGGACGACACCGGGGGACACGATCTCACCGGCGTCGACGTCAAGCAGCCCGGCGGCCTTGAGCGTCAACACCGGTTAGATCACCGGTTCCCGGATGCACTCCACCCACGCCGCGCCGCTGTCGGGCACCCGCGGTTGTTTCCACGCCTCGATCGGGAATGACACCATGACGAGTGACTGCATGATGTGCATCAGCGTACGGGCGTCCTCGGGCAGATCGTCCAGCGGGAACTTGTCGCAGTAGGCGATGGCGTCGTTCAGGCGGGGGAACGCCACGTCGTAGAAAGCCTGCATCTCGGCCATGGTCGAGGCCAGCCGCTTGGCGTAGCGCTCGGGTTCGGTCGCCAGGTCCCAATCCAAATATGGCTCCAGATCGGCGAATTCAGTGGGCAGCGCCATTGTGGGCGTACTCCTTCACGTAATCGCCGGTGGTCTTGTGCAAGTGGCGGATCAGGACCTCCTGATCGCACAGCAGGAATTCCTTGACGGCCCGGGTGCCGATCATGGTCTGGGTCGCTTCCAGCGTGTTGGCGTCCTGCAGCGCGTATTCCTTGAAGGTCACCGCGGCGAGCTCCTGGGCCAACCGCTCCCGCGCATTGCGCGGCGGAACGAAATACAGCGTGCATTCGAAGATGTGCTTGTCCACCGCGGTCGGCCAGTAGTGGTAGGTCAAAAACCAGCCCGGCTCCCAGATCAGCAGCATGAAGTTCGGATAGAACAGCCACGAGTCGATGCCCCACTGCGGCACCTTCTTCACGTTGACACCCGGCGGCAGCTCGAGGTTCTCGATGATATCCGGCTTGTCCCACGGGCCGAACAAACCGCTGCGCAAAACCTGGTCCATCGGCTTGACCATGCTCATGTCCGACGGCGGCGCCTGACCACCCCACGTCGACTGCAGGTTGTGCGGACCGGCCACCTCGTAGTGCAGCGCCTCGTAGCCGTACTTCTGGATCTTGGCGGCTTCTTCCTTGGTGTACTGCCCCTGGTGCAGGATCGGCGCGTGGTAGAACTCGACGAACGCGTCGATGAACAGCTTCCAGTTGCTGCCGACCTCGGCCCGGTACGAGTAGGTCTCCGTCATCTCGCCGAAGGGGTAGCCCTCGATGCTCTTGGCAAGCGGCCCGAGGTAGTCGGTCAGCGGCGAGGCGTTGTCGTCGAAGTTGATGAAGATGAATCCTTCCCACACCTCGCAGCGGACGGGAGCCAGGCCGTATTGGCTCTTGTCGAGGTCGAAGAACTCGTCTTCCTGCTGGACGAAGGTCAACTCGCCGTCCAGGCTGTAGCGCCAGGCGTGGTACTTGCAGGTGAACTGCCGGCACGTGCCCGACGTCTCCTCCTGCGGAAAGTCGTTCCACACCAGCTTGTTTCCGCGGTGCCGGCAGACGTTGTGATAAGCCTTGACGGATCCGTCCTTGGTTTTGACGACGATCACCGACATGCCCTTGCCGGCCGACGGCAGCTCCTTGGTGAAGTAGCTGCCGGTGCGCGGCAGGCGATTGACCCGGCCGACGTTGAGCCACTGCCTTTTAAAGACCGCCTCGCGCTCGGCCTCGAAGAACTTCGGGTCGATCGAGTCGGTGTAGTCGACCGGGGCGGTCCCGAGTTCGGGGTAGTTCTCTGTCCAGCTGCCGGCAGCCGGTTTCGGAAAGTGGGGCAAGGCTCTAACCTTTCTCGTTCTCGGGCCGTACGCCAAAAGTGTTGATGGCCATCGCGAGCGCGATGTAGCCGCCGACGGTGAAGACGAAATCCATTCGCTGACGCTCGTCAAGCCGTTCGCCGAGAGTGGCCCATGTCTGGTCCGAGACGTTCGACTTCTCGTCGAGTTCGTCGACGGCGGCGAACACGGCGCGATCGAACTCGTCGTCCGCCCGGCCGGTCTTGGCGGCCGCGATCTCGGAGTCGGTGAGTCCCGCTTCCTTCGCGATGTCCACGTGGTGTGACCACTCGTAGGCGCAGTCACGTCGATGGGCGACCCGAAGGATCGCCTGCTCGCGGATGCGCGGGGGGAGGGAGGAGGCCATGAGCAGATACCCGCCGAACCGCAGGTACGCGCGGGCCAGCTTCGGGTGGCGCACGAGCGTCGACATGAGCGTGCCGGCATCGCGCGGATTACGCCGTTCCGGGGGCAGCATGCCGGACAGCGACTGCTCGACAGCCTCATCCCACTGGTCCGCGGGCAGCGGCGGCAGGCGCATCCGCGCGTCTCCTCTCGGCGTTCTCGCGACTAACTCTCGGCGAAAGAGAATCAGATTCTCATTTCCAACCAACAGACTTGCACGATTCGGACGGTTGGTCAATGCCGACGGCCGGGATCCGCGCTGGCCGGGCCCGCGACGTCCGCTGGATGTTGATTCTCGCTGCGCGAGAAGATAGTTTTCAAAATAGTGATCTTGGCGCCGGGCGTTGGTTTGTCGATGCCGTGTGGGAGCGGCACGCCCGAATGACTGAGATGGATCGCAGACTCGGAAGGATATGGCCATGAACAAGGAAGACATGATCCTGATCAGCGTCGACGACCACACCGTCGAGCCGCCGGACATGTTCAAGAACCACCTGGCGAAGAAGTACATCGACGACGCGCCCCGGCTGGTGCACAACCCCGACGGTTCCGACATGTGGAAGTTCCGCGACACCGTGATCCCGAACGTGGCGCTGAACGCGGTCGCCGGCAGGCCCAAGGAGGAGTACGGCATCGAGCCGACCGGGCTCGACGAAATCCGGCCGGGTTGTTACGACGTGGACGAACGCATCAAGGACATGAACGCCGGTGGCATCCTGGCCTCGATCTGTTTCCCGTCGTTTCCGGGTTTCGCCGGGCGGCTGTTCGCCACCGAGGACCACGACTTCTCGATCTCGCTGGTGCAGGCGTACAACGACTGGCACATCGACGAGTGGTGCGGCGCGTACCCCGCGCGGTTCATCCCGATGGCGATCCCGGTGATCTGGGACGCCGAGGCGTGCGCCGCCGAGGTGCGCCGGGTGTCGAAGAAGGGCGTGCACGCGCTGACCTTCACCGAGAACCCGGCCGCGATGGGCTACCCGAGCTTCCACGACGAGTACTGGAACCCGCTGTGGAAGGCGTTGTGCGACACCAACACCGTGATGAACGTGCACATCGGGTCCTCGGGCCGGCTCGCGATCACGGCGCCCGACGCGCCCATGGACGTGATGATCACGCTGCAGCCGATGAACATCGTGCAGGCCGCCGCGGACCTGCTGTGGTCGCGGCCGATCAAGGAGTACCCCGACCTGAAGATCGCCCTGTCCGAGGGCGGCACCGGGTGGATCCCCTACTTCCTGGAGCGGGCCGACCGCACGTTCGAAATGCATTCCGCGTGGACCCACCAGAACTTCGGCGGCAAGCTGCCCAGCGACGTCTTCCGCGAGCACTTCCTGACGTGCTTCATCAGCGACAAGGTGGGCGTCGCGCTGCGCAACATGATCGGCATCGACAACATCGCGTGGGAGGCCGACTACCCGCACAGCGACTCGATGTGGCCGGGCGCGCCCGAAGAACTGTGGGACGTGTTGTCCCTCAACAGCGTTCCCGACGACGAGATCAACAAGATGGCCTACGAGAACGCCATGCGTTGGTACTCGTTCGACCCGTTCACGCACATTTCGCGCGAACAGGCGACCGTCGGCGCACTACGCAAGGCCGCCGAGGGCCACGACGTGTCCATCAAAGCGAAGGGCCACGACAAGGACTCGCGGGGCGGCTCGTCCTTCGCGGAATTTGCGGCCAACGCAAAAGCCCTTACCGGCAATACGGACTGACGCATCACCGGAGTGCTCAGTGCGCCGGTGCCCGGCGAGCAGACGCAAAATCGCATATTTCGGGCGCCAACCGTGCGATTTTGCGTCTGCTCGCGCTGACAAGGAGATCCAGCAGTGCCCGGCGGTGGAATGAACTTCGAGCTGACCGATGACCAGGAGCTGATCCGCCGGTCGGTCGCCGAGCTGGCCCGCAAGTTCGACGACCAGTACTGGATGGAAAAGGACCAGGCGCACGAGTTCCCGGCCGAGTTCTACAAGGCCATAGCCGACGGCGGCTGGCTCGGCATGACGATTCCGACCGAGTACGGCGGCCACGGCCTGGGGATCACCGAAGCCACCATCCTGCTCGAAGAGGTCGCCAAGTCCGGCGGCGCCATGAACGCGGCCAGCTCGATTCACCTGTCGATCTTCGGCATGCAACCGGTGGTGGTGCACGGTTCCGAGGAACTCAAGGCGCGCACGCTGCCCAAGGTCGCGACCGGCGAGGTGCACGTCTGCTTCGGGGTCACCGAACCCGGTGCGGGGCTGGACACGTCGCGCATCACCACGTTCGCCAAACGCGACGGCGACCGCTACATCGTGAACGGCCGCAAGGTGTGGATCTCGAAAGCCATGGAGTCGGACAAGATCCTGCTGCTAACCCGGACCCAAAGCTATGACGAGGTCGCCAAGAAGACCGACGGCATGACGCTGTTCATCACTGACCTGGATCGCAGCCGGGTCGACATCCGCCCCATCCGCAAGATGGGCCGCAACGCGGTCAGCTCCAACGAACTGTTCATCGACAACCTCGAGGTGCCCGTCGAGGATCGAATCGGCGAGGAGGGCAAGGGTTTTCAGTACATCCTGGACGGCCTGAACCCCGAACGGATGCTGATCGCCGCCGAAGCGCTCGGCATCGGCCGGGTGGCGCTGGACAAGGCGGTGAAGTACGGCAACGAGCGTGAGGTCTTCGGCCGGCCCATCGGCATGAACCAGGGCCTGCAGTTCCCGCTCGCCGATTCGCTGGCCCGCCTCGACGCGGCCGAGTTGATGCTGCGCAAGGCGACCTGGCTCTACGACAACGGCAAACCCTGTGGGCGCGAAGCCAATACCGCCAAATACCTGTGCGCGGACGCGGGCTTCACCGCCGCGGACCGGGCTTTGCAGACCCACGGCGGCATGGGCTACGCGGAGGAATACCACATCACCCGCTACTTCCGCGAGGCCCGGCTGATGAAGATCGCGCCGGTCAGCCAGGAGATGATTCTGAATTTCCTGGGAGCCAACGTCCTGAAACTGCCGAGGAGCTACTAGGCCTAACGTCGGCGATCATGGAACATCTGACGAAGCAAAACGGAGAACAAGATGCGTGAGACAGTCATCGTCGAGGCGGTGCGGACGGCGGTAGGAAAGCGCAACGGCGGGCTGTCCGGTGTGCATCCGGCGGACCTGTCCGCGGTCGTCCTCAACGAGGTGCTGGACCGCGCGGGCGTGGGCCCGGAGATCGTCGACGACGTGATCTGGGGATGCGTTTCGCAGGTCGGCGACCAGTCCAGCAACATCGGGCGCTACGCCGTCCTGGCCGCCGGCTGGCCGGAAACCATTCCGGGGACCACGGTCAACCGGGCGTGCGGTTCCAGCCAGCAGGCGCTCGACTTCGCTGTGCAGGCGGTGATGTCGGGACAGCAGGACGTCGTCGTGGCCGGCGGCGTGGAGGTGATGAGCCGCGTTCCGCTGGGTGCGGCCCGGGCTTCGGGGATGCCCTACGGGCCGAAAGTCCTTGAGCGCTATGACGATTTCTCGTTCAACCAGGGGCTGTCGGCGGAGATGATCGCCAAGAAGTGGGGGTTTTCCCGCAGCCGGCTCGACGAGTACTCGGTCCGGTCCCACGAGCTGGCCGCCGCCGCCCAGGACGCGGGCGCCTTCACCGACCAGATCGTTCCGGTGTTCACCGATGACGGGACCGTCGTCGCCGACGAGGGGGTGCGCCGGGGCACCACCGTGGAGAAGCTCGCCGGGCTCAAGCCCGCATTCGTCGACGACGGCGTGATCCATGCGGGCAATTCCTCCCAGATCTCCGACGGGGCGGCGGCGCTGCTGGTGACCACGTCGGAGATGGCCGTCGAGCTGGGTTTGACGCCGCTGTTGCGCTACCGGGCCGGCGCCGTCACGGGGGCGGATCCGGTGCTCATGCTGACCGGCCCCATCCCGGCGACCGAGAAGGTGCTGACCAAGGCCGGCATCTCGCTGGCGGACGTGGGGGTCTTCGAAGTCAACGAGGCGTTCGCGCCCGTCCCGCTGGCGTGGCTCGCGGAAACCGGAGCGGACCCCGATCGCCTGAACCCGCTCGGCGGCGCTATCGCGCTGGGACACCCGCTGGGCGCCTCCGGCGCGGTGCTGATGACGCGCATGGCCCACCACATGCGGGACAACGGCATCCGATACGGCCTGCAGACGATGTGCGAGGGCGGCGGCACGGCCAACGCCACCCTGGTCGAGCTGGTCTCTTAACGCCCGCCGCAACGGCGCCCGATGCGACCCTTGTCACAGGCGGTAAACCAACCTACTGTGTGTTCAGTAGGTTCTTGCACCCGCTAGTCCAGAGGGAGCCCGGTGCCCGTCGCACGGCGATACGACACGCTTCTCGCCAAAGGTGAGGACCGCAAGCAGCGGATCCTCGACGTCGCGCAACGCCTGCTCACGCGCAACGGCTGGCGCAACACCACGCTGGCCCAGATCGCCGGCGAGGCCGGCGTCACCCCCGCGGGCCTGCTGCACCACTTCGAATCCAAGGAGCAGCTGCTGCACGCGGTGCTCGACGCCCGTGACGCCGATGACGACTCCCACGCCGACCGGTCCGGCGATCTGATGGTTGAGATCGCGCGGGTCGCCGACCGCTTCACGCGGGCACCCGACATGGTCGGCACGTTCACCGTGCTGCTGATCGAAAACATCGATCCCGAGGCCCCGCTGCACCACCGCATGCTTTCCCGGCAGCGTCAAGCCATCGACATCGTCGGCGAACTCATCCGGCGCGGTCAGGCCGACGGCCGGTATCGCACCGACATCGACCCGGCCGTCAAGGCGGTGGAAATCCTCGCCTTCGTCCACGGAATGGAAACAATATGGTTGCTCGACCCTTCGATACCGCTGACCGACGCGTTCAAGGAGTACGCGGAGGCGCTGGCCCGGGACTTCGCGCCGCCGACGATCCGCAAGACATGAGGTACCGCCTCGACGTCGTCGCCAGCAGCGTCGCCGACGTGGTGCGGTACGCCGGCGGCTGGCTCTTCGACCGCTCGATGGCGGGCTGGGACGTGACCGTGCTGCTGACCGACCTGGCCGACTGCCCCGACCTCCGGCCGCTGCAGATCATCGGCGCCCGGACGCTCGACCTCGAGGATGCGCTGGCCGCGGTGGAATCGCGGCCGCACCCCCAGGCGCTGGCGGCCGCGGCGGACCTGTTCGGATGCGACTCCCGGGTGCGCCAAGGCGTGCTGCAGGCCCTCGACCACGGCGTCACCGAGGTCACGCTGTGGGGCGAGAGCTGGCCGGCCGAGCTGGACGACAGCGTTGGCCTGGTACAACACCGGCTGAGCATGGCGGCGAAGATCTTCAAGGGCCAGGCCCTCGCGGCGGCCCTGAACGGCGGCGGAGTGCCGCACGGCTCGGTCGGCTGCCTCGAAACGTTCCGCAGCGGGCTGCTGGCCTGGCCCTCGGTAGCCGCCGACCTGGTCCCGGCCGGCTAGTCGCCGCTTTCAAACTCGGCAGCCGTCGTTTGACGACGCCTGGACCGTGTGGAAATGTAATACTCATCTCTGAGAGGCTCATTCTCACTGCTGAGATTCGAACGGAGCAACACGGTGAACGACTTCACCAAGATGGACTTCTTCCGCGGCAAAGAGCTCATCGCGGACCCGTACCCCTACTACGAGGCGCTGCGGCAGCAGTGCCCGGTCACGCGGGAATCCCACCACGGCGTAACCATGGTGACCGGCTGGGACGAGGCCTGCGCGGTGCTCAACGACGCCGCGACGTGGTCGTCGTGCAACTCGGTTACCGGCCCGTTTCCCGGCTTTCCGGTCAGCCTCGAGGGCCTGGGCGACAGCGACATCACCGAGCTGATCGAGCAGCACCGCGACGAGCTGCCGTTCAGCGACCAGCTGCCCACGCTGGATCCGCCGACCCACACCAACCACCGCTCGCTGCTGATGCGGCTGATCACCCCCAAGCGCCTCAAGGAGAACGAGGACGCGATGTGGGCGCTCGCCGACCAGGCACTCGACGATTTCCTGGCGCCCGGCCGGGGGGACTGGATCAAGGGCTTCGCCGGCCCGTTCACGCTGCTGGTGATCGCCGACCTGCTGGGCGTGCCGATGGAGGACCGGGACAAGTTCGTCAAGGGCATCGCCGAGCATGCGGGTGGCGGCGTCGGGGGCACCGGCAAGGAGTCGCTGGCACACAGTCCGCTGGAATTCCTTTACGGCCTTTTCTCCGACTATGTCCGCGACCGCCGTCGCGAGCCCCGCGACGACGTGCTGACCGGCCTCGCGACCGCCACCTTCCCCGACGGCTCGATTCCCGACGTCGAAGACGTGGCGCGCGTGGCCAGCAACGTCTTCTCGGCGGGCCAGGAGACCACCGTGCGGCTGCTCGGCGCCGCGCTGCAGACAATCGGGGAACGCCCGGACATCCAGGCGCAGCTGCGCAGGGACCGCAGCCTGATCCCCAACTTCATCGAAGAGTCGCTTCGCCACGAAAGCCCCGTCAAGGGCGACTTCCGGATGAACCGGGTGCCCGTCAACGTCGGCGGCGTCGACCTGCCGGCGGGCACCACCGTGATGATCGTGCAGGCGGCCGCCAACCGCGACCCGCGCCGGTTCGAGGACCCCACCACATTCGACCCGGCCCGCAAGAACGCCCGCCAGCACATCTCGTTCGGGCGGGGGATCCACAGCTGCCCCGGCGCGCCGCTGGCGCGGGCCGAAACCCGGGTGGCGATCGAGCGGCTGCTCGACCGGACATCCGACATCAGGATCGACGAGAGCGTGCACGGTCCGGCGAATGACCGCCGCTACCAATACGTTCCGACTTACATCCTGCGCGGCCTGACCGAACTGCACCTGGAGTTCACGCCGGCATGAGAGTCTCGGTCGACGACCAGCGCTGTCGCGGTCACGGCGTGTGCGTCACGCTGTGCCCCGAGGTGTTCAACCTGACCGACGACGGTTACGCGGAGTCGATAACGTCCGACGTCCCAACGGAATTCGAGGCCGCCACCCGAGAGGCCATCGACTGCTGCCCGGAGCAGGCGATCACCGAGACGCAGGGAGATTCGAATGGCTAAGGGATACGTGATCCTCACCGAGGCCATCAAGGATCCCGAGGGGATGAAGGCCTACGGCCGGGCCGCGGGCGCGGCGATGGGTGGGGTCAACATTCTGGCGGTGGACACCGCTCCCAAGGTCATCGAGGGCACCTGGCACGGCGACCAGACCGTCGTGCTGGAATTCGACTCGGTGGACGCGGCCCGGGCGTGGTACGAGTCGGAGGCCTACCAAAAGGCGGCGAAGCTGCGCCAATCGGCGGCCGACTGCAACGCGGTCATCGTCGCCGGATTCGAGGCACCTACGGCCGCTACTCCTTGATCGAGATGGCCTGCCGGGGGCACTGACGGACGGCCTCGCGCACGTCCGATTCGATCTCCGGGGTCACTTCCTCTTGCAGCACGGTCAGCATGTCGTCGTCGCCGAGGTGGAAGATCTCGGGGTTGATGCCCATGCAAACGCCGTTGCTTTCGCAGAGCCCCCAGTCGACTTCGATCTTCTTCGTCATCGCGATTCCCCTTACCGAAGTATCTTGACGGGTACATTCTTCCAGCCGGCGACGTTCTGCATGTTCACCCGTGTGCATCCGGCCCAGTCGACCTCGTAGCGCGGCATGAAGTCGAGCAGCCGCTCCAGCGCGAGCCTGCTTTCCAGGCGGGCCAGCGCCGCGCCGAGGCAGCTGTGGATTCCGTATCCGAGACCGAGATGTTGCGCCTCGGTCTGGTCGCGCTCGATGTCGAAGGTGTCGGCGTCGGTGAAGGCCTCCGGGTCGCGGTTCGCGGCTGCGCCGCAAAGGAACACGGGCTTGCCCGCCGGGATCACGCCGCTGCTGACGTGCGCCTCCTTGAGGGTGTAGCGGACGTTGTATTGGACCGGCCCCTCGTAGCGCAGTAGCTCTTCCACCGCTCCGGGAATCTTGCTGCGGTCGTTCTGCAGCTTCTGCCACTGGTCGGGGTGATTGGCGAAGATCACCGCGGCGTTGCCGAGCAGCTTGGTGACGGTCTCGGCGCCCGCGCCGCCCAAAAGGGTCGCGAAGCCGGTGATCTCGATGTCGTCGAGCTTGCGGGGCTGACCGTCCTCGCCGGGGATCTCGGCCGCGATCAGCCGGCTGATCATGTCATCCTGCGGTTCCGCGCGCCGCTCCTGGATGAGGCCGAAGTAGTACATCGCGGTATCGATGTTCGCCTGCATCCCGGCTTCGCTGATCTCGATCTGCCCGGGTTCGTGATGCAGGCTGGTGTCGATCCAGTGGCGAACCTGTTGGCGGTATTCCTCTGGAACGCCGGCCATCCGGGTGATGACTTCCACCGGGAACGGTCCGGAGAAGTCCTGCACGACGTCGAAATTGTCGGGGTCCGCGGCGCCCAGGTACTTCTCGATCACCTCGGTGATGGTCTCGACCTGCGACTGAATGGCCCGCGGGGTGAACGCCTTGTTGAGCAGGCTGCGCATGTGGCGGTGCTCCGGCGGGTCCATGAAGATGATCGACTTCTGCTCGGGGGAGATCCCTTTCCGCACCATCGCCAGGTCGCAGCCGCGCGCCGAGGAATACGTCTCGAAGTCCTTGAATGCCGCAGCGACGTCTTCGTGGCGGGTCAGCGCGTAGAAGTCCTCTTTTTCGTCGTAGTACAGCGGCGCGTCCTCGCGCATCCGTCGATAGATGTCGAACGGATTGTTGAAGAACTCCTCGGAGAACGGATCGAAGACGACCTTGGGCTTGGTCACTGCATGCTCCTCATCGGCGGGCTGAACCGTTACAGCGGATTGCCTCACTGTAACGCTAACGGTAGCGGTTTCGTGACGCCGCGAAAAGACCAAAACACCACTACGTCAGACCTTCCCGCCGACCTCTACGGCATTGATGACCTGGCCCAGGGCGCCCAGGTCGCCGCCCAGTTCCGCGGCGATGCCACGCACCACCGCCACGTCCTTGGCGACGAATTCGCCCACTACCTCGACGAACGAGCCGACGGAGCCCCGGGCGGCGACGATGTCCAGCACCCGGCTGGCGGCGCTGCCGTGGGGCAGGGCAGCCAGCAGCGCCGACTGCGGGACGCCCACGCTCTCGCCCAGCCGGACGGCCTCCGCGAGCAGCCCGATATGGCCGGCGAACAGCGCGTTGTTGACCAGCTTCACCTTCTGGCCGGCGCCGATCGGCCCGACGTGCAGGATGGGGTCGCCGTAGCAGCCCAGCACCGTTCGCGCTCGGTCCACCGTGTCGGCGGCGCCGCCGACGAAGAGGGTCAGCCCTCCGGCGGCGACGTCGTGCGGGCCGCCACTGACCGGGGCGTCGAGCACGCCGACGTCGTCGGCGCGGGCCGCGATGGCCTCGATCGTCTTCGGGCTTGCGGTGGTGTGCACGACCAGCGTGGAACCCGGCCGCATCGTTCGCAGCAGGGCTCCGTCCAGGCAGACCTGGCGCACTTGTTCGTCGGTGAACACGCAGACGACCACGATGTCGGCCCACGGACCGAGCTCGCCCGCGTCGCCGACGGCGTCGGCGCCGAGCCACGCGAGATCGCGGCGCTGTTCGTCCGTGCGGGCCATTGCCCGGACGTTGTGGCCGGCGTCGATGAGCCGGACCACCATGGGGCGCCCCATCCGGCCCGCGCCAATGAAGCCGACCTTCATCGGGTGCCTTTCATCGGGGATGCCCCATCAGGGTCAGGGTGGCGTCGGCCGCGTCGAGCACGGCGCCCCCGCCGGCCGCGGCCCGCTCGGCGAGCTCGACGATCAACCGGACGTCCTTCTGCAGCAGCGTCCCCGCCAGCGGGGCCAGGCGATCCAGGCCGCCGACCCCGCCAAGGGCGTTGAGCGCGAAGCTGTTTGCGCTGCCGCGCGAGACGACCTCGACGAGTCGATCCGGGGCGACGCCGAGCTCGTTGGCTAGCGAAAGGGTGGCGGCCGCCGTGCCCAGGTTCGCGGTGAACAGCAGGTTGTTGAGCAGCTTGGTGGTTTGCCCCGAACCCAGGTCGCCGAGGTGAACGACGGGGTCGGCGTAGGTTTCGAAGACCGGGCGGCAGCGCTCGACGACCTCGGTGTCGCCGCCGACCATCACCAGCAGGCGACCTTCCGCCGCCGCCCCGCCACCGCCGCTCACTGGCGCGTCGATGACCGAAACACCATGAGATTCAGCATTTTTCGCGAGCTCGCGGCAGGTGTCGGGGTGCACGGTGCTGTGTATCGCGATGACGCTGCCCGGTTTCATCGCCGCCAGCAGCCCGTCCTCACCGCCGGTGAGTTCCTCGATGTCGGCGTCGCCGACGACGCAGAGGCAGACGAGATCGCTCGCCGCGGCCAGCTCGGCCGGAGTCGCGGCGATCTCGGCCGGGGTGTCGGCGAAAGGTTCCAGCGACGCGGGACGGCGCGCCCACAGCGTCGTCGCGTAGCCGCCCTCGACGATCCGGCGCGCCATGGGGCCGCCCTGACTGCCCAGCCCGATGAATCCGACTTTCATCCCGCCTCCAAATCGGATTCTTCTTCGTGTGGACCCGCGGCCACGCATTCCTCCACGAACGCAAAGACTTTCGCGTGATACTCGGGGGCGGAGTGGCCGAGGCTGATGTTGTGCCCGGCGTCAGATTGACGATGTACGACGAACCGCGGCGCCCCGGAGAACAGCGCACTGATCTGGGTCACCGCCGCATCATCGGCCTGCCAGACCTTCTCGTGCTCGGCGATGCTGAAGTGCACGGGAACGCGAACGGCGGGCGCAAGCTCCGGAAAGGTTTGCCGGGCCCAGTCCGACACCATCTGGTCCTCATAGGCCGGCGCCGAGGGGGAAACCGTTGCGCCGCCGAGGACTTCGGGCGGATACAGCTCCGCGGGGCTCCACAGCAGGTCTCGCATGCCGGGCGGGCGGCGTTCGCGGGTGGCGGTCTTCAGTATTTCCTTGGCCGCGGGGTGGTAGTGCCGACCAGTGCCGGCCAGTTCGATGCCGAGCAGGTCGGCCCCGCGCGCGTCGGCGGCCATTCGCATCGTCAGCTCGCAGCCGCCGGAGTGGCCCCACACGAATACGCCTGCGCCACGCGGTCGTTCGCCGAGGATGCGCTCCACCGCCCCGTAGGCGAGGTTGACCCGCTGCTCGCCGGAGGCCATCGCTTCGGGATAAGGCGCGGAGCTGCCGTAGCCGGGCCGATCGAGGGCCACCACGGTGAACCCGGCCTCGGCGCCCGTTCGCAACAGCGAATATGACGGGTGGCCGGGGCAGTCGAAATACAACGCGGTGGTGCCGCCGCCGTGGATGGCCACGATCACGGCCCTGGGCTGCTCCGCTTCACAGACGATCGCCGACATGGGCACGCCGTCGGCGATCACCAACCGGGGACGTGGCGCGGCTTGGCTCATGCTCGCCTCATTCCGGGGCCCGCAGTAGGAGAACCCCGCTGGGGGTGAGGCCGCCGCTGCTGACCACGCCGACGCGGGCGTCGGCGACCTGCCGGTCGCCGGCCTCGCCGCGCAGCTGGCTGACCGCTTCATGCAGCAGGCCCATGCCGTGGGTGCGGCCGTGCGACAGTTGGCCGCCGTGGGTGTTGAGCGGCAATTGCCCGTCGCGCGCGATGTTCTTGCCGCCGTCCAGGAATTCCTTGGCCTCACCGATGCCGCAGAATCCCAGCGCCTCGATCCAGGACAGGCAGTTGAAGGAAAACCCGTCGTAGAGTTCGGCGACGTCGACATCGGTGGGCCGCAACGAGGTGCGGGTCCACACATGCGCGGCCTGGCCCAGCACCTGTGGCTCATGCGTCAAAGTGCTTTGGTCCCAATCGAGTCGCTCGACGATCTGGGTGCCGACCGCCTCCACCAGGACGGGCGGCTTGGCCAGGTCGCGGGCGGCGTCGACGGCCGAGACGATGACGGCGATCGCGCCGTCGCACGGCACGTCGCAGTCGTACAGCCCGAACGGCGTGGTGATGGGACGCGCGCCCAGGTAGTCGTCCATCGTCATCGGGGTGCGATAGATGGCCGTCGGGTTGAGTTCGGCGTTGGCGCGCTGGTTCAGGGCGATCCAGCCCAGCGTCTCTTTCGTTGTGCCGTAACGGTGGAAGTGCCGCTGCGCGTTCATCGCCAGCGTGTGGGCGGCCGAGGTGGCGCCGAATGGCATCTGCCACCCCGACATTCGGCCCATCGAGGGGGCGATTTTGCCCTGCTTCATCAGCTCGCCGTGGGTGGCTTCCCACAGCGTCCGGAAGCACAGCACATGACGGGCCAGGCCGCAGGCGACGGCGAGCATCGCGGCGATCACCGAGCCGCCCGGGCCGAACGTCTCCATCGCGCCGTTGTGCCATGTCGGCCGGATGCCCAGCGCGGCCTCCAAGGCGGTGACGCCGCCCTCCCCCATGCCAGCGACCGTCAACGCGCCGGGGTAGGTGGACAGGCCGTCGATGTCGGCATACGTCAAGCCGGCGTCGGCGATCGCCGCCTCGCACGCCTGCACCGTCAGGGCCAGCGGCAGCTGCATCAGGCGGCGGCCGATCGGCGACATGCCGATGCCGGTGAGGGCGACCTTGTCCTCGAACTTCTCCGCCGTCAGCATGGGTTGCACGTGTTCGCCGAACCGCTCGGGCGCGATCTCGTCGGATGGCAGGGCTGCGGGTTCGGCATCGGGAACCGGCCGGAACAGCGGAAACCAGACGTCCTCGACCTGCTCGAAGACGACCTCCACCTGCTGACCGAGCTCGAGCCGATCCGGTTCGCACTCAACGATATTGGTCGTCAGGCGCACGCGCGGGTCCTCGGCGATGGCCACCTGGGCGATGACGTAGGGCGCCGCCAGCCCCGGCAGGCTGAACCGCTCGTTGACGGTGAACCCGGCGAGCGTCGCCCGGCCGGACACGGCCCGCACACCGATGTCCCGGGATCGGCAGTAGCGGCACACCGGCGCCGGCGGATGGATCAGCGAGTCGCAGCTCTTGCATGCCTGCAGTCGCAGGGTGCCGTCGGCGCCCGAAGTCCAGAAGAATTCGTTTTCCTGCGTGATCTGCGGCAGCGGGCGACCGGTCAACGCGTGAAACCCCATTCGGCTTCGTTCGCCTCGGTCTTGACGTGCGCGGCCGGGTCCTCGTCGGTGCTCGGTTGCGGCGGCACGTCATCCGGCCGGCGTTCATCCATTTCCATGATGGCGTGCACCGGGCAGTCCATCAGGGCGCGCATGACCGCGTCCCGGTCGGCCTCGGGCACCGTGCCATCCCCGATCAGGCACGCATAACCCCAGTCGTCGAGCGAGAAGTATTCGGGCGCGTGCTTGGCGCAGATGCCGAAGCCGTCGCACAGGGTGCGGTCCAGGTGGATTCTCATGCCCCCGCTCACGCGTAGCTCACCGCCTCCACCTCGTAGGGGCGCCCGGCGCTGAACACGTTGGCGCGGCACGGTTCACAGGCGCCGTCGAGATGCTGCGCCACCGCCTGCGGAAACTGGTCGAGCATGCTGGCGGCCACGTTCGTCGCGGCGTCCAGCGTGGCGCAGGCTCCGCGCCCGCGCAGCGTCACCGACCAGTGACGCAGCCGGTCGAGATCCTCGGGGGTGGCGGCGCCATCGCGGAGCGCCCCCGCGGCGGCGGCCATCGCGGCGGTGCCGTTGAAGCACGAACCGCATTGGCCCGCGTTTTCGCGGTCGAAGTAGGCCAGCACGGACGCGGCGACCGCCACCGGGCAGTCGTCGGCGATCACCGCGATCGCTCCGCAGCCCAGTCCGCTGCCGAGGCCACGGAACGTCTCGTGGTCCAACGTGGTGTCCAGCACGCCGCGGTTGAGCAGCCCGGCGAAGTAGCCGCCCAGCAGCGCGCCTTGCACGCGATCCGGCGAAACACCGTGCAGGGCAAGCAGATCGGCGAACGGCAGTCCGTGCGGAACCTCGTAGAGGCCCGGTGGCCGGCCGGCGCCGGTCAGGGTCACCAGGAAGGTGCCGGGGGAGGACGGGGTGCCCAGCGAGCGGAACTCCCCGGAGCCGTGCCGCTGCAGGTAGGGCAGGTTGGCCAGGGTCTCCACGTTGCTCACCAGCGTGGGCCGCCCGTCGACGCCCTGCTGAAATGGCCTCGGCGGCTTGTCCGTTGGCTTGACCGGTCCGCCGTTGATCGCGCGGGTGACCGCGGTCTCCTCGCCGGCGATGTACCCCGGTGCGACGTTGACCATCTCGATCGCGATGTCGCCGGGCGCGTGCTCCGCGAGCGCGGCCGCCACACTGCGGGCCGACTCTGCGTCGGACAGGTAGACGTAGGAGCGGTCGGCGGAAACCATCGCCGCGGCCAGCCGCAGCCCGTCGAGGACCAGGTGCGGCCGGTGCCGCAGCAGCCACCGATCCTTGATCGAGGCGGGTTCGCCCTCCTCGCCGTTGGCGACGACGACCGAGCCGCCCGCGGCGCGCCCGTTGTCGCGCACGGCGCGCAGCTTCACCGCCATCGGAAAGGCCGCGCCGCCCCGGCCCTGCAGCCCGCTGCGTTCGACTTCGCCGAGCAGTCCGTCGGGGTCGGCGAGCGGACGATAGCCGCCGAGTTCGAGGTAGGCCGCGTAGTCTTCCCTCGTCGATGCGGGCGGATCGCCCAGCAGCCGTGCCGGACACCCGGGCCAGGTGGTGACGGTGATATCCATCGCCTAGCTCCCCATCGTTAGTCTGGCGCACATGCGAACCGCGGTAGTGCGCGTCAACGTGGATCCTGCCGGCGTGCTCACGGCCCAACAGCTAGGACAGGGCATGACCGCACTCCTCGGGCTTGCCGGCGAGCGGGGCTTGGAAGTCGTCGAGAACAATCTTTCGGCCATGCCGGCCGGCCGCCGCGAGGTGGAGGTGCTCGTCGCCGGCGACGACGCCGACACCGTCAAGCGCGTCGGAGTTGAGCTGTGCGCCAAAGCGTTCGGTACCGCGCCGGTGGCCGGCGTGGTCACGTTCATCAGCCGGGGGACCGACGACGACGCGCACGGCGTGCTGTCCGCGTTCGGGCTCGTCGGCGAGGTCGTCCGCACGCCCGGCGACGAGGGCTTCGACATCGTCTACGTGACCCTGCGCGAGGCCGACCTGGAGCGCGTTCCGGAAAGCCGGATCCACACGGCCCTCGAGGCGTCGCTCAATTGCGAGGTTCACATCCGCACCGGGTAAACGCATCAGGAGCCCAGGAATTCGAGGATCGCGGGGGCGGCCTGCACCCAGGTGTCGAACATGTTGAAGTGCGACACCCTGCCCGCCGCGCGGTCCTCGGACGCCCGCTCCCAGGCGTCCTCCGGCCAGGGCGGGTCGATCAGCTTGGAGCCCTTGATCAGGCAGCTGACCTCCAGCGACGTCCGTTTGGGGTGGTCCATGTCGTTCTCGCCGCCACGAATGATCAACGTGGGGACCTTGATTCGGTCGAACATCTCGTCCTCGACACCCGGGATCGTCTGTCCGGGCTTGGAGACGAACGCGTTGAGCCAGCGCAGCATGACCTTGAGAAACTCGTCTTTGTCGAAGTCGAGGAACCGCTGCTTGTTGGCCGGGTTCTGCTCGATGCGCTCGCGCCATTCCTGCACCTTCACCACGCCGTCCATCCCGGTGCCGCGCACCGCGAGAATGCTCGGGATGATGTAGAAGGAGCCCAGCACGAACGTGCCGTAGATGCCGCCGACGATGTTCCACACCACGAGCTTGGTGACCATCTCGGGGTAGAGCATCGTCGTGAGCATGGAATCCCTTGCGCCGCCGGAGCCTCCGGCGAGGATGCAGCGCTCGAAGCCCAGCCCCGTCACCAGCTTGTGCAGCGTCTCGGCCCGCATGTGCGACTCGCTCTGCCCGTAGAACTGCACGTCCGAGGCCCCGCAGTTGGGTCGGTCCCACAGCAGCACCCGGTAGCCCCCGGCCGCCAGCGCATCGGCCAGCGGGCGCAGGCCCTCGATCTCCTTGCTGAACCGGCCGCCCGGTGTCAGCGCAATGAGATCGCCCGTGTCGCCGAGGATTTCGTAGACAACGTTTCCGCCATTCACCTCGAATGTCGACACAGATGCTCCCGTCGCGTCACGCCATCACCAGAACGTCGTTGCCGACGACTCGCACCGGATAGGTGCGGATGCTCCACTCCGGCTTGACCGCGGTGGTGCCGGTCGCCAGCTCGAAACCCCATTGGTGCCAGGGGCAGTAGATGAACTCCAGGTCGCGCACCATGACGGCGTCGCCGGCGGCGGTCTCGTCGACGATGGTGCGGCCGCGGGCGCGTCCCGAGCACAGCGGACCGCCCTGGTGCGGGCAGTAGTTCGCGATGGCGTAGAAGGAGCCGTTGACGTTGTAGACGCCGACGCCGTGCCGCCCTATCGGCACCAGTTTGTGGCTGCCGGGCGGGATTTCGTCCACGGTCGCCACGACGTGCTCGCGGCCCTGCGCGAGGCGGGGCTGGGGCGGCCTGGTGGTTGCCCCTTCCTGTTCAGACGCCAACTCAGTAGACCCGGGTCTGGCCCTCGAGGACCGGCACGGTCTCCGGAAGGTGGTACGTCGCGATCCCGTTCTTGAACATCACCGCGTCGCGGGCCGCCTTGGGCAGGTGCTTGACCAACCAGCGGGGGTCGTCGAACGTCCAGTGCGGATAGTCCGAGGAGAACAGCAGGATCTTGTCGCACTCCATCCACTCCAGGGCGCGGGTCAACTCGGTCTTGTCTTCCGGGTAGTCCAGCGGCTGTGTGGTGAACTTGATGTGTTCCTTGACGTACTCCGACGGCTTGCGCTTGATGTCCACCCGCGACTTGCGGGCCTCGTAGAGCGCGTCCATCCGCCACATCAGCGGCAGGATCCAGGAAAACGCGTGCTCGACGAACACGATGCGCAGCGTCGGGAACCGGTCGAAGACGCCGTCGAAGATCAGGCTCATCACCTGGTTCGCGGCCAGCAGCGAGTAGGTCACCATGAAATCGTGGTTGTAGCTGGGCAGGCCGACCGGCGGCGTCGGCAGCATCTCGTAGTTGCTGCGCGACAGGTGGCAGCTGACCGTGATGTCGTGCTTGGTGGCGGCCTCCCAGATCGGGTTGTACTTCGGGTGGCCCCAGGACGGCCGCGGCTCGGCCTTGATCAGGATCTGCGCCATGTACGGATGGCCGGCCCACGTCTCGATCTCGCGCGCCGCCCCGTCGGGGTCCTCGATCGCCGCGCAGATCGATCCGCGCCAGCGCTCGTGCCAGTTGTTGTGGCTGTCGAGCCAGTGGTTCGCCTGCCAGTGGTTCAGGGCGGTCGAGAACGCCTGGTGCGCCTCGGCCAGGCGCGGGGTGCGCCCACCGGGTTCGAGGATGGCGATGTCCGAACCGGCTTGCATGATCAGTTGCCGGAACGCCATGTCCGGGTCGCTGCAGGCGAACTCGCCGTCGGGCGGGAAGGTGTCGGCGCGCATCGCGAACGTGTGCGCGTAGTCCGGCGCGTCGTAATAGATGAGCTCACCGACCTTGTGGTCGAGGAAGAACTTGCTGCGCCACGGCTCCGGGATGTACTGGGTCAGCTCGCCGCGCCTGGGTACGGGGTGGATGTCGGAGTCGACGCACCGGACGGCGATGCGCTCGGCCGCGGGAACCCGTTCGTGGATGTGAGTCAGCGTCATCTCTGTCTCCTCAATCTCCCTTGTCCCTATTCTGCGACTAGCCCGCTGCCAGGTCGACAGAAATGTCGATTCCGTACAGGTCGGCCGCGTTGCGCCAGCACAGCTTGTCGCGCTGTTCGGCGGACAGCGATGCCGGCAGCCCGCGGACGTCGTTGTTCTGCCAGTGCGGGTAGCTGGAGCCGAACATCACCATGTCTTCCTTGCCGGTGAAGCCGAACCACTCGCCCGCGAAGTCGCTGTCGGGCGGACCGTCGAGGCTGCCCTGCACGAAATACACGTGGCCGGGGATGTAGTCGCTGGGGATTCTCGGCGCCCACGGCGTCTGTTCCAGGTGCGGCCGGCCGAAGGTGTCCATCCGCCAGATGAACGGCGTGAGGAAGTCCGCGGCGCCGTCGGCCCAGACGAACTTCAGGTGCCCCAGGCGCTCGAACACACCCTCGGCGATCATGTTCATCAGGTGATACAGGTAGTTCAGCGCCATGAAGCTGACGTACTGCTCGTAGGTCAGGGTGTGCCCGGACGGCGTCGGGGGAAAGCCGATGCCCTCGCCCGTTTCGATGTGCACGGCCACCGGCAGGCCCGCGTCGGCGGCGGCCTCCCAGAGTGGCCAGAACTGGGGTTTGCCGTACAGCTCGCGGGACTGCAGCGGGACACCGATCTGCACGACGCGCGGGTGGGCACGCCACTTTTCGATCTCGCGCAGGGCGCCGGCGATGTCGTCGGGATTCACCCGGATCGTGCCGCGGAAGCGCTCGCCGAACTCGGCGGAGTCCAGCCAGCGCGACACCATCATCTCGTTGTGGGCGGCGTGCAGCGCGGTGCCCAGGTGACGGTCGGGCATGATGCCGCGTCCCATCGGGTGCAGGATCGCGATGTCCACGCCGCGCTTTGAAAACAGTTCGTTGGCAACGAATTCCGGATCCGAACCCGGGTACTCGCGGTCCGGCCCCTCGGTGTTCGGCGCGTATTCGCCGCCCGGCGCGCCGTACCAGTCCATCTCGTAGTCGGGGAAACCGCGGCTCTTGAAAGGCTCGCGCAGGACGGAACGCAGGTCCTTGTTGGACGGGAAGAAGATGTGCACGCTCGCGTCGATCACCGGCGTGCGGGTTCCGTCAGCGTGTTCGATCACGTAAGCCGTCCCTCGGCTCGGGAAGCAAAAGTGAGCCCGATGAGGGCATCTGATAGATAAACTAACATTCTCGTCGGTCGCCAATCAACGGTGTTTCCGGTAAGCATTTCGGTTAATCATCGGCCCTGGTAGCCACGGATTTCGCGATCATTCGGGTAAGTAGCGTTCTTGAATAAGGATAATAGCATTCTCCCTCGTGTCGGCCGAGCCGACCGGTGCATGCCAAGTGCCGAAGCCGCCCTCCCGCGGACGGTACGATCCGTCGCGTGATCGCCGGGTGAGGGCCGTGCACGCGTCCATGGAGCGCTGGACCGGCCTGCTGTTCGTGATCGGCGCGGCGCTGTTCGCGCTCGGTGTCCTTCTTTCGCTGCTACGCGCTTTACCGCCGCTGCTCTCGGCGGTGACCTACGCCGTCGGGGCGGTGTTCTTCACGGCCGCCGCGACCCTCCAGCTCCTCCTCGCCCGTCGAGAGCTACCCGACGCCGAGCGGCACTCCCTGCCACTGCGGGCGCGCACCGGCGATTGGCTGGCCGCGGCGATCCAGTTGGTCGGGACGGTGCTGTTCAACATCAACACGGTGGACGCCGCGGTAACCATCGGCGCGCGCCCGGAGCTCATCGACGTCGACGTGTGGGTGCCCGACATGGTCGGCTCCGTCGCGTTCCTGGTCTCCTCGGCCATCGCGATCGTTCCCGAGGTCCGGGCCCGGCGGCACTCCCATGCGCCCAGCGCCTCGCAGCGCATCGCCTTCCTCAACTTCGCGGGCTCCGTGCTGTTTCTCGCCTCGGCCGTGGGCGCGCTGGTGTTGCGCTCGGGGGCCGACGTCAGCCTCGTCTGGGCCAACGTCGGCACGTTCTTCGGCGCCCTGTGCTTCCTGCTGGCGGCCTGGCTTTTCGGCTGGCCGCCCAACGGGATTCACGAACGAATCGGTTAGGGTGACGGCGGTCCCACCGGGCCCACGGTGACGCCGGCGGCCCGCTCGAACGGTTTGATCACCGAAGTGAAATCGGAATCCGGGCCTTCCTCGATCGCGGCGGCCTCCCAGAGCCGGCCCACCGTTTCGGCGACGTCGGCCGGTGCGCCGAGCGCTTTCACCTCGTCGAGATACAGCCGCACGTCTTTGACCATCAGCCCGGTGGCGAAGCCGTAGTCGAAGGTGCGCGGCAGGATCGCGCGGGGGAACTTGTCGCGGCTCGCGCTTGTCGCGCCCGAACCCGCGTTGAGTACCTCGATCATCACGCCCGGATCGAGACCGGCCTGCACGCCCATCACGACGACCTCCGCCGTCGCGACCAGAACGTTGGCCGCCAAGATGTTGTTGGCGAGCTTCATCGTTTGCGCCGAGCCGGGTTTCTCCCCGATGTAGTACGGACGCCCGATCGCCTCGAGAGCGGTTCGTATGGCGTCGAATTCGTCGCGCGGTCCGGACACCATGAGCGCGAGCGAGCCCCGTTCGGCTCCGCCGACACCACCGCTGACGGGGCAGTCGATCGCGACGATGTTCCGCTGTGCCAGCAGATCGTGCACGCGCACGGCCGTTCGGCTACCGACGGTCGAGAGATCGACATAGCGCCTGACGCGACAACCCTCGATCACTCCTTCAGCACCGGTGGCCACGGCGACCGACGCGACCGGCGTCGGGAGGCTGGCCATGACCGTCTCGACCCGATCGCCGACCTGTTTCGACGAGTCCGCGGCGCGCGCCCCGACGGCGACGAGGCGCTCGAGCGCCGCGCCGTTGGTGTCAAAGGCGACGACGTCGTGGCCTTGTTGGATGAGGCGGCGCGCCATGGGAAAGCCCATGTTCCCCAGCCCGATGAAACCGAGCTCCATGGCCAACCCCTAGCCCTCGTCCACTTCGGCGAACGCCTCTCGCGCGATGCGAAAGCTGTCGACGGCGGCCGGCACGCCGGCGTAGATGGCGACCTGGAGGAATATCTCCCGGATTTCGTCGCGCGTCACGCCGTTGGTCAGCGCCGCCTTGACGTGCGTCCGTAATTCGTTGGGGCGGTTCAGGACCGAAATCATGGCCAGGTTGAGCATGCTGCGGGTCTTGAGGGCCAGTCCGTCACGTCCCCAGACCGCGCCCCAGCAATACTCGGTGACGAGGTCTTGCAGTGGCTTGGTGAAGTCGTCCGCTTCTGCCAACGCTTGGTTGACATACGCCTCGCCGAGCACGGCAGAGCGGATCTCGAGGCCCCGCTGGTACGTTTCGCCATCCACTGGTCTTCTCCTTAACGCGAGGTGCTCCTGATAGACCTTGTGTAGCAGCCCAGCCCCGAGGAGACGCAATGACGGGTGCAAGCAACGACGTCTGGGAAGTCATGGCGACCGCCCGGACGATTCGGCGATTCACCGACGAGCCGGTCGACGATGCGACGCTGGCGCGCTGCCTCGAGGCGGCGAGGTGGGCTCCGTCGGGCGCCAACGCGCAGGGCTGGCGGTTCGTCGTGCTGCGCTCGCCCGAGCAGCGGGCCGTCGTGGCCAATGCGGCCGCCCACGCCCTCGAGGTGATCGAACCCGTCTACGGGATGAGCCGGCCCGCCGACGACGACAACAGCCGCCGCGCCCGCACGTACCGCGCCACCTACGAATTGCACGATCGTGCGGGCGAATTCACGTCGGTCCTCTTCGCCCAGCAGCACTACCCGACCGCGTCCGAGCTGTTGCTGGGCGGCTCGATCTTCCCCGCCATGCAGAACTTCCTGCTGGCCGCGCGCGCCCAAGGTTTGGGGGCGTGCCTGACCAGCTGGGCTTCGTACGGTGGCGAGCGGCCGCTGCGCGAAGCCATCGGCATACCCGAGGACTGGTTGGTCGCCGGCCACGTCGTGGTCGGGTGGCCCAAGGGCAGGCACGGGACGCTGCGCCGTCGCCCGCTTTCGGAGTTCGTCAACCTCGATCGCTGGGACGCGCCGGCCGACCAGCTGCTGGGTGCCGTCTAGGCCATCCGGACACCACGTAGCCGCTTTCCGAGATTATTACTTCCGAGATAGAGAATGCTATTCTCGCGAAAGCGGTGACGACAGGAGGCGGCCCGGATGCTGTTGGAGTTCGATGCTGATCAGCGGCTGTGGCAGCAGACCGTTCGCGACGCCGTCGCCAAGCAGTGCCCGCCGTCGCTGGTGCGCAGCGTGGCCGAGGACGGCGTCGACCCGAGCCCGCTCTGGAAGTCCTACGTCGACCAGGGCTGGACGGAGCTGAACGACTCCGAGAGCGCCGTGGAACTGGCCATCGTGCTCGAGGAGCTGGGGCGCGCGACCGACCCCACCCCGTTCCTGGCGACGATGAGCCAATTCGCCCCGCTGGTCGCGGATCGGTTCGACCCGCACGAGGCCGGAACCGCGGTGTACGGCGGGGTATGGGCGCACCGCGACGCCGACGGGTGGGTACTGGACGGCACGGCACGCCACGTCCTCGACGGCGATCGCGTCGACCGGTTGGCGGTGGTGACCGACGCCGGCGTGTTCGTCGTCGCGGCCAACCAGGTGTCCGCCCGCCGCTCCGCGGTGTTCGACCCGGTCCTGCACGTCGCCGACTTGTCATTCGGCGAAGTCCGGGTGCCCGACAGCGCCCGGCTCACCGTCGACGCTGAACGCGCCGAGCACGTCGCGCTGACGGGCATGGCGATCACGATGGTGGGCGCCTGCCAACGCATCCTCGACCTCGTCCTCGACCACGTCCGCAGCCGGCAGCAGTTCGGTGTGCCGATCGGCTCGTTCCAGGCCGTGCAGCACAAGGCCGCCGACATGCACATCGCGGTGGAACGCGCCCGGGCGCTGGCCTACTTCGCCGCGCTGACGATCGCGGCCGACGATCCGCGGCGCCGGCTGGCGGCCGCGATGGC
Organism: Mycobacterium sp. NGS34; assembly: GCF_059812845.1. NCBI lineage: Bacteria > Bacillati > Actinomycetota > Actinomycetes > Mycobacteriales > Mycobacteriaceae > Mycobacterium > Mycobacterium sp. NGS34. The sequence continues at coordinate 75,666 of NZ_JCALDM010000014.1, forward strand.
CAAGGCATCGGCGGGGGAGTGCCAGTCGCTCGTATTCCGGCACGGCTTACAGCTTTTCGGGGCGATGGGATTCACCTGGGAGAACGACCTGCAGTTCGCGCTGAAGCGGGCCAAGGCGGGTGAGCTGATGCTCGGCGGCGCCGCGCAACACCGGGCGCGGATCGCAGAGGAATACCGTGCAGCTGACTTTTGATTCCGACGTCGAGGCGTTCCGGGCCGAGTTCGCCGCGTTCCTTGACGAAAACCTGCCCGACGCAAGCGAAACGCTCGAGCGCCCGCGCTCGGTGTCGCACATGCCGCAGTGGGCGCGCCGTTGGCAGCGGCTGCTCTTCGACAACGGCTGGCTGCTGCCGAGCCAGCCACCGGAATTCGGCGGTCGCAACGCGACGGTCATTCAGCAGTTCGTCTACCTGGAGGAGCTCAGCCGCCGCCGGATTTATCACAGCTTCAACCCGCAGGGCGTGAATATCGTTGGGGCGTCGCTGTTGTCGTTCGGCAGCGACGAACAGAAGAGGCGCTGGGCGGTGCCGATCCTGCGCGCGGAGATCACCGCCTCGCTGGGGATGAGCGAACCCAGCGCGGGCTCCGACCTGGCGTCGCTGCGCACCCGCGCGGTGCTCGACGGCGACCACTTCGTGGTCAACGGGCAGAAGGTGTGGACCTCGGGCGCCCATGACGCCGACGTCTTGCTGACGTTCGTGCGCACCAATCCAGATGCGCCCAAGCACAAGGGAATCAGCGTGCTGATCATCCCCACCGACACCCCGGGTCTGGTGCGCCGGCCGTTCCCGTCGATCTGCGGTGCCGACGATCTGGATTTCAACGAGGTGTTCTTCACCGATGTGCGGGTGCCGGCGGAGAACCTGGTGGGGGAGCTCGACCAGGGCTGGCGGGTGGCCAACGGGTCGCTGGGGCACGAGCGCACGATGATGTGGCTGGGTTTCGCCGACCGGCTCGACAACATGATCGACGACTTTCGCCCGAGCACCGAAGTCGAGCGCGACCAGTACGCCAGCACGATCATGGACAAGCAGGCGCTGCGCCTGTTGGGTTCGGTTGCGCTGGCGCGCGCCTCGCGCGGCGAAGACGACGTGGCCGCGATCTCGGTGCTCAAGCTGCTCGGGTCCGAGGCGGAGCTGCGCGGCATGGAGCTCGCGCTGACGTCCGCGGGATCCGATGGGCTGATCCACCCCGGGCAGACCGGCCCGTACGCGCACATGAACCTGGACCACTATTTCGCCAGCTGGTTCGAGCGTTATGCCCGAAGCTTTTCCGGCACCATCGCCGGGGGCACCTCGGAGATCCAGCGCAACATCATCGCGCAGCGAGTGCTCGGCCTGCCCCGCGGCTAGGTCTGTCCGCCGAAGGTGCCGCGGGCCGTACGTTCGGCGCCGAGCGTGCGGCCAGCCTCACGCTCGGCCGTGGTCGGGGGCCGCAGCGGCCGTGCCGGGCAACGCAATCCGGGGCACCTCCGGTGTTCCCAGCCGGCCGGCCAGCCATGGCAACGCGGTGGCGAAGACGGTGCCGGCGGTCGGCCAGTCGTGTCGTCCGGGCTGGGCGACCACGGCGCAGTCGATCCCGTTGGCCCGGCCGAGGGCGCACAGGGACGCCGCGGCCGCGGCCTGGTTGCCCGGGTCGCTCGAGGCGGCGCGGCCGGCGACGGCCATCGCGGTGCTGTCGACGACGGTGATGCCTCGATGCGGCGCCGGAGCACCGCCCGACGTGATCGCGAACCAACCGGACACGCCGTTGTAGCGGCCGTGCCGGGCGATCACCGTGGTCGGGTCGAATGTCGCCCACGCGTCGGCGTTTCCGCTGAACAAGCTGGCGATGGTCTGCGCCTTGCTTCCCGTGTTCGGGGTCAGGTCGCCCTCGATGTCGACGAACGTGCTGAACAGCGTGGGGTGCATGACGGTCAGATCCACCGCGCAGGTCCCGCCCATCGAGAAGCCCACGACGCCCCAGCGCGACGGGTCGGGGCTGACTCCGAAATTCGCGACCATGTAGGGCACAACGTCTTTGGTCAGGTGGTCGGCCGCGTTGCCGCGGCTTCCGTTGACGCATTCGGTGTCGTTGTCGAACGCGCCGCCCGGGTCGACGAACACCAGCACCGGCGCGTTGCCGTCGTGCGCGGCCGCGAAGGCGTCGATGGTGTCCACCGCGTTGCCGGCGCGCACCCAGTCGGCGGGGGTGTTGATCATGCCGCCGATCATCATCACCGTCGGCAGCTGCGGCGGCGGAGAGCTCGCGAACCATGCCGGCGGCAGGTACACCAGTTCCTCGCGGTGCTTGAAGTGCGAAGCGTCGGAAGGGATCTGCACCGGCACCACGCGACCGCGGGACGGCTTGGTGCCGCTCGCCGCCATCGCGGTGACGGTGGCCTTGTCGGTCTGGCCGGGCAGCGGCGCCGAGGTGAACTGGTCCCACGCGCTCTGCACCGTCTGCACGTAGCCGATCCACTGGTTGAGCACCAGCAGCGAGCACAGCACGCACAGCGGCAGGCACACGAGCGACACGACGCGCCGCCACCAGCGTGCACCGCGCCAGCCCAGGATCAGGACGGCCGCGGCCGTTCCGGCAAGCGCGATCCACACATACAGCGCGCCCGGAGCCGGGTCGGTTGCGATACCGCCGATGTACCAGTGCGCCCCGGCGGCCGCCACGCCGCCCACCACGGTGGCCAGCGGCAGCCACAGCAGGAGCCAACGGCGTGATCGCCGCCCGACGGCCAGCCCCAGCGCGATCGCGGTGGCGGCGTCGACCGTGATCGGCACCCAGCCGTGCATCAACGAGATGTGGTTACTCAGGAGCTGCATCGTTATTCCTCCTCCCGGCGGCCAGTGATCGGCGCTTGTGAGAGAAGGATCAAATGTCGGCCTCTACGAAGCCTCTACGAATTCTTGGAGCCCGCGGCCCCAACGCTGAGTGTCTGCCCGCGAGAAGGAACGGCGTCAGGCCCACCTAGTCGATGACGGCGGCGTCCTTACGCTCGGTGATCGGCCGGGCCAGCTCTTGCTCGTCGCAGACGCGTTGCAGTTTTTCCAGCGTCTCGTCCAGGCCGGCGCCAACCCGGCGGCCGGGGGAGAAGGTGGCCGGCAGTTTCCGCATCCCCTGGATGACGCCGATGGTCTCGTAGTGGACCGTCCCCTCGGGGTCGCACGCGTAGTCGGGCATCCGGTCGAGCACCGCGGTCAGCATTGACTTGAACACCGTGCGCGCCACGTTCGATCCGGCGCAGCGGTGAACGCCGAGCCCAAAGCTGAAGTGCCGGTTGCCTTTGCGGTCGAGGATGATCTCGTCCGGGTCCTGGAACACCGCGGGGTCGCGGTTCGCCATCGCCCACGAAATCCACAGCCGCTCGCCCTCTTTGAAGCTGGTGCCGTCGAGCTCGACGTCGTCGGAGAAGGTCCGGCCGTCGCCGGGGGCGGGGGTGAAGTACCGCAGGAACTCTTCGGTCGCGGCATCGAGCAGCGTGTCGCGCTGCCTGCTGAGCAGCTCGCGCTGATCGGGATTCTGCGAAAGCCATTCCAGCGAATGGGCGGTCAGCGCCGTGGTGGTGTCGAAGCCGCCACCGATGATCAGCCCGAGGTTGCCGATGATCTCCAGGTCGGGCGCGGGCTCACCGTCGATGCGCATTTCGAGCAGGGCGTTGACCAGGCCGGGCCGCGGATTCTCCCGAATCTCGATCATGTTGTTGATCAGGTCGATCCCCATCTGCCGGTGCATCTCGGTGACCCGTTGGATGTCCGGGGAATGCTCCGGGGTGTACACCGCGGCGTGGGTCGGCTCGCTGTACATCTGCCAGTTCTTCAGCGGGATGCCCATCATCGCCAGCGTCAGCACCGCCGGCACGACGTTCGCCAGGTCGTCGACGAAGTCGATGCGGCCTTCCTCGATCTTGTCGTCGAGGCAGGCGCGCGTCACGTCGTCGATGAAAGGTTCCCAGCGCTTGACCGCGGCCGGCGACAGGTAGGGGTTCAGCACGGCTCGGTAGGTTTTGTGCTCGGGGTTGTCCATCTCGAGGATGCCGCCCCGAATGCCGTTGATGCGGCTGGCCGTCGGGATCGAAATGCCTTTGTAGCCACGGCGTTCGTTGTTCACGTCGTGATCGTTGGAGACCGCCGGGCAGCGGGCGAGCTCGAAGACCTCGTGGCTGCCGGCCGCCACCCAATGCCCGCCGTACGTGTCGCTCCAGGCCATCGGGCACCGGGCGTGCATCTCCTCGGTGACGTCCTTGAACCGCGCCCGGTAATCGGCGGAGTGCCGGTCGAAGTGATACCGGTTCCGCTTACGGTCGCTGTCGCTGACTTTGTCATCAACGCTGTCGTCGACGCTCAAGACACTGTCTCCCTTTACGTTTCATCCGTGATGACGATGGCCTGCTCGGGGCAGGAGTGGGCGGCTTCGCGGACCTGGTCCTCTTTGTCGGCCGGCACCACCTCGTCGATCGCCGACGAACTGCCGTCGATGTCGCTGAGCTGGAACGAATCCGGCGCGATCATCGCGCAAAGGGTGTGGCCCTGGCAGCGTTCCGGATCAACCCAGACCTTCACGGTGTCTCCTTGCGGCTCAATTGTCGTAGTCATACCACTTGAGGTAGCCGCCGGCATCGACGCGCAACTGCACGCCGGTGACGTAGCGGGCCTCGTCGGACGCCAACCACAGGACGGCGTTGCTGATGTCCTCGGGTTCGACGTAGGGAATCTTCATCGCCTGCTGCACGCCGAAAACCGGCTCGGCGTCGGCGCGGGTCGGGTGTTCGAGGTCCGGCCTGAACGAGCGGTACATCGGTTCGCTCTGCAGCATCGGGGTGTTGGTGTTGGTCGGGTGAATCACGTTGGCGCGAATCCCCAAGGGCGCCAGCTCGGTTGCCAGGTCGTGGACGTAATGCGACAGCGCCCGCTTGGAGTGGATGTAGGCCATGCCGCCCGGGTCGGTGCCGGGGTTGTCCTTCTTGGCCGTGTCCATCAGCGCGGCGGTGGATCCGGTGGCCACGATCGAGGCGCCCTGGCCCAGATGTGGCAGCGCGACCTGGATGGCGTTGATGGTTCCGATCAGGTTGGTGTTGATGACGTCGCACCACGCCTGCAGGGGCGGCCGGCCCTTCATGCCGGCGACGCCGGCCTGCGCCACCACGATGTCGAGCCGGCCGAACTCGGCGACGCCGCGTTCCAGGGCCGCGCTCAGTTGCCCGGCGTCGCGCACGTCGGCCTGGGCGATCAGGGCGCCCTGGCCGGTCTTTTCGATGAGCCGGGCGGTCTCCTCGAGGTCCTCGGGCGCCGCCATGGGGTAACCGATGGTGTCGATGTCACGGCACAGGTCGACGGCGATGATGTCGGCGCCCTCCTCGGCCAGCCGCACCGCGTGGCTGCGGCCCTGCCCGCGCGCCGCGCCGGTGACGAAGGCGACCTTTCCTTCAACGCGCCCGGGTGCGCCGTCTCCCACACTCACTCCTTTTGTGTCGATGCTCAGGTGTTCCGGCCGCCGTTGACGCCCAAGATCTGGCCGGTGATGTAGCCGGCTTCCTCGGAGATCAGGAAGGCGCACGCCGCGGCGATGTCTTCCGGCCTGCCCATCCGGCGCACCGGCGTGCGGGCGATGGTCGCCTCGATGTCGCCGAGGTGTCCCTTTTGTTCCGCAGCGCGCAGCATCGGGGTGTCGATGAACCCCGGCGGCACGGCGTTCACGGTGATGCCGTTGGGCCCGTACTCGAGGGCCAGCGACTTGGTGAGGCCGTTGACCGCCGACTTGGCCGCCACGTAGTGGCTCATGTACGGCGCCCCGGAATGGGTGCTCGACGACGAGATGTTGACGATCCGTCCCCACCCGGCCTCGACCATGTCGGGCAGCACCGCCTGGGTCACGTGGAAGACGCCGTTGAGGTTGACGTCGACCACCCGCCGCCACTCCTCGAAGCTGATGTTGGCGAAGCGCTTGAAGCCGTCCAGGCCGGCGGCGTTGACCAAGATTGTCACCGGCCCCAGCTGGGCGCGGATAGCCGCCAGCGCGGCATCCACCTGTGGCCGGTCGGTGACGTCGGCGGTGAAGGCGAAATCGGCTTCCGACGGCCGCAGGTCGATGGTGGCGACGTCGAGACCGTCGGCGCGCAGGCGTTGCGCGACCGCTTGACCGATGCCGGACCCGCCACCGGTGACCACCGCGGTCTTCACGTCCAGACCTCGTCTCCAAACGCGGGCGTCTCAGTCACAAAGAATCTCCCTTACATTTATGAGAACCTTACTCTCGCCGCGAAGCGGCATGCAACATGATCGCGAAACCGCGCACGGCCTGCGCCGAGAGGCCCGCCACTGCGACACATGCGCAACAACGCCGCTGGTCGGCGGCCCGGTCTCATTCCTGAGACTTTCTTGAATTTTCGAGACCCGAATGTAAGATTCGCCGGGGAAGAGAATGAAATTTTCGTGACCGCCACCACATGAGGGAGTAGGCGATGCCAGTGCAGGACACGGCAGAGACCACCGCGAAGACGATCGCGGATGCCGCGCCCGAGTCACAGGTCGATCGCCGACTGCTAATTGACGGCCGGCTCGTCACCGCCGACAAGACCTTCCCCTCGATCAACCCCGCCACCGGTGCCGTCATCGGGCACGCGCCGGATGCCGGTGTCGGGCAGGCCGACGCGGCGATCGCGGCGGCCCGGCACGCGTTCGACACGACCAGCTGGTCGACCGACGTCGAGTTGCGGATCCGTTGCCTCGACCAGTTGCATGCGGCGCTGGTCGAGCACGCCGACGAGCTTCGCGAGCTCACCATCGCCGAGGTCGGCGCGACCCGGGCGCTCACCCACGGCGCTCAGCTCGACGACCCGATCAAGATCGTGCGCTTCTACGCCGACCTGCTGCGCACCTACCAGTTCTCCGAAGACCTCGGCGAGATCGAATCGCGGGGCATGCTTCATCACCGCTGGGTGGAGAAGGAAGCCGCGGGCGTGGTGGCCGCCATCATCGCCTACAACTATCCGAACCAGCTCGCCCTCGCCAAGCTGGCCCCGGCGCTGGCCGCCGGATGCACCGTCGTGCTCAAGGGGGCGCCGGACACCCCGCTGGTCACGCTGGCGCTCGGCGAGCTGATCGCCAACCACACCGATATCCCGGCCGGCGTGGTGAACGTCCTTACCTCGTCAGACGCGGCCGTCGGGGTCGCGCTGACCACCAGCCCCGACGTCGACGTCGTCACCTTCACCGGATCCACCCCGGTCGGGCGCAAGATCATGGCCGCCGCGAGCGAGACCGTCAAACGCGTCTTTTTGGAGCTGGGTGGCAAGTCGGCGGTGATCATGCTCGACGACGCCGACTTCGCGAACGCGAGCTTGTTCGCGGCGTTCAGCATGGTCACCCACGCCGGGCAGGGCTGCGCGCTCACGTCCCGGCTGTTGGTGCCCAAGTCGCACCACGACGAGATCGTCGAGCTGATCGCCCAGAACTTCGCCAAGGTGCGCCACGGCGACCCCGCCGACCCGAAGACACTCATGGGCCCGCTCATCAACGAGCGCCAGCGCGACAAGGTCGACGGCATGGTCCAGCGGGCCGTCGCCGCGGGCGCGACCCTGGTCACCGGCGGCAAGCGGCTGGACCCCGGCTACTTCTATGCGCCCACGCTGCTCACCAACGTCGACCCCGACAGCGAGATCGCCCAGGACGAGGTCTTCGGGCCGGTGCTGGTGGTCATCGCATTCGACGACGACGACGACGCGGTGCGCATCGCCAACAACTCGGTCTACGGACTGGCCGGCGCGGTCTTCAGCCGCGACCAGGACCGTGCGCTGGCGGTCGCGCGCCGGATCCGCAGCGGATCGTTCTCCATCAACGGCGGCAACTACTTCGCCGCCGACAGCCCGTTCGGGGGCTTCAAGCAGTCCGGTGTCGGCCGCGAGATGGGCGTCGCCGGGATGGAGGAGTTCTTGGAGAGCAAGACTTTTGCGGTTCCCGTCGTGGGGGCGCCCGCATGAGGCCGCTGGAGGGGATCCGCGTCCTGGAGGTCGCCATGTACGGGTTCGTCCCGTCGGCGGGCGCCGTGCTCGCCGAGTGGGGCGCCGACGTGGTCAAGGTCGAGCACGCCGTGACGGGCGACCCGCAACGCGGGCTCCGGCAGACCGGCATGTTGCGCGTCGAGGGCGACCCGAACCCGAACATCGAACACGCCAACCGCGGCAAGCGCAGCATCGGACTCGACATGTCGGTGCCCGAGGGCAAAGAGGTGCTTTACGAGCTGGCCCGCCGGTCCGATGTGTTCTTGACCAGTTTTCTTCCCGCTCACCGGAAGAAGTTCGGCATCGACGTCGAGGACATTCGTACGGTCAACCCGAAAATCGTCTACGCCCGCGGGAGCGCGCTCGGTCCGCGCGGTCCCGAGTCGGAAAAGGGCGGCTACGACATGACCGCGTTCTGGTGCAGGGCCGGAACCGCCGCGACGATCACCCCGGCGGGAATGCCCGGCATGATCGCGCCCCCCGGCCCGGCCTACGGCGACACCATCTCCGGCACCAACCTCGCCGGCGGCATCGCGGCGGCGCTACTCAAACGCGAACGCACCGGCGAACCGTCGGTCGTCGACGTGTCGCTGCTGGGCAGTGGCTTCTGGGCGATGGGGCACACGGTGGCGTTGACCAAGCATCTGGGACAGCGGATGGAAGCGCCGCCGCCCGGGGTGCATGGTGCGCCCAACAACCCGTTGGTCGGCTTGTACACCACGTCCGACGGACGCTACATCTCCTTCGTGATGATGCAGCCCACCAAGTTCTGGGCCGACGTTTGCCGGCACGTCGAGCTGCCGGAGCTGGCCGACGATCCCCGATTCGCCACTGTCGAAAAAATCGCCGCGAATACACCGGAAGCCGTCGAGATCTTGACCAAGGTGATCGCAACCCGCACTCTTGCCGAGTGGAGCGAACGCTTTGCCACGCTCGCCGGTCCATGGGCGCCCGTGCAGGACACCTTGCAGGCGGTCGACGACGCCCAAATCCGGGCCAACGAGTACCTGGTTCGCGCAGGCGAACTCGACCTGGTCGCCAACCCGGTCCAGTTCGATGTCGCGGCGCCGCACACCGGCCCGGCGCCCGGATTCGCCGAGCAGACCGACGAAATCCTGGTGGAAATCGGACTCGATTGGGACCGCATCATCGAACTCAAGACGGCCGGCGCCGTCACGTGAGTGCTACAGGAACCGGAGCTGTGGGAAATGTTTGAGGCGAACGCCGCTTTTCATCCGATGAGCTGTCCGATAACGGTTTTGGATTTTCCATTCCCCCTGGACACCGCATGAGTCATAATCGCCGGACGCTTCAAGACACTGGGCCCCTCGTTTTGGAGCGCCAACTCACGCGACAGAACGGAGGAGTGGCGTGAGGGTGGTAGTGGCTGTCGCACCGGAGCGAATGCCGGAATACGGCTGTCCGCTACACATTTCGACTGTCGTCGCTCGCGTTCGTGGCCGTCGGTCCAGCCAAATCTACCGCGTCCCCTTCAGCGGAACAAGACCATCGGTCTCGAAAATGTTGGAAGGAATTGACGTCGATGGCGATTAAGCGAGCGGGCCCGGAGCGATGGACCGGCGGCATTTCCCTCGGCCGGGGCTCCAAGCCGATGGAGGCCGTCGGTGGCTTGTTCGCGATGTCGGCCGACGCGATCAAGTTCGTGTTCCGCCGGCCCTTCCAGTGGCGCGAGTTCTTGGAGCAGTCGTGGTTCGTCGCGCGCGTAGCGCTCGCTCCCACACTGCTGGTGGCCATTCCGTTCACCGTCCTGGTCAGCTTCACGCTCAACATCCTGCTGCGCGAACTGGGCGCCGCGGACCTCTCCGGGGCCGGTGCGGCCTTCGGTGCCGTGACCCAGGTCGGCCCGCTGGTCACGGTGTTGATCGTGGCGGGCGCCGGTTCCACCGCGATGTGCGCGGACCTGGGATCGCGAACGATCCGCGAAGAGATCGATGCGATGGAGGTGCTGGGCATCAACCCGGTTCAGCGCCTGGTGACGCCCCGCATGCTGGCCGCGGGACTGGTGGCGCTGCTGCTGAACAGCCTGGTGGTCATCATCGGCATCGTCGGCGGCTACGTGTTCTCGGTGTTCGTCCAAGACGTCAATCCCGGGGCGTTCGCCGCCGGCATCACCCTGCTGACCGGCGTGCCCGAGGTGGTCATTTCCTGCGTCAAGGCAGCGCTTTTCGGCCTGATCGCCGGATTGGTCGCGTGCTACCGCGGACTGACCGTCTCCGGCGGGGGCGCCAAGGCGGTCGGCAACGCCGTCAACGAGACGGTGGTGTACGCGTTCATGTCGCTGTTCGTCGTGAATGTGGTTGTCACCGCCATCGGTATCCGCATGTCGGCCAAGGGCCACTGAGGAGGTGTAGGGCCAAACCGTGATGACGCTGAGAGCCACCTACCCGCGCCTGACGCGGCAGCTCGAAAAGCCGGTCGGCACCCTGAGCCGGATCGGCGATCACACGCTGTTCTACGGAAAGGCGCTTGCCGGCGTCCCCTTCGCGGTCCGCCACTACCGGCGGGAAGTCATCCGCCTGATCGCCGAAATCAGCATGGGCGCGGGAACGTTGGCCATGATCGGCGGCACGCTGGTGATCGTCGGCTTCCTGACGCTGGCCGCGGGCGGCACGCTGGCCGTCCAGGGCTATAGCTCACTGGGCAACATCGGCATCGAGGCGCTGACCGGATTCTTGGCGGCCTTCATCAACGTTCGCATCGCGGCGCCGATCGTCGCCGGGATTGGTCTGGCGGCCACCTTCGGCGCCGGCGTGACCGCGCAACTCGGTGCCATGCGGATCAACGAAGAGATCGATGCGCTGGAATCCATGGCGATTAGGCCGGTTTCGTATCTGGTCAGCACCAGGATCGCGGCCGGAATGATGGCGATCACGCCGCTGTACTCCATCGCCGTGATCCTGTCGTTCTTCGCCAGCCAATTCACCACAGTGGTTCTCTTCGGCCAGTCGGGCGGGCTGTATCAGCACTATTTCTCGACGTTCCTCAATCCGATCGACTTGTTGTGGTCGTTTCTGCAGGCCGTCCTGATGGCCATCACAATCTTGTTGATCCACACCTATTTCGGCTACTTTGCTTCGGGCGGACCGGCCGGTGTCGGCGTCGCGACCGGTAACGCGGTGCGCACGTCGTTGATCGTGGTCGTGTCGGTGACGCTGCTCGTCTCACTGTCCATCTACGGCACCAACGGCAACTTCAACCTGTCGGGCTAGGGAAGGTGGTGACAGGACAGTGACGCGTGACCTCGGGCCGGGCCCTATTCATCGGTCCGAAACCACCAGTGCCGCACGGCCCGTCGCGGCATCGCCCGGGCGCCACTTCGGCGCGCAGTCGTACGCGCGCCCCCTGGCGGGGCTGGCGACCATCGTCCTCATCGGCCTGGTCTTCGCGGCCGCGGTGGGCCTCTTTCGGGGTGACTTCACCACGAGCGTGCCCGTCACCGTCGTCTCGCCGCGCGCCGGCCTGGTGATGAACCCGGACGCCAAGGTGAAGATGCGCGGCGTCGAGGTGGGCAAGGTCGACTCAATCGACGTGCGGCCCAACGGCGAAGCCGTCCTGCACCTCGCGATGCAGCCGTCGCAGATGCATCTCATCCCTGCCAATGTGCTCGTTGACATCGCGTCGACGACCGTGTTCGGCGCGAAGTTTATCGAGCTGGTGCCGCCCGCCGAGCCGTCGCCACAGTCGCTGCGCGCGGGTCAGGTCCTCGAGGGCAAACACGTCACCGTCGAAATCAACACGGTGTTCCAGCAACTCACGTCGCTGCTGTCGACGATCGATCCCGCCAAACTGAACGAAACCCTCGGCGCCCTCGCGTCGGCGGTCAACGGCCGCGGCCACAAGATCGGCCAGATGCTGCACGATCTTGATTCCTTCCTGGCCACCCAGGAGCCGAGCCTGCCCGCGCTGAGCCACGACCTCGAGGCCCTACCCGCGGTGAGCGACGCCTACGCGGACGCGGCGCCGCACCTGCTCGCCACGGCCGACAACGCCGTCCGGATCAGCAAGACGATCGTCGACGAGCAACAAAACCTTGACGCCTTCCTGATCAGCGCGATTGGCTTGGCGGACATGGGCAATGACGTGGTGGGCGGCAACCGGCAAGCCCTGACCGACGACCTGCACCTGCTGGCGCCGACCACCGATCTGCTCAACCAGTACCACAAGGCGCTGTACTGCGGCATCGCCGGTTCGCTGGGGAACCTGCACGCGCCCGACCTGCCCGAGCCGATGGTCAAGGTCACCGTCGTCATCGGCCTCGGCGCCGAGCGTTACCGCTACCCGTCCAACCTGCCCAAGGTGGCCGCGACCGGTGGGCCCCAATGTCAGAACCTTCCCGTGGTGCCCTTCGACGTGGCGCCGCCGTTCTTGGTGACCGACAACGGCTCCAACCCCACGCAGTACGGCAATCAGCAACTGCTGCTCAACTCCGATGCGCTCAAGCAGCTGCTGTACGGGCCGCTTGACGGACCACCCCGCAACACCATGCAGATCGGGATGCCCGGATGACCGGGTCGCGCGGGATGATCTTCAAGTTCGGGGCGTTCGCCACCGTGATGGTTGTGCTGACCGTGTTCTTGTTCTTCATCTTCGGGCAGTACACCACCGGGTCCACGAACGGGTATTCGGCGCTCTTCACCGATGTGTCGCGGCTGAAGCCCGGAGAAACCGTGCGGGTCGCCGGCATTCGGGTGGGGACGGTCAACAGCGTCAACCTGCGTGCCGACAAGAAGGTCCTGGTGAAGTTCGACGCCGACCGCAGCGTGGTGCTGACCACCGGCACCCGCGCCGTGGTTCGCTACCTGAACCTGGTCGGTGATCGATACCTCGAGCTGACCGACGGCCCGGGATCCACCAAGGTGCTGCCGGCCGGGGCGGAGATCCCACTCGATCGGACCGCGCCGGCGCTCGACATCGACCTGCTGCTGGGCGGTCTGAAACCCGTTACCCAGGGCCTCAATCCGCAAGACGTCAACGCCCTGAGCGCGGCGCTCATCCAGGTCTTCCAGGGCGAGGGCGGCACCCTCCAGTCGCTGCTGTCGAAGACATCGTCGTTCTCCAACACGTTGGCCGACAACAACCAGACGGTGCAGGAGCTGATCGACAACCTCAACGCCGTGGTGGCCACCGTCGACAAGGACGGCACCAAGTTCTCCAGCGCCATCGACCGCCTGGAGAAATTGGTCAGCGGATTCGACCAGGACCGTGACACCATCGGCACCGCGATAACGGCCCTGGACAACGGGACCGCCTCGATCGCCGATCTGCTCACCCGCGCCCGACCGCCGTTGGCCGCGACGGTGGACCAGGCGAATCGGCTGGCCCCGCTGCTCGACCAGGACAAGAACCTCATCGACACCTCGCTGCACAAGTTGCCGCACAACTACCGCAAACTGCTCAGGCTCGGCGCGTACGGCGCCTGGTTCCCCTACTACCTGTGCGGCCTCGCGCTGCGGGTGTCCGACTTGCAGTACCGGACGGTGGAAGTGGGCATCAAGCACCAGACCACCGGGCGGTGCGCGGAGCCGAAGGACCCCGATGAATAAGTACCGCGGAGCGGGCCTCATCAAGGCCGGATTCATCGGCGCCGTCCTCATCGCGTTGGTCATCGCCGTCGGGCTGAACCCCGATCAGCTGGTGCAGCGGGCCACCACGGTCCGTTACCAGGCGCTGTTCGCCGACGCCGGCGGCCTCGCGCTGGGCAACGACGTGACGATCTCGGGAATCAAGGTCGGCAGCGTTACCGGCATGACGCTGCAGCACGGCGACGTGCTGGTGACGTTTACCGCCAAGGGAAGCATCCTGCTCGGCTCGGCCAGCACCGCGCACATCAAGACCGGTTCGCTGTTGGGCCAACGGGTGCTGACGGTCGACTCCGCGGGCAGCGGCAACCTGAAACCGATGGCCGTCATCCCGGTGTCGCGCACCTCGTCGCCGTACTCGCTGTCCGAGGCCGTCAGTGACCTGACGACCGACCTCCAGGGAACCAACACCGAGTCGCTCAACCAGTCCCTCGACACCCTGTCGGCGACCCTGAATCAGGTTGCGCCGCAACTGGGTCCGGCGTTCGACGGGGTCAGCCGGCTTTCGCAGACCCTGAACGCCCGCAACCAGACGCTCGGGCAGCTGCTCAAGGGCGCCGCCGACGTCACCGGCGTCCTCGGGCAACGCAGCCAGCAGCTCAACACGCTGATCCTCAACGCCAATGACCTGTTGTCGATGCTGGTGGCGCGGCGCCAGGCGATCGTGCGGCTGCTCGCCAGCACGTCCGCGGTGGCCAGGCAGCTGTCCGGCGTGGTGCATGATAACGAAGCCAAGCTGGCCCCGACACTGGAGAAGCTCAACTCGGTGACGGCGGTCCTGGAAAAGAACCGCGACAATCTCGCCCAAGCGCTGCCCGGTCTGGCGAAATACGAGCTGACGCAGGGGGAGACCGTTTCGAGCGGCTACTACTACAACCCGTTCATCCCCAACCTCTTCCAGCTGGAGTTCTTCCAGTGGTTGTTCGACTACGCCTTCGGGTTCCGCGCCTACGGCGCGCCCGGTCAGCCGCCGGACACCGCCGGGCCGCGCGCGTTCTTCCCGTTCCCGTTCAACCAGGACCCGGGGGGGCGGCCATGACGCGGCTCGGGGCGATTCCGCGCAGCAAGCTCAAGGTGGGGCTGGCGATCGTGCTGGCGGGCCTGGTGGTTGTCGGCGCGGCAATCGCCATCCGTAACACCTTCTTTCGCCCGACCACGATCACCGCCTACTTCCCCACCGCCACCGCGATCTATCCGGGCGACGACGTCCGGGTGTCCGGCATGAAGGTCGGCACCATCTCGTCCATTCAGCCGCAGGGGACCCGGGCGAAGCTGGTGATGCACGTCGATCGCAACATACCCATTCCGGCGGACGCGAAAGCGGTGATCGTCGCCCAGAACCTGGTGGCGGCGCGCTACGTGCAGCTCACGCCGGCCTACCGGTCGAGTGGTCCCACCATGCACGACGGCGGGGTGATACCGATCGAGCGGACGGCGGTGCCCGTCGAGTGGGACCAGGTCAAAGAGCAATTGATGCGCCTGGCAACGGAATTGGGCCCCAACAGCAAGGTGTCCACCCCGTCGGTGGCGCGGTTCATCGACAGCGCCGCCGACGCGCTGGGCGGCGGCAACGGCGAGAAGCTGCGCCAGACGCTGGCTCAACTGTCCGGGGTCGCCCGGGTCTTCGCCGAGGGCAGCGGCAACCTCGTCGACATCATCAAAAACCTGCAGGCGTTCGTCGGGGCGCTGCGTGACAGCAACGTCCAGATCGTGCAGTTCGACAACCGGCTGGCCACGCTGACCAGCGTGCTCGACGACAACAGGTCCGACTTGGATGCGGCGCTGACGGATCTCGCGAACGCGGTCGGCGAGGTGCAGCGGTTCATCGCCGGCAGTCGTGACGCGACCTCCGAACAGATTTCGCGGTTGGCCGACCTGACGCAGATCCTCGTCGACCACCAGATGTCGCTGAAAAACGTGCTGCACATCTCGCCGACCGCGCTCGCAAACGCCTACAACGCCTACGACCCGGACTCCGGCAACATCCGCGGCGGGGTCGGCCTGCAGAACTTCTCCAACCCGACGTATGCCTGGTGCGCGGGCATCGGGGCCATCGAGAACGTCACCGCCGTCGAGACGGGCAAGCTGTGCGGTTTGTATCTGAGCCCGGCGCTGAAGGTGTTCAACCCGAACTTTCTCGTCAACTTCAACTATCTGCCGATCCCGGTCAACCCGATCCTGGCTCCCTCGTTTGCGCCGGAAAATGTTATCTACAGCGAGGATCGGCTGAAGCCCGGCGGGGAGGGCCCCAGGCCGGGCCCGCCGTTGCTGCCGCCCGCCGTTTCCGCGTACACCGGGCTGCCGGGCGACCCGGTTGGTCCGCCGGGGTCGGTGCCGATGGGGCGCATCCCCGGCGCAGCGATGCCGCAGCCCCCGCCGGGTGAACCGCCGCCCGTCCCGCCGCCACCGCCGCCGGCCTCACCGCCGCCGGCCGCCCCGGCGAACGTTCAGGACATGCTGCTGCCGGGTGAAGGAGCGCAACCATGACCGCCCGGTTTGCGATGAGACGCGCGCTCGGCCTCGCGTGCTGCGTCATGCTCGCCGTGAGCGGATGCGCGTTCAACGGGCTGAACTCGCTGCCGCTGCCGGGCGCCGTGGGACGAGGTCCGGGCGCCACCACCTACCACGTGGAACTCGCCAACGTCGTTACGATGGAACCGAATTCGCCGGTGATGATCGACGACGTCATCGTCGGCAGCATCAGCAAGATGACGGTGCGGGGTTGGCACGCCGACGTCGAAATCTCGGTGCAGCCCGGTACCGTGATCCCCGCCAACGCGGTGGCCAGCGTCGGCCAGACCAGCCTGCTGGGTTCCATGCATCTGGCGCTGAATCCGCCGCTGGGCCAACAGGGCACCGGACGCCTGCAACCGGGCGCCACGATCCCGCTGAACCGGTCGACTACCTATCCGTCGACCGAACAGACGCTGTCGTCGCTGTCGGTGGTCCTCAACGCCGGCGGGCTGGGCCAATTCGGCGACATCATCCACAACTTCAACGCCGCCCTGTCGGGAAACGAAGGCGCCGTTCGCGATCTGCTGGAGCGCCTCGACCGGTTCGTGGGCACCCTCGACCAGCAGCGCGACAACCTCGTCGCGTCGATCCGCGCCCTCAACCGCCTTTCGGGCACGTTCGCCGCCCAACGCGACGTGATCACCCAGGCGCTGAACAAGATTCCGCCCGCACTGGACGTGCTGATCAAGGAGCGCCCGCGCATCACGACCGCGCTGAACAAGCTCGGCACGTTCAGCAACACCGCGACCAGACTCGTCAACGACGCGGGCGATGACCTGGTGAAGAACCTGACGAATCTCGCGCCGGCGCTCGGTGCGCTCGCCGACATCGGCCCGGATCTGGACGCCGCCATCGCGTACGCGCCGACGTTCCCATGGACCCAGGGCATCATCGACCGGTACATCCGGGGCGACTACCTCAACGGGTACTTCATCATCGATCTGACCAACGCCGGGCTCCGCAAGGGCATCCTGCGCGGCACCCACTGGGAACGGATCGGCGCCGAGGCCGTGCCCGGACCCGCGGATCCGGAATACCTGCAATTCCGTTACGGCGCACCGCCTGGCGCGCCCGGGGCGCTCACCAAGCCCGGGCCGACCGGCGAACCGGCACCGTTCGGGCCACCGCCGCCCTGGGGCCGGCCGCTGCCCGGACCGCCGCCGTCCGCGGCGCCGGGGCCGGGGCCGGTGAACCAACAGTCCGCGGACGCGCCGCCACCCGCCCCACCGCCGCCGCCGCCGGTGTCGCCGTTGATCGCGGGCCTGACGTGGCTAGGCCCGGATGCGCAGAAGTCGCCGACGGCGACGTTGCCCGGACCGCCGCCGGCGGGCGCTTCGGCGCCGGCCGACCAGGGCGCCCCGGTGCCCGGCGCGACGCCGACCACAAGCCAGCCGACGGACGGGGGCTCGTAGATGCTGACCCGCTTTGTCCGTATTCAGTTGGCGATCTTCACGATCGTCGGGATCGCCGGTGTGGTCATCATGGCGTTGTGGTACGTCCAGGCGCCGACCCTGCTCGGCATCGGGAAGATGACGGTCACGCTGAAACTGCCGGCCACCGGCGGCCTCTACCGCTTCAGCAATGTGACCTACCGGGGGGTTCAGATCGGCAAGGTGACCGCGGTGGGGCTGACTCCCGACGGCGCGAAAGCCACGCTGTCTCTTGATACTTCGCCGAAGATTCCGGCCGACCTGAAGGCGGAGGTGCTGAGCATCTCCGCGGTGGGCGAGTATTACGTCGATCTGCGGCCGCGAAACGACTCACCGCCCTACCTCCACGACGGCTCGGTCATCGCGATGAACGACGCGACGATCCCGCAGCCGATCGGCCCCGTGCTGGACCAGTCCAGCGCGTTGATCAACAGCATCCCCAAGGGCAAGCTGGGTCAATTGCTCGACGAGTCGTTCAAGGCTTTCAACGGCGCCGGTTACGATTTCGGATCGCTGTTCGACAGTTCGTCGCGGCTCTCGGGTGACCTCAACGGCGTCGCCGACCAAACCAGGAACCTGACAGAGGACACCGGGCCCTTCCTGGACGCGCAGGCGCAGACCGCCGATTCGATCCGGACGTGGGCGCGCAGCCTCGCCGGATTCAGCGGCCAGCTGGCGAAAAACGACCCAGAATTCCGGACCCTGCTGCAGCAGGGGCCCGGGGCCCTCAACGAGGCGTCCCGGCTGCTTGACCAAATCAAACCGACGCTGCCGGTGCTGCTTGCGAACCTCACCACGATTGGCCAGATCGGCGTGACCTATCACGCGTCGATCGAGCAGCTCTTGGTTTTGTTGCCGCCGTTCACCGCGGCGATCCAGTCGTTCATCGGGACGAAGTCGCCGACCGGATTGGCCACGGGCGCATTCAATCTCATCATCAGTGACCCGCCCGCGTGCACGGTCGGCTTCCTGCCGCCGAGCCAATGGCGTTCCGCTGCCGACACCCGCACCATCGACACGCCGGACGGGCTGTACTGCAAACTGCCGCAGGATTCGCCCATCGCGGTGCGCGGCGCCCGAAACTATCCCTGCATGGGACAGCCCGGGAAACGTGCGCCGACCGTCGAAATCTGTGAGAGCGACAAGCCTTTCCAGCCGCTGGCGATGAGGCAGCATGTCTTCGGCACGTACCCGCTGGATCCGAATCTGATCGCGCAGGGCATCCCGCCCGACGACCGCATGAACTGGTACCGCGACCGAATCTTCGGGCCGGTGGAGGGAACGCCGCTGCCGCCGGGCGCGGTTCCGCGGGGAACGCCGCCGGGTTCGGCGTTGCCGCCGCCCGCGGCGCCGCTCAGCCCGTTGGCGCAAATGGGGGATGTGTCACCCATAGCGCCGATCGATGTCCCCGCCGCCCCCGCGGGCGCGCCGGCGCCCGCAGCGGCTAGCGCGCCACCGGCCGGGCCGCCGGCGGAGCCGTCGGCGGCGCCGAGTGCGTTCGGGCACAACGAGACTCAGGCGGGCCCGTCGGTGGCGATCGCCCAGTACAACCCGCACAACGGCACCTATGTGACCCCGGACGGCCAGGTCTACCGCCAGTCGGACCTTGCCGCGCCCACGACGCCGAAGGCGCCGAAAACGTGGAAGGACATGTTCGCCACCTGATGGCCGCGCAGGGCCATTGTCAGGTGAACTGGGTCAGCCTATTTTGTCCAGCCTGAACGGCTGGTCGATGTACAGCGGCTTGTTGGTGCCGCAGGCGCCGCTGGGGCCGGACGTTTGTTCCCGTCCGGCCAGCACCGGCGACCCAACCACGTTCTCGCCGGTCTCCGGATTGGCGGGATAGAAATGGATGACGTCGTGGCCGACGTATGAAGTGCCGTCCTGACACGTTGTCCAATTGGGAATGTCGCGTTTGACGAACCAGGTTTTCCCTTCGTTCATGAATATCGGCGCGGTCCAGCCCTGGTCGCTGACGACCGTGCCGTCGCACCGGTAGGCGGTGGAGCACGACGTCGTGATCGTCCAGGTGCTGCGCACCACCGGCTCCTGGTGGAGCACCTCGTTGGTGCGGGCCCAGTCGCCGACCACGGTGGCGGTGTACGTCCCGTTGATGGCCGGGTCATAGGCCCACGCCGACGGGGCCGCGCCGACTCCGCCGACGACGCCGACGGCCACCACTGTTGCGCTAATCGCCATATTCATCGGACGCATCATGTGCTCCTTGACGCGCTAAAGACCGCCATTTCCAAGCGAATCGACTTCACAGACTAACACCGCCCCCGCATGTCGCGGAATGGTTTACTTCGAAGCCCGGAGCGCTCACAGGACATCGAATTTGTCGATGAGCCACGAACCTTTGACTTTTTCCATCGCCACCTTCAGGCTGCTCGACGTCACCACCGGTTCCGGTTTCGCCTTGCTCGTGGTCTTCTGCTTTATGAAGACCAGCACCACAGCCGAATTCGGATTCAATTCCGATACGGCGGCCTTGACCACGCTGGCGGTCGTCGTGACTTGGCCGCGCTGCGCCGACGGCCCGACGACCTGGTCGGCGAACCGTTGGTAGTAGGCCAGATAATCCTCGGTGAGCCGGGATTTGGCGTTGGCGAAATCGCGATCAAGAGTCTCGGGCGAGTAGGACAGCAACGCCACCGCACCCTCGCTGGCCGCCCTGATCACCTGGTGCGCCGCCGCTCGATCGGTCTGCAGATCCGGACGGTAGTCGAAGTAGAATATCCGGGCTGCATTGCCGAGGGCGGCAATCAGCAGGAGCGTCAACAGAATTGGACGCCACCGCGCCAGGCAGCGTCGCGTCCAGCGCCCGATCGCGGCGGTCCGGCGGGCGCGGGCCTTCTCCTCGGTCGCCTCTTCATGCGCCGCGCTGTCGACCGTCACGGGACGAACTCGAGTCGAGAAATCTTCAGCTGCCCGGCGTCGCGTTCGACGGTTACGACGATCCGCATCGGGCGCGTTTCCGGCTTGGCCTCACCGGGTTTGGTGATCTCGGATCTCGCGGCGATCAGGACGATCGCCGAATCCTGGGTCATCGACTGCACGGCGGCGGCCTGCACCGAGCCCTTGGAGATGACCTTGGACTGCTCTACCGCCTTAACGGCATCCTCCCCGCCCATCAGAATGCTGATTTTGAACGTTCCCATTGTGTCGTCGGCGAATCGCTGCAGATCTTCTCGCGCCTTGGCCGGATCGATCGTCATCATCGTCACGATGGCGTCGCGAGCGGCCGCGGCGAATTCCGAGCTGCGATTCCTTTCCCGCACAACCCCGCGGTGATGCCAAACCAGGTACCCACTGCCAGCCAGCGAGGCGCAGATGACCACAACCGCCGCGAGCGCGGCCATGGCCTTCCGGCTGGGGCGACGGGGACGCAGGCGGCGCCACCGCGAAGGTGACTTGGTCGCTTCGGCGCTCGCGGCCCCGGGGTTCTGGTCGCTCGGCGCCGCCTCGGCCTGTTCGCGCAACCGCAGGGCGCGGGCGCGGGCGGCCGCGGCGCGAGCCTCCGCCTCGGCGACGTCTGTGGCGTCAGCAACCCCCGTGTCCAAAGTTGACGGTGACGCGGATAGGGCACCCATTCGTCGATTTTCGGCGACGGTCGCCCCAGCGGGAAGCTTGCGCCGAGGCACACCGATCACCTCCTCGTCCGCGCCTACAGGAGAGCCACATTATCACTGCCAGGTAGGGGGGACGGCGACGGAGACAGCGGCATTAGGCGCGCATCTTCTCCAAGCGCGAGAATTCTATTCCCAGAGGTGGGCGAAGTAATTTAAAGTAATCACGTGCGATTCATAATGGCAACGCTCGCCGTGTTGCTCGGCCTCGGTGGCTTGGCGGCGCCGCAAGCTGCGGCCGCGCCGGTTAATTGCGATTACCCGGATTGCACGCCCGGCATCATGCCGCACCGGGTGCTGGGTGCGCCGTGCGACAACACCACGTACTACGTGTTCGGCACCGCCGACTACTACGTGTCGTTCGCGACGCAGCCGGGGCGCCTGATGTTCTGCGGCTCGCCGAGGCGCTACGAGCCCCGCTGGTTCCGGTCGCCCCCGATGGCCGGCGTGAAGGACGAGGGCTCGTCGTGCGTCGATTTCCCGGAGTACTACGTCGCGCAGGCGCCGGACGGCCTGTTCCTCGTCTGCAACGCGCATGACGGCACACAGGTTTGGGAGCGCGGCGACACCTGAGTCGACCCGGCGCGATTCACGGCCGGGTGTTCGGGATCTCCGGCCAGTCCTGGAAGGGGCTGGGGCCCCAGTAGTCGAAGTTGTGGACCGTGCCGTCCATGTCCCGGTGGTGCGCGTCGTGGCAGGTGGTCGGTTCCCATTGCGGTCCCCATGAGGGATCGAACATCTGGCCCGGGCACCAGTGATAGCCCACGAACGGCCACGGTGGATTGTCGGCGTGGGCGACCGTCGCGGTGCCCAGGCCGGCGGTGACCATGATCGCCGCGGCGGCGACACGCGCGACTTTGCTCATGGAAGAACCGTACCCGAGCGACCGCCCAACCGGACCAAAAAAATTGCGTGCAGGTGCGGCGATCAGTCGGTCGCGTCGATCAGCCGGCGGGTGATGCGCCCCAACTGGGAACGCAGGGTGTCGTCGTCGATGTCGGCCACCAGAGGCGACACGACCCCCACCGCGATCGCGCCCGACAGCACGGCCGCCGAGACCCGCGCATCCTCGGCCGCGTCGTCGAGCAGCACGCTGTAGAGCCGCTGGACGAATTGCTGGAAGGGTTGGTGTTCGCCCAGGAGTCGCACGATTACCGGGTCGAATTGCAGGGTGCTCGCGGCGCCGCGACGTTCGACGGCGACGTCGATGACCCGGTCCAGCAGCACCTGCCTTGCCCTGCTCCGATGGTCGTTTGCCTCGGCCGCCTCCAAGGCCTCCTCGAGGCCGCCGAGTTCGCGCTCGGTCAACGCGATGACGATCTGTTCCTTGGTCTTGAACTGGTGGTACACGGCGGCCTTCGTGACCCCGATGGCATCGGCGATCATCTGCAGCGAGGTTCCGCCGACACCGTGCTCCGCGATCAACTGCAGCGCGGCATCGAGGATGCGGGTCTGTGCGGCGCTGCGCGTGATGAAACGGAACCGGCTCCGGGTCTGCGGGGAAACCACACCGGAAGCGTAGCCGATCGGCTATTGACCGGAGGATAGCCGATCGGCTAGTTTCGCTGACTAACCGGGGTGTTCAACCATGCCGTCGTAGCGAAGGAGCCAAGCGATGTCCGATGTCGGCGAGCACGGCGCAGCGGCCCGCCGATCTTCGCGAACTGCGTTGCGGCGTACCGACGGTGAGCTGATCTTGCTGTGGACGTTGCCCGCGACGGTGATCATCTGGATCGCCTGCTTTTGCCTGTTTCCCGGCTTCAATCCGCCGATGTCGCCCCGCATGTCGGCCGAGCAGGTGGCCACCTTCTATCGCGATCCGGCGCAC
The DNA here is from genome assembly GCF_059812845.1 of Mycobacterium sp. NGS34. Lineage (NCBI taxonomy): Bacteria > Bacillati > Actinomycetota > Actinomycetes > Mycobacteriales > Mycobacteriaceae > Mycobacterium > Mycobacterium sp. NGS34. The sequence continues at coordinate 98,657 of NZ_JCALDM010000014.1, forward strand.
CTGCCGCAGATCCGCTACAGCATGATCGTCTTCAATTGGTTCGGCGTCTGCCTCGTCCCGATCCTGGCCCTGATCGTGCTGCAGATCCGTAGGATGGCGCACCGGACGCCGATCTTCTCGTACGCGATGTTGGGTTGCATCGCAGGCGGTCCGACGCTGTTCCTCGTCGCCAACGTCTGCTGGCTGCTGGCCGCGTTCCGGCCCGAGCGAAGCCCGGAGCTGACTCAGCTGCTCAACGATTTCGGCTGGATCACGTTCAGCATCGTGGTCCCGTTTCTGATCGGACAAAGCGTAATCCTAGCTGTGGCAATCTATTTCGACGATCAGCCCGAGCCAATATTCGGTCGCTGGGTGGCTCACTTCAACCTCTTGGTGGCGGCCGCCCTGGTGCCCGCCGCCTTCGTCGGCGTGTCATTGTCCGGACCGCTGGCGTGGGACGGCTTCTTGACGTTCTGGGTGAAAAACGTTGCTATTGCGGTCTGGATCGTCGTGATGGGCGTGGTTCTGGGGCAAGCCATCTACCGGGAGCGCGCCGAGAGCCATCAGAGCGGCGACGAACTGGTCGGCGCGTGAGTGCCCTGGCGGCACAGGCGGTTTCTGAAGCCACGCCGCCCCCGGGGCCGCTGCACCGCCGGGTCGCCTGGCACCTGTGGCGCGGCCCCAAACGCGAGCTGTGGCTGGCATGGGGGGCGCTGGTCGTCTTCTACAACTGTTTCTTCCCGGTGTTCTTCATCGTGGCGCAGGTCCAGCCGCCACCGCAGCCCACGTGGGATCTCGCAACGCAGGTGCACTGGTTCGGTGAACGCCACCTCGGGATACCCGTCGGATTCGGCGTCATCTTCGCCATCAGCGGCATTATCGCGACCAACGACGCCCTGATCGCCTACTCGATGCGACGAATGTCGGTCAGCCGCGCGTTCGCGTACTCGTACCTGCTCATCTACACGTTCAGTGCGGTTCCCGGGATGCTGCTGCTCAACATCGCGCTGATCGTCGGGACGTTGCGGCCGGAGCGTGACCCCGAAGCGATCGGCTGGCTCTACGACTTTGCCTTCCTGTCTTTCGACGGGACCATGGGAGTCTTCCTGATCGGCTCGCTGATCTGGATGCTGGCGATTCTGCTCGACAAGAATCGGGTGTTCCCAAAGTGGTTCGGCTATCTGAACCTGTGCAACGCGCTGACCGAGGTCGTCGTGGCGCCGTGCTGGATCTTTCGCCGCGGCGTGCTGGCGTGGAACGGCCAGATCGCGTGGTGGCTGGACATGGTCGTGTTCGGCGTCTACCAAGTCACTTTCATCGTCATGCTGTTCCGGATGATCCAGCGCGAGGACTTCGGCGACGGGCCGTTGCCCGACCGTGCGCGGCCGAAGGCGGTTGTCTCGTGACCGACGTGGCCGACAAGACCGGCAGCTCCAGGTTCGTGCCCGGCCAGCCCGACATGTGGGCCTTTGTGTTGTTCGAGACCCTGGTCTTCACAGGGTATTTCGGCTTCTACCTGTTTTATCGCGCCCGAAGCCCCGAGCTCTTTCTGCACGCCCAGGCGCAGCTGGACCTGCGCATCGGGGTGTTCAACACCCTGGTCTTGCTGCTCAGCTCGTGGTCGGTGGCGCGCTGCGTTCAATCGTCCCGCGCCGGCGCCTACCGAGCGGCCCTGCGGGATGTGATCATCACGGTCGCATTGGCCGCAGTGTTCCTTTTTTTCAAGGTGTTTGAGTGGGTCCGGTTGGTCCGCACGGGAAATGGGTTCGACAGCAACGACTTCTTCACCTACTACTTCTTCCTCACCGGAATCCACTTCGTGCACCTGTTGATTGGTTTCGTCGTCCTCGGCGTCGTCGTCTACCAATTGCGTCGATCACAGCAGCTCGTCGAAACCTGCGCCACGTACTGGCACACCGTCGACTTCCTCTGGGTGCTCATCTTCGCGTTGCTTTACGTGGTGAGGTGATCGATATCAAATTCAACAAGAGGCTGTTGGTCGTCTGGCTCGTGCTGGCGTCGCTGACCCTCGCCTACCTATGGATAGATCATTCGCTCGACGGAACGCTGCGAGCCAGCGCGGTGGTCACGTCGAGCGTCATCGTGATCGCACTCTTCAAGGTGCGCATCATCTTTCGGGAGTTCATGGAGGTGCGTCAGGCCCCCGCGCTGCTGTGCCGACTGACGGACGCCTGGGTCGTGCTCATGGCCGTCGCGCTCCTCGGCTGCTACTTCATCGGCAGGACGCTCGCCTAGTTATTCGGACGCCAATGTCAATACGCTGGACGCGAACGCGCGTAGTGTCATCCGCGTATACGTCTTGCATAACGGTTGAATAACGGTTATCCGGCGACGCCTTTGGCGTTTCATTCGCGCTCAATAGCATCTGCCAGATCTCGGAATACGCCGACAAAGCGGGTGGCGCCATGACGTTTCTCATTGCCGCACCGGCGACCGTGGCCGCGGCGGCCACGCAGCTGGCCGGAATCGGTTCAACACTTACCGCGGCCCATGCGGCCGCGGCCGCCGGAACCACCGCGCTGCTGCCCGCCGCCGGCGATGAGGTGTCGGCCGCGATCGCGTCGCTGTTCGCCGGCTACGCCCGCGCGTATCAGTCGCTGAACGCCCGGGCGGCGGCCTTCAATCAGCGGTTCGTGCAGGCGCTGAACGGTGCGGGCAATGCCTATGCGGCCGCCGAGGCGGCCAACGCCTCGCCCTTGCAGGCGCTCGAGGCGGACGTCCTGGGTCTGATCAACGCGCCCACCAACGCGATGCTGGGTCGCCCGCTGATCGGCGACGGCGCCGACGGCGCACCCGGGACCGGGCAGAACGGCGGGCCCGGTGGGCTCCTCGCCGGTAACGGTGGCAACGGGGGATCCGGCCTGCCGGGTAAGCCGGGCGGCCGAGGCGGCGACGCGGGCCTGTTCGGCAACGGCGGCCGGGGCGGTGTCGGCGGGGCCGGCACGGTCGGTGTCGCCGGCTCCCCGGGCGTCAACGGAGGCAACGGCGGCACCGGCGGCGCCGGCGGTAGCGGCGGCCTGCTGTACGGCAACGGCGGCATCGGCGGGAACGGGGGTACCGGCGGCGACGGGGCCGTGGGCGGCGTCGGCGGCGCGGGCGGGGCCGGCGGTTCGGCGACGTTCGGCAGTCCGGGCGCCAACGGCGGCAAGGGCCATGACGGGACCAGCCTTGGCGGCGGCACCGGTGGCCCCGGCACCGGGGGCGGCACCGGTTCGGGGGTCTACTCGCCCTACGTCGACATCACGCTCTGGCCCGGCCCCAACGGATATGACTTTGCGAGCGCTGCTCAACACGGAGTCAAGAACGCCACGCTCGCCTTCATCAACGCCGACCCGACCGGTCAGCCGTCCTGGGGTGGCTATTCGGCGTACGACGTGACGGGCGGCTCCCAGGGCGCGTTCATCGATAACCAGATCGCCAACATGAAGGCCGCCGGCATCAACGGGACCATCTCTTTCGGCGGCGCGTTCGGCAACGATCTGTCTGCCGTCAACGGTCAAACTCCCACCGCGCTGGCGCAGCAGTACGCGACGATTGTGAACACCTACAAGATCTACAACCTCGACTTCGATGTCGAAGGTGCGCTGCAGGGCAACACTCAAGCGATGAACACCCAATCGAAAGCCATCGCCATCCTGCAGCAGCAGGAGGCGGCCAACGGCACGCCCGTGACGGTCTCGTACACCCTCCCGGTGTTGCCCACGGGCCTGGTCGCGGGGCAGGGCGGCGGTTTGAACGTCCTGCAGATCGCCGCGACCAACGGCGTGGACGTCTCCCGGGTGAACATCATGGCCATGGACTACGGCAACGGTTTCGACCAGCCCGGCAACCCCGGCATGGGCGCGTACGCGATCGACGCCGCGACGGCAACGCATGGCCAGTTGATGACGCTCTACCCGTCGATGACCAGCCAGCAGGCGTGGCACATGCTCGGGGTGACGCCGTTGATCGGAATCAACGATGACCCGAGCGAAATCTTCGGCCTCGCCGACGCCCAGCAGCTGACCACCTTCGCCCAGCAGAACAACATCGGCGAGCTGTCCATGTGGGAACTGCCCCGCGACATCACGGGCACGTTGGGCGCGATCGATGCCGTCGACGGCAGCGGAATCGCGCAGACCCCGTTCGAGTTCTCGGGAATCTTCGAGCAGATCGACGGCGGGACTTAGCCGTTCGGCGTGAAGGTGAGGTGGAGTTCGCTGAGCCCGCGCAGGATGTACGTCGGCTCATACGTGTAGCGACGATCGTCGGCAGGGCCGTGCTTGGCCTCGTTGATCTTGATATCGCTCATCCTGTCCAGGATGCGCTCGATGGAGACCCGCCCCTCGACCCGGGCGAGCGGGCCGCCCGGACACGAGTGCACGCCGCGGGCGAACGCCATGTGCTCGCGAACATTCTTGCGGCGCAGGTCGAACTCGTGCGGGTTGTCGAACCGGCGCGGGTCGCGGTTGGCGGCGCCGGGCAACACCATGACGACGGTGCCGGCGGGGATGTCCACGCCGCCGACCGTGGTGGCCCGTCGGGCCAGCCGCGAGTCGCTCTTGACGGGGCTGTCCATCCGCAGCGATTCCTCGATGAACCCGGGGATGAGGCTGCGGTCGTCGCGCAGCTCCTGCTGAATGTCGGGCCGCTCGCCGATCACCTGCAGCGCGGCGCTGAGCAACTTGGCCGTGGTCTCCTGGCCGGCGGCGAATAGGAAGGTGGCGGACCGAACCACTTCGATGACCTCGGGGGTGGACCCGTCGGGGTACTTCGCCGTCGCCAGGGAAGTCAGGACGTCGTTGCGCGGCTCGCGGCGCCGGTCCTCGATGTAGGCGCAGAACTTCTCGTCGAGCCACTGCAGCGGGTTGATGCCGACCGACTCGTGGTCCAGGGCGCCCACCCGCGCATCGGGACGGTCGGCGCCCAGGATGACGCGGAACTCCTTGTGGTCCTCCTCGGGAACGCCGAGCAGGTCGGCGATCACCAAGGTGGCGAAGGGTTTTGAGTACTCGCTGATGAATTCGCACTCGCCGTTGGTCAGGAACTCGTCGAGCTGACGGTCGGCGAGGCGCCACATGAACTCCTCGTTCTGCTTCAGCCTGCTGGGCGTCAGCAGCTTGCTCAGCACCGAGCGGGCGCGGGTGTGGTCCGGCGGATCCATCGTCACCATGTGCTCGAACATCGGGAAGTAACTGCGGTGCTCGTCGATCTGGGGGCTGATGTCGTCGCCCTCCGGCTGGAACGGCAGCGGCGGGAACGGCCCGCCGAGGGCGACGATGTTCGAGAACGTGTCGGGGTCCTTGTAGACCTCGGTGGCCTCCTCGTAGCCGGTGACCGCGACGACCCCGTGGTGCGGCAGCCGCAGCACCGGGTTCTGGCTGCGCAGGTAGTCGAAGTAGGGGTGCGGATCGGGCACCAGCGATTGATCGGTGAAGAAGTCGATCGTGTCGAAGCTGCTCATAGGACTGCGTCTCCCTGGGCTGGTCTACCGGTGAGGTTCGGCGGCAAGCGGCACCGCCGCCCAATTCCGAAAGCCAAAAATGTGCTGAGCACCTGCTTAGCATGGCGGTATTGTCAGGGTCAAGGTCGCAACGCGGTGCCGCGATACGATCCGTGTGGTCGGCACCAACGCAGAAATACGGAGCAGGGATATGACTTCGGCCCGCAGAATCGGGGCGCCGGACGCGAAGAACCGCGCCCTGCTGCTCGACGCGGCCGAGCGGCTGATGGTCGAAGAGGGCTACGCCGCGGTGACGTCGCGGCACCTGGCGAGCAAGGCGGGTTTGAAGCCGCAGCTGGTGCACTACTACTTCCGAACCATGGACGAGCTATTCCTCGAGGTCTTCCGCCGTCGCGCCGAGGAGGGTCTGCAAGTGCAGGCCCGCGCGCTGGACTGCCCGCAGCCGTTGTGGGCGGTGTGGAGATTCGGCACCGATCCCGCGTTCACGCGCATCTCGATGGAATTCATGGCACTGGCCAATCACCGCAAGGAGATGCGGGCCGAAATCGCTTATTACGCCGAACGATTCCGCGAGGAACAGCGCAAGGCGGTGGCGGCCGCGCTGCAGCGCTACGGCGTGGACGGCCACGGGGACGGCGGGGACGTGCCGCCGGTGGTGTGGACGGTCCTGATGACCAGCCTGTCGCGGTTTTTGGTGCTCGAGCAGGCCGTCGGCATCTCCGGCGGTCACGCCGAAACCTTGGATTTGGTCGAAAGTTATCTACGCCGGCTGGAAGGGGAGCCGCAGCCCATCGCGGGGATACCGCAAAGCTGGATGGTTCACCAGGTCCGCAACGAGCAAAGCGCGCCCTTGGGGCCGATGTTGGAGACCACGACCTTCCCGTCCACCGACAGGTCGCACTGAACGCCGCCCATTGCCACCGGTTCACGACCGGTCGTGGCCGTCACCATCGCCCACTGATCCGGGTTCAACAGGTTCACCGGCTGAACCCACGGCTTACCCGGCGCGACGTCGGCGTGGACCTGCGGGGTGAACGCGTAGTTGTTGTGGCTGTAATCGGAGAACAGCGTGGGGTCCTGATCCTGGTAGAAGATGTCGACGTAGGCCGGAACCTTTGCCGAGACGATGTACACGACCTGATGCCAGACGGGGTCGGCGTGCGCCGGGCCGGCGCCGACCAGCAGCCCCGCCGGCGCCAGCAACATAGCCGAGCCGACGCCCAGCAGTCTCTTCGCGGTGCTGATCATGTCGCTCCTTCGGCTGCCGGGCGCGGACTGGCGGTGCGGTTCATCACCCGCTCTGCGGCCTGCCAGTGGGCGTCGGCAACCCACAGCCGTGCAAAGGATGCTATCGCTTCGTCGGGCGAAACGCCGCTGATTACCCGCTTTATCTCCGCCGCCGGGTGGCGGGCCAGCGACGTGGCGATCGATCGCCAGCCCTCGTCGAACGAGGCGCGCGGAAACACCAAATCCACCAAGCCGATCCGCTCGGCCTCGGCGGCGTCGAGGGCGGTCCCCGTGCCCGCCAACAGCAACGCCTTGCTCTTTCCGACGATCGCGGCCAGTCGCTCGGCCCCGCCCCAGGCCGGCATGATCTCCAGCGCCACCTGATTGAAGGCGATCTTGATGTCGTCGGCCGCCACCCGGATGTCGGCCGCCACTGCGACTTCGGCGCCGCCGCCGAAGGCGTGTCCGTTCAGGGCGGCGACGACGGGGGCGGGGAACGCGGCGAGCTGGTCGCAGATGGATCGCATCCGCTTCGCCATCGCCGCGGCGTCTTCCTCGGTGCGAAGCGCGCTCAGCTCCTTGAGGTCACCGCCCGAGACGAACGCCCGGTCGCCGGCGCCCTTGATGACCAGCGTTCGCGCGCCCGCCGCGGCATCGATCGCCTTCTCCAGCTGCTCCATGGTGTCCGGCGCGATGGCGTTGCGCGCGTGGGGGCGATCGATGGTGAGCACCGCAAGCCCATCCTCGAACTCCAGGTCCACCATGTGGTCATCGCTCCAATAAAAGGACACCCGAAACGCCGATATTGGCATTCTCTTTCGGGGAGAATAACATCATCGCAGCAGGTCCCAGAAGTTCGTCAGCCAGGATCGAGGTGGCCCAGTGCGTAACCGAATCGTGGCCGTTGCCGCCGCCGCGCTCGCCGTCGCCGCCCTCGGCGCCTGCAGCCCTAAGGCGCCGATGCAACTTTCCAGCACCGCCTCGGTGACCGTCAACGGGAACGACGCGAAAATCAACGTCGTCAAGTGCAGCCAGCTGGAGTGGTACCGGACGATCGACATCGGCGGCGACTTCGCCGGGGCCAAGGTCGTCATCGACCAACGAGCGCAGCCACTCACCGCCCAATCGGTGCGCATCCAGAATCTGGGTGGATTCACCGGCATGTACTCGAAGGACGACGGCGGCAACGCCGACATGAGTTTGAGCGGCGAGAAATTCACGATCACGGGTACGGCCAACGGCTACAAGAGCGACAAGCCGACCGAGCCGGCTTCCGCGACGTTCAAGATCATCGCCACCTGCTGATAGCGCCCGACCCAGCGCCCCGGACCGGGGGCACGTTGCGCGCGGGCGGCTGGAGAGAATAGTATTCTCAGAAATTGCGAAGGAGGATCTCATGGGTCAGTTGTCACACCGGGAGGACGTCCCGTTTCCGATCTTTGACGCGGATAACCATCTGTACGAGCCGCCGGAGGCGCTGACCAAATACCTGCCCAAGGCGTACAAGGACTACGTCCAGTACGTGCAGGTCAATGGGCGGACGAAGATCGCGATCCGCGGCCACATCAGCAACTACATCCCCAACCCGACCTTCGAGGTCGTCGCCCGGCCGGGGGCCTGGGAGGAGTACTTCAAGTACGGCAACCCGGACGGCAAGACCAAACGCGAGCTGTTCGGCGAGCCGATGCGCGCTATCCCGGCGTTCTTCGAGCCCGGCCCCCGTCTGGAGAAGATGAACGAGCTGGGTCTGGACCGCACCCTGATGTTCCCGACGCTGGCCAGCCTGCTCGAGGAACGGCTGCGCGACGACCCGGTCGCCATCCACGTCCTGGTCCACGCGCTGAATGAGTGGCTCGACGACGTCTGGGGCTTCAACTACCAGAACCGCATCTTCACCACCCCGGTCATCACCCTGCCGATCGTGGAGAAGGCGATCGAGGAACTGGAATGGGCGGTCAAGCGCGGGGCCCGCTGCATCCTGGTCCGCCCGGCTCCGGTCCCCGGATTCCGCGGTCCCCGGTCGTTCGCGCTGCCCGAGTTCGACCCGTTCTGGGAGCGGGTCGTCGAGCACGACGTGCTGGTCGGCATGCACTCGTCCGACAGCGGCTACTCCCGCTACACCTCCGAGTGGGACGGTGCCGAGCAGGAGATGCTGCCGTTCCAGACCAACGCGATGGGCATCCTCAACGAGTGGCGGCCGATCCAGGATGCGGTGGGCTCGTGGGTGATCCACGGCGCGCTCTACCGCCACCCGAAGCTGAAGGTCGCGATCGTCGAAGCCGGTTCGAAGTGGATGACCCCGCTGTTGGACGGCCTGACCGAGGTCTTCCGCAAGGCCCCGGAGGCGTTCCCGAGCGATCCGGTCGAGATGGTCAAGAGCCGCATCCACGTCAGCCCGTTCTTCGAGGACGGCATCGACGACCTGATCAACCTCGTCGGCGTGGAGCAGGTGCTGTACGGCTCCGACTGGCCGCACCCCGAGGGGCTAGCTGAGCCGACGTTCTACGTCAACGCGCTGTCGCACCTGTCGGTCGACGACCAGGCGAAGATCATGGGCGGCAACCTCGGTCGGCTTGTCACGGTGTGACGCACCGGCCAACCCCGGCATGGCAGACCATCCCCGAGATGGTCTTGAGCGCGGCGGACCGCTTCGGCGACGCGGAAGCGGTTGTAGACGGTCCGCTGCGCTTGTCGTTCAACGACGTCGTCGAGCGAATCCGTTGCGCCGCGGGCGCATTCGCGAGCCTCGGCGTCGACAAGGGCGATCGGGTCGCGATCTGGGCGCCCAACTCGGCGGAGTGGATCGTCGCGGCTTTCGGGCTGCTCACCGCCGGCGGCGTGCTGGTACCGGTCAACACCCGGTTCAAGGCCGAAGAGGCCGGCGACATCATCGCCCGCAGCGGAGTCAAAGCCGTCCTGGTGCAGAAAGGATTTCTCGGCCAGGACTACGCCGCGCCCGCGGGGACTCCCGTCATCGACCTGAAGTCCAACTTTCTTTCCAGCGGCTCGCCTTTCGAGCGTGCGGTGAGCGGCACCGACATCTCGGACATCATTTTCACCTCGGGCACCACGGGCCGCCCGAAGGGCGCGATGATGAATCATCGCCAAACGCTGCGGATGTACGAGGAATGGGCGACGCTCGCGGATCTGCGCCGGGGCGACCGCTACCTGCAGATCAACCCCTACTTTCACACGTTCGGCCTGAAGGCGGGGCTGATTACGTCCTTCCTGCGCGGGGCCACGATGCTGCCGGTCGCGGTGTTCGACGTCGACACGGTGGTGGATCTCATTGGGCGGGAACGCATCACGATGCTGCCCGGCCCGCCGACGCTGTACCACTCGCTGCTGACGGTGCAAGACAAGGCCAAGCTGTCGACGCTGCGGGCCGGCGTGACCGGTGCCGCCGACATCCCCGTCGAGCTGGTCCGCCGCATCCACGACGAATTGCCGTTCCAGACGCTGATGACCGGTTACGGGCTCACCGAGGCCGGCAACGTCACGCTGTCCCTGCCCGGCGACTCCTTCGAGGACGTGGCCACCACCGCGGGCGTGCCCTGCGAGGGTGTCGAGGTGCGCATCGCCGACGACGGCGAGGTACTGGTTCGCGGCTACGGCGTCATGCAGGGCTACCTCGACGATCCCATCGCCACCGCGGAGGCGATCGACGCCGACGGCTGGCTGCACACCGGAGACCTGGGCAACTTCACCGACGGGTCCGGCCGGCTCCGGATCGTCGGGCGCAAGAAGGACATGTTCATCGTCGGCGGATTCAACGCCTACCCCGCCGAGATCGAAGGCTTCCTGATGAACCACCCGGCCGTCGCGCAGGCGGCGGTGATCGGCGTTCCCGACGAGCGGCTCGGACAGGTGGGCAAGGCGTTCGTGGTCTGTAAAGACCGCGGGGACGCGGTCAGCGCAGACGATCTGATCGGTTGGTGCCGCGAACGCATGGCGGGCTTCAAGGTGCCCCGCTCGGTGCAGTTCCTGGAGGCGCTGCCCCTCAACGCCACCGGCAAGGTGGTCAAGGACTTGCTGCACTAGCCGGGCGGCTCCACATCGTTTGCTCGATAAGAGAACGTCATTTCCACAGCTTGTTATGCGTTTGCAGAGCTACGAAGCAGCGGCGCCGGCGTCCGCTCAGGCGAGGGTGATAACGTGGCTCTCCTGGTCGCCGCGACATTCGCGGCGGAAGAATATCGACGTAGATGCTCGCCGCTAATGCGCATCCCGAGTAGGGTTGCCCAACGGCAACGACGCCCTCGCTGGGACGCCGTGGCCCGTCGGCGAGCGGTAGAGGAGTTTGGCATTGAGTCACGAGCAGCCTCGTTCTCGGGCTGGTGAGCGGTGAGTGGCGGCACTCGCCAGAATGCCGTTAACACGAAATCGGTTCCGGTGAACGAGGACGAAACCCCAAGCAGCGCCGCCGAAATCCGGGCGCTGGCCGAGCAGGCCGAGGCGGAAGCCCAAGAAGCGGAAGCCCTTGCCGCCGCCGCCCGCGCCCGGGCCCGGGCCATTCAGTTGCGCCGCGAGGCCCAGCTCGCCGAAGCCAAGCAACAAGCCACCGACGAAGCCGTCGCGGCAGAAGACGAAGCGGAGGCAACGGAATCCGCGGAGACCGAGGCGGCCGACTCGGCGCCCGAGGCGACGGCGGACGAGACCGAGGCCGTGGATGACGCGGAGGCCCCGGAGGCCGAGGCCGACGCTGCCGAGGCCGAGGCACCGAAGCCGGCCGGCCGTCGGCTCCGCCTTGCCGGGCGGCTTCGCCGCCCGAAGTGGTCCACGCTCGCCGCGTCCCTGGCGATCATCGTCACCCTCGTCGCGCTGGCCGGCAGCGGCTACATGATCAAGGAGCATCGCGACGCGGTCCAGCAGCGACAGCGTGCCGCCGAGTTCGTCGCGGCGGCGCGTCAGGGCGTCATCACGTTGACGTCGCTGGACTTCAACAACGCCAAGCAGGGCGTGCAGCGCATCGTGGAGAACTCCACGGGCAGCTTCAAGGACGACTTCCTCAAGATGGCCGACGATTTCACCAAGGTGGTGGAGCAGTCGAAGGTGGTCTCGCAGGGCACCGTTCAGGCCGCGGCCGTGGAACTGGACTCGATGACGAAGGATTCGGCGGTGGTGTTGGTGGCCTCCACCTCCGAGGTCACCAATGCGGCCGGCGCCAAGCAGGATCCGCGTAACTACCGGCTCATCGTCACGGTGACTCGCGACGGTGGCCAGCTCAAGATATCGAAAGTCGAGTTTGTGCCGTGACCGCAGACGACAAATCGGTCAAAGACGCCGCCGAGGTCGAGGAGACCACGGAGGCCGAAACGGCGGACGCCGAAGAGTCGGCGAAGGCCGAGCCCGCCGAGGACGTCGACGCCCACGACAAAGCGCCGGGACGGTGGAAACGCCTTGCCGCCCAGGCGAAGAAGCGGTCGGCCGGCAAGGCCGTCCCGGCCGTGCTGGCGTTGTTCGTGGTCGCCTCGCTGGCATTGCTGGGTGGGCTTTACTGGTTCTCCTACCGGCCGGACCGGGCGACCGACGCGTCGGCCGCGAAGTCGGCGATCTCGGCCGCCAGCGACGGAACGGTTGCGGTGCTGTCGTATTCGCCTGACACCCTCGACCGCGATTTCTCCTCCGCGAAGTCGCACCTGACCGGCGACTTCTTGTCCTACTACGACCAATTCACCCAGCAGATCGTCGCCCCCGCCGCCAAACAGAAGTCGGTGAAGACAACCGCCGTGGTGCTGCGCGCCGCGGTGTCGGAGCTGCATCCGGATTCGGCCGTCGTGCTGCTGTTCGTCAACCAGAGCACGCAAAGCAAGGATCGGCCGGAACCGACGTTCACCAACAGCAGCGTGACCGTGACGCTGACGAAAGCCAGCGGGAAGTGGCTCATCTCGTCGTTCAACCCTGTCTAGGACAACCACATTGAGCACCGGCGACATTCACTCGATGGTGATCGCATCGGACTATCGCATCCCCGACCCGACCCGGGTTTGGCCGCTGCTCGAGCGCAACAAGGCCGCGCTCGCCGACATCGGCGCCCACCATGTGCTGGTGTACACGTCCACCCACGACCATGGGCGCGTGCTGGTGATGATCGGGGTGCATAGCCGCGAGCCGATCGTGGAACTGCTGCGCTCACGGGTGTTCTTCGACTGGTTCGACGCCGCCGGCGTCGAGGACATACCGGCCGTCTTCGCCGGCGAGATCGTCGACAGGTTTGTGCCGCGCCCGTTGCCCAAACCGGCTGCGCCCGGCGTGGTGGTGTGCGCGATCGCGTCCGTCGATGACGTGGCGACCCTCACCGCGGGATTCCGCTCGGCCATGGACGGCCTCTCCGCTGCTGGTGTCCGAAAGGCCTCGGTGTTCCAGGCTTTCGACGACGACCATGAGGTGCTGATCCTGTCGGAGTTTCCCGACGAGGTCGCCGCCCAGCGCTGGATCGACCATCCCGACGCCGCGGCGCAGTGGATGTCGGGCGTGGGCGTCGGCGCCCACCCGCCGCTGTTCGTCGGCAGGCTTTACGACACGATGCGCATCGAGGGCGACTGAGCGCGGCTCATGTTCGTCTGCCTGTGCAACGGCGTCACCAGCCACACCGTCGCCGAATGCGTCGCCGCCGGAGCGTCCACCACCAAGGAGGTCGCCCAGGCGTGTGGGGCCGGCGCCGATTGCGGGCGCTGCCGGCGCACCGTGCAGGCGATGCTGCGCTCGTCAGCCCCGGACCGGCCGGGCCGCTAGGCTTTTCAGCGCCGGGCGTTGCCCTCCGGCGACATGGGCCCGACGAGCTGGCCGAGCAGGTGGGGGATCTCGAGGCGCGGCAAGACCACCTCGACGAAGACCATGCGGTCCTGATGCTTGGCCGCCGCGGTGAACGCGTCGTCGAGTTCGCCGTAGGTCTGCGCCCGGAACGCCAGGCAGTTCGAAACCCCCAGCGCGCGCGGGACGTCGGTCCAACTCCAGCTCACGATGTCGTTGTAGGGGGCCGTCTTTCCGTGAATCGCCCGCTCGACGGTATAGCCGTCATTGTTGACCACCACGATCACCGGCGACAGCCCCTCGCGGGAGAAGATGCCGAGTTCCTGCACCGTCAGCTGCGCGGCGCCGTCGCCGATCAGCAGCACCGTCCGGCGGTCCGGATGCGCCACCGCGGCTCCCACCGCCGCGGGCAGCGTGTAACCGATTGAACCCCAGAGTGGTTGGCCGATGAAGGTGACGCCGTGCGGCAGCCGGTGATCCGCCATTCCGTAGAACGAGGTGCCCTGATCGGCCAGCACCACGTTCCCCGGCGTGAGCGCGACGCACAGCCGGTCCCAGACCATCTGCTGGGTGAGTGGCTGATCACGCGGCGGCGGCGGTGGCAGGGGATCGGCCGGCGGGGACTCCACCGGGGGCGAAGCGATCCCGCGCCGGACCAGGATGTCGGCCAGCGCCTCCAGCGCGGCGCCCATCTCCATCGGCGCGAAAACCTCACCGGCCACGCTACTTTGGTACTGCCCGACGTCGATGGTCCGCGCCGGGTCGATGCGCTGGCTGAAGAAGCCGCTGACCATGTCGGTGAAGACCACCCCCGCCGTCACCAGCACCGGCGCGTCCTCGATCGCCGCGCGCACCGGTTCGGCGCTGGCCGAACCGGCATAGATGCCAAGGAAATTGGGGGAGCTCTCGTCGAGCAGGCTCTTTCCCCACATCAACGTGGCGTGCGGCACCACGTCCGCCGCCAGCAACGCCTCGAGCTCCTTGACGGCTTGCAGGCGGTGCACCAGCAGGTCGGCGAGGACGGTCAGCTGGTGATCGCCGATGAGTTCGGTCGCGGCGTCGATGAACAGCGACAGCGCGCGGGGGCTGGTGCCACCGGTGTAGCGCGGCAGCGGCGCGTCGGGCGGTTCGGTGGGGAAGCGCGCCACGTCGGTGGACAGCAGGAGGTAGCCGGGCCGCTTTTGTTCGCGCACCTCCGACAGCACCCGATCGATCTCCCTGCACGCGGTGGCGGGCATGAGATTCGTCTGGGCGCAGGTGATTTCGCGGCTGATCCGGAAGAAGTGCTCGAAGTCGCCGTCACCGAGCGAATGGTGCAGCGCGCGCCTGGTGCCCTGGGCGTCCTTCGACGGGCCGCCGACGATGTGCACGACCGGCACGTGCTCGGCGTAGCTGCCCGCGATCGCGTTGGTCGCCGAGAGCTCGCCCACGCCGAATGTCGTTACCACGGCCGACATTCCGCGCAGCCGACCGTACCCGTCGGCGGCGTAACCGGCGTTGAGCTCGTTGGCGCTGCCCACCCACCGGAGGGTCGGATGGGCGACGATGTGGTCCAAGAATTCCAGGTTGTAGTCGCCCGGGACGCCGAAGATCTCGGACACACCGAGTTCGGCGAGGCGGTCCAACAGGTAGTCACCGACGGTGTAGACGAGGGGATCAGTCACAAGCACGACGGTACGCCCGGTCCAAACCATTCCGGCCGACACGCCGGTTCGCCTATTGTGCGGGCATGGCAATCAAAGAATCCCGCGACATCGTCATCGAAGCCGGCCCCGAGGAGATTCTGGACGTCATCGCCGACTTCGAAGCGATGCCCGAATGGTCGGAGCCCCACCAGAGCGCGGAGATCCTCGAGACCGGGGACGAAGGGCGGCCCAGCAAGGTGAAGATGAGGGTCAGGACCGCGGGCATCACCGACGAACAGGTGGTGGCCTACACCTGGAGCGGCAACGACGTGAGCTGGACGCTGGTCAGCTCGGGTCAGCAGAAATCGCAGGACGGCAAGTACACGCTGGTTCCCCAGGGAGACGCGACCCTGGTCAAGATGGAGATCACCGTCGACCCCAACGTGCCGCTGCCCGGCTTCGTGCTCAAACGGGCCGTCAAGGGCACGATCGATTCCGCGACGAAGGCTTTGCGGGAGCGGGTGCTTCAGCTGAAGAAGGGCAGCTAGTCCCGGTGGCGAGCGCGGGTCCCCTGGCCGGGGTGCGGGTGATCGAACTCGGCGGCATCGGGCCGGGCCCGCACGCCGGGATGATCCTCGCCGACCTCGGCGCCGATGTGGTGCGGGTGCGCCGCCCGGGTGGGCTCACCATGCCACCGGAGGACCGCGACCTGCTGCACCGCGGTAAGCGGATCGTCGACCTGGACGTCAAGTCGCAGCCCGGGGCGCTGCTGGAGCTGGCCGCCAAGGCCGACGTGCTGCTCGACTGCTTCCGGCCCGGCACCTGCGAGCGACTCGGCATCGGGCCCGACGACTGCGGGGCGGTCAATCCGCGGCTGATCTTCGCGCGGATCACCGGCTGGGGACAGCACGGCCCGGTGGCCCAGACGGCTGGCCACGACATCAACTATCTGTCGCAGACGGGTGCGCTTTCGGCGCTCGGCTATCGGGACCGGCCGCCGATGCCGCCGCTGAACCTGGTCGCCGACTTCGGCGGCGGCTCGATGCTGGTGCTGCTGGGCATCGCGGTCGCGCTCTACGAGCGGGAACGGTCGGGCAAGGGCCAGGTGATCGACGCCGCGATGGTCGACGGGGTCAGCCTGCTCGCCCAGATGATGTGGACCATGAAGTCCACCGGTTCGCTGCGCGACGAGCGCGAATCGTTCCTGCTCGACGGCGGCGCCCCGTTCTACCGGTGCTACGAGACCGCCGACGGCAAGTACGTCGCCGTCGGCGCCATCGAGCCGCAATTCTTCGCGGCGCTGCTGGACGGGCTCGGCCTGTCGGCCGATGAGGTGCCCGCCCAGCTCGACATCGCTTCGTATCAACGGATGTACGACACTTTCGCGAAGCGCTTCGCCGGCCGGACCCGCGACGAATGGACGGAGATTTTCGCGGGCACCGACGCGTGCGTCACCCCCGTGCTGACCTGGAATGAGGCCGCCGTCAACGACCATTTGAACGCCCGGTCGACGGTGATCACCGCCCACGGCGTCGAACAGGCCGCTCCCGCGCCGCGCTTCTCCCGAACCCCGGCCGGCCCGGTCGGGCCGCCGCCGGTGACCACCACACCGCTCGACGAAATCGGCTGGTAAGTATCGATTTACGGCGAACCCCACCCACATGTGCGGCGCTGGGGTTAGTTTGTTCTTCAGTGGCTGTAAAAGCATCACGGGAATTTGTCGTTGACGCGCCGCCGGAAGTGGTCATGGAGGCGCTGACAGATGTCGGCGTCCTTTCATCATGGTCGCCACTGCACAAACACGTCGAAGTGATCGACCGCTATCCCGACGGCCTGCCGCACCACGTCAAGACCAAGATCAAGATCCTGGGCCTGGTCGACAAAGAGATCCTGGAATACCACTGGGGCCCCGACTGGGTCGTCTACGACGCCAAGCGGACCGCCCAACAGCACGGCCAGCACATCGAGTACAACCTCAAACCCGAGGGCCTCGACAAGACGCGCGTGCGTTTCGACATCACCGTCGAACCGGCCGGACCCATACCGGCGTTCGTCGTCAAGCGGGCCACCGAGAAGGTTCTCGACGCCTCGGTGAAGGGGCTGAGCGAGCTGTTGACGGGCGGCCGGGAATCGGGCGGTGCGACTTAGCCAGTGGCCGTACAAGCATCGTCGGAGATTGTCATCGACGCGCCCCCGGAAGCCATCATGGACGCGCTCGCCGACATGGACAACGTGCCGTCGTGGTCCGCGGTGCACAAGAAGGCCGACGTGATCGACACCTATCCCGACGGGCGACCGTGCCACGTGAAGATGACGATCAGGGTGATGGGCATCTTCGACACGCAGCTGCTGGAGTACCACTGGGGGCCGGACTGGATGGTGTGGGACGCCAAAAAGACCATCCACCAACACGGCCAGCACGGCGAGTACAACCTCACCCGTGAGGCCGACGACAAGACGCGGGTGCGGTTTGGCATCACGCTCGAACCGTCGGCGCCACTGCCCGAGTTCTTCATCAACCGGGTCCGCAAGAAGATCCTGCATGCCGCGCTGGAGGGACTGCGCAAACGGGTTATGGGCCCCGCAGCGCCGCCAGTCGCCTGATCGCCTCGTCGAGGGTCTCGTCGCGTTTGCAGAACGTGAAGCGCACCAAGTGATTCCACACGTCCGCGTGGGGAGCCGCCGGGTCGCAGAACGCCGACATCGGGATGGCGGCCACGCCGACCTTCTCGGGCAGCGCCGCGCAGAAGGCGGTGCTGTCGTCGTACCCGAGCGGGCGGGGGTCGGCGCACAGGAAGTAGGTGCCGTCGCTGTCGTGCACCGCGAAGCCGATCTCGGTCAGCCCGGCGGACAGCCGGTCCCGCCTGGCCTGCAGGGAGCGGCGAAGGTCGGCGACCCAGGCGTCCTCGGTGTCCAGCGCGAGAGCGACCGCGGGCTGGAACGGCGCGCCGCCGACGTAGCTCAGATACTGCTTGGCCGCGCGCACCCCGGCGATGAGTTGCGCTGGGCCGCAGGCCCACCCGATCTTCCATCCGGTGCAGTTGAACATCTTGGCCGCGCTGGAGATGGTGATCGTGCGGGTGGCCATGCCGTCGAGGCCGGCGAGCGGGACATGGCGGTTGCCGTCAAACACCAGGTGCTCGTACACCTCGTCGGTGATCACCAAAAGGTCGGCGGCCACCGCGATCTCGGCGATGGCGGCGAGATCCGCCGCGCTCAGCACCGTGCCGGTGGGGTTGTGCGGCGAGTTGACGATCAGCGCGCGGGTCCGCGGCGTCACCGCCCGCCGCAGCGCGTCGGTGTCCAGCGCGAAGCCACGGCCGTCGGGCACCATCGGCACCGCCACCCGGTGCGCACCGGCCATCGCCACCACCGGCGAGTAGGAGTCGTAGAAGGGTTCGATGAGGATTACCTCCGAGCCCGGCTCGACCAGCCCGAGCACCGCCGCGGCGATGGCCTCGGTGGCCCCGACCGTCACCAAAATCTCGGTGTCGGGGTCGTAGTCGATGCCGAAGTGCCGCCGGCGCTGGGCGGCGATGGCCTGGCGGAGCGGCGCGATGCCGATGCCGGGCGGATATTGGTTGGCGCCCGCGGCGATGGCGTCTTGGGCGGCCTTCAGCAACGCCGCCGGCCCGTCCTCGTCGGGGAAGCCCTGGCCCAGGTTCACCGCGCCGATCCGCGCGGCCAGCGCCGACATCTCGGCGAACACCGTCGTCGCGTAGGGCCGCAGTCGCGACACCGTCATGGGGGTTGAGCTTAGGGCCGGCGCTCCCCGCCGAGCGTGCAGCTGGCCGCACGTTCGGCGCCGAGCGTGCGGCTGGCCGCACATTCGGCGTCCTGACCAGTGCCATTACTCCCAACCAACAGGTTGGTTTAGGGTGTAATCCGGATCCGAAACCCCATTTGTGAAGAGGAAGCCGACATGTCCGAAGAAGCCTTCATCTACGAGGCGATCCGCACGCCCCGCGGCAAGCAGAAGAACGGCTCGTTGAACGAGGTCAAGCCGCTGAACCTGGTCGTCGGCCTGATCGAGGAGCTGCGCAGGCGCCACCCCGATCTGGACGAGAACCTGATCAGCGACGTCATCCTGGGCTGCGTTTCACCCGTGGGTGACCAGGGTGGCGACATCGCCCGCACCGCCGTGATCGCGGCCGGCATGCCCGACACCGTCGGCGGCGTGCAGCTCAACCGGTTCTGCGCCTCGGGGCTGGAGGCCGTCAACACCGCCGCGCAGAAGGTCCGCTCCGGCTGGGACGACCTGGTGCTCGCCGGCGGTGTGGAGTCGATGAGCCGCGTCCCGATGGGCTCCGACGGCGGCGCGATGATGGCCGACCCGGCCACCTCGTACGACGCCTACATCGTCCCGCAGGGCATCGGCGCTGACCTGATCGCCACCATCGAGGGCTTCTCCCGCGACGACGTCGACGCCTACGCGCTGCGCTCGCAGGAGCTGGCGGCCGCGGCGTGGTCGGGCGGCTACTTCGCCAAGTCGGTGGTTCCGGTCCGCGACCAGAACGGGCTGCTGATCCTCGACCACGACGAGCACATGCGGCCCGGCACCACGATGGAGGGCCTCGCCAAGCTGAAGCCCGCCTTCGAGGGCCTGGCCGCGATGGCCGGCTTCGACGACGTGGCGCTGCAGAAGTACCACTGGGTCGAGAAGATCAACCACGTCCACACCGGCGGCAACAGCTCGGGCATCGTGGACGGCTCGGCGCTGGTGCTCATCGGCAACGAGAAGGCGGGCACCTCGCAGGGCCTGACGCCCCGGGCCCGCATCGTCGCCACCGCCACCACCGGCGCCGACCCGACGATCATGCTCACCGGCCCGACGCCGGCCACCCGCAAGGCGCTCGACCGGGCCGGGCTGACCGTCGACGACATCGACCTGTTCGAGCTGAACGAGGCGTTCGCGTCGGTCGTCCTGAAGTTCCAGAAGGACCTGAACATTCCGGACGAGAAGCTCAACGTCAACGGTGGCGCCATCGCGATGGGCCACCCGCTGGGCGCCACCGGCGCCATGATCCTGGGCACCATGGTCGACGAGCTCGAGCGCCGCGGCGCCCGGCGTGCGCTGATCACGCTGTGCATCGGCGGCGGCATGGGTGTCGCCACCATCATCGAGAGGGTTTAAGACCATGGCAGAGAACACCATTCAGTGGGACAAGGACGCCGACGGCATCGTCACGCTGACGCTGGACGACCCGACCGGGTCGGCCAACGTGATGAACGAGCACTACAAAGAGTCGATGCACAACGCCGTTGAACGCCTTGTCGCCGAACAGGATTCGATCACCGGCGTGGTGATCACCAGCGCCAAGAAGACGTTCTTCGCCGGTGGTGACCTGAAGGGCATGATCAACCTCGGCCCCGAGAACGCCGGCGAGGCGTTCGACACCGTCGAGGCGGTCAAGCGGGACCTGCGCACCCTGGAGACCCTGGGCAAGCCGGTGGTAGCCGCCATCAACGGCGCGGCGCTCGGCGGCGGGCTGGAGATCGCGCTCGCCTGTCATCACCGCATCGTCGCCGACGTCAAGGGCGTCCAGATCGGGCTGCCCGAGGTCACGTTGGGCCTGCTGCCCGGCGGCGGTGGCGTCACCCGCACCGTCCGGATGCTCGGCATCCAGAACGCCTTCGTCAACGTGCTGAGCCAGGGCACCCGCTTCAAGCCGGCCGCGGCCAAGGACAACGGCCTCGTCGACGAGATCGTCTCGAGCGTCGACGAATTGGTGCCGGCGGCGAAGGCGTGGATCAAGGCCAACCCCGAGTCACACACCCAGCCGTGGGACGTCAAGGGCTACAAGATTCCCGGCGGCACGCCGTCGTCACCGGCGCTGGCGGCCATCCTGCCGTCGTTCCCGTCGCTGCTGCGCAAGCAGCTCAAGGGCGCGCCGATGCCCGCGCCGCGGGCCATCCTGGCCGCGGCCGTCGAGGGCACGCAGGTGGACTTCGACACCGCCACCCGCATCGAGAGCCGCTACTTCACCGAGCTGGTCACCGGCCAGGTCGCCAAGAACATGATCCAGGCGTTCTTCTTCGACCTGCAGCACATCAACGGCGGCGGCTCGCGCCCGGACGGCATCGAGCCGGTCAAGATCAACAAGATCGGCGTGCTGGGCGCGGGCATGATGGGCGCCGGCATCGCCTACGTCTCGGCCAAGGCCGGGTACGACGTGGTGCTCAAGGATGTCAGCATCGAGGCCGCCCAAAAGGGCAAGAACTACTCGGAAAAGCTTGAGGCCAAGGCCCTTGAGCGTGGCAAGACCACCGAGGAGAAGAGCAAGGCGTTGCTGGACCGCATCACGCCGTCGGCCGACCCCGCGGATTTCAAGGGCGTCGACTTCGTGATCGAGGCCGTCTTCGAGAACCAGGACCTCAAGCACAAGGTGTTCCAGGAGATCGAGGACATCGTCGAGCCCAACGCGCTGCTCGGGTCGAACACCTCCACCCTGCCGATCACCGGTCTGGCGACCGGCGTGAAGCGGCAGGAGGACTTCATCGGGATCCACTTCTTCAGCCCGGTCGACAAGATGCCGCTGGTGGAAATCATCAAGGGCGAGAAGACTTCCGACGAGGCGCTGGCCCGGGTGTTCGACTACACGCTGGCGATCGGCAAGACCCCGATCGTCGTCAACGACAGCCGCGGGTTCTTCACCAGCCGCGTCATCGGCACGTTCGTGAACGAGGCGCTGGCGATGCTCGGTGAGGGCGTGGAGCCCGCGTCGATCGAGCACGCCGGGACGCAGGCCGGCTACCCGGCGCCGCCGCTGCAGCTGTCCGACGAGCTCAACCTGGAGCTGATGCACAAGATCGCGACGGCTACCCGCAAGGGCGTCGAGGACGCCGGCGGCGCCTACGAGCCGCACCCGGCAGAAGCCGTGGTGGAGAAGATGATCGAGCTCGGGCGCCCGTCGCGGTTGAAGGGCGCGGGGTTCTACGAGTACGTGGACGGCAAGCGCACCCAGCTGTGGCCGGGCCTGCGCGAGACGTTCAAGTCCGGCAGCGCGGATATTCCGTTGCAGGACATGATCGATCGGATGCTGTTCGCCGAGGCGCTGGAAACCCAGAAGTGCCTCGACGAGGGCGTGCTGACGTCGACGGCCGATGCAAACATCGGCTCGATCATGGGCATCGGGTTCCCGCCGTACACCGGTGGTAGCGCGCAGTTCATCGTCGGCTACCAGGGGCCGGGCGGCATCGGCAAGGAGGCCTTCGTGGCCCGCGCCCGGGAGCTGGCCGCCAAGTACGGCGACCGCTTCCTGCCGCCGGACTCGCTGACCTAGTTCTGCCGAACAGACGCAAAAGCCCCCAAAACCTAGTGTTTTCGGGGGCTTTTGCGTCTGCTCGCGGTCAGAGGGCCGCGGCGATGCGGCGCCATTGCTCGCGCGGGAACTCCGTCGGGTCGGCCGTCAGCACCTGGACGCAGACGTGGTCGGCGCCGGCCGCTTGATGCTCGGCGACCCGGCGCAGCACGGCCGCTTCGTCGCCCCACGCGATGATCGCGTCGAGGAGCCGATCGCTGACCTGCGCCAGGTCGTCCTCGGAGAACCCGCTGCGCAGCAGGTTGTTCGCGTAGTTGGGCAACGCCAAATACGCGCGCAGCCAATCGGTTCCGATGCGGCGCGCCTCGTCGGCGCTGTCACACAGGATGACGGTCTGCTCGGGGAGCAGCAACGGGCCATCGCCCAAAGTCGAACGGGCAGAGGCGGTGTGCTCGGGGGTGACGAGGTAGGGGTGGGCACCGCGGGCGCGCGTCGCCGACAGTTGGAGCATCTTCGGGCCGAGCGCGGCAAGGACGCGGGCTTCCGCGGGCACCGGCCGCGGCGCGGCGTCCAGCCCGTCCAGGAACGAGGCCGTCGCGGCCAGCGGCTTGCCGTATCGCCCGGGTTGGCCCGCGTCGATCAGTGGGGCGTGGCTGACGCCGATCCCCAGCAGGAACCGGTCGCCGTGCTCGGCGGTCAGGGCGGCATACGATTCGGCGACGTCGCCGGCCGAGTGCATCCAGAGATTCAGGATTCCCGTCGCGATCACGGTCTTTGTCGTCGCGGCGAGCAGCTGCCCCACCGCGTCGAACACCGGCCCGCCCACGTCCGGGATCCACAGCGCCGTGAAGCCCAGCTCATCTAATTCCGCTGCGGCGTCGGCGATTTCGGCCGCGTCGCCGTAGCGCAGTTGACTGCTCCAGATACCCACACCGGCGAGGTCCACGGGCCGTCATCCCCTTCGCGTCAAACTTCGGCTTCGCTGTAGTCGGGCACCCGCATCGAGTCGTACATGCGCACACCCTTGGTGTTCAGCCTCGCCAGCGCCCTGGAGAGCGACCCCGGCATCAAAGAGATTAGTTGGACCCCGCGGGTCAACGCCCAGACACCCGCCCGGGAGCCCGGGATGATGGTCCTGGCGGCGCCCCGCGCGAAGGTCCGGCTGAGATGCACCGGCTCGCGCATCTGTAGCTCGTAGGCCGCGAACGCGCGCAGGTGATCGCCGTCGGCCCGCGCGAGCTCTCCGGCCAGAACGTAGGCGCCCAGGACGGCGAGGCTGGTGCTGCCGCCGACCGCGGGGCCGGGGCAATACCCCGCGTCCCCGACGAGGGTGACCCGTCGCCGCGACCAGATGTTCATCCGCAGCTGGGTGATCGCGTCGAAGTAGAACGCCGGTGTCCGGTCGATTTCCCCCAGCCAGTCGTCCACCTGGGGGTGCATGCCCGCGAAGGCGGCACGCAGTAATTCCTTCTGCCGCAACGAATCCCGATAATCGTAGTCGAGTTCCTCTTTGCTGCGAAACATGAACACCACCCGGGCGTCGTCCAGGTGGTCCGCGGTGTAGACGGCCACGAGCCGACCGACGCCGATGTGGCCGAGCATCTCGCCGGGGACGGCGAGCGCCTTGGGCGCCGACACCACCGCCAGGTAGCCACCGATGAAGCGGGTGAGCTCGGCCTCGTCGCCGAAGACCAGGCGCCGGACGTTGGAGTGCAGCCCGTCGGCGCCGACGACGACGTCGAAGCTGCGGGCGGGCGAGCGCTCGAAGGTAACCTCGCCGTCGGGCTCGATCGCGGTGATCGAGTCGCCGAACAGGTACTCGACGTCGTCGCCGCCGGCGTCGTAGTAGATCTCGCTGAGGTCGTCGCGCATGATCTCCACATGCCGGTCCGAGGCGATGCCGACGAGCTTGGTCAGATCGACCTCGGTGGGCCGGGGGCGGCCTTCCCGGTACATGGTCATGCGGTCGGTTCCGGTGGCGAGTTCCTCGATGCGGGGCAGGACCCCCATTTGTTCCGAGATTTCCATCGCCGGGCGGAACAGGTCCACGGCGTGACCCCCGGTCTTGCGGAGCGTCGGCGCGCGTTCGACGACGGTGACGTCGAAGCCGTGTCGCGTGAGCCAGTACGCCAGCACCGGCCCGGCGATGCTGGCGCCGGAGATCAGAACCCGCATAGCGGGTAAGCCTAACCGCCGGTTTTGGCGCCCAAGCAGCGCTAGTTCTGGTCCTGCGCGTTCTGGGTGAAGATGTCGCCGGAGGTCTGGCCGTTGTCGTTGACGAAGTTGGTGTCGTCGGTGGCGAACGGCGCGGTGGTGACGCTGGTCGCGCTGTCGGACGGCGGCGACGCGTTGAACAGCGCCAGCCCCGCGACGGCCGCGGCCGCCGCGAAGAACAGTTGCGCCGCGCGGATTGTCCGGCGGCGAGATTGATTGATTTCCTGCCCGAGGTTCGTCATGGATTCTGTTTAAGGCTTCGTTGTCGGTGGCCGCTTTGGCCAAGCTATTGATCCGCTGTGAGGCCGGGCTGGGTTTGATTGCCCGGTTCCTCCTCGGCCCGTTCCGGGCCGCATCGTCACCGGGCTGGGTTTGATTGCCCGGTTCCTCCTCGGCCCGTTCCGGGCCGCATCGTCACCGGGCTGGGGTTTGATTGCCCGGTTCCTCCTCGGCCCGTGCCGGGCCACATCGTCACCGGGCTGGGTTTGATTGCCCGCTTCCTCCTCGGCCCGTGCCGGGCCGCATCGTCAGCGGGCTAAAGTCCCTTGCTATGCGCTTCGGTCTCTTCATCCCGCAAGGCTGGCGAATGGATCTCGTCGGCATCGACCCGGAAAAGCACTGGGCGGTGATGCGCGAGTTGGCCGGCCACGCCGACAACAGCGCATGGGACTCGCTGTGGGTCTACGACCACTTCCACACCGTCCCGATGCCGACGGGCGAGGCCACCCACGAGGCGTGGTCGCTGATGGCGGCGTACGCGGCGACGACGTCGCGGATCAAACTGGGCCAGATGTGCACGGCGATGAGCTACCGCAACCCGGTGTACCTGGCCAAGGTCGCCGCGACCGCCGACATCATCTCGGGCGGCCGCATTCAGATGGGCATCGGCGGCGGCTGGTACGAACACGAGTGGCGCGCTTACGGTTACGGGTTCCCGTCGGCCAAGGTGCGGTTGGGCCGGCTGGACGAGGGCGTGCAGATCATGCGCGACGCCTGGCGTGACGGCAAAGTCAGCTTCGACGGCGAGCACTACCAGGTCGACGGCGCGATCGTGGCTCCGAAGCCGTTGCAGGACAACGGCATACCGCTGTGGATCGCCGGTGGTGGCGAGAAGGTGACGCTGCGCATCGCCGCGAAATACGCGCAGTACACCAACTTCACCCCGGAGTCCGAGGCGTTCGCCCACAAGTCGGAGGTGCTGGCGGGGCACTGCCGCGACGTGGGCACCGACTTCGGCGCGATCGTGCGTTCGGTCAACATCAACGCGATCGTCGGAACCTCGGACGCCGACGTCAAGGATCGGCTGCAACGGGTGCGCGACCGGCTGATCGGGTACGTGCCCGAGGCGGCGGCCGATGCGATGCTCGCCGGCACCACCGGACCGGACTCGGCGGTGGGCACGACGGAACAGGCGATCGAACGGCTCGAGAAGCTCCGCGACCTCGGATGTGAGTACGCGATCTGCTATTTCCCGGAGGCCGCGTACGACCGGTCGGGCATCGAACTGTTCGAACGGGAAATCATTCCCGCGATGAGCTAGACGTCGGTGGTCGCGTATCGCGTCTTGACGGGCGGCGCGGCCAGCAGCGGGGGCAGTTCGGTCACCTTTCCCGGGCCGGCGCGGAACGCGCGGTAGGCCTCGTCGTGCTCGACGGTGTCCCAGAGTTCGTAAATGATCCAGTGCGCTTCGTCGTCCTCGTCGACGAGCACGTCGGTCCGCAGGTTGCCCTCGAACGCCCGGGTGTCTTGCAGAGTTCGGCTCATGAGCTCGCGCGCCGCGGCCATCGCGTCGGGCTTCAGCCTGAGTTCGAGTAGCACGGTGACTGCCATCGGTCGTCTCCTCACATCGCGTCGGGGTTGGGCCCCGACACCATAACCCGTGGTGAGTTGCCTGCCGTCGGGTGGACAAGCGGGTAGGAGAATGCGGTTTCCACTTTTCGGAAACCTGTTATACGGTTCAGTGAGCATTGTTCTGTTCGGACGCTGGAGGATCCCTTAATGCAGAAGGCGCTCGCCCCCGAAATCTCCACCTGGCCCGACGAGAGCCCGCAGCTGATCGGGAGTCGCTGCGGCAACTGCGGGGCCACGACGTTCCCGGTGCAGCAGTGGTGTCCGCGCTGCAGCGGGGGCGAGATGACCGAGTCGTTGTTGCCGCGCCGCGGGACCCTGGTGGCGTGGACCACCCAGGGCTTCCCGCCCGGCGCGCCCTACGCCGGCCCGACCGGCGACGATTTCGTGCCGTTCGGCGTCGGCCTGGTGCAGCTGGGCGACATCATCCGGGTCGAGGCGCGGCTGACCGAAAACGACCCGGCCAAGCTGCAATTCGGCCAAGAGGTCGAGCTGACCATGGTGCCGTTGACCACCGACGCCGAGGGCGCCGAGGTCATGACGTTCGCTTTCCAGCCGGTTGAGAAGGGAGCCTGAGATGACCAACGACGTGGCCATCATCGGCGTGGGCCTGCACCCGTTCGGCAGGTTCGACAAGACCGCGATGCAGATGGGGGCCGAGGCCATCCAATCCGCGCTGGCCGACGCCCACGTGGAGTGGAAGGACATCCAGTTCGGCTTCGGCGGCAGCCACGAGGTGTCCAACCCCGACGCGGTGACCCGCCTGGTCGGCCTGACCGGCATCACGTTCACCAATGTGTTCAACGCCTGCGCCACCGCCGCCAGCGCGATACAGCAGACCGCCGACACCATCCGGCTGGGCAAGTACGACATCGGCATCGCCATCGGCTTGGACAAGCACCCGCGCGGCGCGTTCACCGACGACCCCGCCAAGCTGGCGCTGCCGCAGTGGTACGCGCAGAACGGGCAGTTCGTCACCACCAAGTTCTTCGGCATGAAGGCCAACAAGTACATCCACGACCACAACATCTCCCAGGCCACGCTGGCCAAGGTCGCGGCCAAGAACTTCCGCAACGGCGCGCTGAACCCGAACGCGTTCCGCCGCAAGCCGATTCCCGAGGAGGAAATCCTCAACTCGCCGGTGCTCAACTACCCGCTGACCCAGTACATGTTCTGCGCGCCCGACGAGGGCGCCGCGGCGGTGGTGATGTGCCGGGCCGACATCGCGCACAAGTACACCGACAAGCCGGTGTATGTGCGGGCCTGCGAGATCCGCACCCGCCGCTACGGCGCCTACGAGGTGCACGCCACCTTCGCCCCGCTGGACGAGGATGTCTCGCCGACGGTGTACGCGTCCAAGGCGGCCTACGAGGCCGCGGGCATCGGGCCCGAGGACGTCGACGTGGCCCAACTGCAGGACACCGATGCCGGCAACGAGGTCATCCACATGGCCGAGACCGGTCTGTGCGCCGACGGGGAGCAGGAGAAGCTGTTGGCCGACGGCGCCACCGAGATCCATGGCTCGATGCCGGTGAACACCGACGGCGGGTTGATCGCCAACGGCGAGCCGATCGGCGCGTCGGGCCTGCGGCAGATGCACGAGCTGGTGCGCCAGCTGCGCGGCGAGGCGGGCGAGCGTCAGGTGCCCGGCAACCCGCGCGTCGGACTGGCCCAGGTGTACGGCGCGCCGGGAACCGCGTCGGCGACGATCCTGTCGCTGTAGTTCCTCTGCCAGTGATCGCCGGGCCCTGCCCGGCCACCAGGCGCAAAATCGCCCAAAATTAAACATTTTTGGGCGATTGTGCGTCTGCTCGCGAGGGGTGGCGACCCTCAGATCGCCGGGCCGAGTAGGTCGTCCGCGTCGCGGATGATGTAGCCGTAGCCCTGCTCCGCGAGGAAGCGCTGGCGGTGCGCGGCATAGTCGGCGTCCAGGCTATCGCGGGCGACCACCGAGTAGAACATCGCGCCGCCGCCGTCGTGCTTGGGCCGCAGCAGCCGGCCCAGCCGCTGGGCCTCTTCCTGGCGCGAGCCGAATGTTCCCGAAACCTGCACGGCCACGGACGCTTCCGGTAGGTCGATGGAGAAGTTGGCCACCTTGGACACCACCAGGGTCGACACCTCGCCGCGGCGGAAGGCGTCGAACAACGCCTCCCGCTCCTTGGTTCGCGTCGACCCCTGGATCACGGGGGCGTTCAGCTCGGCGCCGAGCTCGTCGAGCTGATCCAGGTAGGCGCCGATCACCAGCGTCTGCTCGCCGGGGTGTTTTTCCAAGATCGACTTCACCACAGCGATCTTGGTGTGCACCGTCGAGCAGAGCCGGTAGCGCTCCTCGGGTTCGGCGGTGGCGTACATCATCCGCTCGTTGTCGGTCATGGTGACCCGCACCTCGACGCATTCCGCCGGCGCGATCCAGCCCTGCGCCTCGATGTCCTTCCACGGCGCGTCGTAACGCTTCGGGCCGATCAGGGAGAACACGTCGCCCTCGCGGCCGTCTTCGCGAATCAGGGTGGCGGTCAAGCCAAGTCGCCGCTTGGACTGCAGGTCGGCGGTCATCCGGAACACCGGCGCCGGCAGCAGGTGCACCTCGTCGTAGATGATGAGGCCCCAGTCGCGGCTGTCGAAGAGTTCCAGGTGCCGGTATTCGCCCTTGGTGCGGCGGGTGATCATCTGGTACGTCGAGATGGTGACCGGCCGGATCTCCTTGCGCTCGCCGGAGTATTCGCCGATCTCGTCCTCGGTCAGCGAGGTGCGCGCGACCAGCTCGCGCTTCCACTGCCGGGCGGCGACGATGTTGGTGACCAGAATCAGCGTCGTCGCACCGGCTTTCGCCATCGCCGCTGCGCCGACCAGCGTCTTGCCGGCGCCGCACGGAAGGACCACTACACCCGAACCGCCCGCCCAGAACGAGTCCGTGGCCAGCTGCTGGTAGTCCCGCAGGTGCCAGCCGTCCTGCGCCAGGCTGATCGGGTGCGCCTCACCGTCGACGTAACCGGCGAGATCCTCCGCGGGCCAGCCGATCTTGAGAAGCATCTGCTTGACCCGTCCCCGCTCGCTGGGGTGCACGAGGACGGTGTCGTCGTCGATCCGCGCGCCCAGCATCGGCGCGATCTTCTTGTTGCGCAGCACTTCCTCGAGCACCGCGCGGTCGAAGCTCACGAGCGTTAGGCCGTGCGCCGGGTGCTTGACGAGCTGCAGCCGGCCGTAGCGGGCCATGGTGTCGACGATGTCGACCAGCAGCGGCTGGGGCACCGCGTAACGGGAGAAGCTGACCAGCGCGTCGACGACCTGCTCGGCGTCGTGGCCGGCGGCGCGGGCGTTCCACAGGGCCAGCGGCGTGATGCGGTAGGTGTGCACGTGCTCGGGCGCACGTTCCAGCTCGGCGAACGGCGCGATGGCGGCGCGCGCTGCGCCGGCCAGCTCGTGGTCCACCTCGAGCAGCACCGTCTTGTCGGACTGCACGATCAACGGTCCGTCGGTCATAAGCCCATTATTCAGTCGTCCCCCGACACCACCGACGTAATGCGGTGAATGGCGAAATCGCGCAGCCGCCCGGACGCCGAATCGAAGGCCACCAGCTGCCCGCCCCGCACCGAGATCGGCGACACGACGCGCTGGGTCGCCACCCCGGCGGCGTCGAGGTATCCGATCACCAGCGTGTCCTGGTCCCTGGCCGCGCGCTGCAACATCGACATGGTGACGGCGGGGTCGACGCGAATATTCCCGAACGGCGCCGCGGTCACCTTGCGCAGCACCGAGACGACCGCGTTCAGCGTCTCACCGCTGGGGCGCGGCGTGGGCCGGTAGGGCCGGCGCTGCTGCGGGGTGGGCACCCTGGCCCCGCGGGGCCGGACGTCGACTATCGAACCGGAGGAGTCCTCGGCGGCCGGAGCGAAGCCCGCGTGGCGCAACCTGACGAGCACCTCGGCGATCGGCGCCGGCGACACCGCCACCGTCGGCGCCAGCGCGCGCAACTGCAGGTCCTCCGCGGCCGCCACCGCCTGCGCCAGCAGCACCGGGTCCTCACACCGCACGAACGACGCGGCCATGCCGATCCGGAGCTGGCCATGGCGACGGGCGACGTCGTCGATCAGGTATGTGAGCCCTTGCGGCACCGGGGTTTTGGAGTGCTTGCTGAAAAGCTCGTGCATCCAGTCGCGGGTCTTGCCGATGTCGAGGGCGTGCCGGATGGACTGCTCGCTGATGCGATACACCATCGCCGTGCCGGCCGATTCGACGGTGGCGACGGTGGCCAGGTCCTCAGCGAGGTCGCGGTGCAGGGGGCCGGGGACCACGACCGTCAGGTCGGCCTGCAGCAGGAAGTGGTCGATGGGGGCGGGCATCGCCCGCGCCATCGCGTGCACGGCGGCCTCCGGATCGCCGGCGTCGTCCAGCAGGGCCCGACCGGGCGTGCTGATCGCCCCGCGACCGACCAGGCCCAGCGCGTGGCATTCGGCCAGCAGATCGGAAACGGGTTGTGGCTGCAGCCGCCTGGACCAGCGCGGTCGCCGCCAGATCAGCGCCGCCGAGGCGGTGACGGCATCGACACCCGCCCCGGGCGCCAGCCCGGACAGCATGCCCAGCAGCAGTCGGCGGTCCAGCGGCGCGGCCGTCGAGTACAGCGAATCGGTCAGGGCGCCATAGGGTTTGGCGTCCGGGCCCCGGGTGCCGATCAACGCCGGGCGGCCCGGCAGGTCGAGCCAGGTGCCGGCCAGCAGCTGCCAACGCTCGGCCGGCGACATCGCGGCGAACCGCTCAATCGCCGCCGTCGGCGCCCAATAGGGTCCCTCACCTTCGGCGGGTTCCGGGTCGGGCATGCCGCTGCCGATCAATCCGGCCGCGGCGGCGATTTCGAGGATCAGGCCGAGTCGCGGCTCGTCGATGCCGGTCGTCTTGGCCAGCCGCTTGAGGTCGCGAATCCCC
The DNA here is from genome assembly GCF_059812845.1 of Mycobacterium sp. NGS34. Taxonomy (NCBI): domain Bacteria; kingdom Bacillati; phylum Actinomycetota; class Actinomycetes; order Mycobacteriales; family Mycobacteriaceae; genus Mycobacterium; species Mycobacterium sp. NGS34. The sequence continues at coordinate 129,949 of NZ_JCALDM010000014.1, forward strand.
AGCCCGCCGCTGCGCAGCTCGGAAACCGGTGTGGCGCCCAGGGTTTGAAGCAGCACGTCGAACTCGCGGAGCAGGTCGATGACGGCTCCCGCCGCCACCGCGTCCACGTCGTCTGCGGTGGTAACCGACACCACCGGGTCGGGGGCCGTCAGCTGCATGGGGCCGGGGTCCTCGCCGCGCAGCACCTGGCCGACGTGCCGGGGCAGGATCACGGTCTCGGCGTCGATGCGCCGCAACAGGCCCAGCGCCAGCAGCTGCGGCACCGGCCGATCCGCCGGGGCGCCGGGCGCGGCGTCGCGCGTGCGGCCCATCGGCGAACCCTCGAGCAGTTTGTTGAGCACGTCGAGCTGGGCCGGGTCGAGGGCGTCGACGAGGCCGGCGATCTCCTCGCCCGTGCGGGAGCTGTCCTCGAGCGTGACTTGCCCCGGGTGCCAGGGCAAAGCAGTGCCGGCGTCGGCGGCCACCCGGATCGCGGCGTCGCCCCAGACCAGCGCGCGCTGTCGCAGGTCGTCCAGCGCGGCGAGCATGTCGGCTTCGGGGGCGCGGTCAGCGATGAGCGCGAGCAGCTTGGCGATTGGCACCGGGGCGGAATCGGCCTGCAGCACCAGCAGCGCGTCGAGCACCGCCAGCCGCAGGAAGTCCAGGTCGTCGGTGGCGGCCTTGACCGACTGGCGCGCCTGGGCGCGCGCTGCCAGCGCCGCGATGCTGCCAGGCGGGGGCTGGGCGAGGTCCGGCCGTAGTTCCAGCAGTCGGATCAGCCGCTCGTCGGGCAAGTCGGCCAGCCAGGACCCCAGCGGGATGTCCGGGGTGTTGTCGGTCATTGCTGACCAGCGTAAAGCAGTCTTCCCGACCGGCCCGTACGCAAAGCCCACGGTCAGCCCGGCCTTGCGCCACGTCCCCGTGCGCGACCTGTCAGAATGGACCCCGTGGCTGACTCTGCTGAAGGCAAGGCGCGCAAGACCAACTACGTCGACAACGGCTGGCCGACGACGGACCCGGACGACCACGCCGTGAGCGAACTGGTCAGCGACCGGACGGGTGCGCTGTCGCCCTTCGGTGAGCTGGTCTTCCCGTTGCCCGTGACCGACCTGCCCTACGTTCACCCGGTCACGGTCGTCAACCGGTAACCGATGGCTAGGGCCCCAGAGGCCGCCAAGGCCTCGGCAGGCACGCTCTCGCACCTGGACGAGCGGGGTGCGGCGCACATGGTCGACGTCACGGATAAGGACGCCACCCGGCGCACCGCCGTCGCGGCTGGTGCGTTGCGCACCTCGCCGGAGGTGGTGGCGCTCGTCTCGACCGGCGGGCTGCCCAAGGGGGACGCGCTGGCCACCGCCCGGGTGGCCGGCATCCTGGCGGCGAAGCGCACCAGCGACCTGATCCCGCTGTGTCATCAGCTCGCGCTCACCGGGGTCGACGTCGACTTCGCCGTCGGCGACTCGGACATCGAGATCACCGCGACCGTGCGCAGCACGGACCGCACCGGCGTGGAGATGGAGGCGCTGACCGCCGTCAGCGTGGCCGGGCTCACGCTGTACGACATGATCAAAGCCGTCGACCCGGCCGCTCGCCTCGATGACATTCGGGTGCTGCGCAAGCAGGGCGGCAAAACCGGAAACTGGGAGCGGTGATGGGCGAGCGATCCGCACGAATAATCATCGCGTCGACGCGTGCGTCGTCCGGCGTGTACGACGACCGATGCGGGCCGATTATCGCGGAATGGCTTGAACAGCATGGATTTTCGCCCGTGCAGCCCGAGGTGGTGGCCGACGGGGAGCCGGTCGGCCAGGCGCTGCGCGGGGCGCTCGACGCCGACGTCGACCTGATCATCACCTCCGGTGGCACCGGCATCTCGCCCAGCGACGCCACCCCGGACCAGACCGTGGCGGTGCTCGACTACATGATCCCCGGGCTGGCCGACGCGATCCGCCGCTCCGGGCTGCCGAAGGTGCCGACGTCGGTGCTGTCGCGCGGCGTCTGCGGTGTGGCGGGCCGCACGCTGATCGTGAACCTGCCGGGATCACCCGGCGGGGTGCGCGACGGGCTCGGCGTGCTCGCCGACGTGCTTGACCACGCGCTGGACCAGATTGCCGGCGGGGATCACCAGGGATGACCCGCGTCCTGCGCGCCGCCATGACCGAAGAGCCGATCGTTTTGGCGGAGCACGAAGAGCTGGTGGGCCATCAGTCGGCCGGGGCGGTCGTGGGATTCGTCGGCATGATCCGCGACCACGACGGCGGCCGCCGGGTGGTGCGGTTGGAGTATTCCGCGCACCCCTCGGCCGAGCAGGTCCTGGCCCAAGTCGTCGGCGAGGTCGCCGAGTCGTCGTCCGGGGTCCGCGCGATCGCGGCCAGCCACCGCATCGGCGCGCTGCACATCGGGGAGGCGGCGCTGGTGGCCGCGGTGGCCGCCGACCATCGGCAGGCGGCCTTCGACACCTGCGCCCGGTTGGTGGACACCATCAAGGCGCGGTTGCCGGTGTGGAAGCACCAGTTCTTCGACGACGGAACCGAAGAATGGGTGGGCTCCGCCTAAAGACGGGCGCACCGAGCGCCTGAGCTAAGTGGAGGCGTCAGCCGGCCTGAGGCGGCTGCGCCAGGGCGTCCAGCGCGTCGTTGCCGTGGATGTCCGCACTCTGAATCGCATCCCACAGTTTGCGGGTGTAGCCCACGGTCGAAGCGCGCTGCGGTTCGACCGGCGCGTCCGCGGCAGGCGCGGGCGGCAGGGCGTCCGCGGGCGGCGCCATGTCCGGCGCAGGCTGCCCGGCCGCCGTCAGCGTCACCGGCGGGGCCGGATCGGCGGGAGGCGGGGGAGGCGGCGGCGGGGCGTCGGGCGGCGGAGCGTCCGCGGGCGGTGGCGCCAGCGGCGGCAGGCCGTTGAGCCCGGGCGCGTCCAGCGGGGCGTCCATACCCGCCGGCGTGGGAGCGGGAACCTCGCGCGGAGTGGGGCCCGAGAGCGGACCGCCGCAGACCGGCCAGGCGCCCCGGCCCTGGGTCGCGAGCACGCGCTCGGCGACCGCGATCTGTTGCTCCTTGGTTGCCATCTCGGCCGACGGGGCGAATTCGCCGCCGCCGTGGGCGGCCCAGGTGCTCGAACTGAACTGGACACCGCCGTGGTAGCCGTTGCCCGTGTTGATGCCCCAGTTGCCGCCGGACTCGCAACGGGCTACCTGATCCCATTCGCCGTCGGTGGCCGCGGCGGCCTGGGCGGCCATGGCGATGCTGCCGCCACCAAGAACTGCCCCCGTGAAGGCGATCTTGGCGACGCTGATGCTGGATGTTGTGGGCTTGCGGTGACGTCCACTCATACGCGCCGAAATATTCCTCTCGTGTGACGCGCCTACGAGGTCAGCTGTCGGGTTCGGGTTGGAGAGGCCACCCGGCCGCCGCCGCACTCCGCATGGGAGCCGGCGTCGGCTTCACCCCTAGGAGCCGCAAGCGACTCCAGTCCGATCACGGTGGACCGGTGGGTCCCCCGCCTCCATCCGCTTTGGTCACCCCCGCCTATTGGATGGAGCTCGGCGCGATAGGAGGGGAGGTACGCCGTTCGGTAGATTGACGAACCGTCGGTGACGCTAGCGCGTTCTGTTCGTCCCGTCACGTCTTGCGAAACCCGGCGTTTCCCTCACGGCCATATCCGAAAAGCCCAGGAACGCTAGGGATTCCCGCTGGTCATTCGCCCGAGATCGGAGCGTGATTTCTCCGTTATCGTTCCGTTACGTGAGGTATCTCACAGTTTCATCCGCCGGCGAAGGGCGGCAGAACGTCGATCGTGTCACCGGTGCGTAACGGCGTGGTTTCGTCGCGCACCGCGATGCCGTCGCGCAGGTAGGAGCATCGTTCCAACACGGTGGCGAGGCGAGATCCGCGAACGGCGAGCCGCTCCACCAATCCGGCCACCGTGGTGCCCGGGCGCACCACCAAGGCCTCCGATTCGGCACCGGCCGCGGCGCGCGCGGCGGCGAAGTAGCGGACCGTCACCTGGACTCCCTCCCCGTCGGCCGGGGCCTGACCCGTCGGGCTAGCCACCGATCGCGCTCATCGGGCGGGCGGGCTGAATGAAGTCGGGATCGTTGATGCCGTGGCCGGCGGGCTTGCCCCACATCGCGGCGCGCCACGCCGCCTCGATCGCGTCGTCGTCGGCCCGACCGCGCAGCAGACCCCGAAGGTCGGTCTCCTGCGTGGAGAAGAGGCAGCTGCGGACCTGGCCGTCGGCGGTGAGCCGGGTGCGGTCGCAGGTCGAGCAGAAGGCGTGCGACACCGACGCGATGACCCCGAACTTCGCGCTCGGAGTGTCCGGTCCCGTGTCCACCAGCCAGAGCTCCGCCGGGGCCGAACCGCGGGGCGCCGGGTCCGGGCGCAACCGGAAGTGCTGGCGCAGCACCGCCAGCACGTCGTCCGCGGTCAGCGCGGCGCCACGGCGCCATTGATGCCCGGCGTCCAACGGCATCTGCTCGATGACCCGCAACTGATAACCGTGCTCGAGGCAGAACCGCAGCAGGCCGACGACGTCGTCACGCCCGGTCGCGGGATCGAGCACGGCGTTCACCTTGACCGGAGTCAGGCCGGCCGCTTTGGCGGCCGCCAGGCCCTCCAGCACGTCGGCGAGCCGGTCCCGGCGGGTGATGGCCGCGAAGTGGTCGCGGTCCACGCTGTCCATCGACACGTTGACCCGATCCAGGCCGGCCGCGGCGAGAGCGGCGGCCCGGCGCGCCAGCCCAACACCGTTGGTGGTCAACGAGATCTCGGGGCGGGGTTGCAGGCCGGCCGCGGCGGCGATCACCTCTTCGAGGTGGCGGGACAACAGGGGTTCCCCGCCGGTGAACCGCACGCTGGTGATGCCCAGCCGGGTGACGGCGATGTGCATCAGCCTGGCCAGCTCGTCGGGGCTCAGCAATTGTTCGCCGGGCAGCCAGTCCAGGCCCTCGGCCGGCATGCAGTAGCTGCACCGCAGATTGCAACGATCGGTCAGCGAGACTCGCAGATCGGTCGCGGCGCGCCCGTAGGTGTCCAGCAACGGGCCGCTGCCGGGAACGTTCTGGGCGACGGGGTCGCCGGCGCGGCCTCGCACCGTCGGTAAGCCCAATGCGGTCAGCGTCATGCGGGCACCCACAGGCCACCGAATGCGGGCCAGATGACGTTCAGGATCAGGCGCATATCTCCTCCAGCGGTACCGCCCAGACTACCGAGTGACGCGTAACGGGGGTGCTCGTCGGGCGGGCATCCGAGTAGGATCAGAATCCAACATGCGTCCTGCGCAGGCGGGACGCTTCTTGCGTTGCCCATCCTAGTGATCCGTCAGACAAGCAGGTGAGACCAGTGCCGACCGGCAAGGTTAAGTGGTACGACGCCGAAAAGGGGTTTGGCTTTCTGTCACAGGAGGACGGCGAGGACGTCTACGTCCGCTCGTCGGCGCTGCCCGAAGGGGTCGAGGGGCTCAAGTCGGGGCAGCGGGTGGAGTTCGGCGTCGCCTCCGGCCGGCGCGGTCCGCAGGCGTTGAGCCTCAAGCTGATCGATCCCCCGCCCAGCCTTGCCAAGACGCGTCGCGAGGCGGCGCCGGTCGAGCACAAGCACAGCCCCGACGAGCTGCACGGGATGGTCGAGGACATGATCACGCTGCTGGAAGGCGCCGTGCAGCCCGAGCTGCGCAAGGGGCGCTACCCGGACCGCAAGACCGCCCGTCGGGTCTCCGAGGTGGTCAAGGCGGTGGCCAGGGAGCTCGACTCCTAACCGCGCGGTTACTCGCGACGAACCGGTGCGCCGAGAAGCTACTCGGTGGTAACTTCGACATGCGTAGGTCGTGATATTCCGCCCACCAGCGGGTACTCCGGCCTCGATGTGAGTCGTTAGCGAGGAGGCGGCGATGGCACAGCAAGCGCAGGTCACCGAGGAGCAAGCGAGGGCCCTCGCCGAGGAATCCCGCGAAAGCGGTTGGGACAAACCGTCATTCGCCAAGGAGCTCTTTCTCGGTCACTTTCCGTTGGAGCTGATCCACCCGTTCCCCAAACCGTCCGACGCCGACGAGGCGCGCACCCGCGCGTTCCTTGGCAAGGTGCGCGAGTTTCTCGACACCGTCGACGGCAGCGTGATCGAGCGCGATTCGGCCATCCCCGACGAATACGTGAAGGGCCTGGCCGCGCTGGGCTGCTTCGGCATGAAGATACCCACCGAATACGGCGGCCTGGGCATGTCGCAGGTGGCCTACAACCGGGCGCTGGTGATGATCTCGTCGGTTCATCCCAGCCTCGGCGCGCTGATTTCGGCCCATCAGTCGATCGGGGTACCCGAGCCGCTCAAGCTTGCCGGGACGCCCGAACAGAAGCGGAAGTTCTTGCCGCGCTGCGCCGCCGGCGCCATCTCGGCGTTCCTGCTCACCGAACCGGACGTGGGCTCGGACCCGGCGCGCCTGGCGTCGACGGCGACACCGGTCGAGGACGGCAAGGCGTACGAACTCGAGGGCGTGAAGTTGTGGACCACCAACGGCGTGGTCGCCGAGCTGCTGGTGGTGATGGCCCGGGTGCCCAAGAGTGAGGTGCACCGCGGCGGAATCAGCGCGTTCGTCGTCGAGGCCGATTCGCCCGGGATCACCGTGGAGCGGCGCAACAAGTTCATGGGCCTGCGCGGCATCGAGAACGGCGTCACCCGGCTGCACCGGGTGCGGGTGCCCGCCGAAAACCTGGTCGGCCGGGAAGGCGACGGTCTGAAGATCGCGCTGACCACGCTCAACGCGGGGCGGCTGTCGATTCCCGCGAGCGCGACGGGATCGTCGAAGTGGGCGCTGAAGATCGCCCGCGAATGGTCGGGGGAGCGCGTGCAATGGGGCAAGCCGCTCGCCAAACACGAAGCGGTCGCGAGCAAGATCTCGTTCATCGCCGCCACCACCTATGCCCTTGACGCGGTGCTGGAGCTGTCCGCGCAGATGGCCGATGAAGGCCGCAACGACATCAGGATCGAGGCGGCGCTGGCCAAGTTGTGGTCCAGCGAGATGGCCTGCCTGATCGCCGACGAACTCCTGCAGATCCGCGGTGGCCGAGGCTACGAGACCGCCGAGTCGCTGGCCGCGCGCGGGGAGCGCGCGGTGCCGGCCGAGCAGGTGGTGCGCGACCTGCGGATCAACCGCATCTTCGAGGGATCCAGCGAAATCATGCGCCTGCTCATCGCGCGCGAGGCGGTCGACGCCCACCTGACCGCGGCCGGTGACCTCGCCAAGCCCGACACGGGTTTGCGCCAGAAGGCGGCCGCGGCCGTCGGCGCCAGCGGGTTCTACGCAAAGTGGTTGCCGCAGTTGGTGTTCGGTGAGGGGCAGCGGCCCCGGGCATTCAGCGAGTTCGGGCCGCTGGCGTCGCACCTGCGGTACGTCGAACGCTCCACCCGCAAGCTGGCCCGCAACACCTTCTACGGGATGGCGCGCTGGCAGGCCAAACTCGAGCAGCGGCAGGGATTCCTCGGGCGCATCGTCGACATCGGGGCGGAGCTGTTCGCGATGTCGGCGGCGTGCGTGCGCGCCGAGGGGCAACGCGCGGCGGACCCGGCCGTCGGCCGGCAGGCATACGAGCTGGCCGACACGTTCTGCCAGCAGGCGACCCTGCGGGTCGAGGCCCTGTTCCAGGCGTTGTGGGCCAACACCGACAGCAGCGACGTCCGGCTGACCCACGACGTGCTGGACGGCCGGTTCACCTGGCTGGAGGACGGGATCGTCGATCAGTCCGAGGGCACCGGGCCGTGGATCGCACACTGGGAGCCGGCCGAATCGACCGAGACCAACCTGGCCCGACGGTTCCTGACGGGCGCGCAGGCCGACGTGATGGGCGGAATCGCCGATTAGTTGAGGCCGGGCGAAGGGGCAGAATTGGCGTCATGGCCTCTTACGTCGCCCCCGCGGGCGAATTCACCCGGGACACCAACTACATCAACACCCGCATCACCGCCGACGGGCGCGACGGCTACCCGGTAGAGCCCGGCCGGTATCGGCTCATCGTGGCCCGCGCCTGCCCGTGGGCCAACCGCGCGATCATCGTCCGGCGGCTGCTGGGCCTGGAAGGCGCTCTCTCCATTGGGTTTTGCGGCCCCACCCACGACGAGCGCAGCTGGACCTTCGACCTGGACCCCGGCGGCGTCGACCCGGTGCTGAAGATCCCGCGGCTCCAGGACGCCTACTTCAAACGCTTCCCCGACTACCCCAAGGGCATCACGGTCCCGGCGATCGTCGACGTCCCGACCGGTGCGGTCGTCACCAACGACTTCGCGCAGATGACGCTGGATCTCTCCACCGAGTGGACGGCCTACCACCGCGAGGGCGCGCCGCAGCTATACCCGGAGCCGCTGCGCGCCGAGATCGACGAGGTGAGTAAGAGGATCTACACCGAGATCAACAACGGCGTCTACCGCTGTGGCTTCGCCGGCTCACAGCAGGCCTACGAGGCGGCCTACGACCGGCTGTTCACCGCACTGGATTGGGTGAGCGATCGCCTTGCCAACCAGCGATACCTGGTGGGCGACACCATCACCGAGGCCGACGTCCGGTTGTTCACCACGTTGGCCCGCTTCGACCCGGTCTATCAGGGACACTTCAAGTGCAACCGATCCAAGCTCAGCGAAATGCCGGTCCTGTGGGCCTACGCGCGCGACCTGTTCCAGACGCCGGGCTTCGGCGACACCGTCGACTTCGTCCAGATCAAGCAGCACTACTACATCGTGCACGCCGACATCAACCCGACCCGCATCGTGCCCAAGGGCCCGGACCTGGCCGGCTGGCTGGCACCACATAGCCGGGAAACCTTGGAGGGCAGGCCTTTCGGAGACGGAACGCCCCCCGGTCCGCCGGTGGACGGCGAGCGGGTGCCCGCCGGCCACGGCGCGTGATCGTTTCTGCCGAGCGTCGAGTTGTTGCGCGAAACTGCGG